>CAZDVE010000016.1:0-85468 GCA_964508785.1 uncultured Pirellulales bacterium | reverse complement strand
CTGATTTTAGGTCTGGATTTATTTTACCCCGGTCTAAGCTGAACATCATACCTTACTCCTGTTTTAGTTTGTTTTCTTATCATACTCGCCATAATGTCACCTGCTTTCATTTTCAGCGTGTTTCCAAATGTGATCAATAATGTCTTCTGAGTCAATAACTACTTGCGCAAGAATATCTTCACGTAGGTAGATCAATCCGTTAACGATTTCTGCATACATGTAATTACCTTCCTTTGCTTTCTCCCAAATCCATTTGATCGCTTTGTCGACTTGTTTGGGATTGTCGGCCTTCTCGACTCGCCCTCCAGCGTGTACTATACAATTCCTAACAATGCGAACATTCTCTATAAACTGGCACTGCTTGTTCTCGGTTTCACTCTTAAAGGCATCGCAATATTTCCTGAATACAGTGAGGCGATTTTTTAACCAACCACTTCTTCTTCTCTTACCACTGTTTGTGTACTTGATTTTGTTCATATAATTCGGAATATAGGCTTCGCCAATTACGTCCATCGTCATCTCTAACCACGAGCAAGTCATTGTCAAGAATGACTGACGAGTGATATTGGCAAGCATATATTCAAGGTAGTAATACGCTTTCGATGCATCACTATCCGAAATTTCTCCCCAAGAGATGTCACCTATCTCCTTTCTCAGGTTTTCCTCAGTGCGCACGTAAGCTTGAAATATAGCATCAATCTTATCTTTGAGTTCTTGGATTGTTTCTTGCCTGATCATCTTTTACTTCCATATCGTTACCTTATTAAAAAAGGTGGCCGGTCGTTGTGAAAACTCTAAGAAACTTAGAATCGGTTGCCTCTTACAGACAAACCACGCCCGGCCATGCTTTTTATTATTGAATTGTTTCTTAAAGTTTTCACGATAATAATTTATCCTTGATTTAAATGTTTTGCAAGTCTTTTTTCCGTGCTATTAAAAATCACAAAAGCTATTTATAGAGCAGATAAAAAGTAACAAGTGTTTTTATCGCTGTCTTTTACCTTTCTAGGCGTCTGTAGATTTTCTGGTCGAACTTTAAATCTACCCCGAAAAAATAAGCCTTTTTAAATTGCATCTGCCATATCGCCGCTCAATACATTATAATTGTGTTTATTATAGTCTCTTGAGACCCCCCCCTCGAAACTCGTGAATTTCTGTGTATAGATGGCAACTCGGTCTGTGAAACAAAAAGTTTGTATCATTTTGCCCCCTCTATACCTTTGTTGATGCATATCAAAGCATACCTCAAGTTTCCATTGCATTTATATTCCTTTTTCATGTTGAAAAATGCTTCTATAAGCCCCTTATTTTCAATGACTAATGTATATAAAGTCAGAAAAAAATTTTTATATCCATCCTTTTCCTGCCGTGCACTTACCCGCTTGTTTCTAGCCGCCGGGAAGGACTCACGCATAACATCTTAGTATAACTGTAGTTACAATCGCATTTTTCATAGTTTCGCTTCAAGTTGTAAAAATCTCAAATCGCTTTATTTGTAGAGGCTGATCTACTTTACATTGCTTTACATCGAAAGCTGAATATTGATACCTTCGGGCTTGCCCTGGCAGGTGGTAAGGATATATCCCTCGATGAAAGTATTCCTGAAACAATTCCAAACCATACGGCGCTCTTGTTACGTGCAGATTTGCCTTTTATACGCACGTATTCGGCCTTTGCAATCGCAACTGCTCGCAGTTCCTCATAAACCACTGAAGGCACAACCTGTTTCAACCTTGACCACCAGGACGCAAACGCCCCCCACTCAGCCCGCGACTGTTGATTCTCTCTATCGGTTGAAATTCCCAAAGCCTCAACGATTTCCCAACCAAAAGCCTTTGCGTCCGGGTCCTGCCAGTGAGCTGGGAACCTGTCGGATATAATCCGACCTATATGCTGCGGATCACCTCCTCTGAGAGCCGAGGACGGCTGTTTTGGCACATGATGGGCTTTAACAGCCGTCACTTCGGATTCCATCGGGTTTGACGGGTTTTGTGGTCTGTTTTGGCTTGTTGGGATATGCTCTGCTGTATTTTGTTCTGTCTGTGCTCTGCTCGGATTTTGCTCTGTCTTTTTCTGTTCTTTCTCACTAACTGAGTTTAAACCCGTTTTTTTTAAATCTCTCTCTTCTCTCCCGAAATCCGTAAGGGTTTCGTCTTCTCTTCTCTTCTCTTCTCTGCTCTGCTCTTCTCTACTCTCCTCTTTTTTTGTTGTTGATTTTTTATTTGTTTTTTTTGCTGTTTTCTTTTTTGTTGTTCTTTTGCTCTTACCCTCTTCTTCGGTCACCTCGGCTGGCGGTTTGCAATAGCGGATAAACGGAGCAGCGCGGCCGTACATATCCTTTGCTTCAAGCAAAGGTGTTAAATCTGGTTCTTTTTTTAGAAATGGTATTCGTCGCATAAGCCAGCCCGGATTGGCTGGAAATATATGAGTTCCCATCCTTGCCGCAAGTGCCCAAAGCCCGTTTAGTAGCCTGTAAGAAGCATCATCTAGCAAATCGATACGGTCATTATCAAGGATCGATGTATATAGCTTCAGCCAAGGTGCATCGGACATAGTCATACTCTGGGCCTTTTGCCAGTTGACAATCTCAATAAACTTGGTTGTGGTTTTGGGTATTTCGGTTTTTTTGGTTGTCACTGTAGTCATTTATAATTCCGTAATACATATCCCCTTTGCCCGCTGAATAAAACTATCTAGATCACTTCGGTCATATCGAACCGCTCGGCCTAATCGAACTGCCGGGATTTCTCCGGTCTTTGTCATATCCCATAGCTTACGTTCAGAAATACAAAGATATTTCGCTGCGTTCTTAGATGTCATTAGCCTGGTAGTTTCAATTGTTTCTGTATTATTCTGCATAGTCAATATCGCCCCTTGCTGCGAGTTCATCAAGTGCTTGTCTAACCGCTTCAGGATTAAAACGCATTCGGTTTTTGACTTTTAACACTGGGATTTTGTTTCTCTCTGCAAGTTCTTTTATATAGGTAGTTGGCAAACCTAACATTCTTGCAGTGACACTCAATGTCTTATATATTTTTGTTTTCATACTGCTATTAAAAAGCTGTATGAAAATATTGAAAAGGTGGATGATTTAAAGTTTCTAACTATGGTATGAAAAATTCCAGCTTTTAGGTAACTATTTTAGGTTTGGCAAGGTAGGAATTGCATCTTTGAGGTTAGACCAAACAGCGATTAAATCATCTTCGTAGTAAAGCTTGGTCTGATTTCCTTTGGGTTTGTTTGCTACTTTTGGCAAAAGAGACTTCTTTTTATCAACAGCTTTTATCCGCTTGATTTTACTATCAATTACTCCAAGTTCTGCGTCTGTTCTTTTTTCCAAAAATTCTCTTAATCCCATTTTTGTCTTATTATAAATTTTCCTCCGCTGCCCCTCTTTAATGTCCGCTCCACCGCCGGATTGTTCACTTTGATTTGTTTCAGCCCTACTTTTTTCTATGCTTTCGATAGCAGTATTAATCTTCATCATTAATTCAAAAAGAGAATCATGTAATTTTTCTGCTGCTATTAATTTCTCCCCTTCATTAGATTCTTTATTGCATAAAAGATAACATTCATTTTTTAAGGATTCTAAAAAATCTTTTATTGGCTGAATCGCAAAAGGATATTTTTTATAAAGACAGGTCAAAGCAATAATCTCAGACCCGAACGGCTCATAAAGAGATATTATACTTTCATTTGTAAGAATATCATAACGCTCTGCATCCGGCAATATAGGGTTTGATTCTTCTATTTTTCTAAATTTTTCTTCTACAAAATCCATATAGTTTTTTATGCGTTTTATCCAGTCTCGTAAGTATTCCAAATCATCTATCGGTTTTTGTTCTACGGGCTTTCTTTCAAAAAATCGCTTATTGTCTTCTTCAGATAAATGTTTTCTGGATTTGTTTGATTCTGAGTTACTGGGATTTGTTTTTTCAAGGATATTTAGAATTTTTTTGTTCTCGTTATTCAAAATGTATGAAAAATCCTGGTATTGCTTAATAACTGGATTTTTATCAAGCTGGTCTGCAAAATATTTAATGTCTTCTGATGTTTTGTTTTTAAATTGCTGTTGTTCTTTTGCATTTTTTGGCCAGGACCGCTTTGCGGGAAACTCATTTAAAAGATTCTTCGACTGAGATAGATAAGACTTTGCTTGCATTTCATCTTCTGTTAATTTTTTTGATTCATATAAATCACAGACTATAGCTCCAAGTATAAAGCTAATCCCTGAAGCCTTGCCTGTTAAACAAATATCCGGATAATTGTAATTGAGTATTTCATCGGCAAGGCTTCTCATTTCGTCCGTGACTGTTTCTAACGGTATGTGTTCTTTGTATTCAACTGCATATTGCTGAAGCTGCCCAGCCAGTCTTTTTAGATTTTCGACCGTTTCCACCGGGACCGGCTTTTTATTTAATGATTTATAATATGGCAGTATTTCTTCAAGTACTGCCAAAAGCAAATCTTTGAATTCTATTAGTTTTAAATTAGCCTGGTCGTCTTGAAGTTTTGGATATATTTGATTTGCATCTGTATAAACTATTGCTCTTCGCAGGGCATCAATTTTATTAAGTGTTGATTGTTTATTCCCGACTGTCTCTATAAGATCTACAAGTTCCAATGCACCTTGTGCAATTGCCGCCGATTGCCATAGAGCAAAAGTTGTATATGTTTCTGATTTGTCGGGTCTCTGAGGTTTTTGCAGGGCTGCTTCAAGTTTACTTTGATTTCTTTTATTTTTTGCCATGCTTCACCTTACTTTTAATTGGGCGGGCTGGCTTCGGGCAGGTTAGCAGGTGAATGAAGACCTTACCAAAAGCCAAGCCGCTTTAGCGGTTAATTACTCCGCTGACCCGATACCGATAAGCAAAAATTCATTTTTCGATTTTGCTTTTTCCAGTATAACATCTTTTCCAATCCACTCAATAGCGGTTTTTAAGACACTTGCAGGTATAGCCCTATTTCAACAGCCTTACCCGCCATTTATACCGATCCGGTTTCATACCCACCTGCTGGATCGTCCGCCGTAGAGCGTTTTTGTGCGTTTTTTCTTTTGCTTTTATGGTGCTAAATGGTTATATTGTTAACCTATAGTCTGTCCACTGTTGTTAATGTCGGAGGCATAAATCAGATGCCAACCTGAATTCTGTAGCAGTAATTCATTCAGATCGAATATGTCTCCTTCATTATCCCAAACAACTGCTTGATAGTTAGGCCACCCTGTACCAGAGTAACCTACAATATAACCAAAGTCATTGATTGCATTAGCATAGCTATAGCCACTATCCAATAGACCAAGATCTGTCATTACTCCATTTTCCCAAAGAAATGAATGGTATTCAGATGGATGTCCATTACCGAGTAAAACTAAAAAAAGATGTGGACTGGGATACTTACGTATTCTGTAAATAATTCGTAAAATGGTAAGATTTTGACGCAAAATGGCCTTGTTTTCTAAGTACCTGTATAACAAAATGAAGATTAGTAAAAGCAGTAAGATTGCGCAGGATATATGCATCAAATCATAGGTTAGGTATTTGAAATATACATATGAGAATTCAAATTTTAAGAGGGTAATTATGCTGAAGATAAGAAAGGATGGATTTACTCTGATAGAGCTGCTGGTGGTGATTGCCATTATTGCATTATTGATGGGAATCTTAATGCCGGCCTTAAGCCGAGTTAGAGAACAGGCTAAGACAATAATGTGCCGTTCCAATCTAAATCAGTATGGCATCGGTCTGCGAATGTATCTGGACGAAAACGACTACTTTTTTCCTGATACCGATAGATGGATGAAGTCCACAACCAGCAGTTATGTCAAAGAAGGAGAAACTCCGGATGGCGAGTTATGGCCGTACATCAAGAATCTGGACTGCCACATGTGTCCGGTTTTTGCTAAGCTCGTGAGGGGGACTGCTTGGGAAGATACAGCAGTGAGCTATGTGATGAACTCTTATGTGGGCAAAAGTGGCAGCATTTGGTCAAACTGGCTGGGTGCAGGTGTGACGGGAGTCAGCAAAGAGTCGCAGGTCTATCGTGCCTCCGAGGTGATCACATTCACGGAGGAGAACACATGGACGATTGATGGGTACAGTGAATATCCTTTCAATGATGTGCACTTTACGGTAGGTAATGCGACAAGGCAAATTGACAACTATGCTACATTTCATAATGCCCCGGGAGATCGTGATCGAGGTGGTGCGAACATGGTTTTTGTTGACGGGCATGTTGATTCCAAGATGCGGACAAAGGAAGAGGATAAGGAGGAGGATCTTGAGAAAGGTTTCCGGTTAGCCTGGCCGAAGAAAGAGATACCATATTAGCTACTAAGCCACAAATAGGGACCAGCGTAGATCAACCAGAGCCTTGGAAGAAAGGAGCAACGGGAATTATATACATGTTGGATTCGCAAAATGGCCTTTTTTTATGCTTTTTTATAATCGATAATAATACATTGAAGTTATTGAGTTTTTAAGTATGGATATTCAATAAGGAGGAATTGGAACAAACTATCGTTCAAATAAATAGCAACACATTCAAGAAAAAAAGGTGATTGATCAATTCTTTTAGCTTAGCCTTATGGTGATTGAAGGTTATTTTGAGAAGTGTAGGATAAATCATTTAAAGAGATTTGATCTCATATTGAATTTCTGGGAAGGAGGTGAAATATCCGATCTAAAGTCTGGAGAAGGAGGAGGCAACATCTAATCGGACATACCTAACTTGGGCATATTGTATGTAAACTCGATTATTGTCTGTCGTTTTGTTAGAAGTTGTTCGAGAGGAACATAGTAGTGCTCGTCAAAAGCGGCAGGCGTTTTGGTATGTGGCCAAAACATATTGATTTACTAATATATTTTTTGAAGGAGTATTATTATGTGTAAAAAATTAATAGTTTTTGGATTGTCTCTTTGTCTGATTTCGTCTGCCGGTGCTGCGACGGTTAATTGGGACTTCGAGAACGGAAACGACCATGGCTTTACTCTCAGGAGCCTCGTTCCTCCCATCCCTGGTGAGGATGATCCCGACAAGGCAGGTGATGAGGCATTGACGGGTGGTCTGCCGGAGGCCGGTCTGGCCTGGCACATTGGATCGCCCGGCGAGTTTGAGGGGCTATTCCCTGCAGTTGCAGAGGGTGATAATCGAGATGCGGATGGCCGTCTCCAATACGGCGCCAACAATCAGTTTAACCCCTCAGTTGGCGATGACGGCTTATTAGACTTTACGAACGGTCGGGGTCAATCCAGCTACCTTAACACTTACGCCCTAAGTCAATGGGGTGATGGACTCCATACCGCTGAGAACGACCAGATCGCCACATCTCCTATTGTCGTGTTGGATGCGAATGCCGTGCTAACCGTCTGGTCCGTTGGCGCCGCCATCGCTAGCTGGGCCGGAACCACAACGGCACCAGAACTGGATCCGGATCCGAATGAAGGCTATGTCAGCGGATCGGCCGGCATCGCGGTACTCTCCGCCGATGACGGTTCACTACTGGCAAATCTATTCCCTGAAGCATGGGGGATCAACGACGGCAATATGCCGGATGAGTTCAGCCTTGATCTATCGGATTTCGCAGGTCAAGAGGTTATCATCGAGGTCGTAGACGCCGCTGCCGGCGGCTATGGCTGGATTGCCGTTGACGAAATTCAGATTACCAATGCAACACTGGTCCTACCCGAGATGGTTGCGCACTGGCCGATGGATGAAGGTGCCGGTACGGTAGCCGCCGACGTCGTGGGCGGTAATGATGGTACTTTAGTCGGGGGTGTATCGTGGCTCGCCGAAGGCGGAGTGAGCTTCGACAACATAGACGGCAGCCACATCGAGGTACCCCATGCCGACGTACTGGATTTCGGAGACGTGGATTTCTCGATCTCAATGCTGATACGTTACCCAACCGAACTGGTTGGTATTGGTGCCGCCGATCGTTGGATTATCAAGGGCACACACGGTGATCCAGGTACCGGGAACCGCTACGAGGTATTCCATACCAGCGGCAGCACGGTACGTTTCACGATTGACAATGATACAGTTGGAAAGACGAAACTTGAGGTCGATGACACGGCAATTGTAACCGGTGAGTGGGTCCACGTCGTGGCAGTTCGCGATGCGGCCAATGATCTGATTTCGCTTTACGCGGACGGCGTATTGCTGGGATCTACTGAAGACGTTTCGGGTGACATCTCCAGTGGCGAGGATATGTGGATTGGAGAATCAACCGACGAGACGGACACAGCGATGTCGGGTGATATGGCAGATATCCGCATCTATGGTGCGGCGCTAACCGAGGATGAGATCGCATCGATCTACCCGCCAGTTCCTCCGATAGCGGGACTGGTCGTCGAGGATCCTGACCAGTTGATGGGTTTTGAGCCACAGATGCTTGAACGACTCGAGTCGCTGGGCTATGTCGTCGAGATTATAAGGGGCGACGACGTTAAAAACGAAGTATTCACAATGGCGGACGCTGAGGCATTAGACGTCATGGTTGTCTCCGAGGCCATCAGCTCCAGTGATATGAATAAGCTGGTTGGTGCCGATGTGCCCATGATGCACGGTGAGGGCTTTGGCTGGCACAAGATGAACTTAGCTGAAGAAGGAACACAAGATTGGCAGGATGTGATCGGCCCGGCTAATGTTGTCAATGATACCCACCCGATCGTCGTAAACGCCGGCCTCAACTTGGGAACAATGGATTTCCTCATGCATGAGTCGGCATCAACAACCACCGCTGAGGTATCCGTACTCGCTCCGGGTGCTGTGAACCTCGTCTCGATGACCATTGCCGACGCCGAGTACGCGCTTGTCTTCGCAATCGATGAGGGTGCTGAACTGGCTAAAGGCGCAGGCCCGGCTGTTAACCGCATCGTCGGGTTCAGCCTACCTGGCAATCAGGACGGTGTTCTCTCGGACGAAGGCTGGGCGTTGTTTGACGCTGCCATCGCATGGCTGGATGCTGTAGATTAAGGTTAAGGGATTCCTTAGTCTCGATGTCATAAAGACAATTCAG
The DNA here is from genome assembly GCA_964508785.1 of uncultured Pirellulales bacterium. GTDB lineage: Bacteria > Planctomycetota > Phycisphaerae > Sedimentisphaerales > Anaerobacaceae > JAFGPS01. Next base: position 76,449 of record CAZDVE010000016.1, on the reverse strand, counting down.
GGCCTGTGTCATTGCGGCATAGGCCCTTTTTGGGGATATCGGATGAGTTCTCTGATTTTGATAGTAATGATATGTTAGTAATGAAGTTTTGCATTTTGGAAACATCGACAGGAGAAATTGGAACAAATTATCATTTGTATAAATAGGAGCACACTCAAGAGAAAAAGGCTAATTGCTTTAGCTTAGCCTTGTGTTGATTGAGGGTATTTTTTTAGAAGTGTTGGTTAAATCATTTAAGGAGATTTGGTCGTATAGTATGTCTCTGGGAAAGAGGTAAAATCAATTTAAATAAACATTATATGGGCATGAATTTGTATATTTTGTAGTTAAGTTTGGTACAATTTTGTATTTAGGAGGTTAATTATGTTTAAAAATATTAAGACGTTGGTTGTATCATTATCAATTGTTCTGGCACTGAGTCTTGTACCCTCGATGTGTGATGCGTCTGTTCCAGATCCCATAATCGATCTGGGTTTCAATGAAGGTAGTGGTACAACTACAGTCAACAGTGGTACTGCTGGCGGCGAACTAACCCTTTCCACGCCGATGCCAATGTGGTCCAGCAACGTGCCCCCCGGGGGTGGTGCGAGCAGCCTGGATTTCGGAACAACAGCAGGTGGCTACTATGCCGACAGCCTAACCAATTATTCGGAATTGGCGGGATTAGAGAAATTCACCGTCACCCTCTGGGTCAACTGCACCGACAGCACTATAGGAAGTGGCGGAAACCGCCTGGTGTGTTGGAACGCTGGACAGAACGGCGATGGCCTGGACCTTGTTTACTTGAGCACCGGCGGCTTGCATATGAGTGTCAACGAATGGCCGGATTGGCCGAATAATAGGCCGACAAGATCGTCGGAAGGCATGATTCCCACTGATGCCGCTGCCGGCCCGGACAACTGGCGTTTCATTGCGCTTACCTACGATTCCACCCTGGCAAGCGAGCAGGTGACATACTACTTTGGCAGCGCTACCGAGCCAGCCGCAAAAGATGTGGCCATAACATATGCTGAAGGAGGAGCTGTGGGCAACAATATTCAACCACTGGCTATCGGCAATTTCGCCGGAAACCAGCGAAACATGACAGGTCGCCAGTTTCGTGGCTTGATCGACGAAGTGAAAATATTTGGCGATGCTCTCACGCTGGAGCAAATTCAGAGCGTTCAAATAGGTACACAAGGTCTGGCTTCAAGTCCAAACCCGGAAAATGAAAGCACAGAAATATCAAGAGATGTGGTGTTAAGCTGGACACCGGGAACTATTAACGGTAAGAGTGATGTGTATTTTGGAACCAATTTCGATGATGTCAATGACGGTATTGCTGTCAGACCGAACCAGGATACCAACTCGTATGATCCCGGCCGGCTTGAATTCAGTACAACCTATTTCTGGCGAATCGATGATGTAAACTCATCAGACTCCACAGTAACCACTGGTGCTGTATGGAGCTTTACAGTTGAATCATTGGCGTATCCGATTTCCGGTGAGAGTATAATCGCTACGGCATCCAGTAATGAAGAAGGAAAAGGTCCGGAAAATACGGTCAATGGTTCAGGCCTGAACGCGAACGATTTTCACTCAACTGATGTAACTAAAATGTGGCTCAGCAGCATGGATGACCAAGGTCCGGTCTGGATTGAGTATGAGTTCGATAAGGTCTATAAACTACATGAAATGCAGATATGGAATTACAACGGCCAGTCTGTTCTTACAATGTTCGGCCTCAAAGATATAACCATTGAATATTCGAGTGACGGCTCCAGTTGGACACAACTGACGGATGTTCCTGAAGTCGCAGCGGCAACAGGTACGGAAGATTATACCTATAATACTACCGTTGCTTTTGATGGTGCCGCCGTAAAATTTGTTAAAATTACCGCAAATAGCAATTGGAGTAACGGCCTGTTTAGCCAGTATGGTTTGAGCGAGGTGCGTTTCATGTACATACCCACTGATGCAAGATACCCGCTCCCTGAAGATGGGGCCACGGATATTGCTATAGATACGACCCTCGGATGGAGAGCCGGCAGAGAGGCGGCTGAGCATAACGCGTATATCAGCAAAGACGAGCAATCTGTGATTGACGGTACAGTTCCGGCCGTAACCGTTTCAGAAGCAAGCTATGGTCCTCTGTCTCTTGATTTAAGCAGTGTTTACTACTGGCGTGTTGATGAGGTCAATAACGCCAATGCCGTCCCAGTCTGGGAGGGTACAACATGGAGCTTCACAACAAGTGAATATCTTGTGGTAGATGATTTCGAGTCCTACAATGACATTCCTGAAGGTCAAGAAGGCAGCAATCTGGTCTATTTGACCTGGATTGATGGTTTTGATAATCCCTCAATAAACGGCTCAACCATGGGTTATCCTACCGGTTCTTCGATGGAAACGAACACCGTTCACGGTGGCCGGCAATCGGCGCCGGTGTTGTACGACAACACCAGTGCAAGTTTATCAGAGGTTACCGTCAGGTTATCAGATCTACCCATCGGTCAGGACTGGACCAGTGGTTCTCCTGCAGAGTTGACTTTGTGGTTCTATGGTGACCCTAATAACGCAGGAACCGACAGGATGTATGTAAAGGTCAATGGCACCAGGGTTACATACGACGGCAATCTTACTCAGGCTCAATGGCAGGAATTCTCTGTGGATTTGTCTTCTCTGGGTATCAATCTGGGGAATGTCACAATTTTGACGATTGGTTTCGAATCCAGTGGTTCCGGCATGGTTTTCATAGATGACATTTTATTATATGCTCCTTTAGAGTAGCATGTTGTTTGTGTCTGAAAAGTGTTAACCGGGGAAGAGATCGCAGCAATCGCTTCGCTCTATTGACCCGATTTTCCGCGCGATTGCACCGACTATTTCAGGAGACCGCCCTGAAGCTGGCACTGTGCTCACGTATGAGGGTACAGGGTATGTTGTACCAGGCTTCGACAAGGTCTCGGGATCGTACTCAGATATTGTGGGAGCGACCTCACTTTACACTGAGACCGAGTACCAGACGCGCTGGTTCTAAGGTACGGCGCGATAGTGAATGTTGACCTTTAGGCAAACCGCGAGGCCGTCCACGTGAAATCATCTCGAGTCCCAACTAGTCACAGGACCGGCTGGAGTTGCCGAGGTGAACAGGAATAATAACCTCCTTCTTAGGGCCTGAATTCTTTTGAATACAGGCCCTTCTTCTGTGTACTGATCATGTTCAATTCCATATTCTGTTGAAAAACCATATTCTGGAACAAGCCACAAATGGGGAGCAGCATAGGATAGATTTACCAAGGCCTTGCAAAAAAGGAGCAACGGGAATTAATCAATGTAAAGAGATGTTGGATTCGCAAAATGATATAATATAGACGCAAAATGGTCTTTTTTTATGCATGATTATAATCGATAATAATGATAATTGAAGGTTCTTGAGTCTTTCACTTTGGATACGCCAATAAGAAGGCATCGGATCAAATTATCATTTACATAAATAGTAACACACTTGAGAAAAAAAGTGATTGGTCAATTCTTTTAGCTTAGCCTTGTGTTGATTGAGGGTATTTTTTAGAAGTGTTGGTTAAATCATTAAAGGAGATTTGATCGTATATAAGTCTCTGGGAAGGAGGTGAGATATCTGATCTAAGGTCTCAAGGAGGAGGAGGCAACATCTAATCGTACATAACGTGGGCATATTGTATGTAAATTCGATTATTATCTGTTGTTTTGTTCAAATGACATGGGCATAGTTGATAATGAATTTGATGGTGCTAATTAAAAACAACGGGTGTTTTGTTTGTGGCCAAAACATATTTATTTACGATGAATCTTTAACAAGGAGTATTATTATGTGTAAAAAACACATTATTATTGTTTTAGCGTTGTCCCTTTTCCTGACCTCATCGGCCGGTGCAGAGGTTATATGGGATTTTGAGAACGGAAACGACCATGGATTTACTTTGTGGAGTTTAAATCCCGCGACTCCCGCTGCCGATGTTCCCAACATAGCCGGTGATGAATCATTAACAGGTGTAGGCGGGGATAACGGCTTGCCGGATGCCGGTCTGGCCTGGACCATTGGAGAACCCAACCAGTTTGAAGGGCTAATTCCCGCGATTGTGGAGGGTTGTCATGTTTTGGATGGCGTGCTCCAATATGGCCCCTGTAACGACCCATTTGGTGCGGCTGCTGTTGATCCACCCTATGACTTCACGAATAGTAGAGGACAGTCCAGTTATCTGAATACTTACAACCTAAGCCAGTGGGGAGATGGTCTCCATAGCGCAAGCAATGACCAAATCGCTACTTCTCCACCCGTGTTGCTGTTGGATGGAGCAGTACTAACAGTCTGGGCCCATGGTGGAGGCGTCGACACCCATGCGCCTGTGATTCAGGGCGAAGGATATACAGATGATTCTTCCGGTATTGCCGTCCGTTCCGCTGCAGATAATTCACTCCTTGCCAGCGTATTGACCGATGGTCAAATAACATTAAGACAGGATACGATTGACCTTTCAGCCTTTGTCGGTCAGACGGTTTACATTGACGTGGTCGATGCCTTTGAGGGCACATGGGGTTGGATTGGTGTTGACGAAATCTATATCACAAATGCCATTGACCTGATATATGGCTCTATCCTGGCAAATGGACCGATACCAGAAAACAAAGCAATGGATGTGACGCGTGATACCGACTTGATTTGGACTCCGGGCCGGTTTGCCAGGACTCACAACGTCTATTTTGGCACTGATTTTAATGATGTTAATGATGCCAGTATAGACGACCCCCGAGACATTCTGGTTAGCCCCAATCAAACAGGGAGAACCTACAATCTGCCACAACTCGATTTCGCGCAAACCTATTATTGGCGTGTCGATGAAGTCAATGATCGAGACCCAAACAGTCCCTGGAAAGGTAATGTCTGGAGCTTCACTACCGCCAACTTCCTGCCCGTAGATGATTTCGAGAGCTATAACGACGTCGATAATATAATATACGATACATGGTTAGACTACTATGTTAATAATACCGGCATGACTGTTGGCTATATAGATTTTCCTTCTGTCGAGAAAGATATAATTCACTTAGGCAAACAATCAATGCCTTTGCAATACGACAACGATGGCACCATAAACGAAGGCACCGAACTCGAAAAAACCGGGACATTGTACTATTCAGAAGCCGAATGCCGGTGGGACAAACCACAGGATTGGACGCAAGAAGGTGTCGAATCCCTTACAATATGGTTCAGAGGTTACCCCACCCAGGTCAGCAGTTTCGTCGAGGAACCGGCTGGCATCTTTACGGTCAAGGGCATAGGCGAGGACATCTGGGACAGTTCCGACCAATTTCACTTTGCTTATAAGGAGGTAAGCGGCGCCTGTAAAATAACGGCAAGGGTTGATAGTCTGGTAAACACAGATCCATTTGCCAAGGCCGGTATTATGATACGTGATACGCTGGATGCAAACGCCAGATACTGTGCACTTTTAATAACCCCTGAAAACGGAGTTCGTTTCCAGTACCGCGCCGCCGTCGATGATACTACGGATCGGCAGTTTGATCCCAACGTTGCTGTCCCTTACTGGATTAGACTTGAACACACCTCTGGCGGACTAGTAAGAGCTTACTACTCAGAAAATGGTTCGGACTGGACATCGTTCAGCTTGAGACAAATCACCATGTCTAATCCTATATATATAGGTCTGGCGGTTACAAGTCACGACCCGGTCGTTGTCTGTGAGTCCAAATTTTCCAATGTCAGCTTCCCTGATACAACTGTTGGTCCGGAATGGACTTCTCAAGATATAGGCTTATTGACCAACGATATCGAGCCGTTGTATGTAATTCTCAATAACAATGCCGTGATTTATCATGATGATCCGAATGCAACTTCAAAAGACCAGTGGACCGAATGGAATATTCCATTGCAGAGATTTGCAGATCAGGGCGTTGATCTTACAAATATCGACACTTTAGGTATTGGTTTAGGAGATAGAGATAATCAGCAGCCAGGTGGTGAAGGTATAATGTACATAGATGATATACGACTGTATCGATCTAATTAACTTTATCATATCAAGGAATCATGCTGCACTCTCCTGTTGGTTTTATATTTGGATCTAGTTGACTGCAAAACTGGCTTTAAGATTCGCCCGTCAGATAGATATAGTTACAACCTTTGCATAATAATGTTGATTGTAAAGTTCTGATTGATGGAAGAAGAAAAAATGTTGTCGAACATTTGTATATTAGAGTTATAAATATCAGGTAATTATTCGCATATTGGCTAAAAATAGACGCAAAATGACATTTCTTTGTATATAAAGATATAGATAATAACATTATGGTAGAGCTATTGTTCGCCTTATTTGTTAATCTCTATGATGAATTTGAATAAACTGTCATTCGCATAAATAATGACACAATCAAGAGAAAGTGAGCAGTCGATTATTGAGGCATTTTCGCTCCCTCAGTTTTATGTAGAGACCTTCGGAATCAAAAATGCTCTTAAAAATACATTGCACCATTCATCCATCGGAGAAGATATATGATATCAAGGTTTTATAACACGACTTTAAGGTCTCAGGGATTCACATTGATTGAACTGCTGGTGGTCATTGCGATCATTGCATTGCTGATGGGTATTTTGATGCCGACCTTAAACTCGGCAAGAGAACAAGCCAGAAAGGTTAGATGTGCGGCGAACCTCAAACAGATTGGTGTTGGTCTTGTACTGTACGCCGATGGAGAAGATGGAAAGCTCCCGGAAAACGAAGATCCCGGCCATCCATACACCGCCTACCGGATAAGTTATGAAAGGCCGTTGAAGCTGGGCTTGCTGTATTCCTCAGGGATAATAAAGGACCCGAGAATTTTCTATTGCCTTTCTTCCAAGATCGACTGGCTAAAGTTCAAGAACTATAACGATCCTGCTCTGTGGGGAACTCTTCCGCAGAACTACAACACGGAAATGGGCTTGAACCAATGGGTTCGAACCGGATATTCTTATTATCCACAAAGCAGAAAACTGGATGAAAATGGGTTTCCGAAAGTTGCCTCAAAGTATAATGATCTCAATCCAAACAGGACGGCTGTTACCGACGCCATTTGGCAAAAAAGCAAGCTGTCTCATGTGTCCGGTTCTCGGCCCACAGGATTAAACGCGTTGTTTGGAGACGGACACGTTTATTTCACAGTTACAGAAGCTGCATTTACTGATGAACTCTGGGGAACTGAAGATGCGGAGGTCCGCCCTGGCACGGAAAAATTCCAAACGATCCTCGACCTGCTTCGACCATAATCAGGTCCAATATAAGGAAACAATCATAGCCGAGCCTTGAATAAAGAGGGAAATGATTGATATTTTTTGAATGATTAAATTGTCTGTTCAGAAATTGTATATGATTTGCACTTTGGAATTTATAAAGATAGAATAATGTGTATTGTGCCATAAATTATAACAGAATTTATCAAGTTATAGTAATTTAGGAGTTCATTAATGACAAAGAAGCTATTCCTATTTTCTATTATGATCTTAGCTCTTACTTCCTTCGTTTCTGGTTGCAGACAAAAAAAACAGGCATCATCAAGCAAGGAAAAAGCTCAAGCCGCTAAGAAAATAGCGGTCGTGATTTCCACATTGAATAACCCCTGGTTCGTTGTTTTAGGCGATACCGCAAAAGAAAGGGCCGAGCAACTTGGTTACGAAGCAACAGTTTTCGATTCTCAGAACGACACCGCCAAAGAGTCGGACCATTTCGACAATATTATCGCTGGAGGCTATGAAGCTATTTTATTCAATCCGACCGATGCGGACGGCTCAATTGCGAACGTTAAGAAAGCCAAAGAGGCGGGCGTACCCACATTCTGCATCGACAGGGAAATTAACTCCAATGACGTCGCAGTCACGCAGATATTGTCCGACAATTACGCCGGCTGTGTGGAGCTGGGTCAGTATTTCGTCAAAAAGACGAATGGAAAAGGCAGATATGTCGAGCTACTTGGAATTCTCGGTGACAATAATACTTGGAACCGCTCGAAGGGCTTTCACAGTGTTGTCGATAACTATCCGGAACTAAAGATGGTCGCCCAGCAGACCGCCGAGTTCGACCGGACCAAGGCGATGGAAGTGCTCGAATCGATCCTTCAGGCCAACCCCGATATCGATGCAGTATTTTGTTGTAATGATGCGATGGCGATGGGCGCTTACCAGGCCCTTGTCGCCGCAGGTAAGGCGGATGAGGTAATGGTGTTCGGTTTCGACGGTGCCAGGGATGTAATCGATTCGATTCGTGACGGTAAAATAATCGCTACAGGAATGCAGTTTCCCAAGAGGATGGCCCGAATGGCAGCTGAACATGTCGACGAATACATCCGTGGCAAGAGGGATTTCCCACAAAAAGTTCCGGTCGCTGTCGAGTTAGTGACACAGGAAAATATCGCCAAATATACTGCCTATGGCAGGCAGTCCGAAGATTAGCACCGTTTTTCAAGCAAAGGCGTTGTACGCGCCGAAATTTATGAAGAATGTATATAAATATATCATAGCAGCAGTTGTAATTTCGGCTGTGGTGTATTTTAGTGTCTCCTTCGAGAACCTGGAGCAAGTAAAGCAACAACAACGGGCAGTGACATTCAACGCGACTGAGTATGCCATGGACTTCTGGAACAATCAATTGAATGGCGTTCTGGACAAGGCCGTAGATGCAGAAAAATTAATTGAGTTGTTCAATACGAATATGGCCGAAGCCATCGAGAAATACGGCAGGGCGCCGGGAGTATCGAGGATATATGCCTACCTGCTCAAGGGCGAGGGTAAAATCCATTCTTTAGGTGATGATTTTCTAGATATTAGCCTTAAAGAACCGTGGACGAATCCTGATATCAGGATAATATCCGGATTCTATATTCCGGGAAATGCCGTTCGTGACGCATCGAGTCTGGTCGATGTAAGCGAGTTTTCGGATACGATGAAGTTCAATGAGATAGGCAGCGAAATCAACAAGATAGTGGTTAAGGAAGTGATAAGGCCTTTTTTGGATAATAATCCACGGGTCGGTGACACAGTCGGATTCATCGGAGCGACTCAGGTTGCACAAGATGCCGTCGAAGAGACACCTTTCGGGCAATTGGTTAGTGACAGTGCTGAGGGAAAGGAGTTTCATCTTGTCAAAGTCGTGCCAATAAGGCTGGAATTGGAGTAACCTTTGTACAGCAACATATAATTATGTCATTATCTCAAACAAACAACGTTATTCTGAAAGCTGACGGAATCAGCAAGGCATTCGGTGGAATCAAAGCCCTGGACGACGTCACTCTGGAGATTCACGCAGGTAAGGTCAATGCTATTGTCGGCGAAAACGGTGCAGGCAAATCGACTTTAATGAAGATTCTTTCTGGAGTATATCAGGAATACGAGGGGAGGATTTTTCTATACAGCCGCCAGGTCACTTTCTCGAATCCGAAAGAAGCGCAGGACAACGGTATTGCAATAATACATCAGGAGCTGAACCTGATTCCGCACCTGAGTGTCGCCGAGAACGTTTTTTTAGGCAGGGAATTTATCAATCAATTCGGCCTGATCAATTACAGGAAAATGCATAGAGAAACCAAAAAGCTACTAAATAGACTTGATTTACACGTTAGTCCACGGGCAAAAATTTCCGAACTGCGTATCGGCCAGCAGCAGGTTGTCGAGATCGCCCATGCCCTGTCACTGGATGCCCAAATTGTAATAATGGATGAGCCCACCTCCGCGATCAGCGAGCATGAGATTGAGGTTCTTTTCGAGCTTATAAGGTCTCTCAAGACTGAGGGTGTTGCGATAGTTTATATAACACACAAGCTCGATGAACTATTCCAGATCGCAGACACTGTTACGGTTTTACGCGATGGAAAGTTTGTCGGTTCCAGTTTGGTTGATGAACTTTCGCACGATGACATAGTGAGAATGATGGTCGGAAGAGACATAAAGGATTTTTTCGTCAAGTCCGAAGTAGTAAAATCAGGGGAAGTTTTTAGTGTAAGGGACATATGCCTCGCTCATCCGGAAAGACCGGGTGACTATATTGTAAACCACGTCAACTTTACGGTCAAAGCCGGTGAAGTCCTGGGCATATTCGGTTTGATGGGAGCCGGTCGGACAGAGCTGTTGGAGACGATCTTTGGCCTTCATCCGAAAACGTCGTCAGGAAGCATTTTTGTAAACGGACAGTCAGTCAAAATCGATTCACCGGTCGATGCAATCGATTCAGGGATAGGTTTTATCACCGAAGACAGAAAACAGGAAGGTTTAGTTCTACAAATGTCGGTTGCTTCGAGTATTAGTCTGGCAAGCTTGAAACAGACCGAGCGTTTAGGATTCCTGAGTGACAGACTCGAAACTCGACTGGCTCGGGGCTATATCGAGCGATTGGGAATAAAAACACCATCCGTACGTCAAATTGTCGAAAACCTGAGCGGTGGAAATCAGCAGAAAGTGGTAATTGCCAAGTGGCTCGCCACCGACCCGAGAATTCTGTTGCTGGATGAACCGACGCGGGGAATCGACATTAACGCAAAAAACGAAATTTATAGACTGATTAATGAACTTGTACAGAGGGGCCTTGCAATAGTGATGGTCTCTTCGGAACTGCCGGAAATAATGGCCATTTCGGACCGAATCATTGTCCTATCGGAAGGAAAGCTGACAGCCGAACTCACACGTCCACAGTTTTCCGAAGAGACGATTATGAAGGCGGCGATCCCCAAAAGCTTGAAGCTACAAAATTCTGTAAAAGAATAAGATCTAAAAATGCTCGAATTAAAAGACCATAAGGCCATCTTAGTCAGATTCCAGTCACTACTGGCTCTGCTGCTATTAATAGTGATCTTGAGCATCTTTGCAGAGGGTTTCTTCACAAAAGACAACTTCTGGCTTGTATTAAGGCAGATCTCCGTCAACATGTGTCTTTCGGTAGGCATGACACTTGTGATTTTGACAGGTGGGATCGACTTGTCTGTCGGGTCGGTTCTTGCCCTAAGCGGAGCCGTTATGGCCGGGTTGTTAAAGAACGGCCTGGAATTTCCCTCTTTGAATTTATTTATCAGCTTTACATTGTTTGGAGCTATACTGGCAGGATTGATTGTGGGTTCGCTTCTCGGATTATTCAACGGTTTAATGATAACCCGTTTCAGGATTCCTCCTTTTATCGCGACACTTGCAATGCTGACAATTGCGAGGGGTCTGACCGAGTTGTGGACCGGCGGAGCCGCGATAACCGGTCTCGGCAAGACATTCGGATGTCTGGGTACCGGCTGGTTCCTCGGTGTGCCCGTTCAGGTCTGGACATGTGCGGTCATAGTAGCGATTTTCGTAATCATACTGCGTAAAACGAGATTCGGCCGGTACGTTTATGCAGTAGGAGGGAATGAACGAGCGGCCAAGCTCTCGGGCCTGAATGTTAACAGGATTAAACTTCTGGTTTACACGTTGGCAGGTGCCCTTTCTGCGGTGGGGGGACTTATCGTGACATCGAAACTAAACTCGGCCACACCGACTGCCGGCGACGGCTATGAGCTTGACTCTATCGCCGCAGTGGTAATAGGAGGAACGTCCCTGTACGGCGGGAAAGGCTCGGTGCTCGGCACGATTTTGGGAGCTTTGATTATAGGCGTCTTAAACAGTGGATTAATTATCCTTGGGGTGCCACCTTTTTGGCAGAAGGTCATCAAAGGATTCGTGATTCTTTTAGCCGTCGCGATTGATAAACTCTATGCCGAAAAATAGTAACTAAGGCACAACACTAAAGAACCAATGAATATTATTGGGTAAAACTAACATTCGGCTGATCTCCCCCCTAATTACGTAATAAATGTAATCTGTGTGTCCACTCTTGCCATATGGATCAATATTCATTTAATGGTTTTTGTACCAGTATCAGAAAGAACGTATACACAATTTAAAATTATATAGAGAGGACTTCCCAGTTTTTATAATTTGTAATTCATCATTTCGTTCGCAATTTGTCAAAAAATTGACGCAATATGGCATTCCATTTAGTACTATTAATATATACGATACAGATGTGTGATCCATGAGGTTTTCAAAGAAATCCAGGTACAATTATTACGTTTTATAACGCTTATCAGTGTGATTATAAGTTAAAAATATTATCATCTTCTTTGGATTGATGATATCAGCTAAATAAATATGATATCAAAATTCAAAGCTCCTTTTGAAAATTAAGGATTTTATATTCGGAGTAGATTTGAGGATACTGCTAGAGATACGAGCAGGATCTTAATAAACATATTCATTCTCGGTTTTGATTGGTCATAGATAAAAGGTTTTGTTGGAATTGCAGAGATGTTGAAAAAAAAGTACATTCTTGCCATTGATCAAAGTACGAGTTCGACGAAGGCAATTCTTTTCGATGACATGGGTAACATGGTAATCCGCTGTGATGAGAATCATAAACAATACTATCCCAAACCCGGATGGATTGAGCACAATCCGGAAGAGATTTACGAAAATACCTTGCGCGCAACACAAAATGCTATTCGTAAGAGCGGTGTCGATCAGGAACATATTGTTGCCCTGGCGGTAACCAATCAGAGAGAAACTGCACTAATATGGGATAGAAAGACCGGAAAACCCATCTACAATGCTATTGTGTGGCAGTGTCTGCGAGGAATGGAAACCTGCAAAACTCTACGTGATGAAGTTTGGTCTGAAAGGATTGAATCAAAAACGGGCTTATTGATCGATCCGTATTTCTCTGCCACCAAACTCAAATGGATTATCGACAATGTAGAAGGCGCGAGAGAGAAAGGGGAATCAGGTGATCTTGTCTTTGGAACAATGGACACCTGGATTATTTATAAACTTACAGGTCACAAAGTTCATGCAACCGACTACTCCAACGCATGCCGGACGATGCTCTTTAATATCTATGACCTCAAATGGGATCAGGAGTTGTTGAAACTGATGGGATTGCCGGTGAAGATGGCACCTGAAGTCAGGTATGGAGACGAGATCTTTGGGTATACGGCAATTAATGAAGTATTCGAGCGTGAGATTCCTATCACTGGCGTAATGGGTGATTCACATGCCGCATTATTTGGACAAAACTGTTTTAAAGAAGGTATGGCAAAGGCGACTTATGGGACCGGTTCGTCGGTCATGATGAATATCGGTCAAAAGCCGATGAAGAGCCCTCCGGGTCTGGTCACATCGATCGGCTACGGATATGACGGGGAAATTACCTATGCCTTCGAGGGTAATATTCATTGCACCGGTGCGACCATTAAATGGCTTGTAGAGGACCTTCAGCTCGTTCCCAATTCATATATGACTGAAGAGATAGCAAGTTCGGTTGCGGATAATAATGGTGTGTATCTTGTACCGGCATTTTCAGGATTAGGGGCGCCATACTGGGATAATCAAGCTAAGGCGTGCCTTAGTGGTATGCTTAGGAACACGAAAAGAGCACATATAGTTAGAGCAGCTCTGGAAGCAATTGCCTATCAGATCAAGGATGTATTGGATTTGATGACCAAAGGCTCCGGTATGACGCTTAAGGAACTTTGTGTAGATGGCGGGCCGACCAGGAATAATTTCCTGATGCAATTTCAGGCAGATATGCTGCGTTGCAGGCTCGTACGAACAAATATCGAAGAGGTCTCGGCTTTCGGTGTTGCCTCAATGGCAGGTCTTGCTGTGGGACTTTGGCGGGATTTAGACCAGGTTCAAACATTACGAAAAGTTGATAAGGTCTTCAGTTTCAAGATGAATATTCAAACCGTACAAAAGAATTGCAGAGGCTGGAAACAGGCAGTCTCGTCCGTTTTAACAAACAAGAGAATTTAAGAATGAGACAATAAGTAGAAAATTGAGGTAAGATAATGGGGTTCAAAGAGAAACCGACGTTCGGTCTAATTATAGGTACACGAAATATCTTTAATGCAAAGCTGGCATCTGCAGCACGCAAGCAATTACTTGAGCAGATGGGCAAGTGGGGCTATGACTATGTAATTCTTCCATCGGAAGAGACTCCCACAGGTGTTATTGAGACAGTGGAAGATGCCCGCAAATGCGCGAAGCTATTCAGAGATAATTGTGATGATATAGACGGTATAATTGTTGTTTTGCCAAACTTTAGCGATGAACTTGGTATCGTTAACGCACTCAGTATGGCAAAACTGAATGTCCCTGTCCTGGTCCAGGCATGTGATGATGATAACGATAAGGTTGACGTCCATAGCAGACGGGATGCGTTCTGCGGTAAACTATCTGTTTGTAATAATCTGTACCAGTATGGAATTCCATTCACTGATACGACTTATCATACATATCCAATAGAAAGCCCCTTATTCAAGGCCGATGTTGATAAATTCGCGGCTATCTGTAGAGTTGTTGGTGGTTTGAAAGGTTCTCGCATCGGTGCCATAGGAGCCAGACCCGGCGCATTTCAGACCATGCGATCAAGTGAGAAGATTTTACAGGCCTCAAATATTACCGTTATTCCCGTTGACCTCTCGGAGATATTAGATGCCGCACGCAGTTTGGACGATGAGGTGAAGGATGTTAAAGATATGATTAGGCGAATCAAAAACTATGGAGATATTGATTCGCAGATTACATCGTTTCAGGTGGCCCGGCAGGCAAAATTCGGGGTGGCCGTGGAAAGCTGGATTGCCGAAAACAACATTGATGCCAGTGCCATTCAATGCTGGAATTCGATTCAAAATACATATGGTTGCGCAGCATGTGTTACTATGAGTATGATGAGCGAGAAATTACTGCCATCGGCCTGTGAGGTTGATATTACCGGCGCCATTTCAATGTATGTTCTTGCTTTGGCTTCGGGTGTCCCTGCTGCTCTTTTGGATTGGAACAACAACTTTGGTGACGACCGTGGAACATGTGTTTGTACACACTGTAGCAATTTTCCTAAGAGCTTTATGGGAAAAAAACCGAATATCGGCACTCTGGATGTTTTAGGGACTGTCTTAGGTTCGGAAAATTCCTTTGGAGCGATTAAGGGTAAAGTTGCTCCGGGCCCGTTGACCTATTATAGGATCTCAACGGACGATCCGAAAGGTATCGTGAAGTCATACCTCGGAGAAGGTGATATTATAGATGAACCTTATGACATGGATGGTGGTATCGCGGTGACAAAAATACCTGATTTGCAAAAATTAATGAAGTATATGTGCAAGAACGGGTTCGAGCATCATGTCGCAATGTGTCGTGGTCATGTTGCAGATATTATCGAAGAGGCCATTACTACATATATGGGATGGGATCTATATCGACATGCATCACCCTAAAGGCAGGCAATTTGTGAGCGTTGAGATAATGATTGAATCACTGTTCCAACAAATACAAATATCATAGACGAATTGGTTGAGAATTTGAAAAAAAGGATATTGTCATAATCAGTTTTGTTTAGGTTTTTTATGTTACCATCTACACTTTACAGTTTAGAACGTAAATCAATTATCTATCGAATGAAGGTACTCAAGTATATCAAAAAGGCCAAGGCCGGGCATACCGGTGGCAGCCTGTCATGTGTAGATATTTTAAATGTCCTGTATAATCGCATTCTAAATGTTTCACCTCAAACTTTCAGCGATCCTAATCGTGATCGGTATATTCAAAGCAAAGGACATTCTGTTGAAGCTTTGTACGTTGTACTTGCAGATAGAGGATTTTTCCCTGAATCAGAGCTTGAAACACTATGCCAATATGGTTCACATTATGTGGGACATCCTACTCGTAAAGTAAATGGCATAGAACATAACACCGGAGCACTGGGCCATGGTCTGGCCTTTAGCGTGGGGGTGGCGCTTTCAGCTAAAAAAGATAATGCAGACTATAAAGTCTATACCCTGCTTGGAGACGGTGAATTAGTCGAGGGATCGAACTGGGAATCTCTGTTGTCAGCAGCCCATTACAAACTGGATAATTTGACGGCAATTGTTGATCGTAACAACCTTCAGATTACCGGTAGGACGGAAGATATCTGTGGGATAGAGTCACTCGAGGCCAAATTTAGAGCTTTCGGTTGGTCCGTCAAAATAGTGGATGGTCACGATATAACAGCGCTGACTGAAATCCTCAGCGAGATACCTTTTGAGACAAATAAGCCGAATATGATAATTGCCAATACCATCAAAGGCAAAGGAATCAGTTTTATAGAGAATGATCACACATGGCACCACCATGTCCCGAACGATCAGCAATACCAACAGGCGCAAGAGGAGTTAGAAAGGCTTTTAGAGAATTTAAAGATATGAAATTCGAGGCAGGCAAAGAATTAGGCAAAGCGAACCTGGAAGTATTTTCCGAAACATTATTGTCACTGGCAAAAAAAGACAGGAACGTTCTGGTAGTCACCAGTGACTCAAGAGGTTCAGGTAAGTTAACTTCTTTTGGCACAATTCTACCCGATCAGCTCATCGAGGTCGGTATTGCAGAGCAGAATCTTGTGGGAATATCCGCAGGCCTCGCATCGACGGGTAAGATAGTCTTTGCGGTCTCTCCGGCCAGCTTCTTGTCGGCCCGGGCCCTGGAGCAGATAAAAAACGATGTCTGTTATTCAGATCATCCGGTCAAGCTGATGGGGATTAGTGCCGGTGTGAGTTATGGGGCATTGGGATCCACCCACCATGCCACGCATGACCTGGCCGCTCTAAGGGCCATAAACAATATTTCAATTGTTGTACCGGCGGATAACTTCGAGACCGCGGAAGCGATTAGAGCAGCTGCCGGGATGTCTCATCCGGTTTATATAAGATTCGGCAAACGTCCTATGTACCATCTTCATCGGCCTAGAACAAAATTTGAAATTGGAAGATCTATAACTATCCGCGAGGGCAAAGATGTAGCGTTTATCGCAACAGGCGAAACCGTATATCATGCCTTAAAGACCTCCCATGAACTCGATAAGGAAGGGTTCAGTTGCCGAGTCATCAGTATGCATACCATGAAACCCTTAGACGCCGAAGCCGTAATTTGTGCCGCAAAGGAGTGCCAGGCCATTATAACCGTCGAAGAACATTCCATATTTGGCGGATTGGGAGAAGCTTGTGCGGCTGTTCTGATGGAGGCACAAATGAATGTTCCTTATAAAATCATTGGTATTCCAGACGAATACATGGTAACCGGGACTCAAATGGACATCTTCTCACATTATGGTATGAATGCCCATGGACTTGTATCAACCGCTAAAACTCTGTTAAAATCAACTGTTTCTTTAACTTAACACGGGGATTTTTTTGGGTGCGTAATATATTCGGGATTTAGAGAATTATTAGAGCTGATATTTTCCACTCGATTGATAATCTTTTTATAATATTATCTGGAGTTGATATGACAAAGTTTTTCAAAGTTGTATTGTTGATTAATCCTTCGCGGAAATATACACAAGGCATTTTGTCAGGTATTGCAAGGTACTATCGATTTCGGGGAATGTGGAATTTATATCGTCCCTTGGACTACAGGGAGAAAAAAGCTAAAACAAACCTCCTGCAGATTATAAAGGATCTAAAACCTGATGGGATTCTTATGCGCGAACCTCCGGATATGGATAAAATCATCAAGATGAACATACCTGCGGTCACCTTTCCTTACTCCCAGGAGGCCTTCCCGAAAGTTGCCAATGCAGTTGTAGATCATATTGTCGTGGGCGAGATGGCAGCAAGGCATTTCTTTGAAAGAGGCTTTCGTCACTTCGCATATATCGGATTTGAAGACTGGTGGTGGTCGCTTAGGCGAAGGGAAGGATTTTTACGAAAGCTTCGGCAATCGGGTTACAAAATAAACACCTATACATCGTTGACCAAGAAAAAGCTGAGATGGTCTGATGAGCTGTCTCAAGTAGCAGATTGGATCAGGTCTCTACCAAAACCCATCGCCATAATGGCTTGTAATGATGATCGCGGTGAGTTGGTAATTGAAGCATGTAAAATAGCAAATGTCCCTGTTCCCGAGGATGTATCGGTTATAGGAGTTGATAACGACCAATTGGTTTGTGACTTGTGTAATCCTCCCTTATCGAGCATCTCTCTTAGCTTAGAAAAGTCAGGATATGAAGCCGCTAAATTGCTCGATCAACTCATGTCTAAGGAACTTGATATCCCCCATAATATTCGTATTATCCCAACTCATGTGGCAATAAGACGATCTACCGATACTCTTGCTATTGATGACAAGGAAGTCGCCGCAGCAGTACGGTTTATAAAAAATAATATAAAGAAAAATTTATGTGTCTTGGACGTTGTCGATAATGTAGCTTTATCCAGACGAGTATTAGAAAAACGTTTCAGGATACTTTTAAACAAGTCAATACATATTGAGATTAAAGAAAATCGAATAAGATTAATGGAACAGATGCTCTACGATAACTCTATGTCTATCTTGGAAATTGCCCATGAGTTAAATTTTACCGACGTCACGCACTTTTCCCGATACTTTCGCGATGCCAAAGGCTTAAGCCCTAACGAATATCGCAAAAAATTTTGTCTGTTCAATAGTTATTATGATTCGTCCTCGGGTGACAAGATTAATCCTAAATTTCCTAAGTAGTTTCTGATAAATCCACTATCTTTTAATCGTCTAAAACACGTAAGCAAGTTTCGGCCATTCTTTCTGGGAGAGCCCAATGCATTAAACACGCAAGGATTCTCTGATGCTCAATTTCGACTAGAATTGAAGCTTGAATGTCATGGGACAAAAGTCATCAGCGATGCTGTACCAATGTCTTATCTAAAACTTGATGAAGCAGTTAATACATGCTCCAAGGCTAAGTTGGTTTAAGTGTTTTTTCAAAGACATTGATGTGAATCTTAGGGCGTGCGTTCGCAAATTGGCATTGAAAAGACGCAAAATGGCCTTTTTTTACACTCGATTATAAGCGAAAATAATAATATTAACAC
Source organism: uncultured Pirellulales bacterium (assembly GCA_964508785.1). Lineage (GTDB taxonomy): Bacteria > Planctomycetota > Phycisphaerae > Sedimentisphaerales > Anaerobacaceae > JAFGPS01. The sequence continues at coordinate 57,543 of CAZDVE010000016.1, read as the reverse complement.
GTTTTGGGTAGATTTGTTCAATTTGGGTATGTCGATAAAGAGGAGTTAGAACAAATCGGTCATTTACATAATTAATGGCACACTTAAGAGGTAGTGGGCGATCATCTGTTAATACATGTTTGCTAAGTTCAGTTTGAGTTAACCTCTTAAGAATCAGAAAAAGAGCAGACTTAAAAAAAATTAAATGAAGCTGATATAAATGAAGTAGTAAGGGCTGCGGATTTCGATTTTCTATGGTGTTTAATTTCTTTAGTCTTTTGGGGAAACGAGTTTCGCAGGAAGGTTAGTGAACAAGGTCAGGAATTCAAAAAGTAAGTTCTGCGCTCCAAAAAGATATTTTCAGATTTCACTAATGGCTTACATTGAGCCTTTGGAGAAAGGAGGTGGCGTCAAGAAGTAATAAACTATCCTGGGCTAATACTCTTAACCATTTGTTGTCATTCATTTTTTATTTATTTTTTTGTAGGAGAATAATCATGTCAAAAAAATTAGTTTTATTAACTTGTACCTTTATATTACTGGGCACTATCGCTGCTTCGACGGCATCGGCCGAAACGATTGTTTTTGCATTTGATAGTTGCAGGACCAAAATGAGCATACCAGAAGACAACGATTCCGCCAACAGACTCGTTGTCAGGAATGATCCAGGAGATCCCACAAGGACTTTCAAGAGCTGGGTCAAATTCGACGTCAGCGGGATTGATGTCCGGAGCCTCGCATCGGCGACCCTGGTCATCTCGCTGCGGAGGGACAGAGGCCGTTGCGAAATGGATATATCTTATGTCCACGACGACGTCGTTGAAAACATTGACTGGGAAGAAAACACTCTCACCTGGAACAATGCTCCGGGCAACGACATTACAAATCAAACTGCTCTTGACCCGAACGAAACCACTCTGATTGAGAGGGTGACACTCGAAGATGGACTCATGCATGACCAGTTTATAGTCGATGCACTTGAGGCCCTTCAGACCGACACAGACGGGATCGTTCAGTTCGTTCTGCACAACAGCTCTTCGTATCTCAACATTGTCGCACACAATGAAAGTGATGAACAGCATCAACCTTTTGTGCCTTCCCTTATCCTAATCGAGGGGGCTAACCCATACGATGGCGAAAAGGATGTGCCGCGAAATGCGGTTCTGAGCTGGCTTGAGGGAGAATATGGTGATAAATACGATGTATATATCGGCACTGATGTCAATGATGTTAACGAAGCCACTATAGATAATTCGTTGGACGTATTAGTGAGTACGGGCCAGGAAGAAACGACTTATGCACCTCCCGAACTTCTGGAATTAAACCAGACATATTACTGGCGGATCGATGAGGTCAATGATTCCGACCCGAATAGCCCCCAGAAAGGTGATATCTGGAGCTTTACCACGGGTGATTATGTTACTATTGATGACTTCGAGGCCTATAACGATATTAATGAAGGCGAGGAAGGTTCTAACAGGATATATTTAACATGGTTGGACGGATATTTAAATCCGTCTATAAATGGTTCGACAATCGGTTATCCTAATCCCTTATTTGCTGATGATGAGCACTTTGTCGAGACCAATATTGTCCACGGCGACAGTCAGTCCGGTCCTTTCTTGTACAATAACACCACTGCAAGCTATTCAGAAGTTACATTGCCCACGAGCGCAACGACAGTGGGAAGTGACTGGATGCAGGGTGATTCTAATGTTCTGACGTTATGGTTCTACGGCGATCCGAATAATCCCATTACAGAGAGTTTGTATATAAGGCTTAACGACTCCAAGGTAACTTACAACGGTGACGCAGCCGATATATCGGCGGGAGAATGGATACAGTGGGACATCAATTTGTTGGACTTTGGCATCGATCTGGCTAATGTCACAGAATTGACTATCGGCATGGAAAAAACAGGTGCGGCCGGAGGTGAAGGAATTTTATTCCTTGACGACATTAGACTGCGTTATGTAGAGCAATAAATGTTATATTAACAACTTAGATACTCTGCGACTGAGGACCAGACACACTGGTTTTAACACACGATGCGAGAGTGAATGTGGACCTTTGCGCATATCGCGAGGCCGTCCACATGAAATCATCTCGAGTCCCAACTAGTCACAGGATCGGCTGGAATTGCCAAGGTGAAAAGGAATAATAACCTCCTTCTTTGCGCCTGAGTTCTTTTGAATACAGGCCCTTTTTCTATATGTGGAACACGTTCGATTCCATATTTAGTTGTCCCTGAAAAACAATTTAACTTTTTTGTAGTTACACATTAAGTAGATATAGTTAATTGAATTTGTCGGGATCGAATATACTATTAGCAAGATGAGGGTGTCTGGATATTAAAGACTCTTATTGACGACATGGGCACATCAATAAAAAAAACAATACAATAAGAAAGACATCGCAAATTATTAGGAAATGTTTAAAAGTCTCAGTTTACGTCTTGTTTTTTACTATTGTTTGCGAAAAAGGGGTTATTAATCCTGTTTATGCGGGTACAATAGCCCCTGATACGAAATTCAGCCATGACCGGGGTTTTTATGATGCGCCTTTCGATGTGGTTGTTTCCACAGACGTCGATGGAACTATGATTAAATATACCCTGGACAGCAGCGATCCTCGTATATCACCTAATGCTCTTAATGGATTAAGTCCGGTCAATGTCAGGATCGATCCAGGTAGTACAGAAGGACGCCGGCCAACACCGGCAGTTACCCTACGGGCCTATGCATATGAAAGTGGATCCGAGCCTTCCAATGTTGATACACAAACATATATCTTTCTGGATGAAGTCATAGAGCAGGAAGAAATCAAACCAACCGGAACTGATGTGTTTTGGACCACCTCCATGGATCCAGAGATTACCAGGGATCCTGCATATCAAACGATAATGCATGACGCATTAATGTCAATTCCAACAATGTCGGTCGTGATGGACTGGGAAGATTTATTCGGTACATCGGGTATCCATCGGGGAAATAATCTGGCCAGAAATGATTATGAGAAACCGTGCTCTCTGGAATTGATTTACCCTGATAAACCCTGGTTTTCAGGTTTTAAAGGATTCCAGGTAGATTGTGGTATAAGAATACAAGGTGGCGGCGGCCGATGGGACAATGGATTATACGACCACAAACAATCTTTCGGCATCCGATTTCGTCGTGAGTATGGAACAGGAACATTGAATTACCCTGTCTTTGAAAGCGCCCAGTACCATTCAGACACCGAAGCCGGAGTATATGACAAACTTGTACTTCGCGCCGGTCATAATAAGAGCTGGGGAGCAACTTGGGATAACGTTCATACGGTCTATACACGCGATCAATTTGCAAGAGACCTCCAGATTGCAATCTCGGGAATAGGCAGCCGGGGCACATTTATACATTTATACCTAAATGGTATCTACTGGGGCCTCTATAATCCCTGCGAGAGGCCGGACCACGCTTTTTCCGCAAGCTATTTGGGAGGGACTAAAGAAGATTACTACAGTGGAAAAAAGAAGGGCGGGATCGTCAGCGGCGACGATAATTTGTTTGATTTCTGGCGAAACAATGTATCAAATACCGGTGACTACAACTATTTGCAGCAATTTCTCGCTGTGGACCAGTATATTGATATGGCTTTGTTGGGCGTTTTCGGTAATTGCGGGGATTATCCGCAATATTACTTTGGCAACTGCAACAATCCGTCAGGGCTGATTTACTTTTATCATTGGGATTTCGAAGACGCCTTTGGCGGGGGAAGCAGACGTTCAGGCGATCCCGGCATTAACAAACTCGGCGCCTGTTACGAATTCAACGAGATGTGGAACAGCAATCCTGAGTTCCGGATGAGGTTTGCTGATCGTGTATATAAAGCCTGTAATAATCAGGGCATTTTGATAGACGATGAAGTAATCAAACGATGGCTGAAAACCTGTGATTCTATCTATCTTGCCATTGTCGGGGAGTCGGCACGCTGGGGTGCTGAACGGTTCGGGGATGTGGGCTCGAGAAATTGGGGTGGCGATCAATATCACAACCTTAGCGCTGTGTACAAACGTGACGATTACTGGGTAAATGCCCGAGATGCAGTTACCACTGATCTCCGGGGCAGGGCGACAACGATGATCAACCAACTTTGCAGCAGTTCTTATTATCCTTTTATCAATCCACCTGTTTTCCAACATGGCGGTGATATGATCGAAGTTGTGCGTAAAGAGGTTCCTGCGGGCTATCAACTAACCATCCGGCATGCCGGTGATAACCTTCCGTTTTACTATACAACAGACAGTTTGGATCCTCGCGGTTCTGGGGGAGTGATACAAGGAATTAACGGCGGCACAAGCAAAACAATTACAATCGATACGACTACCCATGTTAAAGCTCGTTCTTTATATGAAAACGAAAATAATATAAGAGGGCAAATTATATCGTACTCTGAATGGAGCGCCCTTCACGAGGCCATGTTCTTTGTCGATGCCGACTTTAGTAATTTGAAGATTACCGAGATCATGTACAACCCGTTACCCGTCCAGGCTGAAACAAATATAGCAATAAATCGAATTATTGGTAACGACATTGAAGGTGGTAATTATGACCTGGCGCTGGTGGAGTTGACTACCGCCCCTCCTGAGGCGATAACCGAAAGTGATATTCTTTTTATACAGGGTTCGAGGATATCCAGTAATAACGGCGAATTTACAATCCATCATATTACCGGCATGAATGTCATCCTCAAAGAAATATTAACAGACGAATTTAATTCGGATGCTACGGGGCAATTACTTTATGACGGCGACCGGTATGAATTCATCGAGCTTAAAAATACCGGGACAGAGGTAATGAACCTCAGTGGAATTGGATTTACCAACGGTGTCAGGTTTGATTTTAAAGATGGGACAATGCTGGCACAAGGTGAATTTAAGGTCGTTGCCGCACAAGCAGTATCCTTTGCAGAACGGTATCCCGATGTTCAAGTCGATGGCCAGTATTTTGGGAAACTCAGTAATAGCGGTGAAAAATTGGAGATTAGTTTCACAACGGGTGGAATTTTTCCTGTAAACAGCATAGTCAGCAACGAAAGGAGACGTGGCAAGATTACCTTAAACTCATTGCCTCTATCATTACAACCAGAAGATCGCATTCAAATCAAACAGGCAAACAATGCCTCGAATAACGGGATATATCAGATTGCTTCTATACAAGGTAACCAGATTTTTGTCACGAGCTTGCTCACGGAAGAAGAGCAGGGGGCTGTTGCGACCTTTTTCAAAGTTATTACTACAGTCGATTATGATGATAAAGATCCCTGGCCTTTGTATCCGGATGGTCTGGGATATTCCCTTGTAGCTGCAGAGAATAATCTCACAGGTAATCCGAGTAACAATGCAAACTGGCGGAGTTCAACCCACATTCACGGCTCTCCCGGCTCAGACGATCCCGAATTATCACATCAGCCAATATTAACCTTAAGTGTTCGACAGTTATCATCCACGGCAGCCAGGAATGCCGAGGCTCCACCCCACCAGTTCGAAGTTTGGAATAGAGGGCAGGAAGCGTTAAACTATGAAATAATCGACAATGCTGACTGGTTGAGTGTTAGTCCTGCCGGTGGGACCTTGAGTGGCGGCTCACTTGAGAGGAATACTCATGATGTCACTTTCAAGACAGGTAACCTGGCCGGTGGAATCCATGAGGCAACTATTACTGTCTCCGATCCCTCTGCCTCAAACAGCCCTCAAACCATAGATGTAAGTTTGGAAATACTGACTCCGGAGATTGCCCTAAGTACGACGACCTTAACGTCCAATGTCAGTGAAGGAGGTAATGCGCCGGGACAAACATTTAACGTATGGAACAGCGGAACTGAGACATTGAACTATTCGATTGTCAATGATGCAAACTGGCTGAGTATTTTTCCGGATAGCGGAAGTTCAGCGGATTATCAAACCAGCCAATCACATACCGTAGTATTCGACTCCGAACCGCTGGCGTTGGGTGAATATCATGCAATAATAACAATAACTGACTCCGATGCCTGGAACGACCCCCAGACAATCTCAGTATCTTTGTTCATTACCGAACAGAGGACCTTTGTGGCTTACAATGACCTGAATTCGACCAACAGCATAAATTCACCTAATGTTACGGAATATGATTACTCGGCCACAAATGAACGGCTTAAAGATATCATTACAGGGGAGAATTTATTTGTTACTGTAACAGGTGATGTCAGTCCGGCAGGTGCTTATGATCCATATGGCTCTAACGGCGGCAACTTCACTAATGTTAACTCCGATGCTTATGAAATATTTGATGATCTTGTCGATTTGACCGGCGTATTTGAGCTTGACGAACCGGATTGGAGCCATGTTTTAACGTTCAACAATCTGGAACCGGACAAGAAATACGCAATCACTTTAACAGCGAATCGAGACAACATCAATTACTTAGATCAGCGCTTTACTAAGGTCACGATTGAAGGGGCCCAAAGCTATAGGAATCTCAGCAGCACAGGAGTCGTAGTTCACTCAGAAGCTTCAATATCATTCAGCACCGGGTACAATACAATCAACGGATTTGTGGCAAAATGGACTGATATTTTACCCGGGCCGGATGGTAGTTTTTCGATTGTATCTGCCTGGGACGATAATTATCCCGGAGCAAAAGGTTATGCGATGAGCGCTTTTAGGCTGGAATCCCACAATTAGTAGGATGGATTGGGTGATTTTTTTGAAACAGGTGTGTTAATGAACACTATGACCTTCTGCCTGGGATTATGGTAAAATAAGATAAAGCTATTTTCTCAATTTCTTGCGCCAAAAGCACAACATAATTACGATATGCTATACCTTTTATAATGGGGGAGAAAGTAAAATTAAACATAGGAAACCACATATTCATTACGAATATTCGATTTACAGTGTATTGAATCGAGAAAATTACCGTTTCCTATGTTTCGTTGCCGTTATACAATGGTGGTGTCCCTATTAATGCAATTTATCTCATCCCTGGTCAATGCGTGTAAGCTTATCTAACGGTAATAGTAACCCTGTCGCTGCCAATATCTTTCGGTTCCTTACTCGCAACCGGGCCATCGTCGCTGGCTGAAAGACGAAGTATGTACTTGCCGGCTGCAGAAAAGGTAACTAACGGGTCCTCTATTGTATTATCATTGAAGACAACATCTGGTGCATCAGCAGATGTGGATTCTGCGGACCAGAGGTAATACAACACAGAATTGGGATCTCCTTCATCGGTAACCGTGGCATTCATCTGCAGGGCCAGGGACCTGCCTCCTCGAGAGGGCAATTGCCCAGACATATCCTTTCCCGCATACACTCTTGGTACAGGATCAAATGTATGGAAAGTCCACAATTTTCCTTCGGTTATAACAGGATTACCGGAGTTTGGATCATTACAATCTATACGCCAGTAATAGTTTGTATCGGTATTGATCGGATATACGTCACTGGGGAGGTATTCATTTGGCTCGTTTGCAGCAATCAATTCCATCGCATTGGGATCAGTTCCGATATAGACATTACATGTTACAACATCGTCTGGATGCCTGGGTGCGGAAATTGACCATCGGTACTCTGTAAAAGTTCCAGGCCATACGTAGCTCTTATTACCAGGATATGGCCACTTCGCGACATACGGCGAGAGGAAGATACCCAAATGCTCAAACCACAGGTTCGCCATCTTTATATTGCCTTGATCCGAGGGATGGTAAAGGTCATGACTAACTCCCGGATAGGTTGTTCCCAACATGTCAACGCCATCCGTCATATAGTCGATACCGGCGCCATTTTCCATAACGACCATGATGATTTTATCGCCCTGGTTCTGCACACGGGAAAGTGCCATGGCTTCGACGTTGTCATTAAAGGCTGTTGTTACTTCCTGTGATTCCATTTGATAACGATGTATGATACGGGCGAGAAATATAGTGATTTCCACATCGTTGTCCATCTCATACCTATCTATCTCGTCGAGCAGTCGTTCCACATCTTTAACGTTGTCGACGCTCAATCCGTTGGTGCCGACATGGGCCAGAATGATATCAGCCGGGTTCTGCTGCAACCATTGGTATACGTTCGAGGCAATCTGGCTGGCAGTCCACCCGGGGTGCCCCTCGTGATCACAGTCAAAGGATGGAATTAAATCGAATCCCCAGTTCAAACTACCTACGAAATTTACATCGTATGCGTTTGCTACCAGAAGTTCATAGAGGTGCTTTCTATATCCCGTTCTTTCACCGTAAGTCGGGTACCCGTAGTGTTCACCTGCGGTTATCGAATCACCCAGCGGCATTATTCTGACCACCTGGGCAATAGTTGTTGTAGATATCAGTAAGATTAATAATGAAATAAATATTACGACTGATTTCATAGATAGCTGCCTCCTAAATATCACGTTCCAATAAACCTTCTTCATGTTGTTTTTTAAAGGAGCCTATTTTAGCAACAACCCATTAAAACGCAACCCTGAGATTGTTTCCTGATATTGATCCTGACTATGGTCGAAGCAGATTAAGGTTCGTTTGAAATTCTTTCGTGCCGGGACGGACCTCCGCATCAGCAGTTTCCCAGAGTTCGTCGGTGAATGTAGTTTCTGTAACAGTGAAATAGACGTATCCGTCGCCAGAAACAGCGTATAACACGTTGCCATCGATTACAGGTGTGGGGTTGGCGTATGAGTTTTTGTTATGCATATGCGCCGGAACCTGTTCGAAGACTTTGCTGTTCCAGATAATATTACCGGAATCCAGATTCAAGAACCCAACTGGATCTTCCACCATCTGTGGTTGTGGTGAGAAATACGTTGTTATCCCAGACCACAGGGGACGACAAAGCCAGCTTCCTGTTGTATATCCATTGTGCGAAGTTGGAGATAGTTACTAACAATGGTGCGAAATGCTTTTTAAGCCTCTTTGCAGTCACGATTTCATCCTTTCTGGTTTCCTCTTATTTATGTCTCTGGCTCCTAATCTGTGAGCACAAATCCGATTTAGTTATGGCACGACCGTCACGGCAGTTTGTGTTTCTTGCGCCATTTGGGGTAGTCACGCGCTAACAATTTCTCGGGCCAGTCACCATAATAGTCGTATCCGCCTCGGCGTTCCTGGTTGATCTCCGACATCGAATAGCGAAATACAGAATCGCGGTCGAGGAATAAGGGACGGTTCGTTGCCAACTCGTAGAAGCGCGCCCAGAGGAGACCCGCGTCCGCATCCCGTACGAGCCGTTTGTCTTCCATCCCCTGCTCGTTGACGAACTCTTCGAAGCGGTAGCCATGGATCGCTACATTCCTGAACCATGCGACCGCACCTTCGATGGCTGCGATGATCTCCGGCGTGGGCTTCTCCACCGACATCAGGAAACGCACGATGCCAACGCTTTCGCTGCCAGAAAGTGAAGGCGGTTCGTATGCCCGCGCCCAAGCGGGCTCCAATGTCTTCTCGTCGTGCTGCGCGCACCAAGCGGTCAGTTTCCCGTCCTGTTTGATCTGTGTCTTCAGGATGCAGTCGATGCCGCGTGCCACGGCGTCGGCCGCCCGCCCACGACGCGGCGCATCGACGAAATCGTACGGCGGCTGTCCGCCGGCCACGTCGCGCAGGATAGTCATCGCGCGGACCATCGCACCGTCATTGTAGGTAATTCGCGAGTAGTAGCCGTCGCGCAGCGGCCAAAATTGCGGCCACCCGCCGTTAGGGTACTGGGCGGCGAGCAGGTAATCGACACCGCGTAAAAACGAGTCCCGATATTTCGCCTCGCCAGTGACATGCGCCACGCGAGCGAGAAAGGCCATCGGTAGCGTGGTCGCCTCGTTGTCCAGGCTGTTCGCCCGGCCGCGACCCAAAGGCGGGATGTCGTCGGGCGTGCGAGGTGGCTTGGCCAGGTTGGTGCTCTTTGGCCAACCGCCTTGCGGCGATTGGTACTGGATGACACTGTCGGCAACCGCCATGGCCTCGGCGGAGGCATACCAGTCCGAATCCTGTCGTAGGATCGATCTGCCCCAGCGGACCTCTCCGAGGGCGACGGAATCATGGGTTGCTTCGCAGCAAGCTACAAGCATAATTAAAGGCAGGATTAATGCATACCGTTTATACATGATAAATTAGTCCTCCACCGTCACAATTACACGCTTGTAATGTGTCAGCCGGGGCGTGCCGTGGTCCGTAACTGCCAGGATTATGTGCATGGTGCCGAGACCGGGCGGCATGACGCGACTGGTGGGTACGGTAAACCAGGCTTTGGCCTGGTCGAAGTTTTGAATCACGACCGGCTGGCCGCTGCGCGCGCTGGAGACAGGAAAAGTCCCCGCCTCATTGTAGTAGAACCATTCATACGATAAAGCGTCACCGTCCGGATCAGTCGATCCCACTGCGCTAAGGTCCACACGCTCGCCGCCTTTGGCGGTCAGCCTGTCGGCATGGCCGAGCTTTGGAATCGGCGGATGGTTCGCCTGGTCATAAGCTTTGATAGTCCAGTCCATACGCGCGGCAAAATCGTTTTGATAAGCCGCCCGCCAGCGCCAAATCGTGGCATGATTGTTTTCGTGCCATCGACCATCGATCCCCATGACTTCGTCTTCGGCATCGGTCCAGAAGGGACGGGTTTCTGCCTGAAGGTGCCATTTTTGCATACGCGGCGTATACAACTCGTAGCGACCGCCCCATCCGCCCCAATTGGGATGTTCGGGATCGCTAAGGCCGTTGTTGATTAAGTTCAAAAACGAAGGAGTGTCACCTTCCATCAGATATTCCCACAGAGGATACTCGGCGCCCAGCGGCCCTTTGCGTCGAATGTTGCGATCGAGCCATTCGTTGGTCACCAGGGTAAAGTCTGCTCCGTCACAGCGGGCGTGGAAGTAGTCACCACTAATCCCACTCCATGTCGCATGATGATAAGCGCCGCCCGCATTGAAACCCGGACTGGCGACATAGAACAGATCGGGAAATTCTTTCCGCAGCCACGGACCGCTGTCGTCCTGGTCGGAAATCGTGTAAACGCGCAGTTTGGACACGAACCGCCGGAGCTGCTCGGCCGAACGCGTGGTGCGGACTTTCCATAAAGCTTGCGCCAGCACATTCGGGCCGCCCCAAGCTGTGACCCACATCGGCCTGGGATCGTCTTTGTCCACCGCCTGAATCAACAATTCGGAACCCGGCGAATCTTTGCCTTCACCTACTCCCTCCATGCCATAAACGGGCAATCCCTCGCTGATACGGTCCAACAGGAACTCGGCTGTGGGAAAACCGGGTTCATGCTTTTCCAGATTGTCACGCACCTTGCCGTAAGCTTCGACGATTCGCCGAATTCGCTGAGGAGCCACGCGACGGCGCTGATGAATCGAGGTCGTTGCGACCAGGCCCTCGATGTCGTAGTGATTGGCATATACAAGGAAACGCACCATTGACATCGCATCGTCCGGCTCATTCTCGATATCGGTCAGGACAAAGACGCGGGGTTTCTCCGCCGCCGGGGCGATAGCACAAGCTACACTCAAAACGGCAAAGAATATCAAACGTATGGTTCGGCCCTGCATGGCACTGCAGAATTGAGAGTCGTGTAACATATTTTTAGAATCATACATCCTGATTTCCTTACAACTTAATTCATATTTATATATGTACCAAATATCAGCATGTCCTGCAACTGACATCATACGGCTATGCCTACCAATGCCGCACTGTTTCCTGCAATATCAAAGACTTGAGTCGTTTGATTTGACTAAGCTGTTCAGATAAATCTCAAGATTGGTGTACCCATCTTTGCCGATTTCATTGCCGTCTTTAGGATCATCAGGATTCAGGCCGTGGGCTTTTTCCCAGTTGTCCGGCATACCGTCATGGTCGCCGTCGACAGGCGCCGGTGCGGATTTCAGTTCCGGCCAGCCGCCAACATCGCTGGGACTATTGATAATGCCATGATTGCCATATTTTGCTGTTCCGCGAAGTGCATCATCAATAATATCTGCATCTACTTTATCGCGTGTGGGTAAAGAACAGCCTGCATGTTCAAGTACACTCAGATAAGCCTCTTCGGCAGTTTGCTGATTAATTTCCATGGCAGGCCATGGTTCGTTGAGTCTGTATGCTGAACTTGTTTTTGTTACACCCTTCCAGTTATCGGCTGTAACTGAGGGACTGCCCTCCACGAAATTATCGGATACCCACCATTGACCGGCGTCAGCATCTCCATCGCGTGATGAAGGAGCAGCAATACGACTTTTCACACCCGATTCAGTTGCAGGTCCTGGTTTATAATAATTGGAAATCATGTTAATCGTAGAATGTTCAATTGGCGGGTTACGCCTATCACCTTTCTGACGTGCTTCACCCCCATAGCTACTTGCATACTCCCAGTTATAAATTACATTGTTTCTGTAATCGTTATATCCGCAGCCTGAAGCCCAGCGTGGGTTTCGACTAGCGTTATGTGCAATAAGGTTATGATGCCATGTGCCGTAGTTATTGCCCCAGATACCTCCAAATCGATGTTCATCGGAGGTGCCTTTGGGGCACGCTTCTGCAATAATGCACCATTGAACGGTTGTGTTCTCATTATGGTAGAGTGTCAACGTCTCATCGGTACTCCAACTGGCTGAAATATGGTCGAAGATAATATTCTTATGATACCTGCCACCTATTCCGTCATTTGCACCCATGGAAGGGTCAAACCTTACGCGAATATACCGAATGATTATATTGTCGGCCCCGGTAGAAAGGTTTCCTTTAATACATATACCATCGCCGGGTGCCGTTTGTCCGACAATAGTAATATTGTCATTTTTGATAGAATAATTGCCCGTAATCGTACCCGAAACCCTAAAGACAACGGTCCTGGATCCTTTTGCTTCAAGTGCCGCACGCAGGCTGCCTTCGCCAGAATCATTGAGGTTCGTGACTTCGTAAACCTTGCCGCCGCGTCCTCCGGTAGCAAATTTTCCATATCCTTCTGCACCGGGGAAAGCTATTTGCTGGGAATAAACATCGCTCGTAAAACACAATAATAAAATAGACGGTAAAAATAATTTTGTAATGTTTGCCAATTTCATACTTACTCCTTTGTTCATATTTTGTTGTTTGACTTTTAATTATGTTATTCAATCTCGATAACCACACGCTGATACCTCGTTAATTGTGGTGTGCCGGTATCCGTCACCTCGCAGATGATATGGATGGTTTTCCCTTTGCCGGCATCACCGGGCACTGTGAACGAGGCATCTTGTTTCCCGGCATCCTTGATTTCAACGGTTCCCTCATAGGTATCCGCTTCCTGATATTGCCACCAGCGGTAGGCTAAGGCATCGCCGTCAGGGTCCGTGGTTCCTTTTACGCTCAGTGACACCTTTTCCCCGGGCCGGACCTTTAAGTCATGGGCATGGGCGAGCTTTACCACCGGCTGGTGGTTGGCTTCGTCATAAGATTTCACACACCAGTCGGCCCGCGCTGCCCAGTCGTTTTGAAATGCTTCGCTCCAGCGCCACATGGGTTTAAGATATTCCATGAGTTCCTTGTCGTTCTGGATATTCTTTCGCATACGCTGGCGTCCCCAGGCCGATGACGTGTACCATCTCCCTTCGGGATACTGGTATCCAGATTCGTGAACAGGATCGAGCCAGGTGTTTTCGCGAACTTTTATATAGCGGCCGCCCCAACCACCCCACTCGGGAGATTCCATGCTGCGCAATCCGGTCACAATTGTATGCATAAAGGAAGGTGAATCTCCCTCCGACCTGAAACGGCCGTCATCATGCGCTTTATACAACACGCACAAGGGACCGTGGTTCTCCAGGATATTTTCCTTCATCCACGCCCCTGAAAAGAATTTGTGTTTATCCTCGGGTATAATCCTGTTCCAATTGTATGCGATAGCTATAAACTGATCGGATACGATTGTCGGGATATTGTATTTGCCCCAATGCGGCCGAATGTAGTCCTGGTAGGTCGAATCCTGCTCCCAGATAAAAAAGAAGCGGATCTTTTTCGCCACGTAGGCCATCTTTTCCGGATGCTCTTGTTCGATGGTTTTCAGGGCCCGGGCAATGGTATTGGGTCCACCCCATGCCTGCAGCCACACAGGCTGATTATCCGCTTCGTCCAGCAGAACCTTCACGATGTACTGCGAACCGGCGGTGATCGCATCCATCTCGCCCTCGGCCTTCACATTTCCCAGCAGCGTACGTGCCCGCAAGTATTCAGGCGTCGGATAGCGGGGGTCGTGTTTGAGAAGATTCGGATAAACCTTCGCATAGGCATTCAGGTACGGCTGGACCCAGTCATCACCGGCCCAGTTGTGTCCGTGCGAGTGATATTGCGAACTCGATGTGATAATCGCTTCAATGTCCCATTCATTGGCATAAAGCAGGAACCGGACCATCGAACATTCGTCGTCGATCTCTCCGTCACTGGTGATGATAGAACGCGGTTTCTCAGTCTTCGGTGTAGCTTTTAATTGAGCCTCAGCAAGTTGAACTATTGCGAGACTTGCTATCGAGACGGCGACGAAGAAAACAGAAGTTTTCGATAGTTTCATACTCATTCTTTTTTCAATGTTTACTTTCTTAAAATTTTATCAGATTAATTGCTACTGTTTTTCAATTAATATGGCATACGCAGTATCAGTTTCGACGAACTACTACAACCCAGTCCTTCTCCGGGTTATTAGGAGCAGTGCCCAGCGACTGCATTCCGCTTCCATTAATGCTTCTTATCGAACCATTTTGTAAGGCCCCACCATTTCTTGGATCGAACCATTTCACAGAGTAGTCACCTTCAAACTCTTTTAGATCCAGTTGGCTCTCTCCTCCTTTTTTCAGGAGGGCAATGTATATATCTCCCTCTTTTGCAAAGCAAAAGTCATCTTTCGAAGAGATCAGCTCGTTGCGAGAACTCATTTCTGTCATAGGAAAATTATTTTTCGCAAAGAAATTGATACATATGACACCCATGTTCCAGAACAGGTCCCTGCTACGGTAATCCTGGCAAGTGAGATCAGAATGTGGGTGTTGATAACCAAAGTACCATTCAGTACCCCAGCCTCCGGCGAGTAAATTGCCCCACAGCCCATTAGTTCGGGCATTGAAGTGGTCCGGATCTTCATCATCTGGGATAAGCGCATGACTTGGATCGCCAGGCTCATCACAAGCAACAGGCCATATTTTTCCTGCCGCAGCAGATCGATCGATTACTTGTTTGGTTAGTGAATTAACCCTTCTGAAATCCTCCTCTGTGGTCTGAAGGGAAGCACCAGTTAATTTAAAATCCTCGCCGTACAAAGGGTCAAACTCATCTCCATTATGAATGACCATGTGATGATGGTATGGATCAATATCATAGATATATTGTGCAAGCGCCTTGTATTCCGTTGCACACTTAGGCATAGTGGTAACACCATCAAATCCTCCCCAATCGCCATATTCTTCGGTAAGATTCCAGTTCAACGCAAGGTGATGGCCAAATCTGGCGATCAGCTCACGATAGTATAACTTGGTATAGCCACCAATACCCCCAAAATCCAATAAACCCTGATTCTCATATTCCATGGTCTTGAAATGAAGAAACAATCCTTTCTTTTGAGCATGATCAAAAACTATTTCCCATTGATCCAGCTTAGAACAATCAAAACGATCCCAGGTATCATAATTAATATAAGGGAATACATTCTGATCATCACCTTCGATATTGTTCGTTAAAAATGAAAATGCATTTAGGCCTTTGGATGACAGATAATTCAACGCCCCGATAATCTCCTTGCCCCGACCATCAGACCATTGGGGATCGCCCTGTTTCCAGTCTTTCAGATGAGGTCCCCAGGTTTTCACCAGATTGTCTTTGTGGCCATCAGAGGCAAAATCACCATCAAATCCATAATAGGAAAGAAAATTCTCCGGTGCATCCGTGCCACATTTATAGAAATATTCACCGGTTTCAGCAAATCGTAAATACCTTTCACCCACATATTGAAGTCGGCCGTGTGCCCTGAAATCCATGCCAGTTTTATCGGTTGCTCCTATTGAGAACTTGCCGGTGACACCATCCATATATTTCCCACTCGGAATCCTCTCAGTTCGTGATCTGATAGCCACCCATTTCCCTTTTTTAAAATCAACCGAGTAATCCCACTGGCCAATTTCATCGGGGCTGAAATGCACCCTCCATTTGTTTCCTGAAGTGGCTGAAGTCATTCCAGCATTGCCATCAGCCGCAAAGTAGCCGGGGACTTTATATACTTTTCCTGTTTTCTTATGAGAAAACGTGACATTCAACCGGTAGTTGAAGAACGGATTGTATTCATCTGTTTCCGAACATTGAGGGCCATCGAAGGTTAGGGTCACGGCATGCCATTTTTTAAACTCGCCAGCAATGGTTACACCATCGGGCATGCGCAAAGGCTGAGCGTCTGCTTTTAAAAAAGAAGCGATTAAAAACAGCAGTATTAGAATTCTTTTGAATGTTTTTTTCATTTTGTTTTTTAGATTCAATATAGCTTCAACCATGGCATAACAATCTTAGCCAACCTCAGCATTGTTTAGTTCGCTGGTTCGAAAATGATTCTGCGGTAATCGGAAAGGTTATGCGACTCGTCATCTATCACCTCACATATCACATGAAAACACTTTCCCGCGGAATCGGACGGTACATTGACCGTGGCGATACTCGAGCTGTTGTTTGAGATATTGACATTCCCAGGATAGGTCCCCGCATCAGATTGAATCCACCACTTGAACGTCAGATTGTCACCATCCGGGTCAGACGTCTGCGATGCGTCGAGGGTAACCGTTGTGCCTTCTCTGGGAGTTTTCGTCAGAATGCTAATGCTGTCGTCTCCATCAAGGACAATGACCGGATTCCGGTTGCCGGTGCCATCTTTTGCCCAGTCCATTCGGGCTGCAAAGTTGTTAAAGGCTGCCGGGTAGAAACGGTCAAAATACGATTTGCATGAACCGCTTTCTCTCCATAAATTGTTTGCATCCCCACTAAAAGTTCCACCCCAGCTGCACTGGCTTGGATCTTCCGGGTTATTGAGCCCGGTGGGCATCAGATAAAGGAAAGACGGAGTGTCACCTTCAACGCCATATTTGTATTTAGGATATTGGATGCCCAGGTTGCCATGGCCCTGTATATGGATTGCATACTGATCCCAGTTGCTTTTTCCAGTACTATTATGAGCTTTCCAGGCACATTCATCCCAGATAAACAGGAGATTATTTCCAGTCACGCTACGCATCCAGCCATGAGAGCTGTAACTATGAGGTTCCTTTCCTGTGTAGGTTCTATCCTGATCCGTTATGGTATAGACGCGGATTTTACGCAGGAAGGCCTTGAACTGCTCTGCGGTTCGATCTTTCTTGACCCGGTAGATCGACTGGGCGACGGTGTTCCCGCCTCCCCAAACGGTTACCCAAATGGGACGAGGGTCGTCGGTTTCATCGGCTAACTTGATAATGATGTCGCTTCCGGGGGAATCATTGTCATTACCTAAGTACTGTTTCCCCCTATTCCGGCTACCGGTCATGGTACGATCTCTCAAATATTGCGCACTCGGCCAGTATCCAATTTCCTGTCTGGCATCATCGAATTCATGTCCAACCTGGTTGGAGCGTTTCATCAGGTTGGGTAAATCCTTTTCGTATGCATCAACCGCACCATGAATTAAATTGATAAAACCACTCTTAGTAGAATCGTTTAAGGTATCAATACTATAGCCGGTTGATAATATCAGAGCTTCAATTTCAAACATGTCGGCATGAACAAGGAATCGAATCAACGATTCATGGTCATCGGTTTCCCAAGTGGAAATGTCTGTCAGTACAACGACCCGCGGTTTGAGTTTTGTTAAACCTATGTTCTGCACAGATAACCATTTTGGTGGAGAACCTGTTCGGCCGGCGAGAGGCATATCCGGGGAAGTGCTGAATGCCGCATCAGACTCGGCCGGGGAAACCTTTATGGCATTAATCTTGGCATTCTCAACATCGGTAACAAACTCAATATTAAGCTCGCCATCACTTACTGAGACGTTTGTTTGCGTAATATATGCGGCATTGCCTCCAGCTTTAGCATATATATCAAGATCGCTGATATGTTCGGTTCCCTCTATACGAACACCAAAGCTTCTCGAACCTGCGGCAGCGTGATAAGTCTCTGCAAAATGGAGAGTCACCAGGTAATGGCCATTGGGAACAGCAATAGAATAAGTGGAATCTCCATATCTTTCACTCTGGTAGAGGGTGTCATCTGTGGTTCCCGAAATGGATTCGACATTAGAATAGGTTGAGCCTCCTGAATAACCTGTGTCAGCGACATAGACCGTACCATCAGAACTCGTATAGGCGTCTCCTCCGCAATTCACTGCAAAAACAGGGATTGGTGTTGTCGCAGGTGCGGCTGTCTGAGTAGCTGCAGGTGCGGCCTCTATACACCAGTCTGCACGTTCTTGAAATTCCTTCTGATAGTCCTTACGCCACCTGGAGATGCTCGACCCACTGGGCCCATCAACATAATGGTTGGTAGAGCCATCGCGTACGTATTGTCCGCCCCAACTGGACTGGGTTGGGTCTTCAGGGTTGTTGATCCCGCGGTTCGCGCTGACCAGGTACAGGAAGGTAGGTGAATCCCCTTCGCAAATCCCGGTGCATCCCATCCCTTCATGCGGGTAAACATCACAGAGAGGGCCGTGGTTATTGCGAATGTTTTCGTTGACCCAGGCAAGGTTCGAAATCGGGTCATGTCCGCCGAACATCCCCTGATAAGTCTTTCTCGATTCGATAATAAACAAGTCAGGGAACTCATTCATCAGCCACCCGTGCGTGGCGTCCTGGTAAGCAATCAAAAAGATACGAAGCCTGCTGATAAAGGCCTTGAGTTCTTCTTCGCTGCGTGTATTCTGCACATCCCAAATTGCTTGGGCAACCTCTCGCGGACCGCCCCAGACGCCAATCCATATCGGCCGTGGATCAGGTTTATCCACCGCTGCAATAATCGCATTCGAAGCCTCGCTGTCCATGCCCTTGCCGATAATGTCGGTGTACGGTTGCTTATTGCGCCCCCATTTGATGTTTATGCCATGATTATTACCCTTACCCTCGAAGGTGACCGAACGCAGGTAGTTAGGGTTGGGATAGGTGGGGTCATGTTTTCTCAGGTTCTCATAGACCTTCTCGTATTGGTCAATAACCCCCAGGATATTGTCCTTATGAGCTTCCATGGCAAAGGTACCTGCTGAAGCGATCAATCCTTCGACGTCAAACTCATTGGCATACAATAGGAAACGGACCATCGACTGCATATCGTCAGGGTCACTTTTTTGAGTGTTGGGTACATCGCCTTCCTTGACAACGCCTATCGGTGGGAAGTCCGTCGACATGATCACACGCAGCCTTGTGGAAACTTTTGAATCGCTGGCAGTGTTCACGGAGGATTGTTGCTCGCTCGCCTCGAGGTTTGAAGAATTCTTCTGCGCGAATACGATGGTTTTTGCTGAAGCCGGTGACTGGCAACGGAGCATGCGTTTTGCAAAATCACCAAGGAAATCTTCTCGCCAACGGTTGACGGTCTTGGCTCCGATATGCGGTCCTTCCGCGACTTCCGGGGATGGATCGTCCGTCCACCAGTTGGGCAAATTCATTGCCGGATGTTGTGCCATATCGGGTGACGGGATGTAAGCAGTGATCCCTCCGGTTTGGCCGTCGAGTGCAGTCACATTGCTTTCTATCTTGAAATTAAATGCCTTTTTGCTTTTGGGGCTGAAACGAAAGCGTATGGTGCCATCGCCGGGTGCATGGCCGGACAACTTCTGATTCTCTACTACCAGCACGGCCTCAGGCTGCTGTGGAACATCATCGCCCATCGGTAACGTGAGCTCCAGAATACCGAATATCTCCATGCGGTCCTCTTTCTTGGTCATTCGCTCAAAACGGCTATAGGGACGCTCCCATGCCCGCACGAAGCTTCCGCCCCAGCCGGGCTGTGTAGGATCGTCGGGTGTGCCTTTGAGCAACCAGCCGACCGACGGTGTGTCACCCATCTTTACATCATCCTTTTTGCTGACAAAGAAATCACCCAGCGCACCTTTGCCGGCAATGTGCTGGGTTACGAATTCCTTGTTGTCCCACTGGCCCGACTGATTACCGCCGACGAACCAGCCGCGATAGGTGGCATTTGACTCGATAATCCATAGTTCGGGGTGATTCTCTACGATGTATTGGTAGGCATCAGGCGACCATTTTTTGTTCGGCCCGCCGATCCAATATACTCGCAGCTTGTTCAGGATGTCCGGTGCATCATATAGCGCCTGTGCAAGATCTTCAATGCCGCCCCAAACTAAGACATACAATGGGCGCGTATCATCGCGGCGCGCACAGTCGACAATCCATTGCGATCCTTCGGTCGATTGTCGTACGCCAGCGTACGGGGCCTGTTCTGTATCGCCTTGCTTGGCGAGTGTGCGCAGTGTGTCGGGTGTCGGGTAGCAGTCGGAATAGTTCCGTAGGTTCTCGTAATCGCTCGCATAGCAATCAATGACTTGTAAAATATGTTCTTTCCGACCGGGACCGTAGGGCGACGAGATGAGCCCCTCGATGTCGAGGACGTCCGCGTAAACGAGCAAATGAACCATAGACTGAAAATCATCCGGATCCGTTCCGCCAATATCTGTTGATACCACGACACGGTAGCGATGGCCAGAAAGCGCACCGCTATCGGGGATCACCTTTCCGGACTCGTTTGACTTCTGAATTTCAGCAAGAGTGTCTGTTATTGCAAGACAGCTCAACACCATAATGGTAAGTATGATTTTCTTAAAAGTTGTCAAATTTGTCCTCACGTTTTGCATATTCACATTGATAATTTGCTTTAACTTATTAGTTTGGCACAAGTCCATCCGTTCCAGTATTTGGAGAGTGGATATTTTAAATTAGTAAGGATGTATATAAAAATCGCCTCACTCAAGCCGTATCGAGTAAACATGTCTCAAAAATTGACTAATTATTTTTTTCTTGAGTGTGTCATTATTTATGCGAAAGATAATTTGTTCCAATTTCTCATCATAGAGATTTACAAATTAGGTAAACAAAAACGCTACTATGACGTTATTATATATATATCAATATACAAAGAAATGTCATTTTGCGTCAATTTTTCGCCAATATGCGAATGCCGATATATTATTTTTAAAATCTGTATTACAGCAATGCT
The DNA here is from genome assembly GCA_964508785.1 of uncultured Pirellulales bacterium. Lineage (GTDB taxonomy): Bacteria > Planctomycetota > Phycisphaerae > Sedimentisphaerales > Anaerobacaceae > JAFGPS01. The sequence goes on along the minus strand of CAZDVE010000016.1, from coordinate 36,363 downwards.
TTTGTTGACCACTATGGAGAACAATTTGAATTAGATATGCTTCAAAAATATTGGTCATCTCAAGCTATAAAATGGTTTGATGCGTTTCACGGAGCAAAGACCCTAATGCAAATAGACAAAAAACAAACCAGTAGAGCATTTTATTCTATGACCATTTACACAGTTTATTTCACACCTTCTCCACCGCCGAACCATACTATTTCGACTATTTTCTTTTTATCCTTTTTATCCACATCCAGAGCCTTTTCAGCTTTCTTCAATCTTCTGCAAATATCTTTCATTTATTTACTCTCCACTTTATGGCTTTGGACAAGTTCGATTATGGTGTTTTTGACCTGTTCGGGAAGCTCTGGCCAAGCGGTTATGATTTGTTCTAATTGGGGATAAATTTCGGTTTTTTGCACCCGATTCTGCACCCTCTCTGAATTGTTCTTTTCTCTAACTTCTTTATTAGAAGAATGTTGTGAGTTTTTGTTCAAGTCCTGTACCGCCCATTTCCCATATATCTTAGCTGGTGGTTTTGCTCTTGCTTATTTCAAAAATAACTGTGCCACCTCCGGTATGGTCAACCGGGTCGGGGCATTGAACATAGGCTTTATCTTTATCGTCTTTACCTTCCAGGCCCCACTGAACAGGTTCGGAAACAAGAAGAGCATTATAGAAGGGCATAATAGACGAAAGAGCATGCATGCAAACCGGGCCCTCGGATACAAGTTGATAACCGGCTTTAAGAATAAAAGTATCACCCACTTTAAATGTTGGACAAGTGCCCTTAACTTCTTTTACTTTTACAATAATATCCATATTGTGTTAATCCTTGAATAATAATTTTACTTTGAGGTATGATAAGGGTGTAGCTCATATAAGGCAAGTAATATCGTCCCTGATTGCGCAATTTAACTAATATCCGACAGTTAGTAATGAGAATCCTGTTACTACTTTAGAATCTCAAAACGATGCTCGCACCTAATGCATCGGCTGCCCCGGTAAATTGGTACTCAATGTTCAAAGAGCAATCTTCGCCGATTTCCACTTGTGTGCCAAAGTAACCCCCGTACATTGAGTCTTCTTCGATATCCCATGAATATTCTGATAATAAAAGACCGCCGATATCCGCTTCTTCGATGTATGTATCATAATATTCACCACTAATGAAGTGCATAAGTGGACCTCCATATATCCAGATGCCGTCTATCCACATGTAAGATGCACCTATCGTAATTTGGATTTCTGTGATATCGGCCTCAACGAAGTGAGGCACGTCCCATTGCGGAGCACTTAGTTTTCCGTTATAGTGAGACATGTTAGCTTGGGCTATTCCGCCTATTATTAAATACTCTCCCTCGAAGAAGGTTGCTCTGATGCCACCTCCAAAAGCAGGAACGGAGTCACTTTCAAATTCTTCTCCCACATTTATTAAGGAGCCGCCGAACTCAGCTTCTGTTCTAATAAGACGGACGAAGGCTTCCCAATTATAATCAACACCATATCCTAAGTTGATATAGCTGTTGTTTTGCTCGAAGCCATCGAGTGTAAGCGATATCGCTCTGCCCGCGTCATTGAATGAACCATAAAGAGTTTCAATCCATTTTCCATTTTTTAGTATAAAGTCCGTCTTGCTGCTGGAATATTCGAGACCTAACTGAATCTGTCCTGGTTCCAAAGTAGTTACCGGCGGACCCAAGGGATCTAGGGCGAAAGCGGCTGAACTACTGAGTACAACTAATATGAACGCAAAACCTAATAACCAAGTTACTTCCAAGTTTTTGGGTTTTGGTAAAGCATTTCCTCTTTTCATTATCCACCTCCAAAATTTTCACTCTCCAAGACCGGGGAGTCTATGTGAAAATTATCGCTTCAACAGCGAAAATTTTTTCCATTTTTATTTTCAAAATACCCTCTTTTGTACTTGTTCCAAATTTGTTCTTGGACGACAAATTCACAACTCAAGTCACGAGATAATTTCTTCATTAGCCTTATGGCCGTTCAGGCTATAAGGTAGCATATATTATCGGCCTTTTCCTTAATATAAAGTACGTTAAAAAAAGTACTTAGAGTGGTTAAAGACTCCCTTCAGTCCAATGTATATTATATCTTTTTTAGAGTTAAATTTCAAGTATATAGGCACAAATATGATTGTATTTAGATATGGCTGGAAGGTTGATATAGTCGTAATTTGTTGCTTACTTTTCCTGCTGTAGATGGAAATGTTCTTTGAATTTTGATGGGTAGAATCTTGCCTTCAAATATGCATGTGACACGGACCATAATAATGAAAATGAAAAGTCAAGAATCTTGGCTATTGTTAAAATCTCCAGGCAACACTTGCAGCAAAGGCATTTGCTGTTGCCGTATGTTGGAGCTCAATGTTCAAAGAACAGTTTTCGGCGAGTTCCATTTGTGTACCAAGGTAACCACCGAAGGTGGATTCCTGTTCAATATCCCAGGAATATTCTGAAGTTAATAGGCCTCCGGTACCAGTGTCCACTTCGCTAAAGATATCTTCTAATTCGCCATCAATAAAATGGACGAATGGACCGCCGTAGACTGACACGCGATCGGACAACATGCAGGTCATGCCTATTGCGATTTGTATTTCTGCGATATCTACTTCAACAAAGTCGGATGCCGCCCAGTGCTTTGCATATAATTTTCCATCTAATTCGGCCCAGTTAGCTTGAAATAATCCACCTAATTTTAGATTGTATTCTTCGAAGAAAGTTGCTTTTACACCAAGTCCAATAGCAGACTCGGCCCTGCTATTAAATTTTTCCGAATCATCCCAAAGGGAGTCACCGAACTTGACATTTGAACCCCCCAAACGGAGAAATGCCTCACAGTTATCAACGATGCCATATCCGAAGTTGGCGTATCCTCTGTTGATTTTGAAGTTCTTGAGTGTAAGGTCGACAGTTTCGCCCCAGTCGTAAAAAATGCCATCGAGATATTCAATCCATGTCCCGTTATTTAGTTCAAGGTCCACATTGCTGTGTGAATAGTCAACTCCGAGCTTAAACTGTCCTTGTTCAATCTCTGTTGTCGGAGGTCCCATTGGGTCTAAAGCAAAAGCGGCAGAACAATAAAAACCAAAAATCATGGTTGTAAGAGTGGATATGTATATCTTTCCCAATTTCATGATTAATCTCCTCTGTTGTGCGTTCATCCAGTGACAACAATATTTTTTTGAATTTAATCGTGCATCGAAATACAAAAAATATGATGTCACTATCTAAATTACTTTATGATTCGTACTATTGTCTCTTCAATAAAATAAGGCAATATATCGCATGTGAGTAACGGATTTTTTCAGATAATATTCGGTCTTATGTTCTCTTATTTGTTGTTTTAAGATTTGACTCTTGTACAAGAGGACCCCGCATTCCAGCCGTTGTCCTAATGTCACTTTCACAGGCATGGATTATGCTAACACAATATTTCCCTTTACTATTTGTATCGAAAAAGATACTATGATTTTATTCTCATAAGGATTCTTAGTCTCTGTAGTTAAGTTCAGCGTAGAATTGTGATAAAGTTGGCTTTAGGAAGTAGACATGAAAAATTGGGTGTTATTGGTTTTATTGGGATTTTTTTTGGCTATAACAATGGGTGATTGCAGGAAGGGTGGGTGAGGTCTTGCTCAATGTCGTTCACATGTTGTGGACACTGAAAAAGTTAGCCGAACCTGCCACTCTGATAAAATCGAGTATATTATTGAACAGGAAGGTGAAAAACCTCACAAGGCATTGTTAGAGAATTTCTCTGTGTAAATTGATGTCAAATCCAAAGAAACACCTGAGTTTTCACGCATCTGGTATTAGTTTGTTTAAAAGACTCATGGGAAATCCAGCCCTAATTATGTTCTATTGTTCTTTTAATAATTAAAGAATTAACTTCTTTTATGAGAAAGAGCAAAATCCACCTGCAAAAAAATTTACGATTAGAATATATGTATGACGAAATAATATGTAAGACTAAGGCTCTCGGAACTAAGAATAAGAATTACCTTCATTAAAGCTCCTTGTTAGGTGAAGCATGAATCCTGTCAGCAAGAATGCAAACGGTCGTACCTGGCGTAAGAAGTTGTTTGAGATAATCTTTGAAGCAGATACTCCGGCAGGTAAATGGTTTGATATTGTATTAATAATAAGCATTTTGCTGAGTGTTATAATTGTTATGCTCGACAGCGTAAGCTCTGTTAGAGCCGAATATGGCCAATTACTATATGCTGTTGAATGGTTTTTCACAGTTCTTTTTACGGTGGAATATGTTCTGCGATTGCTTTGCGTACGCAGGCCAATAAGATATGCAGTAAGCTTCTTCGGTATAATTGACTTGATGGCGATTCTTCCGACTTATATGAGTTTGCTGTTCTTTGGTAGTCGCTATCTGTCGGTGGTTAGAGTTCTGAGAGTGCTCCGAATTTTCAGAGTTCTCAAGCTGGGTCATCACATAAAAGAAACTGTTGTGCTTAAGAAAGCCCTGTATGCAAGTCGCCGGAAAATCCTTGTATTCATTTTTGTAGTCTTGACTCTGGTTGTAATCATAGGAGCTTTAATGTATGTAATAGAAGGTCAGGACAATGGTTTTACAAGCATACCTCGCAGTATTTATTGGGCTGTTGTAACCCTTACGACTGTTGGATATGGTGACATATCGCCGAAAACCGGAGCAGGTCAGTTTCTGGCGGCTATAGTAATGATTTTAGGGTATTCGATAATCGCTGTTCCTACAGGTATTGTAACCGTGGAATTATCGCAGGCTTATAAGGAAAAATCTAACACCCAGGTATGTCCAAATTGCAGTGCTGAAGGTCATGACACGGACGCTGCATACTGTAAATTCTGCGGGACAAAACTGTAGAAAATTATTTACGATAATTCGTCACCGATGGCAGGTAGCAGCCGAAGGCGTTTGAATGACCATAGCTAAGTATGTATTCGTAACGATTGGATTGGTTTTGACCTTTTTAGTCGGAAAACATATCTACCGCCGGAAAAAGCATAAGCATCTGTTATCTATGCCTCTTCCGGAGCAGTGGGAACAAATTGTGCAAAAGAATGTACCTCTTTATAATCGGCTGCCTGATTTATTAAAGAAACAACTTCAGGGCTTGGTAAATATTTTTATTGCCGAAAAAAATTTTGAAGGTTGTGGCGGTTTGAAAATAACCGATGAGATTAAGGTTACAATTGCAGCACAGGCATGTATGTTATTGTTAAACCGAAAAACAACCCACTTCAAAAAACTCCGTACTATTCTTATATATCCCCATACTTATGTAGCCAAAACGAAGTCTTCGGATGGCATTATTACAATAGATGGACGCAGTGTTCGGCTTGGAGAGTCATGGCGTAACGGGCCTGTTGTTCTTGCCTGGGACAGCGTGACAGGTGGAACTTCTAACATTACCGATGCCCGGAATGTCGTGCTCCATGAATTCGCTCATCAACTGGACCAGGAAGATGGAGCCGCTGATGGAGCACCTGTTTTAGAGCATAGGTCCAGCTATGTAACGTGGGCTCGTGTTCTGAGCAGAGAATATGAAACCTTGCAAAAGAGAAAAGGCAGAAGGACTGTCATGAATAAATATGGGGCAACCAATCCGGCCGAGTTCTTTGCGGTAGCCACCGAGACTTTTTTCGAAAAACCAAAGCAGATGAAAAAGAACCATCCGGAATTATATGAAGAGCTGAAAAATTATTACAAACTGGATCCTTTTGATTGGGTGTAAATGAAGATAAAAAGTGCGTAATATATTTCATGAGATTAGGATTCAGTACGTATTATTTGCCCTCAGAAAATTCATGTGCTATTTGAAGGAAAAGATTCGGTATCGGAGTAAATTCACTTGGAATAAAAATTTCCAGTTTTGTAAGTTTGTCTATATGGTCATCCCATGATATATTTTTGTCATTTTTCTGTTCGACAGACAACGATGCTTTCATCCGAATTGCCTGAGTGATTACTTTACATATTTCATCATCGTATTTTAAGTTAGAGAGTTCTCGTTCAATAACATCTTTGTTTGTTGTGCGAAATTCTCGGGCGTGAGGATCTGCGGGTTTCTGACAGAACAATTCATTCACCACCGCTGCGGCGAGAAAGTCGGCTGTTTCCTGTCCGTATATACCCTTGAATCTTTCCGAAAGACGATCAAGAACTCCCATCTTAATCATTTCTATGCCGGAGAGCATCTTTTTATAGTATCTTTTTTGGAATAGTCTCTTCATGTCTGTCGTAGTTTTTACGATGATTCTTCTGCGTGACAACAAGTTTGTATGCATCCGCGATCATGCCAGGCCGCCCTTAATTTGACGTATGGCTCTTTTGTGATTAATAATTATATGTTTGTACCTCTTGTTGTTCAATAAATTTCTATACTCTGTATAACTATTTTATCCCATGACAGTTCTCGAAGTCATAAGTTATGGGCAGTATGATGTTGATCTGTGTAAAAAAACTTTCAACGATAAGGATAAGATGGATAATTGTATGGCGCTTGATGTTAAGTAGCTAAAACCTTGATTTCTTCTGGTATATTGCGACTTGACCTCCGGTTTTTATACCTTTTGGAGAAATCAACGCTTGTTAAGCTTGAAAATAATATGAAAAAAGGCCTGCAAGTTTTTCACAGGCCTTTTGAGATAATTAGAAACAGTCTTGTTTATGGAACTGGTTGAACGTATATTTTTAAATCAGCGATACGTTGATCAGGTCCGGACGGAAATTGAGTGAGGTCAACATTAGTCGCCTGAATCCGGATAGTCATAGTTACATTACCAGGCCCGACGACACCGGGATCGGGGTCCAGCCAGGCGTTCCATATTCCCTCTGCCGGCGATGCTGGTGTAATATCAAGTTTGAGTATTCCCTGAATAGGAATAGGTAAGGTGATTGTTACTATTGTAGAGAGTGAGGCAGAGGGATTTTCTTGAATCTTTGTATGAGTAACATGGATTGTATAAATATGTTGCCAACTTGGATCTGGTGGAGGTGGAGTAGTCGAGCCTATGCTTTCATAAGCACCCATATTCACTTGGGCACCCTGTACTCGAGGTTCACCTTCGATATCCACAGACAATTGTTCTGCTGTGTTGCCATCATTATCCGGATCACCTGTGTCATTAGGCAATAGCGCATCGTTCCCTGCATCGATGCAGGGGGAACTTGACTGTAGTTGATAATCACCGGAATTAACAAACATGGGATCTGTGCTGATATTTCCAGTTCCTGTGCCTGCCCAGCCACCCTGTAAACATGTATATAAAACAGAGATTGTATTCAGATGGTTTGTCAGTATTTCATTGCCTCCGTTAAATAAAATGCAGTTGTGTACATTGAGGTAGTTACTGGCCGGAAGTTGCCCTGCAAAACTGGCTATCCCCATTCCGTTAGGTGACGGATTGTCTGCGATTGTACAATTTATAAGCGTTATATTACTGCCCAGATTATAAACGGCCGAGCCTCCAATGTACTCTGAAAGGGATGCTGTATTTCCTGTTATCAAACAATTTATTAAATTCATATTGTTGGAATAGCAATACAGCCCTCCGCCAAAGAATTGGGCGCTATTATCTATTATTTTACAATTCAAAATGTAGGGTGAACTATTATTTATGGATGCGATGCCTCCTCCGAAAGCGGCGTTATTATCTGAGAGAGTACAATTTATTAATGTCGGATTTGTGCCGTCGATATATACTCCGCCGCCTGCATTATACGGGCTCGGGCCATCTGCCTGTCCGCCGGTGATAACAAAACCATCCAGCACTGCTGAGCATGATGGACAATCTGTAACACTGACAATGTTGTAGCTGTTATCGTCCCTGTATGATATTCCCAACAGATCATCGTTATTGAGATCGCCGCTTAGTGTTGTTGTATATGCATCGATATCTCGAGCATTTGGATTGACATTCCAATAACCTGCATAGCTTCCAATCAGGCTGATATCATTTTTGAGTTCAAAACTGGCGGTACGGTCACCCGGAGTTACGGAATCGCCCTGGTCAGGTTTGTATGTCCCTTCAGCAACGAAGATTATATCTGCCGTTGTTGCTGTGTCCAAAGCATCCTGAATATTAGTAAAAGCCCATTTCCAACTGGTACCATTGTGAAATGGACCTGGTGCATCCTGGTCGACATAGTGAATAGTGCCCGTTGTTGTACCGCTGACAGTGAAGTTTAATTCGAATGCAATTGTTGGAACTGTACATATGAAAGTCCAATTACCCGGTGCCAGTGGTCCAAAATTACCCTGTAAACCACTAACAGGATTCCACTCTAAGGTACATTGCGTTGGTGCCGGTCCCTGGAACCATAACTCAACGATTCTGTTTATACTATCGACCGAAATCATAGGATTCCCGCCAAGATCAGCCCTTGCAAAACAAGTGTTGCCGTGTAGACCAATCGGCCCGGAAAATGAAATAGTATCGGTTTGATCTGGATTTGGTGGATCGATAGTCCAGTCACTTGGGCCGGTTATGCCGTTTATCCATGAAGTTGTGGCAGCAGATGCAAAAGAGCATAAACACAAGATGATTAAGATGAATAGATGTTTATTGGTTTTCATGTCCCTGTCCTTTCGATTTAGTATTTTGTTGAAGATTTATTCGTAATCTTTTGAGAAATTACATGATATATTATGATGCTGATGATCTGGTGATAAGTCTTCAGACATTTCGCGTTATTTTCATGCGATGAAGGCACACACACCTCCTAATATTCCGAAGCTCCTCGATTACAATTCCAACTATAGAATTTATACCCGATAAACGTGGTCCTTGTCAATGTAATTCTTTAAGACAATACGATCAATATTTGACTGATTTATTATTTCATATAAAACGACCTTTGAGGCGGTTTTTTACCTTATGTTGATATTATTATGCCTTGTAGGTATTTATATATGAAGAGTAAATTAACGGCGATATTAGTAAAATTGTACAATTATTGACTGGTTCGACGTAGCAGTTCGCCTTAAGGCCGAATGTCCTAAGTCGTAAGGCTGTTGTGAATTGTTTTTAAATTCCCTTTCAATATTAGTCCGCGGGATCTCCTTCTAATGATTATCGTATTCTTTTTTATCCTTCGAGATATTCCGTGTTTGAAGTTGCATATATGTTTTAGGCTCGAAATTCCTGCAATATCTTTAGTTTGGATTAATTTTGCCCCCTTTGTTTGCATTTTGCGTAAAGCCAATGTAGCCTCTTTCTCGGTATGTGAGCCAACTGCATCAATAATAATTCTTACATTCTTACCTCGGTGTAGAAGTCCCAGTGCCGTTGCTTTTACAGCATCCTCGGTGCATGTACCGATTAAAAGAAACTCATCAGCTTTGATTTCACTGAGCAGTCTTTCTATTCGAGGCTCCTCGAATGGGTCGATACAACGTTTGTGCAGGATAACCTGCTTGTGCGATAGTAGTAAATCCGCCGGCAGGGCGTTCCAATCATCGGCGGGGAAGCTCACTCGGTTGCTTAGTAATGTATAGCGTATCTTTTGTTGTCCATCTGTGCCATCAATACAATAGTCGAACATATTTTGTCCATTGTTATTGGGATAAACCTCGGCGGTTGATATGACAGGTATGCCCTCGAGTCTTACCCATGCCATTATCCTGCGAATGTTGGCTAAAACTTTTTCACGATTTAATATACAGGCGTTGCCCCATGTGGATAAAAAGTCCCTTTGTGTATCTATATCCACCAGAATATGTTTACGCTGGTGTTTTAGTAATTGCAGAATCATTTTTCAGACTTCCTTTCTGAAGCTTGACTTTGCTTCAACTTGACTTAACTGCTTATCTTTACAAGGCCTAAGTTGTTGATTTTTCATATAACCATTTCTATAATTAAGTGCCATTTGTCACGATGTATATAACGCTTTTTCCATCAACCTTTTAGTGTGGTGCTTATCATCGTTCTAAATTGGTTCGAGGGCTAAATAAACACACAAAGTTGGTTAATCTGAGTAATCTGGGGGAATACGTATCGATATATGCCAGCTTCACTTATGTACTGAAAAGATTAATTTCGCTGACAGCTCGATGTGTGATATAATAGTCAAAGCGAAATGAAGTGCACAATTGCTGGTATTTTATTTAAGTGACATTAGTCAGATACTCTGTTACTCTCTGATTCAGACAAGGGGGCAATAGGATGAAGAGAAAAGTATTGGAAAAATCATTCGCGGGGATGGTTGTTATTTTTACGAGCATTCTTGTTTTTTCATTTCGGGTTTATGGGGCTGACTCGGTAAGTTCAAACCCCCGCAACAGTTCGGATACTCAGAACCAGCAAGAGCTAAAATCGCCTTCCAGTCGAATAAACAGAAATGCTGTTAGTCCTTCAAGTTTTACACCTGAAATGTCTTTTGGTGAGGCAATTAATATTTTGCGTAACACAACTGTACCCCCAATGAATATAGTAGTGCTTTGGAAAAATTTAGAGCAATATGCGGATATTTATAAAGATACTCCTATTGGTATAGATGGTGTTTCGGGAGTTTCCTTGCGCACGCACTTGAATTTATTGTTGATGTCACTATCGGCAGACAGTACGGAAAAACTGGGATATGTTGTCAATGATGGAGTGGTTATTATATCGACAGAAAGTTCTTTACCGAAAAGGCTAAGGACACGAGTTTATTATATAGCGGATTTAGTCGGTATCCCTGCCAATGGCAGTTTTATGTCCGGAGTCGGTATGCCCTTTGGTTTTGGCGGAATGCCGTTCGGCGGTATGATGTCTTTCGGCCTTGGCGGTTTGCTTGGTGGTATTGGCAACATGGGATATGCCGGGCAGGGGCAGCAATCCTACGGAAATGTGGGCATTCGGTAAAATCAGGAATTTCCACAGATACAATGTTAAATCATAAATGACTTCATTTCAGTAGTCTTGTGTTGCGAAAGGACATATAAAGTATAGGTGTCATGACCGGATATAATTAAGCCATATCAGTTTTTCAAATCAGACCACAGAGACTTACTGTTATCCTTGACCTTTCTGAACAAACAGCTATGATAGCGAGCCTTGTGGATCAGACTGTTACCATAAGATAGTTGTGAATAAAATGTGAAGAGATTGTATTGATGAAGTGATTTGTAAATATAAAAGTGAGCTTTGTAGAGAAATGAATTCTGTTGGTGACGGTAAAGGTGTTATTTTTGATTTAGATGGAGTACTAATTGACTCCGGCTGGGCTCATAAGCAGGCGTGGTTCGACCTGGCTGAGAAGGAAGGCTATAAAATGTCGGATGATTTCTTCTTCGAGACATTCGGAATGCAGAATGCTCAAATACTACCGAAGTTAGCCGGATCAGATTTATCCATGGAAGAGATAAACCGACTCTCTGATTGGAAAGAACAGCGTTATCGTGATCTTATATCAGAAAAGCTGGTTTTGACACGGGGAGCAGAAAGACTGCTTCATGAGTTAAAAGAAAACGGATTCCACTTGGCAATCGGCTCTTCGGCACCTAAAGATAATCTGAATCTGATTTTTAAATTTTTAAGCCTGCAGGATTATATTAATGCTTATGTCACTAAAGAGGATGTGAGCAAGGGTAAACCGGCACCGGATACTTTTCTTAAAGCCGCTCAAAAAATCTCGCTTCCTCCGAGGCATTGTGTCGTTGTGGAAGATGCAGTTCAGGGTATCGAAGCTGCCAAAACAGCAGGCATGTTTGTAATAGCTGTAACGACTACAAGAGATCGGGCAAAACTAACAGAAGCCGACATTGTTGTTGATAGTCTGGATGAACTCAAAGCCGCAGATTTCGTAGGATTATTCGCAGGTGGTTCCGATTAAGAAGGAATTTGGGATTTGAGAAAAGGCATTTTGGTAAAAATACAGAGTTAAGCGTGGGTGAGTCGATGGATAATGCACAACTTTTATATGACATTAGTGAGCTGAATAAACTTTTCAAGGAAAGTGCCAGTATTCAGAACCTCCTGGACAGAACCGTTGAAATGGTGGCGTCTCACACACACTCTGATGTCTGTTCGGTATATCTATATAATAATGAAAGTAATGAACTGGTTCTAAGTGCGACGAGGGGCCTTAATCCGGATTCTATCGGCAAAGTAAAGCTTAAGCTGGGTCAGGGTCTCACGGGTCTTGCCTTAGAAGAGATGCGGCCGGTCTGCGAGACGGACGCATCAGGAAATCCTAATTACACATTTTTTCCTGGAATATTTGAGGAGCGATATGATTGCTTACTTGCTGTGCCGATAGCACGTGGGATTTCAAAGATTGGTGTATTAGTGCTCCAGCGTGAAAAGGGCAAAACATTTAACGACTCCGATATTACCGCTCTTGAGGCGGCGGCATCGCAGCTTGTAGATATTATTGAAAACGCACGCTTCCTTATGGCGATACATGAACCTCATACCGAAGATAAAAGGGTGATTGATGCGTTGCCGGAACAACTTAAATTTGTAAGAGGCAAGATTGCATCGGAGGGTTTTGCCTATGGTCCTGCAAGGGTCGCTGATAAGAAGAAAAATCTTTCCATGCTGTTGCACAGAGATTTTGATGATAAGTATACTCTGGATGATTTTGAAAGTGCGATTGAAAAAACAGCGGCACAGCTTGAAGAACTTCAGGAAAGAGTCGGTCAAAAACTCTCGGATGCTGCTTCGCTGATCTTTGCAGCACATTTGGTAATACTAAAGGATAAATATTTTATCGACGGCGTAATCAAGCTGATAGAAGATGGGGTGAATCCACCTGTTGCCGTTATGCGAGTGGCCAGAGAATATATCGAGAATTTCGCTACAAGCGGTAATTCTTATATGCAGGAAAAAGCCCAGGATATCGAAGACCTGATAGTCAGATTAATAAATAACCTCCTCAGTGAGAACGAAGAGCTTGATAAACTCAGGGGCTATGTTATCATCGCCAGAGAACTTTACCCATCCGATTTGCTTATACTCTCTTCGGAAGAGGCCAGTGGAATCGTTCTGGTAGGTGGTACAATTACATCGCATCTGTCTATCCTTGCCAGTTCACTGCGTATCCCCATGGTTGTCAGTGATACTTTTGAGCTTATTGACTTGCCGGATAATACACCCGTTTTAGTCGATGCAGAAATAGGTAATGTGTATGTGGATCCATCCGATGATGTGTTGGAACGGTTCGAATCACAGCAAAAGGCCAGGCTTACATTGGACCAGCAAAAACTTTCCATAAAACCGATTACAACTACGAGCGATGGCACAAGAGTGCATCTTTTGGCCAATATAAATCTGCTGGCGGATCTAAAGATTGCATGCGAGTTGCAGTGTGAGGGTGTCGGTCTCTATCGGACGGAATTTCCATTTATGATTAGAAGAAATCTCCCAACCGAGGCGGAACAATTCATAACATACAGCAAGCTCGTTGAATTGGTAAAGGGCAAGCCGGTGACTTTTCGAACGCTCGACATCGGAGGTGACAAAACATTATCTTATTACCATGATATCAAAGAGCAAAATCCGGCCCTCGGCCTGAGATCTATACGTTTTTCGCTTCAGAACAAACCGGTTTTCGCCGAGCAGATTCGCGCTATGTTGCGAGCGGGAGCCGGTGCGGACTTACGTATTATGTTCCCAATGATTTCATCTATTGATGAATTCTCACAGGCCTGCGAAGTTGTGTATGAGTCTGTGGAGACACTTAGCAAACAAGGTATAGAACACAATAGCACACCAAAGCTCGGAATTATGGTTGAGTTGCCCTGTGTAGTGGACCTGATAGATGATTTCGTAAAGGAGGCTGAGTTCTTTTCAATAGGGACCAACGATTTGATACAATTTTTGCTTGGTGTGGACAGAACTAATGAAAATGTTGCCGGTTTGTATTTGCCACATCATCCCTCAGTTCTACGTGCTTTGAAAAAGGTCGTGCATTCAGCAAATCAGGGCGGCAGGGAAATCTCGGTTTGCGGTGATATGGCTCATCAGGAGCAATATTTACCGTTCCTGCTTGGCATTGGTGTTCGGACCTTAAGTATTGATCCTCATTATCTTCCCCGAATACAAAAAGCCATATCCGAGATTAATCTGGTTGAAGCTCGAGCCGTTTCAGAGGATATGCTTGGTCGCGCTAGGATCAGTGACCTGTCGCTGAGCCTGAATAAATATGGCGCCAGCGAGTAGCCTCGGCTCCTGAAATTGCTTACATTGTCTGTAAGGGGTCGTTATTTACCCGCAGGGTGAGGGTTCTATTCTTCGCAGTTTTTTTTGTTCCAGTGCGTCGATTACCCAATCGACGATGGCTGGTTTATAATCATATTCGTTAAGGTTCCGCAGGTTATCGGGTTCCAAGGGCCCGACGGCCCCGGTAATATTACCGAACGTATCACTTTGAACTGCGTAGATTTTGCCATTTTTGTGTTGCCAAAATCCTTTTATTGTGTTCATAATACATGTCCCCTTAAAAGATCGACTTGTCTTTAGCTGTTATTTCTACTTGCCACAGTTTGATACAATACGTCCGTTATCCGAGTTTTTTTCGTTTTCGAAACTGAAATTATTCGGAGATTGTTATCGAATCGTCATTTTTATGAGAACAGACCTTATGCAGATTCTGCACAAGCGCCCTTATAAAATATAAGAAATACATCTGAAATGAAAAATCAGGTAAATAAGTTTTTTAAATATTATGTGAATTTACTGAGGCCACTCTCCATCAAGCATATCACGCAGGACCAACTTATTCGGGTCAATCACGGCATAGTTAATTCTTTCACGTCGCCAGGTGTATGTGACATGGACATTGCCGTCGGAAGCCAGGATGGCAGCAGGGTAGGCGCCATAGGCTTTTTTCCCATCAATAGTAGTCTCATCCTCCAGTTTCAGTGCCGCCTTCCAGTTCTGACCGTCGGTGGACACCGCTACATTTAGTTTATCTCGTCCCTTTGTTGAGTGGTTATACACGAGCAACTGCCGTCCATCGGCCATAGTGACAGCATCGATACCTGCACTCGGATTGGGCAAATTTGACGGCAACAGCGAACTCCATGTTTTACCGTCATCGCCGGACCATGACTGACGCAAGTTACCGCGACTACGACAAAGTATTTGAATCTTGCCATCCGGATATGTGAGAATAGTAGGCTGGATTGCATCAAATTCCCTGCCGTCATTGAGCACATCCGTCCTGCTCCAGGTCTTGCCGAGGTCTGTAGTTATTTCCATATGTACTCGCCATCCTTGGTCCTCGGTACTCGAGCCGCAGAGCAGCTTGCCGTTAGCGAGCATGACAGGTTTAGCCCTGACCGGTCCGATGATACCCTCCGGGAGTCGCCGCGGTTCGGACCAGGATTTGCCTTGGTCGTTTGATGTGGTCAGCATTGCCCACCAGCTATCCGGTCTGGGGCCGACCTTGTAGAATAACAGTAATGGGCCATCATCGGCTTGATATAGCACGGGATTCCAGCAGGGATAGCGTTTTTGCTTATTTTTGGATAACCAGTTGAATTGTATTCCGTTGGCGACTTCGACCGGTGGTGACCAGGAATTACCATCTTTTTCCTTTCTGCAAATCCATATTCCGACATCGTCATTGCCCTCATTGCTTCCACCGAAAAAGGCAACAACAAAAAAGTCTTGTGTCTGAGCTATTGTTGATGCGTGACATGATTTAAATGGTGCATCTTCAAAGAGAAACTGCGCCTTGACAATCCCTTCTTGTCTCATCAGGTCGGAGCGCAGGCTGCCTTTGCTGTTGTTTGCAAAGTTTGGTGTTAGTGGTATAAATGATAAAACTAAGGAAACAAGGAATTTTAATTTTAGTTTCATCTGCTGCTTTCCTTTCATAATATTTGATGTAGATAATATTCGAATCATTTATACCGGCATTATGAACGTTTTAACTCTGGCATGGATTTTTCAGTAAACTTGATGATTTCATTCATCATTAGAACAGCCTGGTAAGGATACAGGCCAACAGCAGTCTCGGCTGAAAGCATTACGAAGTTAGTGCCGTCAATGATCGCATTGGCG
Organism: uncultured Pirellulales bacterium; assembly: GCA_964508785.1. Lineage (GTDB taxonomy): Bacteria > Planctomycetota > Phycisphaerae > Sedimentisphaerales > Anaerobacaceae > JAFGPS01. Next base: position 20,371 of record CAZDVE010000016.1, on the reverse strand, counting down.
ACATCAGTAACTTCGGCACGGGTTGGCCGGCTGTGTTCGGTCATATGTTCCAGCATCTGGGTGGCTGTGATAACGAACTTTTTTGCGGAGTTACATTTCCTGATAATGTGTTTTTGAATTATGGGGACTTCCTGAATCGGCAGAGAAACGCCCATGTCACCGCGAGCTATCATGATTCCGTCTGCGGCGTCGATTATCTCATCGATATTTTTTATTGCCTGCCTGTTCTCAACTTTTGCTACAATTTGGCATTTTGGCAGACTTGGTTTAATCAGTTCCACAGCTTCATGAATGTCGTTTTCATCTCGTACAAACGATAGGCAGACATAATTGACACCATGTTCTATGCCGAATTCGATGTCCTTTCGGTCTTTCTCGGTCATGCCGGCAAAGTCGAGCTTGGCTTCAGGAATATTTATGCCCTTTCTTTCTTTTAGAATTCCGCCTTCGACTACGGCCGCCTTGATAGTCTTTTTGGAACTGCTCTTGACGCGCAGAATCAGATTACCGTCATCGATAAATATTAGTTGTCCCGGTAATATTTTGCTCAGGTTGCCTTCGTAATCAAATGGTATTGTTTTAGGTCCCTGTGACTGCTCATCATTTGTTAGCCATACTGTCGTTCTGTTTTTTAGTTGTTTGGTTTTAGAGCCTTTGAATCTTCCAACCCTTATCCTGAATCCTTCCAGGTCCTGCATGATTCTGATGTGACGTCTGTACTTTTTATTTAACTTTCGTATAAGTTCGATGTTTTCAAGATGTTGTTGATGACTTCCATGCGAGAAATTCAACCTGACGACGTCCAGGCCGGCCTCAAACATTTTTCGCAGGACGGTATAGTTACTGCTGGCGGGACCCAACGTGGCAATGATTTTTGTCCTGGGTGTCATATTGTATTCCTCTTAATAAGAAACCTATCTTGTTCAATTCATTGTGGCAGATTCGGCAGACTTTCTTGTCCATAGCGGCGTGCTTCTGCGCTCATTGATTTTATTAATTCATTCCTGACATCTTTCGATAGAGGTGCTGGTTCATAACTGTTTAGTAGTTTTTCCACTTCCTGAGAGGCTCGCTGCCTGAGCGTTACTGCACCTTGCTGTTCCCATCGGGACCTGTTGGCACGGTCAATAATCGGGCCGGGGAAAAAGTGCTCTTTCTCAAGGTGGTCTCTTGTATGCTCACTGATAAGTAAGTGCTTTTCTTTGAGCAATTCCTGAAATATACTGAGAGCCGGAAAATCTTCTCTTGGTTCAATACCATCGATTAATCGGTAGGCCATTCCGCAGATTTCATTATCTAAAACAAGTTTTTCAAGCGAAAAACAGCTTTCGAAGTCGAGCATACCCGGGCCGGAAATATTATTAATGCCGGAAAGTGCTGCCAACACGGCACCTATGCCGCTTTCGAGCCCTGCCTGTGCGTCCAGCTCTTTAGAGTCGCTCAGAGAAATATATGCCTGAGTGGGCAGGTTAAGGTATTTGCCGATTTCGTTATAGGCGCAGTCAATCATCATAGTTTCTATGGCCCCCATGGGTGTAGTTTCGTAGCGGACGTCAAAGATAGCTGGTGAGCCGCCGTAAAGAACGGGCGTGCCCGGATTGGCTATTTGGCTGATGACGATGCCGCTTAGCGTTTCGGCTGTATGTTGGATGAGAGTTCCGGTTAGCGTGACCGGGGCCATAAATCCGGACAACGGCATGGCAATAAATTCAACGGGGATGGAATATTTTGCACAGTCCAGCAGATTTTGTGAGGTGGTTTCACTCCATTTCAAAGGGCTCGTTGGACAACATGAAAATATTGTCAGGGGTTTTTCTTTCAGGGTCTTTTCAGAACCTCGAATAGCGACCTGTAAGTCTTTCATTATATCGAAGGATTCGATGGTAAAGGCACCAGTGACCACAGGTTTATTGCCGTAGAGAAGGCTCAGAAATAGTCGGTAGCTGTCAGATATCTCTTCGGTGACATCAGCGCAAATCATAGCGGTACTGGCTGAGGCGATGTTGTCGAGTTGTTCGGTTACCTTTACGAAATTTATATAATCAATAGTGACAGGTTTACGCATTTTCCCTTTTCGAGAATCGAGGATGTTCAAAGCGGTTGAACCGGGAGTAAAATAAACATCGCTGTCCGAGAAGCTGTGGGTTTGTTTTCCAGTGACATCGTAAAGACCGAACGATTCAGGAGTTGTTTCCAACGCCTTATCAATAATTTGGCCGGTTAGTATTGTATGGTGTTTTTTTATATCAACCTTACAGCCGCAGTCCGAGAGCATGTCCAGAACTGTTTTATTATGAATCTCGACTCCAAGCGTACACAGTATGTCAGTTGCTTCGGAAACAATCTTCCGGATAAGTTCATCGGACAGAAATTTGATTGTTGGTCTCATGGCATTTTTTTTTAGATTGTAATTTTTCAAATTGCTTCGTGAGATATATTAGCAATCCCAGGACTTTTAACTATCTTTATTTAACAAAATAATCCTTAAATTACAACAATCCTAAATTGTTCTTTTCAGATTTCAAGGGATGCTCAAAAAACGTGTTATTTGCAGCCCTTATCTGGCCACCGTTTATGCCTGCATGTATGAGAATTTAACTGAGCGAATCAATTAACCAGGCGCTTTTTGAGCCTGTGTATTGCCAGGGAACCTATCAGGATGATAAACGCCGCTATGTAGAGTAAATCAAGCAGCAGGATTGGCTCGTAATTATTTGTGCAGACGGCCCTGATTAATCTCACCGGGTGGGTCAGGGGTACTAATTCGGCTACAGGCCTGAAAAATCTCGGTAAATTTTTAATAGGAAAGACCACGCCGGAAAAGAAAAACATAGGTGATATGAAGCCGGTTAAGTAAAAATTAAAGTGGTTGATTGTTTTTACGAAAGAAGTTACCAGTAATGAAATCGCAGCGAACATTAATCCTGTTAGAAATCCAACCAATGGTGCGAGCAGGCAGTATGGTAATTCAATAATTCTAAAAGCTAAAAGTATGCACAAAACGGCGAATGAGAAAAAAAAGCCCTTTGTCCCGGCCCAGAGCATTTCACCTACAATAAGGTTATTGACGGTCATAGGCGCAGCGAGCATTCCGTCATAGACTTTTTCGAATTCAAGGCGAATAAATGTTCCGAAACTGCATTCGAATGCGGATGTGAACATCGCAGTAGTGACCAAAAGACCTGTACCGAGAAACTCGATATATCTGACTCCTCCCATAGGCTCGGTGATATATTTACCCAGACCCAGTCCGATACCGGCCAGAAAAATCAACGGTTCCAGAAAAGGTGGAAAACCATTACTCAGCAGGTTTTTGGTATAAACGCGCATGTGTCGATACCAAACGCTGTAAAGTCGCAGGCGTAATGGTGGATATTGAGCGGTGTTACTGTTTGTCATCAAGCTGTCTCCCTGTGGCATGTAAAAATACATCTTCAAGATTTGTTTGTCTGATAAGATAATTGCCGGATTCTAAACAGGACGCTGAAAAGTCTTTCAAAACGTCTATATCGTTAGAATAGTAACGCATAACGCCGGGACTGTCTTCCATCCTGATATTGTTTTGATGTATATCGTGACATTCCGCCTTTATAAGCTCGGTATCGAGAATCTCAAGTACATATTCTTCTATGTTTTTTTCCAGCAAATCTGCCGGTTTGCCCTCCATGACCTTCTGTCCCTTATGCATAATTAATAGTTGGTCGCAAAGCTGGAACGCTTCTTCCATGTAATGGGTCGTCAGGAGTACCGTGGTATGTTGTTTTTGGAGTTGACGGATTTTTTCCCAGATCAAATGACGCACCTGCGGGTCCAGACCGGTGGTAGGTTCATCGAGAATTAGCAGTTTGGGCGAATTCAGAAGTGCCCTGGCTATAACCAGTCTTCTTTTCATACCGCCGGACAGTTCCTTGATTTTAGATTTGGTCTTGTCGGAAAGCTCGAAGAAATAGAGTAAATATTCAATGCGTTCCTTGGCATTTTTCACCGGTATATTGTAGAACTTGGAATAAATCATCAGGTTCTGCACAACATTCAGTTCGTCATCCAGATTATTTTCCTGCTGGACGACACCGGAGAGATATTTGATAGCTAACTCGTTTGTAGCGGGGTCATATCCGAAAATATCCATCAGACTGGTTGGATTTTTATCACGGATACATTTGCCGTAGATCATTTTCATCACAGTAGTTTTGCCTGCACCGTTTGGCCCTAAAAATCCATAACAACTACCGGATTCAACTGAAAAACTTAGCTCATGCACCGCCCGAATCTTGCCGAAGCTCTTGCTGATATTTTCTACATTAATTATCGTTGCCATCTTGACCTAAATGTATAACAATCTCATTGAATCAGCATTGTCGATTATCTCGAATCAGTTACGATACCATATCTTCTGCTAAATTTCAGCTTTTATATCATTACCTGCTGGTTGTTTTCACAGAACTGCTACGAAAAAATATATTAAAAGTTTGTTATTTTATGGTGGGCAGGAGTCGCAGGAAAATCCGGAGAATAATAAATTTTATAATTGCAAGCCTGGCTCCGGATTTGGTTAGAATTTTCTTACTAATCCTATGACGATGGCCTCTATCCGGCAGTTTTTCGAATAGATTGGTTGAAAATTATTGTTGGCGGGTTGCAATCGGGCCTGGCCCTTTTCTTTATAGAATCTTTTAAGTGTTGCGTTTTCTTCATCCATGATGGCGACAACCATTTGGCCGTCGTGAGCCGAATTGCTGCGGCGGCAAATCACGTAATCGCCCGGTTGAATATCATCGCCGGTCATACTCTCACCGTTAACTTCAAGGGCGAATATGTCGTCACCGGTTCCGAAACAGGAATTTAGTGATAAATCCTCCACGTTCTCAACGGCTTCCAAAGGCATACCGGCGGCTACTTTTCCTGCTAATGGTATTCCGGTTGATTCATTAGTGTAACAATTAAAGCTTTGAGCAGTATCGTAACTAAGCAATTCTTGCGCTTTTGAATTGACCTTCAAAGAGCGAGCCTTGTTCGGTGAACCGGACAGTAAGCCTTTTTTTCGAAGTTCGCCTATATGCTCGAATACGGTGCTTCGGCTGATGTTTAATGTGGATGACATTTCCGCCAAGGTCGGGGAATAACATCGGCTCTGCTGATATTCGGCTATCATCCTGAGCAACTGAAGTTGACGCGGGGTTAGATGTATGGTGGATGCTGTTGGGTTCACTGGCATTTTTCATTTCCTCCTTTTGGCAATAAAACTGTTCACTGATACTAGAGGCATCTATTAAAGGTATATAAGGGTTAGTACGCTTATATCCGAGGAGAATCGCTGCAACCTCAATAGTCGAAGTAAATACCTTCTTGAGACAATTTGATTTTTCGTAAGATTCTGGTGATTCCGGCTGCCAGATGGAGACATAATCGCCGCCGGGGCCGAACTTACACACCGGGGTGGTTTCTTTGTTTTTCTTCGGAATTATCTTCATTTGAGCACCTATGTTTAGCAAATATAGATTAGCATGTGTTACTATCGGCAAGAGGACCGGAATTACCCAAACAAAAACCGAACAAAAGGGGATTAATTTCAGGCTTTTTTGGGAAGCTTTTTTTCAATCCTGATTCTCTTGAAAATATAGGACGAATTGCTGAAAAATTTCATGTGATCTATTTTTAAATGCCCAGCTCAAATTGATTGTTTTTCTGGCGTTACATAGAAAAAAATATAAAATGTTGTATTGTGAATTTTATAGAATAGTTTGGGGATAGATTTTTGTGCGAAGTTGGATAATAGTTTTCTATGTTGTTATTCATTTATCTGCAGCCGTATTATATTCGGCTGATTCCGGAGCACCAGACCTAAAGTTTCTTCCCGGAAAGCAGGTTGGAAAAGTAGAAACAAAGTTAATAACCGAGGCTTCCGGTATTGTGGCCAGTAGAAAGAATCCGTCAGTGCTATGGGTGCACAACGATTCGGGTAATTCTGCAAGAGTATATGCCCTGAATACCGAAGGTAAACTTCTTGTATCCTGCCGAGTCAAAGGGGCCCATTGTCGGGATTGGGAGGATATTGCTATTGGCCCGGGACCTGATAAGCAACGTGATTATTTATATATCGGTGACATCGGAGATAATAAAGCCAAACATCCATATATAACTATATACCGTGTGCCGGAGCCGAAAGTTGACCCAAACAGCGTGTTAATGGATATGCAGATTGGCCCGGTCGAGACGATTGAGCTTGTTTATCCGGATCGGCCCAAAGATGCAGAGACGCTCATGGTTGATCCTGTTGATGGTGACATTTATATCATTTCAAAACGTAAGTTATTTTGCCGGGTATTTCGTGCTGCATCTGCTGAATTGACTCAAAAGCCGGTCAGGTTGAGCCAGGTTGCAGTTTTGCCCTGGGCTATGGCGGTTGGGGGTGACATATCTCCAAACGGCAACTACACTATTGTCAGAAGCTTGTCTCATGCTTCAATTTGGATTCGACCAGATGATAAACCGCTCTGGCGGGCGTTCAGCCAGAAACCCGACGATATCAAACTGATGCCCGAACCGCAGGGCGAAGCGATATGTTTTGATGTTGACAGCCGCGGATTTTTTACGGTTAGTGAAAAGGCTTATCAACCCATATATTATTATGCGATATCATACGAATCAAAGAAACCGGATTATTGACCTTCTATTGCGGCTCGGGATTTGTGGGAGAACATCTATTACGATTGTTCCGAGTAAGTTAATCTAAATTCCTGTGACGAATAGCTTAACAGCCGTGCAATTAAATAGGTGGCCCTCGCCAATGGGGCCAATCGTCGGCAGTAGCTTGTGTACCTGTAAGTATAACAAGAATAATTATTATTAAGGATGTTTTATTTATTACTTCCATCTTGTTCTTCTTATTGAAGCACTCGGCTGTAGATAAACATTGACATCGTTAGGTTCAGAGAATTCATTTTCGTGCATCCATTTGCCGTATCTGTCTAAAGAGCGGTGCTCATTGCTCACCTTAAAAGTCTTAAAGCCGAAGTATAATCCGATATCACCAACAGCCAATGATATATAAGGCCCGATCATCGGGCTTCTGATAACAAACCATGGTTCGTCTCCTTTCCATGGATTATTGGAAGCTTCCCAGAATTTCGGAACAGGACGAATCATCTGTCCTGCTAATATATCAATCTTCATGCCGAAACCCTTGTTCTGATATTCCTTCACATCGTGGTCGAACCACAAACCACGCTCATAGGAACCCAGAGTCAGACTCAGACCTTCTACAGAGCCGGTTTTACAGCCGGTTAACATCAAAACAAGAAGTAGAAATAAGTATCTCATACTGATTTTATTGTCTCACATAATAATCGAATAGTCAAGAATCGGTCTAATCCAGGCTCTGATGTTATTTGTTTGAGTTTTTAATTGGGCCAAATTACTGGTAAAATTTATTTGTTTGGTGAGGCATTCTATATTATAATATAAATGTTGCGAGTGCAGACAGAGATCAGTCGGTCTCATAGCACTACCCGCGGTAGAGTGTTTAATGGCATTTCGCGACAAGGAGACGGGCTTACAACTAATTCAAAACAAGCTGCCCAAGTCTCCTTTTTTTATGCGCTTATCATCTTCTTTCTACTGTATGACGGATCAAGAATGTAAGGTGTGGAGGCACTATTAGTAAGCGATTAGACGAAGAATGGGATCGCGTTAGTAGACTTAAAAAACTATTTAACTTTTTTATAATGGTGTTTACCTATTCCAGCTTGCGAATACGAACTTCGATATTCTTTACATCTTTCAACAGATCAACGATTTTATTTGTATCCGTTCGTCCATAGTGATATGGATATAGAATTTTCGGTTTTAGTGCTTTAGCTGCATCTGCCACCATCTCAGGAGTCATGGTATAAGGCAAGTTCATTGGTAAAAAAGCAATATCGATATCCTTGAGTTGCTTCATCTCCGGCGTATTCTCCGTGTCACCTGCAACATATACTTTTGTGTCGCCGAATGTTATCATATAACCGTTGCCAACACCTTTAGGATGGTAAGGAGTATTGCCGGAGCGCATGTGTACGATATTGTATGCTGGCACAGCCTCGATTTTCAGTCCCTGAACTGTCCTGACATCGCCGTTTTTCATGATAATTCCACCAGCAATCCTTTCTGAACAGATCTTAGTTAAGACTATTTCGGTGTCCTCTTTCCGAATGAATTTTATTGCTTTGGGATCAAGGTGATCGCCGTGTTCGTGGGTAATTAAGATAATATCAGCCTTTGGCATTTTCGAATAATCGGCCTCTCTGCCCACAGGGTCTATATGAATAATCTTATCATTGAATGTGAACATTAAAGTTCCGTGCCCGATACAGATTATTCTCAAGTCGCCAGCATCAGTTTTGATAATATCTTGTTCAAATGCCGGTGCAGTTTCAAGTTCGCTGATTTTTTCTTCTATTTCGTTGGGGCCGAAGCCTTCTGATGTCACGATGTGCATATGGTCGGTCAGAATCATCCAAGGCAGTGACTTCACTCCCCAGTCGAAACGTGATTTTCCGAATTCCGGCATAGTCCTGCCGACTGGGAAAGGAATGTTATTGTCTTTGACCCATTGTTTCAGCGAATCCTCGTCGATATCTGCTGCCTGAATACAAGCGACGACAATGTCTTTTTCTGCCAAAAGTTCCTCCTTTTCCGTAAGCTGGTTGATACAATATCTTGACGGCCTTTGATTCATGTCCCAGAAACATACCAGGAGTTTCTGATCGGAGGCATCGTCCGGAATCGCGATTTTCATCTTCTCAAGTTCCGGCAAGGGCTTTCCGATCAGCGAAGGTGTCGTGACCGATACTGGGATTTGGCCGATTTCAAGCTCTTGATAGAACGTCTCAGTATCACCCTTTTTTTGTTCGGCGCCTTTGACTCGCATAGGAAGCGAATATAGTGAAGTCCGGGCCGTAACAAAGAGCGTCTGATTATCTTTGCCACCGAAAGTGACGTTGGCCGGCCACTCGGGGATTTTAATCGTTTCAATTTTTTGTCCTTGTGGGTTGTAAACTGCTACCGCATTTGTAGTAAGGTAAACGTTACCTTCGTTGTCTATTGTCATACCGTCGCTGCCTTCGGAAGCGAAAAGTTTTTTGTTCGACAGAGTTTCATCCTGGTTGATGGTATAGACAAACGTCTTTCTACCACCGTGGTCCGCAACATATAAAAGTTTGCCGTCTGGAGTACCGATGAGTCCATTTGGCCTGACCATATCATCGATTACTCGAATCAATTTCTTGCGGTCGGCTGAGAGGTAATAAACGTGCTCGCCGTCCTGTTCCATATTATCTCTATTGCCGTATCGTGGATCTGTAAAGTAGACACCTCCATTCGGATCAATCCAGAGGTCGTTAAGGCTGTTGAATTTTTCATCTTGGTAGTTGTCGGCTAATACTGTGACATGTCCTTCGGGATCGATGGATATCAATCGACGTCCGCCGCCTTCGCAAACCAGCAGATTGCCGTCTCTGTCGAAATAAAGACCGTTGGCGCCGCCGGAGTTTTCACGAAAAGTTGTGAGTTTGCCATCTGTGGACCATTTATGAATTCTGTTGTTGGGAATATCCGTGAAAAAGATATTTCCCTGTGCATCCGCCGCCGGCCCTTCGGTAAAGCCGAAACCACCGGCTAACTTCTCTACCTTTGCCCCTGGGGCTGTTGCACTTTCTTGCCCGGCACAAAAGTTTGTTATTAATACTGCAAGTATTGTGATATGAACGTGCCATTTTGGATTCATTTGATTTTCCTTTCATTTTTATCTTTCATATCTATGTTCCAGATATATTTCTGTGTTCGATATACCACAATGCACATCACAACGATAGCGAGTGCAAAAATATAGACAAGGATTTTTTCAATCCAGCCGGTGCCGAAACATATAATTAAAAAATTCAGGATTATAAAATAGATGCGCATTTCCGTCGGTCCGGCCCCCAGGAAAGTTATCTTAAATTCGTTCGTTGCCCCGAAGGCCAAGTACGAGCTGACCATAAAACAACCGGATACAGGAATTAAAAAATAGACAATTTGTTTGTTCATACCTTCAAGTAAAAATGAATATCCAATTAACACCGAGCACATAAACACAAAGTCCAGAAAGTGGTCCATGTAATAGCCCCACTTCGGTATGCCGGTGTCACGATATCTGCCCAGGGCACCATCGAACGAGTCCGTGAACCACTGTAAAAAAAGCATTAGAGACGAGCCCCACAACCACTGATGGTTATTTCTGGCGAGCCAGCCGAAAATTATCATGCCAATGGACCAGTGAATGGTCATCAGCGTCAGATCATAACCTTCTATCCATTTAGGAAATCTATGGATATTGCTGTCGATAAGCTTGCGCTCATACCCGGCTAATAGCGACTTCATCGGCAGCTTTTTATCCCCGCCGAAAGCTTCTTTTGACATTTTCTTTACCCTCTTTTATTATGTTGGGCAGAATGTTCCTCGCCAATAGAATACGACAGATCCTATGTACTTTCAAGCATCTTAATTAGGCGGTTTTTCCTTGCTATTGGCCTTGGTAGCAGCGCATGTGGTCGAAAACGGGAGTTTTTTTCAATAATGATCTTCGATTTCAGTATTGATATGCGTGATTTTCGACAATTGTGTTTTTGTTGTAACTTGCATTTGACAATGCCACGTTTATATAGTCTAATCCCGAACAATTTACGGATGTGTGGCGCGACAGAAGTAACTATAATATATTTGGCGAGGATTACGCAGTATGCCCAAGCGAGACGACATTAACAAGGTTATGATTATTGGCTCGGGTCCAATCATTATTGGCCAGGCTTGCGAATTTGACTATTCGGGCACTCAGGCCTGTAAAGCTCTTCGGAAGTTAGGTTATGAAATAATGCTGGTTAATTCAAATCCGGCAACGATTATGACCGACCCGGGAATGGCTGATGTTACTTATATTGAGCCGTTGAATCTGCAGACTATGACGAAAATCATCGAAAAAGAACGGCCGGATGCACTTCTGCCGAACCTTGGCGGTCAAAGTGGATTGAATTTGTCATCGGAATTGGCAAAAGCCGGTGTACTCAAAAAATATGGTGTGAAAGTGATTGGTGTGCAGGTTGATGCTATTGAGCGGGGTGAGGACAGGATCGAATTCAAAAAAACGATGAATAAACTGGGTATTGAAATGCCTAAGAGCAATCCGGCATTTAGCGTAGATGAAGCGGAAAAAATCGCCAAAAAGCTCGGTTATCCGGTTGTCATTCGTCCGGCATACACTATGGGCGGAACCGGCGGCGGATTGGTTTATAACGTTGATGAACTAAGAATCGTAGCAGCAAGAGGGCTCTCGGCAAGTCTCGTTGGCCAAATCCTGATCGAAGAATCAGTGCTCGGCTGGGAAGAGCTAGAGCTGGAAGTTGTCAGAGATGCCAAGAGTCAGAAGATAACCGTTTGCTTTATCGAAAACGTCGATGCGATGGGCATACACACCGGTGATTCTTATTGCACCGCTCCGATGTTGACGATAGACGAAAGGTTACAGCAAAGACTCCAGAAATATTCTTATGATATTGTTGATGCAATTGAAGTCATCGGCGGTACAAATATACAGTTCGCCCACGATCCGAATTCCGGTCGTATTGTCGTTATAGAAATTAATCCAAGAACATCCCGCTCCTCCGCTCTTGCTTCGAAGGCGACAGGATTTCCTATCGCTCTGGTTTCTTCGATGTTGGCAGGGGGGCTGACTCTTGATGAAATCCCGTACTGGAGGGAAGGGACACTGGAAAAATACACGCCATCCGGCGATTATGTCGTCGTAAAGTTTGCTCGGTGGGCGTTCGAAAAGTTCAAAGGTGTTGAAGACAAGCTCGGCACACAAATGCGGGCTGTCGGCGAGGTGATGAGTATCGGTAAAAACTACAAGGAAGCGTTCCAAAAAGCAATTCGTTCTCTGGAAAACGGCAGATACGGGCTGGGTTTTGCCAAGAACTTCAACAAACTTCCCCTGGACGAATTAATGAGACTTACGAGTACTCCGACCAGCGAGCGCCAGTTTATTATGTACGAGGCTCTTCGCAAAGGAGCCACACCGAAACAACTTTTTGAGAAAACCTACATCAAAGAATGGTTTATCCAACAGATGGCCGAGTTGGTTGCTCTTGAGGAAAAACTTTTAAAATATAAGGGCAAACCCATTCCGGATAAGCTCCTGATTCAGGCTAAAAAAGACGGCTTTGCCGACTGTTACCTTGCAAAGATTCTGGGAACCACCGAAAGGAAAATCCGTCAACAGCGAATAAAGCTCGGTTTTGTCGAAGGATGGGAGCCGGTACCTGTCAGCGGTGTGGAAAATGCCGCTTATTACTTCTCGACGTATAACGCCCCGGATAAGGTCGGCACAACAAAGAATCGTAAGGTTATGGTTCTGGGCGGCGGACCGAACCGAATCGGACAGGGAATTGAATTTGATTATTGTTGTGTGCACGCGGCTTTTGCACTGCGGGATGAAGGTTTGGAAACCATCATGGTCAATTGTAATCCCGAGACTGTTTCTACCGATTATGACACTTCGGACAAACTTTATTTTGAGCCGCTTACTGTTGAAGATGTTTTGAGTATCTACCAGAAGGAAAAACCGGAAGGAGTTATTGTTCAGTTCGGCGGGCAAACTCCTTTGAACATAGCCGGCGAACTTGAGGAGGCCGGCGTGAAAATAATCGGTACGACGCCGGAAACGATTGATTTGGCTGAAGACCGTGACCGATTCCGGGCGATGATGAAAAAACTCAAAATTCCCATGCCTGAATCCGGTATGGCCAGTTCTCTCGAAGAGGCGTTAAAAATAGCCAAGCGAATTGGGTATCCTTTAATGGTACGCCCGTCATACGTTCTCGGTGGGCGAGGAATGGAAGTTGTGCACGATGAAGAAATGCTGCGCCAATATGTAGCTGCGGCTGTGGAAGTGACACCTGAAAGACCGATTTTGATAGATAAATTCCTGGTGAATGCAATCGAAGCCGAGGCTGATGCCATCTCTGACGGTGGGGATGTTTTTGTACCTGCGGTCATGGAGCATATCGAGCTTGCCGGTGTCCATTCGGGAGATTCCGCCTGTGTAATTCCGCCGGTATCGATTCCACAAAAACATATTGATACCATTTGTGAATATACCAAAAAGATAGCAATAAAACTTAATGTGGTCGGCCTGATGAATATGCAGTACGCAATATCAGGTGAAACTGTATATGTTCTGGAAGCAAATCCGCGTGCCTCGAGAACTGTTCCGTTAGTCTCCAAGGTCTGTGGAATTTCAATGGCGCGGGTGGCGACGCAGGTAATGCTCGGCAAAAAAATCTCTGAATTAAACTTACAACACAGGAAGATTCCTCATTATGGAGTTAAGGAAGCTGTGTTTCCGTTTAATATGTTCCAGGAAGTTGACCCGCTTCTCGGCCCAGAGATGCGTTCGACCGGTGAAGTTCTGGGGCTGGCTGATTCTTACGGCCTGGCATTTTTCAAAGCACAGGAAGCAACACAACAGCCTTTACCTTCCGAGGGGGCGGTTCTGATAACCGTGGCCGATCCGGACAAAACATCAATCGTTGATACAGCCAGAGCATTCAGTGAAATTGGTTTTAAGATTTTAGCAACCCAGGAGACGCACAAATACTTAGCCAAAAAAGGTATCAAATCGCAGCCTATCCTGAAAGTGTACGAGGGTCGGCCTAATATTGTCGATGCAATCAAGAACAAGGAGATTCAGCTAATAATAAATACTCCTGTGGGCAAGCGAAGTAAGTATGACGATTCTTATATCAGAAAAGCTGCAATCAAGTACAAAGTGCCGTATATCACGACGACAACCGCCGCCGCTGCTACTGTAAAAGGAATTGCTGCAAGGCAGGGCGGTGAGCCGAAAGTGAAATCTTTACAGAATTACCATGCTGGCATAACAAAAAACTAAAGATGCAAAGCTGAGAGCTTAAAATTAAGGAAAACAACTCGACTGGGTCGGGTGTTCACAGTTTTTATTTTTGACTTTGCAGGGAGGAGTCTGCTCATTTTCACGTCTTACTAAATCGCCGATAGTAGTACGGTTGTACACATCTGAAATTACGTCATGAATCTCCTCCCACATGCCCATAAAGATACATTGTGAGCGAAGCGGGCATTTGTTAACACCAGATTTACCAATAATACAAGCAGTTGGACCTATTGGCCCCTCGATAAACTTAATTATCTCTCCTACAGCAATGTCATCCGGCGAACGAACCAGCACATAACCGGGATTACTGCCACGGTGAGATTCAACAAAGCCGGCCTGCTTGAGTTGACTTAATATACTTTCGAGAAATCGTTGTGGAATGGCCTGAGCCTTAGCAATGTCAGCGATTTTTGTAGGGCCCTGATTCTTACGTTTTGCCAATTCGAAGATAGCCCGCAAAGCGTATAAGCATTTTTGTGAAACCTGCATTCTATGTCCTTATTCGATATTAACTTAAAAAATATACCTAATATTTCAACTAATTTAACCAACTTGCTTAACACGGTAGGTTAAGGATTTTGGGTAGTCAATATATTCTTAACGCCTATTTGTCTGCATTTATTTCAAAATGCAATTTACCTTTACTTATATTCAGATATTAGTTTAACCTGGGATGCAATAGACCGGATATTATCCTCGGTACAACTTCGAAATTGGAAAATAATGGACTCAGCTTAGGATTATGATAACTGTTACTGAGCCAAAGAGTCTTGTAAGAAAAGGGATTCATAGTTTTAGTTTGTTGGTTGTTCTTTCAATCTTGTCCATGTACAAACCTAAAATGTGGAATAAATATTTAACGTTCATTTGACTTTAGATTTCCTTTTTAAAGAATGTACACTCCGGCCAATCCTGTATGCGAAGTGATACATAAAGTTCATCTTTGCAGTGACGGTCTTTTTGCTATTTTCATCGGTAGGTTCTTCCGCCAGTGAACCTTTATTATAAAAGCCGAAGAACTCACTAAAATATTCACAGTTCAAACAGTCCCCCTTACAGCGAATCACTCCTTTGCCGAACTGCTTTACCACTATAAAGCAATAATCAACTTCTCTTCCATGTATAATGCAATCTTTACACCTGTTATCACAATTCGTTTTTCGGGGGTATTCCCAGCAGTGCCCCAATGCATCAGACGCTAAACCATTCTTATTATTGTGGGAAGTTTTTCTGTGCAGGTTCTCAAGAAATGATATAGCTTCGGTTACAGGTATTCTGTATTTGCCTCCAACGGTTCTGAACGCATTTATTTTACCTTGATTGGTCCAGTTGATAATAGTAAAACGTGAAACTCCACAAAGTTTCGCAAGCTCGGTTGTCGACAAATATTCCTTTTTTGATTTTGTCTTATTGGTTGTTATCAGTTTTTCCTTTACGTTAGAATCAACCATTTTAATATGCCTTTTTTCCTAATTTTAAAAAACCTATATCTTTAACTGGTAACTAAAAGCTTTACCAGCTTCTTTTATTACCCAACTATATTGTTAAAAGTGACATTATTTGTATTGTTGTCCCTACGTTTTAACGGCTCAAAAATGTCCCGTATAACATATAAAATTTTCTGTGAGATTGCATCCTAATGTCTTTGTTACTCATTAGCTTGAAACAACAATTTAAACCAATTCTACAAATATATTAAATCGATAGAATCAATCGATTCAACTAAGACACTCAAATCAATCGTGATGATATATGCTCTGTGATGACGAGTCAAAAACTTTTTAGTTTTAACCGTAAATAGAAATGTAAGTTCTTGTTGGACTTTTTGTAACTATTTGTGAATGCTCTTTTTATGAATATGCACTTGACGAGTATTTTTTGGGGATTTTGCTTCTAAAAGATAATTATATTGTCTGCAAAATTGTGGAAACTGTTGTAAAACACCAACTATGTTCGATAGGTAAATTTGCAACAAATCGCATTAGGAGGCGGGTAACCTACCCCGAATGCGGCAGTGCTAAAATCAAGAGAACAATTCCAAAGAAAAACTGCCCTCGTAGAAGCAGTGAAAGGGAGTTCAAAGATGGAGGGAAATGTTGTTAAAAAACTAAAGCAAAGAGTTTTGCCTATGCCGGGCGTCTAAAGCTTTTATTTTTTAGCTTTAAGTTTTACGCTTTTTGGCCTCTGTTGCCTATTACGTATGCCTCGAAAATTTCATCGAGATTGAGGGCTATTTCCGTCATGCCGTTTGAAGATATGCTTTTGAGACGATTTCTTTTTTCATCGTTGCAATCTTCGATTGTTATCGAAATGTTGTCACCGGCTTTTAATACATCGAGAATGCCCGGCAGTTGGCTAAAGTCCGTTTCGGATGGGGCTGTCAGAATAAATTTTCGGATGTTATCTCTTAGCTCCTCTGTTTTTCCCGCTTTAATAATTATGCCGTTATCGAGAATAGCGATATGATCTGCCACCGGCTCAATTTCATAAAGCAAGTGACTGGAGAAGAATACCGTGACACTATTGCTTTGCAGCAGGTCGATTACATGTCGCAGGAAGTCCTTTCTTGCTATCGGGTCGAGTCCCAGCGTCGGATCGTCCAGAATCACGATATCAGGCCTGTGTCCGAGTGCCAAAAGCAGAGCAAGGCTCGAATTCTGCCCTTTGGAAAGTGCTTTTACCTTCATGTTCATCGGCAGTCTGAGTATTTCGGCGAGCTCATCGGCAAATTTATAATCCCAGTTCGGATAAAATCCCGCCACCCACTTGATTATCCGGCCGACTTTCATCCACCCGTACATCTGCTGGTCTTCGGCCATAAAGCCGATTCTTCTTCTTATCTCAAGAGTTTTCTTAAAACTATCAAGCCCACCTATAATGCATCTGCCGGAGCGAGGTTTCTGCAGACCGAGCAATGTTTTTATCGTGGTCGTTTTGCCGGTGCCGTTTCTGCCAATAAAACCAAAAATAGAGCCCTTCGGCACTTCGAGGTTTACTCCTTTGAGTACTTGTTTTCTACCGTAGGAAAAATGTAAACCTTCAATTTTAATTGCCGGCTCAGCCATTTGTTTTCCTTTCTGTTTTCATACTATAGTCACAGTATTAATAATAGCTCCACATTCACAGGGCAATTATTAGGGATTCTCCAGGAGACACAGATAACTTTTAAATTGATTATTATGACTTTTACTTAAATTTTGTGACCAATACATAAGAAGTAGTATGTTGCCATCATCTAATACAGCGATATCATCAATTCTATAATCCATGCGGACAAAGTGTCCTAATTTTCGTATTCGACGATTGGAATGAATATCGAAAACCAGCAATGCGTATTCTCCAGGGCAATATAACTTATCACCTTTGACAAATGCCTTGTGACGATCTAATTCTCCAGTAATTCCTTCCAGGATTGTCAAAGGGCGAGCTGTATTGAACTTGCAGTAGATATTCTCATCGTCCCAGCTGGTTACATCGAACCGTGCAATATCATCATTAGAAACAAGAAAGAAGGAAATTTTTTCATCATGGATGTCAACTATTGAGGATTCATATATGTCGTTTCTAAACGAAAATCTATAATTCCAATCGATGCTGAGTTTGATTCTCTCTTTTATTCCTATTTCTTCTGCCGGTACAAGAGGTATGGCAAATTCTTTCCGGCGTTCATGATAGTATCCCATCCATCCTTTTAATACGTCGAGCTTTTTGTCAATCAGCTTCAATTCTTTGGGATCTGTAACATCAACTATTGCTAAGCTATTATTTATAAAAGCAATTATCGTATTTCCAATCAACCGCATTGCTATTTGGGGATATGTACTATCAGCAAGACAATCGGAAATATCGACTTCGCAGACCGGTGTCCATGAATCCCCTATATACTTATAGCTTCTAAGATAAACCTTCTCATAGAACTCCTTGTGTGAAGGCGGTTCTTCTTCATTAGTGCGATAGTATGCATAAATATAAAAGAAATAAAGATTATCCCCAACCTCTTTAATTAATCCTCCCCATCTCGGATACATCCTATTATGATATCTCTCCATTCTCGTAATAGGGACTGTAATATCATCCGGGCTACCATCTATATCACTAAAAGAGATTTTGTTTTTGTCGATGTCAACAAAACTTTGACCTTGAAATAGAATTCTGTCTCCAACATAATCCAGGCTGTCTCTTCCCCACCAGGGAGATTCAATTTCCTTTTCCTGTAATACCTTTATGTTGGCAACCTGGCTGCTGAAAAGCATCATCAAAACAAAGACCAATCCGGTCCCCACCCATAAAAGCCCTTTTAGGTTTGTCCTCAAATGCCAGTCGTATTGTGCTGCATAAAGGGCGAAGATAAAAGCCGCTGCTATTGCAATAGGCATAATAGTCAGATAAATACCCCATGCATAAAATAAATCGAAGTAGTCTTTGTAATCAAGAGGAAGTAAAAAAGGTAGTGTCAGAAGTAATCCCGCCAGCAGCATACCAATAAGCCACGCACGCGCGGTACTACGCACAAGCACATTGCATCCAAAGCATAAACTGTACGTCATTATCGATATCAGTACGGGAAATGGCAAAAAATACTGTAATGTTTTATCCTCGAGATAATCGGCATAAAAGGTGCTAAGTACGAGCCCGAAAATCACCGGACAGGCCATGATAATCAAGGAGGCAATCAGGCCTGTGAAGAATTTTAGAGTGATGAATAATTTCACATTGACAGGTTTCGACCGCCAGAAGATGTATCGTCTCTCTTCCAAGTCACCCTGCACGTTCGCGCATGCTATAAGACCGGTAAGCAGGGGGGCAAACATTAAAGAGACAGTTACCATCCCGCTGCTGTAAAAGCCGGAGCCTTCTTTAAGACTGACGGCGGCTTCTTCTATCGGTAGGACCATTATCAGTCCCAAACAAGCCAGAAGGTGCCATCTGAGCTGACAAATCTGCTTGTGTATTATCCTTGTCATCCTCATAAATATCTCCTGATACTTACATATCTGTCACAGGCAACGACGAGAACCGCTATGGAAGTGAGGATCTGTGGAAATACAATTCCTGCCAGTCCGATCTTGTTTATTCTGAGAAGTATAAATGAGTACGGCACAAAACGCTCCGCCCAGGTGACTTCACATACACTGGACCAAAAAGAGACAATTCCCCATCCGATAAAGACGCCGAACATTATCCCCAGGGAACCGGCTTCGCTGCGGCTTTGACAACCGAAAGCACAGAACCATGTAAAAAGAAGCAACCCGGCCAATCCGGATAGTAAGTTGGTTATCAGGAGAAAAAACGTGGATGCTTCTCTGCCCTGAGTCATTAATTCCATCAGTATCCCACTGATAAGGAATACCAGAACAATACCGAGTACCGAAACGAGATACTTTCCAAAGAAAATCATCCATCTCTTAACTGGTATCTTGAAAAGCAAATGTATTGTACGGTTGCTCACTTCGCCGGAGAAAATATCCAGCGAATAAACTACCGGAACAACAAACATCTGAATAAATGAGATCAATATACAATTGGAAACATCAGGCATAATCCGTATTTTGAAAAGCATAATTGTGAACACAGCACTTGCCGCACTGCAAAACAACAGCTTCCAGAGGTTCTCTTTCCACTCTTTCCACAAAATCATTTGAAACATATTACTTTTCCGATGAGCCGGTCCTGTAACTGCCGGCTCTTTGTGAAACGATTGTTTTGTATTCTTTTTGAAGCAACTCGTCGGCCTGCTCGATAGGTATCTCTAATTGGACCGCCAGGATAGCTGCTTCGCGAAGTATATTTGAGACGGCCTTTTTTCTTTCCGTTGCGGATATAGTCTGCTTATTGGAAGAAACGTATGTGCCGTCTCCTCGTTCGATTCTCAGCACGTTTTCCCTGCAAAGTTCGTTATAGACCTTTAGGATTGTATTTTGATTGACCGCCAGCCTGGCGGCTAATTCCCTGACGCTCGGCACTTTATCTCCTTCCTTGAGCATACCGGTCACTACCTGGTACTTTATCTGGTCGATAATCTGCCGGTATATGGGCACCGAAGAAGATGGTTCAATTCGTATAAAAATATTTGTATCCCTTAAAATGTCTTAGTGTTATATATTACTATAACACTTTATCAAGAACAGTCAACCAAAATTTTAAATTTTTAGATATTTTTTTCTTTTTTCCCTTTGTTGCTTTGTTTTCGTTTGATAATCCGCCGGAAATAACATGCAGAGTATTCTTTATAAAATGAGTATTTCAAACCACATAGGGGATTGACAGTATATACAAAAGATTGATATATTGCTGCGATAGCATAGTTTGTGCGCCCGTAGCTCAGTTGGACAGAGCAACGGATTTCTAATCCGTAGGTCCCAGGTTCGAGTCCTGGCGGGCGTG
>CAZDVE010000015.1:0-87542 GCA_964508785.1 uncultured Pirellulales bacterium | reverse complement strand
ACCTTAAATCGGTTTATAACACAACTTAACATTAGGTTTTGGGATAGGTTCTAGTAATAATGGTTATGGCAATCGGTTTAGGTGGATTTGTTTTGTGGATATGGACGTTGATCGACTGTATCAACAACGAATCCGACCAGGGCAATGAAAGAATTGTGTGGGTGGTGGTTATTGCCGTTGCACAACTTATTGGGGCGTTGATTTATCTTATTGTCAGAAGACCGAAGCGAATAGCGACACTTGGACATTGAGAACAAAAACATAGAGAAGCTAAATATAAACTCTTTTAAGGAAAGGGGAAAATTATGGGCGATTATATATTAACAATCATTCTTGTTGGAATATTACTTTTTGCACTCGTCGCTTTTTTCAAGACGATACGGATTGTGCCACAAAAGCAGGCGTTTATTGTTGAGCGTCTCGGCAAGTATTCGAAGACACTGGAGGCTGGATTTCACATTCTGGTTCCTTTTATTGACAAGGTAGCATACAGGCACACCCTGAAAGAACAGGCGGTGGACGTTCCGCCTCAGGCATGTATCACCAGGGACAATATTGCAGTAGAGGTGGATGGTATTTTGTATATGCAGGTTGTTGATCCCAAAAAAGCATCTTACGGCATAAACAATTATCTTTTCGCATCGTCGCAGTTGGCTCAAACGACCATGCGTAGCGTCATGGGCAAGCTCGAACTTGATAAGACTTTTGAGGAAAGGGAGACTATTAATAGCGTGATCGTGGATGCCGTGGATAAGGCATCTGACCCGTGGGGAGTCAAGGTGACAAGATATGAGGTAAAGAATATTTTGCCGCCTCAAAGCATTAAGGATGCTATGGAAAAGCAGATGCGCGCCGAGCGCGAAAAAAGGGCGAGTATTGCTGAATCCGAAGGTGACAGGCAGGCGAAGATAAACCGGGCAGAAGGTGACAGGCAGGAGATGATTGCCCGCTCGGAGGGTGAAAAGCAAAGACGTATCAACGAGGCCGAGGGACGGGCGATTGAGATTCAAAGAGTGGCCGAAGCGACCGCACTCGGAATCAAAGAAATTGCAAAGGCGATCAACGAAGAGGGCGGCATTAATGCCGTGAACCTTCGAATCGCCGAGCAATACTTAAATGAGTTTGGAAATCTCGCAAAGACCAACAATTCGATTATTATACCTACAGACCTGGCGGATATCGCCGGTGTGATTAAAGCGGCAACGAGCGTGATTAAAGACCAGAATCCGCCGAAGGCCAGTGAAGCGGCATAGCAAAAATCCGAGATAATTTCCATGTTAGCAGGCTGGTTTTGTAAAATTATAAAACAGCTTCGGAACATCTTGTAGAAGAAGAGAATATACGAATAAAAAGTTCTTGAGTGGTAGAAGCGAAGGCTTATCGAACAGACAATGAGAGCTTCGGTAACAGGTTTTAATTGAGCCGTCAAAGCTTACGACGATAAGTTGTAGGGACCGGAAGAATGCATATCAGTTAGATATAAATGGATTACCTGTTATTTGGTTATGTTGTAAAAAACAGAGACAGGAGCAGAAGGAATGAATCTGTTTGATAAGACAGATGTCAATAGAAGGCTGTTTTTTATTTTACTTACAGCGAGTGTTCTTGCCACCATAGCCGTATTACCATATATTTGGTCTTTATTCCTTTCGAGTACAGAACGGCCGCCCATTCCTTTGCCGATACTCATATCTGCTCAGATTATCCAGGCTGTATTAATGTTCTCTATCATGATTTTCGTCGGTTTATATCTCGGAAAAAAGGTCGGTTTGGGTGCACCTGTATTAGAGAGTTGGATAAAAGCGGAATCAATAGAAAATGAGCTAAAATCGATTCTATGGATTTCTATCATACTTGGTGTTTTGGTTGGAATATCAGTTTTCATTCTGGATAGATTTGCATTTGCAATTTTCATTGAACCGGTAACTGCATCACAGGCAGAGCCGCCGTTGTGGCAAAGATTTTTGGTTTCTTTTTATGGTGGTATAGGCGAAGAAATCGCAATGAGACTTTTTCTGATGACGTTATTTGTTTGGATATCATATAAAATTAAAAGAACACGAGCCGGCTTACCAACAAACTCTGGTGTTTGGATTGCAATAATCATGGTAAGTGTTCTGTTCGGGCTTGGTCATTTGCCGATGACAGCTATTTTTCAGCAGATTACCCCTCTTGTTGTTGTACGTGCCATTGCTTTGAATGGTATAGCCGGGATTATTTTTGGGTGGCTTTACTGGAAGAAGGGTTTAGAATCGGCTATGATTTCTCATTTTTCAACCGACATCATACTCCATGTGATTTTACCATTATTTTGTTAATTGTGTTTGTTTCTTTCGGTTTGCAATATCTTAGTTCTTACATATTCTCCAAATATATCTGTCTTAAACCGGATGCAGCAGTATGAGGTAATAAGCAATATATGGATTGAGTGAATAAAAGCTGTTATTAAGATTGTAGCGACCTGAAATTTTTGTAAGATGGCATAGAAAAAAAGTGAAAATATCTTCTATTTAGAGGATTTTCATTGTGTAGTTAGCGCCAGGATATATAATTTTCAAACCAAACGATCGGAAAGGATTTATAACTGCATTTTGGTAATGGAGATATAAATGATCAATCTTGTTCCTACTAAAGTATTTCTAACCAAGGGTCTTGGTCGGCATAAGTACCAATTAAAGTCCTTTGAAGAAGCGTTGAGAACGGCGGGTGTGGCACAGCAGAATTTAGTGCAGGTTTCGTCTATTTTACCGCCAAAGTGTAAGATGATAAGCAGGGAAAACGGGCTTCAAAGATTAAAGCCCGGTGAGATATGCTATTGTGTTTTAGCACGCTCCGACACCGATGAACACGGCAGGATGGTGGCTTCAGGCATAGGGGTAGCCGTTCCGAGAGATAGCAGCCAGTGGGGATACCTCAGCGAGGTTCACAGCTATGGAATGAACCAGCAAACTGCTGCAGATATGGCGGAAGATTTGGCGGCTGGAATGCTGGGCACAACCCTCGGACTGGAGGTTGATCCAAACAAGGCCTGGTCTGAAAAGGAACAGGTTTACAAATCAAGCGGCCTAATCATTAGAACAACTAATATTACTCAGACGGCGAGAGGCCAGCAGGATTTGTGGACTACTGCGGTTGCACTTGCGGTGTTTCTGTTCGATTAGTCCGAGGGACACCTTATGGTGAGATCTAAAAAAAGTTAAAATTCAAATATAAAAATAAAAATTGTAAATTCTCTTTGCGGTTAATACCATTTTTTTGTGGAGCTGGTTATGCAAGGGGGACATTTTAATTTTTAAGTTATACAATGAAACAGATAGCTAATTTTGGGGATTTGCCGGAGGAATATTCAAACCTGGAGCAGGCGGAAATTGTGATATTACCCGTTCCCTATGACCGTACAAGCACCTGGATTAAAGGTTCGGACAAGGGACCCGCCGATATAATTGAAGCTTCCGGGAATATGGAACTCTATGATATCGAAACGGATTACGAAGTTTATCGAAAGGGCATATACACTGCTGATCCTGTAGATGGGCAAATGCCTCCTGAAAATATGGTTGAGACCGTCAGGGAAAAAGTCAGGCATTATATCCGAAAGAATAAATATGTTGTGGTTATTGGGGGAGAGCACTCGGTTAGCATCGGTTCGGTCATGGCACATATCGAGAAAAGTGCAAATATGACAGTTTTGCAACTCGATGCACATTCCGACCTGAGAGATGAATATGAGGGCTCCGGATATAATCATGCATGTGTTATGGCAAGAATTGTCGAGCTATGCCCGATTGTTCAGGTCGGCATAAGGAGTATGGGTTTTTCGGAGAAGGCGGCTCTTGACACGAGACGAATGTTTTTTGCAGAGGATATCCGTCAGAACAAAGACTGGATAGAGAAGGTAACTTCCAAACTGTCCAAGAAGGTATATATCACGATAGACCTTGATGTTTTTGATCCTTCTATAATGCCCTCTACGGGGACCCCTGAACCTGGAGGATTATTATGGTATGATGTATTAGAGTTGTTGAAGTCGGTTTTTAACGATAAAGAGGTAGTGGGTTTCGATGTTGTTGAGTTATGTCCGGATGAAAGAAACAAGGCGCCGGATTTTCTTGCTGCAAAATTGATTTATAAACTGTTGAGCTATAAATTTAAAGATTAATATGGAAAAGAAAGATTTACTAAAAGGACCGGTCAAACATATAGATATTAAATCGTTTGATTCCAGCGATATAATCAAAGCTATGAAAGATATGTCCTTTACTGCAAGAGATACCGCAAACGCCGCTGAAATTTTTAATACTATGATAAACGACAAGGATTGCACAATCATTCTTTGTATCGCAGGCAGTACCAGTGCAGCAGGATGTATGCAAATCTATGTTGATATGGTCAAGTCAAACATGGTTGACGTCATTGTTGCTACCGGGGCTACGATAGTCGATATGGACTTTTTTGAGGCTTTGGGATTCAAACACTATAAAGGAAGTCCTTTTGTTAATGACAGCAAATTGAGAGAACTATATATCGACAGGATATATGATACCTTTATCGATGAGGAGCAGTTACAGATTTGTGATAACACTGTAAAAATCATTGCTGATTCTCTTGAAAAAAGGCCTTATTCCTCAAGAGAGTTTATTCGAGAGATGGGCTCATATCTTGTTAAAAACGCCAAGAAAAAGGATTCTCTTGTACAGGTTGCTTATGAGAATAACGTGCCGATATTTTGTCCGGCCTTTTCTGATTCGAGTGCAGGTTTCGGATTGGTGAAGCATCAGGTGGAAAATATTGAAAAGCACGTCTCGATAGATAGTGTAAAGGATTTCAGAGAGTTGACGGAGATTAAGATGTCGTCGGTTACTTCTGGCTTGTTCATAATAGGAGGAGGTGTACCGAAGAATTTTGCCCAGGATACCGTTATATGTGCGGAAGTTTTGGGCAAAGAAGTGGATATGCACAAGTATGCTGTGCAAATTACTGTTGCCGATGTCAGGGACGGTGCCTGCTCAAGTTCCACACTTAAAGAAGCTTCCTCTTGGGGTAAGGTGGATACCGGTTATGAGCAAATGGTTTATGCTGAAGCGTCCAGTGTTTTGCCTCTTATAGTTAGTTATGTATATCATAAGCGTTACTGGCATGCTCGAAGAAGGCGAGAATTTATGAAGATTTTCGAATAATCATTTTCAGGTAAAATGGAAGGAGTATGAAGATGGCCAGAGGTGTGACTTTGCTTTTAATTTTGTCTGTTCTTGTTTGTTCGGTAATGCTTATAGGTTGCAAAGATAAGGAGGATAACACAGAAGCCGCGAAGGCAGTAGTATTAGTACCCAAACTTGAGAAAGAATTGACCAGGGTAAAAAGTAGCTTGAATGCGTTAAACGAGGAATTGCAGGCTGTCAAGCAAATGCGTGATCAGCTTGAGCAGCAGGTTAGAAAATTGACGGCAGAACACGACGATGCGGTTAAAAAATCCGAAACAGCAGACCAGAACGTAAATGGCCTGAATACCAAGATAAATGAGCAAAGTGGAAGGATCAAATATCTTGAAAGTGAAATTAACGAACTTAACTCAGTTATCGAGGAACAGCGAGCTACTATCGCTGAACAACAGGGTACAATAGCCGAGCTGGTGAATATAATTGAACAGCAACCAGTTCCGGAGGATCAAGAGCCCGTTCCCGAAGAACAACAAGAAATTGTTGAATAACAGGAGATGAATTATTGAGTCATGCAGTTTGATTATAGTTATTTATATTATTTTGCTGATTTATATTATAATTAATTCATGATGCAGGTGGAATCATAGTATATAAATCATATTTGAAAAGACCTATAAGAGTATATAAGTAATGGTTGGCATTACATCACGGCCAAATACTCAGGAAAAGCTGGAGATATTAAGTGCAGATGCACAGTATGATCTTGCATGTGCGTGCAGCACGAATAAGGATGAACACCGCCGTCGAAATAAAGACGGAAAGTGGATATATCCGGTAACCCTTCCAAATGGAGGCAGGAGCACGCTTTTTAAGACATTGATGTCAAATGCCTGCAGCAATGATTGTCGGTACTGTCCGCTTAGAGAACAAATGGATATTCATCGCTGTAGTCTTATGCCGGAAGAAACTGTAAGAGTTTTTCTGGATTATTACAAACGGCGAAAAGTGTTCGGATTATTTCTTAGCTCAGGTGTCATAGGTTCGCCCGATATGACAATGGACAGGCTCAATAGTGTGGCGAGGATATTACGGCAAAAGCACAGGTTCAAGGGGTATATTCATCTGAAAATTATACCCGGCGCGAGCAATGCAGCGATAGAAGATGCCTTATCACTTGCCAGCGCGGTGTCACTTAATATTGAGACACCCGGTAAAAAGAATCTCGAGAAACTCTCTAAGAAGAAGCGGTATATTGAAGATATAATTGAGCCAATTAAGCTGATAAGCAGGCTAACAGGGCGAGGTGCCAGATACGAGAGGATCAGGCAGACGACGCAGTTTATTGTTGGCGCCGCCGGGGAACGGGATAATGAGATTGTCAGGTATATCTATGGTCTCTATGAAAGATTAAAGATGCATAGAGTGTATTTTAGTGCTTATCAGAGAGGGTTGGAGGAGCAGTCTTTGTCATCAGAGCAGGCCGGCCTTGAAAACCCGACCGATATTTTAATGCGGGAGCATCGACTCTATCAGGTGGATTTTCTGCTTCGTAAATACGGTTTCGATGAATCGGATATTATATTTGATGAAAGTGGAAATCTGTCTTTGACAACAGATCCTAAAGAAATGTGGGCAAGGAAACATCCTGAGATGTTCCCTGTGAATGTCAATAAAGCTTCAAGATTATTACTTCTGAAAGTTCCCGGGCTTGGGCCGATAACTGTCAGACGGATTTTAGAGCAAAGGAAGTGGAGGCGGATTAGAAAGATTGATGATGTGGGTAAGGTAGGTGTTAGATTAGAAAAGGCTCAGCAGTATTTGTCTTTTTAAGTGAAGGCCAGAAAAAGCACTACAAAAGAAACCTCAATTTAAATATCATACAAAGAGTGTGATTCTTCATAATTTTTGCGCATAAGAAGTTAAAAGTTGAACCTGAGGTCTAATTTGTGAAAATTTGTTGCAATTTGTTATTTTTCGGGTTAATATTTGACACGAAAGAGATTTTGGCGAATGGAAAAGCCGAACGAAAAGAATAATAGAGGCAGCAATACCGCTGTTAAAAGGGTAGTGGATGATTTTATTGCCGGTTTGAGTGATGAACACCGCATGTTGGTTGTGCTCAGAGCACAGCTCTATAGTGGAAAATGGGAGCCGATGCTCGATGATCTTAATAACCGTCTGGCCGGTAAACCTTATATATTTAAGCTCGTAAATCGGATAAACGACGATATCGAGCGCATCCAGGAGATGCGGAAATTCGAGACCGAGCACAATGTCGACCTTACGGAATATGTAGAACTTCCGTAGTGATAAATTGCACAGGGAAATTGTTACTTTTCCAGCTAATAGATAATTCCATGTAGATTACATAATACGTCGTTGAAATTGCAATCTTTTGTGAGGAGTTCAGAAAATGCCAGAAATATTAAGATGCAGATTTCTTTTCCTAACAGTTGTCCTGATATTATTCACTCCAAAGAGCAGTTACCCTGCGGGAAAAAAAGAACAAAGGCTCGTCTCTCCGGCATTGCTTGAACACGCTGGCTTGAAAATAATATGGGAGAATATTTTACCAACCGGGATGGATGAGACTTTGGAGAGATTGTTGATGCTCGGCGACCATATCTATGCTATCTCGGATAAAAATTACATGCTGTGCCTCAATAGAGAAAACGGAAAAAGGATATTTGGCAGAATTGTTGCTCCTGGTGGTGTCAAAATCGAGGAGCTGAGCATTTATAATAATAAGCTTATATCAGTTGTAGGCAGTCAATTGTTTGTAATTGATCCAAATACTGGGATTGAGCATAATTCTACGGACGTTGGAGTTGGAATAGTATGTGCTGCTCGTAACAGTTCGTATTTTTACTTTAGTGGTGTGGACAGACGGTTGCATGCATTACGGGCGGAAGATATGGTTGAAATTTTTGAAGTTGCCGCTTTGAACGATTCGATGATAACTACGATTGTTGCGGATGAAGCCTTTGTCGTCTTTGGAACTGATAAGGGTAATATAATCAGCATCGTTCCTAACTTACCTAAACGCCTTTGGCAGTTTGATGCTTCCGCTGCAATAATTGGACCGGTTGTTAAAGACGGACTGTCACTGTTCTTTGCCAGTGAGGATTTGAATATTTATCGAGTTGACATTGTAGGCTTGCCGGAAAGAAGGCGGCTTATTTGGAAATATCTGGCTAACGGAGTGCTTAAAGCAGCGCCTCGTGTGACGACTGGAGTAGTTTATCAGTGCGTTTACGATAAGGGTTTAATAGCAATAGAAAGAGACAGCGGCTCGTTTATGTGGTCTGTAGCTAGGGGTATCGATTTATTGACCGAGTCCAGAGATAAGGCATATGTTATAACAAAAGATGAGACATTAGTAGTTATGAATAATACCGGAAAGAAAAAGTTATCTTCGGTCAATTTTGCAGGAGTGACGAGACATGCAGCCAATTTGGTTGACTCTAAAATCTATATTGCTGATAAAACCGGTCGAATTGCCTGTTTGCAACCCCTTGAATAGCAAGTGGTTATATTAAAAAAGAGGATTCAGGAAGGAGATAATATTCAAATGGATGTTAAGATTAAAACTGCATTGATAAGTGTTTCTGACAAGAATGGTGTTGTTGATTTTGCGAAAAAACTTAGCGATATGGGTGTTAAGATAATCAGCACGGGTGGAACGGCGAAAAAGCTCAGCAGCACAGGACTGGATGTTGTCGGCATCGAGTCGGTCACAGGTTTTCCGGAAATGATGGATGGCAGAGTTAAAACTCTACATCCAAAAATTCATGGAGCTCTTTTGGGGCTTCGGGACAAAAAAGAGCACTCGGCGGCAATGATGCAGCATAATATTGAGCCCATTGACCTGGTATGCGTGAATCTTTATCCTTTTGAGCAAACGGTTGCAAAATCGGATTGCACATTGGCCGAGGCGATTGAGAATATAGATATTGGTGGGCCGAGTATGCTTCGTTCCGCCGCGAAAAACCATAAGTTCGTAACGGTAGTGACGGATCCCGGCCAGTATGATAAGGTCATCGAGGAGATGAAGAAGAAAAACGGGGCTGTGAGTGAAGAACTACGTAGCGATTTTGCAAGGATTGCCTTTAGCCTGACGGCTTCGTATGATGCAGCAATTTCCAGGTATCTAAATACCAGAGCAGGTGTGGAATATCCTGAGCAGTTATCAATCGCATTGAAGAAGGAAACGTCACTGCGTTATGGCGAGAATCCTCACCAAACCGCTGCGTTCTATAGGCTGCCTTTAAGTGGCGAGACTTCTGTTAGCAGCGGCAAGTTGTTGGAGGGGGGCACGGCTATCAGTTTTAATAATCTATTGGATACGAATGCGGCTTTTGAACTGGTCAAGGAATTTTCTGAGCCTGCAGCGGTAGTCGTTAAGCATCTCAATCCATGCGGCTGTGCCATTGATGATGATATTTGTCAGGCGTACCGTAAAGCCTATGAAGGTGACGTTGTTAGTGCCTTCGGTGGGATTATTGCCTTGAACAGGAAGGTGAACGTTGAGCTGGCGCAGACCATTATGGAATCCTACAGTCGATTTGGCAAAGCCCTTGGTGCCGGTGGTTTTTTTGCAGAGGTAATTATCGCGCCGGAATTTGATAAGGATGCTATTGAGATAATACGAACATTAAAGGCTTGGGGCTCAAGGGTACGTTTGGTTGAGACCGGGCCGATCGATGCGGCTACAATCAACAGTACTGAGTTTGATGTTCGCTGTATTGTGGGCGGAATTCTGCTGCAAAAAAGAGATTTGATTGGTTGGGAGCCGGATAAACTGACTTATCCGACCAAAGAAAGACCCACCAATGAGCAGCTTGAGAATTTACGAATCGCCTGGCTTGCCGCCAAGCATACAAAGAGCAATACGATTGTGCTTGTTAAGAACAAAAAGGTTATCGGTGTAGGAGCCGGGCAGATGAACCGAGTCGAGTCCGGTCTGATTGCATACAAGCACGCCGGTGAAGAATCGCAAGGCTGCGTCATGGCTTCCGATGCATTCTTCCCGTTCCCTGATAATGTTGATAATGCCGCTAAAGCCGGTGTCGCTGCAATAGTACAGCCGGGCGGTTCTAAGAAAGACGATGAAGTTATTGCTGCAGCAGATAAGCATAAAATCGCGATGGTATTTACCGGTAAGCGACATTTCAAACATTAATCTTGTCGTGCGTGTCACGTGATCCGCGAGTCGTTTTTATCAGATATTTCAATTGGCGCCCGCCGGAGTGATTTGGCGGGCGCCGGTTTTTTTATAGTTTAATCACCACCGAGGACGGAAACCGCAGGCGGCTGGAGCAGACGGATTTTACGGCTTATTCTGTCGCGCCATACAAGTGCTTCCCGGAGATTTTGTCTGGCAATATCGGCTTTAAGAGTTAGTAACTCATGGTCATCGGTCTTGTTAAGTAGTTCTTCCGCTTCGGCAAGCTGCCGAGTAAGACCGGCAATTTTTACCCGGTTTTGAGCTGCTCGCATCGAGCGTTCAGCTAATTCTCTGTTGAAAGATTCGATCAAATTTCCGCCTGAAGCTATGCTTAACTCGTCTCGACGCCGGGCCAGGTCAATTCTTGCTCTGGCAAGTTTTCTCTCGGTTTCTTCAAGATCGCTGGGACTGATTACTCCATTCTTGACTTGTAATTTTACTTCTCTCACTTGTCGCATTTGACTTTCAATTAGTTGTTGCATTTCCTTGGTAATCTCGTCGGTTGCGATTTGTTCTTTCATTTTTCTCTGGCTTTCGGCTATTTGTTTGGTAATTGCTTCTACTATGGCCTGATCGGACTCCATGTCCATTTTTGCATCCTGAAGGTCGTGTCGTTTGTCCATAATCTCGTTGAGGATTCTGTCTCGATCGATGATACGAGAGTCGGCGATGTTCCGAAGCCTTTGCTGCATCTCACGTAATTCATTTTCAGTTCTGGATGCTTCTTCTTGGGCAAGCTCGAGTCGGCTTTGGAGTCTTTGTATGTGTTTGTTATAGGCACCTTTCAAAGTCAAATCCAAGTTTGTCAAAATTGCTTTCATAAATTCCTGCGCTGCTGGCTTGACTGCAATGAGGATGTCGTCCTCATTAAGATTAACTACAAGTCTTAAAAGAATCATCTGTTCGGAAGTAATATTCAAAGGTTCTTCTATCATTCTTCTATCGGAACTGTGAGGTCGTCTTGACCTGGCCGTGGGAGCTTCCATCTTTCCCATTTCCGGTATCTCCATTTGATAATAGTACTCTCCTTCGGGTTCTCTTTCCGGTGGGAGATTTCCTAAATCTCCGTATGTCATCATATCGGATTCGTCAGCCAGCCATTCGATTTTAATTGCTTCTTGCATGCTCAATTCAGGCAGTTGGGTTTCAAATATCTCTCGAGCGGCTTTTCCACCAACACCGGAGCTATGTAATAAGTAGTCTATAGTTGTGTCCTCAAGCGGTAAAATCGCTGGGTCGGATGTTATCTTAATCAGACAACTTGCATTTTGCGTGTTCGAAATTTTTATTTCTTCCGATATGACGGTTTCTGTTGTTAATAAAATCAATATCAGTGTAATCGTTATACGTTTTGCAGTTTCCATTTTGAATCTCCTTTTAATTCGATTTTGTATGATTGTTTTTCCTTGATTTGTGCCAGACGCTCACGGGCGACCTGAGCCCATTGATTTTCCGGGAAGAGCTCAATCACTCGTTTATAAGTTTCAACTGCCGATTCGGTTTGGTTTAATTCCCGATATAAACGGTCAGCCTGGTAAATGAGGATAAAGGCCGTTTTGTCAACCTGCTGTTGGATTTCTTCAAGGGGATCCGGAATATTTGCCAATTGGGCTTCGAGTTCATCGAGTCGGCTTTGTCTTCGCTCTTGTTCGAGGACTTGATGGATGAGATTTATGGCAGTATCGGTGCTTGCCTGAAGCTTTTTAATCTGGGATTCGAGCGATACTATTTTTTTGTCCTGCTCCGGTATTGTTTCAGGAGTTTTTGTTATAAAATACAAAATTCCAGCAGCAATCAGCAGGACAGCGGCTGTGGACAATGGTGCGATTGAATATTTCAAATACCTGCGCTTTACACGTCGGCGAATGTCAGAGAGATTTACGCGAACCGAATCTGGTGGACCTGCGATCTGGTCGGCTTTTTGAAGCAGATTTTGAATTTTATCTTCTGTCATAAATTATAACTCCATGAGTTCAGCAAGCTCTTGCTTGAGACGTTCTCTTGCACGATTTAGTCGAACCTGCAGAGTATTTTTAGATATTTCTAATATCCGAGTGATTTCGTTGTTCGGAAGTTCCTGCAGATACCTTAGGACGACCGCCTCGCGATATTTAGCCGGTAGTTTTGATATGGCATGGCGGACTCGCTCGAATGTCTCGGTGTCCATGAGTTCACCGTATGCTCCTTGATTCATAGAAAAGGAAGCTTTGCGATTAGCCATAGAAAATTTCCTCGATCGCAGTAACCGCTTATGCCTATAGCTGCGGCATTTGTTTATTGTTATGGTAAAGAGCCATGTTTTCAGGCTACAGTCACAGCGGAATTTCTTCAGACCGATGAATGCAGCAAGGAAAACTTCCTGTGTAATATCTTCGACGTCCCCGGGCCAGCCGAGTAACCGATTGGCCAGTGAGGCGACATCATCTGTATATCGCTCGACAATGCTCTCAAAAGCGGATTCTTCACTCCGGTTAAACTGTGCGACCAGAAATTCATCGTTAATCGTCTCGGCCATTACTGGTATATTAGACTCAGGGTATGTAGAAAGCTTACAAAAAAAATGGCAAAAATCTGGAAAAGTTCTTCCCCAGAATAAACCTTTGGATTAATCAGTTTTATTTTGGTGGATTATGCAGGCTCAGCCCGAAGGCGTCTTCGGCGGCTTCTTTAAGCACTTCTGAAACAGTTGGGTGTGGGAAGCTTATCTCGGTAATTTTTTCCGTGCTGCCTATGAGTGTTCTGGCGGCACCTATCAGTTCGGTGACGATTGAACCAACCATTGAAACACCAAGAATTTTATTAGTGGTGTTATCCCTTACAACCCTGATTTCTCCGGTGGTTTCGTTGTGGGCGTTACTACGAGCGTTTGCTTTGAAAAAAGACCTTCCGATGGAAACATCCAGCCCTTCTGAATTGCAGTCTTCTTCCGTTTTGCCGACAGATGCAATTTCCGGGAAGGTATAGACTGCTCGTGGTATAAGGTTATAGTCGGCAATCTCTTTGTCTCCACCGGTTACATTAACTGCTGCAACTTCGGCCTCGGTAAAGGCACCATGTGCCAAATATGTAGTACCTAAAACGTCACCAATAGCATATACTCCGGGGACATTTGTTCGTGATTTCTTATCGACTGAAATTACAGGGCCGTTCATCTGTAAGTTAAGTGCATCAACGGTTTCCTTGTCGACGGTTGCCTTTCGGCCGACAGAGACAAGCATATGTTCGGCCTCGATTTCCTGACCGCTTTCGAGGACCACTTTCGCCGGCAGGGTGGTTTTATCCACAGAAACTACTTTCTGATTGGTCAGAGATTCGATGTTGAGTTTTTTGAATTCGCGTTCCATTAATCGGCCTACCCATTGGTCTTCCATGGGAATCAATCGTGATAGTGCTTCGACGATTGTTACTTTTGTCCCCATAGCGGCATAGACACAGGCCATTTCGCAGCCAATGACACCACCGCCGACAATGACCATTGTTTTGGGAATTTGTTCTAAGCTTAGTGCTTCTTTGCTACTGATGATGGTTTGGCCGTCGAATGGTATTGATGGAATCTCGATAGGTGCTGAGCCTGTTGCCAGAATAATGTTACCGGCTTCAATTTCAGTAGTAGCGGAATCAGATTCAATTGAGATTTTACTGGGTGCTGTAACGATTGCACGGCCCTGGATGATTTTCACTTTGTGGCTTTGGATTAAGCCTGTAAGGCCTTTTCGAAAACCGGCGACAATGGCTTCTTTTCTTTTTTGTATGTTCGGCCAGTTAGGAACTGCCGACTGGACATCGATACCCATAATTTTTGCATGGTTTATCAAGAGCAGAGTATGTGCCGAGGCAAGTAGTGTTTTAGAGGGAATACATCCGAAATTTAGACAAGTTCCACCCATAAAGCTTTTTTCTACTACAGCAACTGATGCACCCCTTTGAGCACATCTAATAGAAGCAGCATAACCACCTGGGCCGCTACCTATTACTGCAACATCATATTTTTCTGCCATGATAGAATCCTGTATTTCTTTTTTTAATAACTGTTTAATTCAACGACTGAATAATATAACAGAAATACGCCGGAAGTGAAAGTTAAGGTTTGTTTTTGATATGAATGATATTTTACAAACAATTTACACAATATATTACGGTTCAATAGTATAATTGATTATAGATAATATTGAACATAGGAGAGCATAGAAATGAAAATGTCCCGTTCCTTCACTTTAGTGTTTCTGAATGTTTTGATTGCTGTCGGTCTTTTGGCCGACGTTACCAAGAGTAGCATGTTTTTGGATGCCATTGATGCCGGTGACCTGAAAGCTGTCAAGGAGTTGTTGGCTGATGATCCAGCCTTGATTTCTGTACAGGATGGCAGGAAAAAAGGCTCTTTTGGAACGCCATTGCGTCTGGCAATACTTCGTGGAAATGCCGACATTGTAGAGTTCCTTCTTTCCAGGGGTGCAAATCCGAATGAGAGGTGTGTAACCGGTATGGGGCCGTTGCATGAGGCGGCGATAAAGGGAAATGCCGACTCAGTGGTAGTGCTTGCCAAATATGGTGCAGATGTCAACGGTGGAAGTGGTGAATTCCTCCATCCTCCTCTGTGCTTTGCTACGAGTCGAGAGGTAACAGAAGCGCTCATTGCCAACGGTGCTGACATCAGTCTTCGAGATAAAAGTTTAAGCAGTAGTACTCCGCTTCATTCAATTGCTGGTTCTGGCCAAACGGAGGCGGCAGAAGCGCTTCTGATTCATGGTGCCGAAGTCAATGCGAAGGACTCATTAGGTTGTACGCCATTGCACCGGGCGGCACGGAATGGTCGAAGTAAAATGGTCGAACTGCTCATATCTAAGGGTGCCGATATAAATGCTAAAAACGCAAGAAGATTGACTCCGCTTAATATTGCCATTGATGATGACTGGGGTATCAAGTCGAATAGAAAGGATGCTGCTAAGGTCTTGCTCTCTCTCGGAGCCGAGTACACGATCCGCGATGTGTCATGGCTTGGAGATATAAAAAGGGTCGACGGTTTGCTTGGTAGCAATTTATCTCTTGCCGACGATGCAAGCGGTATGCATAAAGAGGCGGTCATATTTGCGGCAGTACGTGAAGGTCACAGCGACGTGGTTAAATTATTACTATCCCGAGGTGCCCGGCTTGATGTGCGAGATAGATATGGATACCCACCACTGCATATTGCGGCACACGCAGGTTACAGGGCTGTGGTAAAGGTGTTGCTCGATGGCGGGGCGGATGTAAACGAAAAAGGTGCATACGGTGAGCTGGCCCTTCACTGGGCTGCGGCGAAAGGACATCTGGAAATAGCCGAGGTATTGGTCGGTGCAGGCTCGCAGGTTAATACAAAGACAAAGAAGCAACGAATAGACATGGATACGATGATGAAAGAGACGGCAGACGTAGTCAAACACGAGCTTAAGAATTTGGAACTTCATGAAAAAGCAAGACAGGCTATACTTAAAGGGAGCAGTCTTCAAATCGCTCCGCCGCCACGACTGGCTTTTGCTACAGGTGATACACCCCTACATTCAGCCGTACAATGGGGGCATAATGCAATAGTTAAGATGCTTTTGTCCAATGGTGCCGAGGTTGATACGGAGAATTCTTTTGGCCAGTGGTCACTCCACTATGCGTGTGTTTTTCGACATGAAGACATCGTAAGGATGCTTCTGGACCATGGTGCTGAAATCAATGCACAAGATAATGACGGGAACACGGCAATTGGACTTGCTTCACTGCCACAAGGTAATCCGGCAAAAAGGATTATAGAATTGCTAAATAAAAAGAGTGTCCGGCAATAGCAGATAAAGAATTTTATCGTCTTCTTCTGCCGCCTCTGAACATGATTCCTCTGCTGTTAATTACATTCTCTGCACGTTGGTTTATATCGTCAGATATATCCATGTCCCGGATTTTTTGAGCTAGGTTTCGGGCGATTTGCCTATTACTCCAAAGCATATTTGTTGCTAATTGAATGGCTGCTAGGCCCGCTTCTTCTTTGAAGTTTTCATTCTTGACCAGTTCCAAAAGTTTCTCGACTACTTTCATGCTGGACAGGGAAGCCATTGTTGAAATGGCTTGCTTTTTCTCCTCGTCACGTCTTGCATTATCAAAGACTTTTATGCAAAGTAATGCCCGGTCGTCGAGCGGTGCAAGGTTGCTGGTTTGTATAAGCTCTAAGGCGCCTCGAGTAGCGAGGACATAATGAGTCAGGGATGTCTCGGACTTAGATGCGATATCCAGTAAAATTTCTACAGCCTCGAAGTCGGGCCAGTTACTAAGGGTGCGTATTCCGACATCGCGCACAGTTTCATCAGTGGACCGAGTTGCTTCGATGACGGTTTTCAAAGCGGTAGGACCGCCGATAGCATTAAGGGTGCTAAGCAAGGTTAGCTTGAGCTCTGAATCGGCTGTTTCCATTTGTGCGATGATAATATTTGCCGCAGCATCTTTATCTTTTGCCTTTGCCAGTATTGACCTGAGAGTTGAGGTGCCGCTGCTTCGAGCTTTGTTGCTCTTTGTTTTGGTTAAAAGTTCTACCAAGGTTGTGATTTCCACTGAGTCACCAACGTGAACCAATGCTTCAAAAGCGGCAGCACTTATATTCTCGTTAGCGTCGGTTGCATAGCCGATTAAACTTTCGGATGCACCGTGTATGCGGCGTTGCCCTAAAAGGTTAATTGCTATAACGCGGGCTTTAACGTCACCAGAAGCAGCTTTGGTTTTGATAATTTCTTCGATTTCTGTGCCGGGCATCAACGCTAAACCATCACGTGCTGCTGTTTGGTCGGCACCTGAACCATTGGCGGCGATTTCGAATAATGTTTCTACGGCTACTGAATCGCTAAGCTTTGAAAGCGTATCGATTGCAGCTAAGCGTACTATTTCTTGCCCGCTATTTAGTAACCCTTTGACGAAGCTAATAGAGGATATATCCTGGCGATCCCCGATGAGAGCGAGGACCTGTACCTGAGAATCCGGCTCCAGTTCCGACAGTATTTTGCCGAGTTCCTGAACGGCCTTAATATCAGGTGACATGCGAGCGGCCCGGGTAGCTAAAGAGCGGGTCTTTGGATCACTATCCTGAATAATGTTTACAAGTTCGCGAGTGCCTCTTTTCGGATTACAGATAATCATACCGTTGAGTGCAGCAACGCGAATATTAAATGGATTAGGAGTGCTGGTATCACGAGTCATCTTGGAAGAATTTTCGTAGAGTGCTTCAAAGATTTTCGCTGCACCAGCGGTGTCTTTATTTACCAGCATCCTCTGCGCAATATTGATAAGCCCATGGGCAGCTTTGTTATATATAGGGCTTGATTGATTTTCAATAACATCCAACAAAGCTTGCTTGCTTTTATTGTTGCCGATATTTGATAAGGCGGTTATTGCTGCCGCTGCGACTTTCACATCCTGATTTTTGAGAGCCTGTGTTAATAATATGACCGCAGACTCAGCTCTTCGTTGTCCAAGTGAGTTTATCAAACCGATTCTCCAGCTTGAATCATTCGCAGAGGACAGTTCCTTTAATAGAACATCGGTTGCGCTTTGGTCAGGATTTTCCTCAAGTGCACATCGAGCATAGTCCCGAAGCTTTTTATCTTCTGCCGAGAGGAATTTAGCTAATACAGGGACGGATTCGCCTTTGCCGATTCTTTCAAGTTGCAGGACAAACCAGTGACGCAACGTATCTGGCATTTCCTTTTGTTCAAGCGTGTTACTCATTACATTGGCAAGTGCTTGGCGTTGGGTCTCCGCTCCGGGACGTGCTGCATTATAACTTATTTCCTCTAAGGTGATTTGATAGTTGTATCGAGAGCCTATATTTTCTGCCGAGAGCAGAGGCAGTAAATAATCTATCACTTTTTGATATGCTTGGGCCAGTTCCTCACTGTTTCGCTGTGGTGCTTCTGCCTTTCCGGATAACTGATTTAGTAAATCCACCATATCCTGAGCGTATAAATTTGACGTCACGGTGAAAAGGGCTAATATGACAATCGGGAGAATTATAAACGAGAATTTACATTTCATTATTTTTTCCTTTCGGCGTGGGTATTTAAAGGACATAAGGTGCTCGTCGGGGGCGGTCATACCAACGTTCGGCGGCGGGATCATTTAGAATTTTTTCCTCGACAGGATTCCATTCGATCGGTCGCCCGAGTCGCTCTGCAATGGCATTAAGCTGGCAGATTGTTGCCGTGCGGTGACCGATTTCTGCATCGCAGATTGTTTTCTTGCGCGTTCGTATACATTCGAGCCAGTTACTATCATGATTCCTTGACTCATACAGATGTATATCATTCGGTTTCAGCGGAGTCTGGGCCAGTTCCTGGGGTTTTGTGTCGATTCGGTTGTTGCGGCTGACCATAACTTCACCTTCGGTTCCGATGAATCTAATCATATGGCCACCCGTATCCGGGTGGTCACGCAGGACTTTTGTGCCGTCTGCGTAAATATGAGTTTGATACTCGGTGTCTTTCCAACCCTTGGGGATAAACTTGACCGGACCTGAATCATCCTTACCGAGCGCCCATTGTATGATGTCAAAATGGTGCGCCCCCCAGTCTCCGTTTTTGCGGGAGCCGTACTCCCAGAACCGTCTCCATCCACCCCCAAAGTCACCTTTTACCCGTTCGGAATTATATGGATACCATGGAGTGGGACCGAGCCAGCGGTCGTAGTCGAATCCTCTCGGGATTGGCTGTTCGGGTAGAGTTGTAGGAGGGGCAAATTGCCCGAGCCTCGTGTAAATGGTATGGACCTTTCCGATCCATCCGTTACGAACTATTTCGCATGCCTTTCTAAAAGCCCAGTTCGAACGCTGTTGTGAGCCGACCTGAAAAATCGTGCCGTATTGCTTGCAGGCGTCGCTCATCATACGCCCCTCACGAATAGTCAGCGTCATCGGTTTTTGACAGAAAACATCTTTACCGGTTTTTATGGCAGCTGAAGAAATTGGTGCATGCCAGTGATCGGGCGTGCAAATGAAGACAGCGTCAATGTCCGAACGTTCACAGATTTTTTCGTATTCTATATATGCCTCACAATCCTTGTATATTCCGCTGGTAGTTTGGTCGGCATATGTACTTTCAACCCTATTTTTGGCATCATGGAGTTTGTTCTGATCCACGTCACAAACGGCTAAGACCTGCACTTCTTTGCGTTCGAGCATTCCTCTGAGATGCCAGCCCATTTGCAGTCCCATACCGACCATGCCCATTGTGATGCGATTGCTGGGTGCAGTTGCACCAAAAACTGTTGAAGGTACAATGGTAGGATATGCCACAGTGGCACCTATTGCCGATGCACCTCTTAAAAAATCCCTGCGGCTGAGAAAATATTTTTTGCTCATTTATCAACTCTCCAGATTGATGTTGGTTTTTTGCAGTGTGTTATATCGGTCTATGAATGCATATCATCGTGAATAAACATAAGTATTACCCATTAGCTTGTTATAAAAAATGAATACCAAAGGAACTTAACTCAGTAATAAATAGTTCCTCATGAAAGCAAACATTCTACTATCTTTGGATTAAGAATTCAAGAACAGCGTTAGGAATTATAAAAATACATTTATTTTTATTAACTAATATTAAACAACATCGTCCAATCGCATTAGTATGAGATGGATTTGGAGGATGCTGTTTTTAGCAAAAAAGCTGGTGGCATATACACTATTTTACTATGGTTGTATGTGCGGCATCAAACATTCTTATGCCGCCGGTATCCAATTGGAGAATTAGGCCCTTTTCGGGATCAATTCCAATGCAGTTTCCGACAAATTTTTTCCCGTTAAAAAGAAGTGTTACTCTATGACCTAACTGGATACTTAATTGTCGCCATTGGTCTGTTACTTCATTTTTATTTTTATAAGCTATATCGAGCCAGTGTTCGAATGAACTAAGTAACCTTTTTGCCAGTCGAATCCGGTCGACGATTGAGTGGCTTTCAATGTCTATACTCGTTGCGGTTTGTGTTAACTCAGCAGGAAAATCCTTCTTCTGTTGATGGCAATTGATACCAATGCCAACGATGAAGGTATATTTTTTGTTCTCCGGCCTTGCTTCAAGCAGGATTCCAGCTGCTTTTTTGCCGTTAAGCATTATGTCATTTGGCCATTTGATTTTTAGTTGGCACCCGGCCGGTTTGCCTATGGCATCTGCTACCGCTACGGCACAGACTAATGATAGCAGTTCCGGCTCTATTTTCTCATCAGTTAGAAGAATAGAACAAAGAATGCTGTCCGAGCGCTTACTATACCATTTGTTGCCGGCTCGCCCTTTGCCGGCAGTCTGTTCTTCAGAGAATATTGCCAGACCATCATTGTTCCTGTCTTCGGCATATCTGCGTGCAATATCATTTGTGCTTGATGTGCGATTGTATACAAGGATTTCACGACCGATGCGATTGGTGTTAAGGTTCGCCTTTATTTTATCGGGGTCAAGTAGCTCAATTTCCTGGCAGGCCATATATCACCTGTCGAGTCCAATGTCAACAGCTATGGCCGAATGAGTGATTGCACCAATGGCGATTCTATCGATTCCACATTGGGCTATTGCTGAGACGTTGTTCAATGTAATATTTCCTGAAGCTTCGAGTAATGGCTTTTTATTTTTGCCGCACATAGCATTTCGCATTTCCACGGCGTGTTTCAACTGCCATTGACCCATATTATCGAGCAGCACAATATCGATATCGGGAATCTCCAGAACGTAGTTAAGCTGGTCATCGACGTGGTCAACCTCGACAGCGACGAATTTGACATCTTTGAGATTTCGAGCCTCAGAAATAAGTTGTTTTAGTCTCGACTGGAAGTTTCTGCCGAGCTGTGCCAGGTGGTTGTCCTTAATCAGGATTCCGTCGTAAAGTCCTATCCTGTGATTGTATCCGCCTCCACAACGTACAGCGTATTTTTCAAGAATTCGCCAGCCGGGCATTGTTTTGCGTGTGTCGTAGATTCTTGCCTTAGTGCCTTGAATGGCATACACATATTTTTTGGTTGTCGTAGCTATTCCACTAAGGCGCTGTAGAAAATTTAGCATAACCCGCTCCGCGCTGAGCATAGAGCACATCGGGCCCTCGATAGTACCTAACTTGCTCCCGACATGGGCCGGTTCGCTGTCGTTAATACGTATGGTGAGCTTGAGCTTTTCGTCATAACACCTGAGAATTTCTTGGGCGATCTCCATTCCACATACGACTATTTCCTCACGTGAAATTATGTTTGCTTTATCAGTGGCATTTTCTGGAAATAGAAGCTGGCTTGTTACGTCACCCTGTCCGAGGTCTTCTTCAATGGCCATTCGAATAAGAGGTCGAGCTTCTGCAATATTAAGTTTTTTCATTAACCTTTTTCCTCTTTGTGTTATACCTCTTGAGCTTTTTCGTAGTCAGGAAATCTCTTTTCTTTTTTCTTGAATCTACAAGAACAAGCTCCGGTAGTTCCTTAAGTTCTTTTAGCTGGTCCCGCAGGAAAGCAGCCCGTTCGAAGTCGAGACTTTGTGCTGCTTCGAGCATTTCCTTCTCAATCTGCGAAGCCAGCTCCACTTTTTCATATTCGCCGGTTCCAAAACGCACCGCCTGTTGTGCAGTTTGCCTTGCTTTTATTTGCTCGGTCAGGCTCTTGCGAATTTCTTTTCTTATCGTCTCAGGCGTAATATTGTTTTCCTTGTTGTATCTTAACTGAATTTTACGGCGTCTTTCTGTTTCGTCAATAGCTTTTTGCATCGATGCTGTTACCGTGTCGGCATATAGAAAGACAGTAGCATTGACATTTCGCGCAGTTCTACCGATCGTTTGGATCAGTGAAGTCTGGCTTCGCAGGAATCCTTCCTTGTCGGCATCGAGGATTGCAACGGCAGAAACTTCCGGCAAATCCAGACCTTCCCGCAACAGGTTTACTCCGACCAGAACATCAAAGTTGCCATGCCGCAAATCCGTGAGTATCTCGATTCTTTCGAGAGTGTCGATTTCGCTATGCAGGTACCGGCATTTGAAACCTTTTTTTGTAATATAACCTGAAAGGTCCTCGGCCATCCTTTTTGTCAGAGTTGTAACAAGTACGCGTTCTTTGTTTTTGACCCTTTCTTCAATTTGACTTAAAAGATGTGGAATTTGATTACTGGCCGGGTGTACTTGTATTTCCGGGTCTATGAGTCCTGTCGGTCGAATAATCTGTTCAACAACTTCATTATTGCATTTTTCTATCTCAAAAGGAGCCGGCGTGGCCGAAACAAAAATGACTTTAGCCCAGTTTTCCTGAAATTCTTCGAAACGCAACGGTCTGTTGTCCAGCGCGCTCGGTAATCTGAAGCCGTGTTCAATCAGGGTTTCCTTGCGTTTTCTGTCACCGGCCCACATTGCCCGCAATTGTGGAATGGTCACGTGAGATTCATCGATAAATATAAGAAAATCTTTCGGAAAATAGTCAATGAGAGTATAAGGTTTTGCTCCGGGCGGCAGACCGGCTAAGTGCCTGGCATAATTCTCAATACCGCTGCAAAAACCTACTTCCTGCATCATTTCGATATCGTACATTGTTCGAGCCTGAAGCCGCTGGGCCTCCAGCAGTTTGCCCTGACTGCGAAGTTCACCTAATCGTTCCTGTAACTCCACTTTTATTCCTTCAATCGCCGAACCGATTCTCTCGGACGGCATAACGTAATGTTGTGCAGGATAGATAAAAACCTGTTCTTCTATGGCGAGGATTTCCGCTGATACCGGATTTATATAGTTAATCTGTTCGATTTGGTCGCCAAAGAATTCAATTCGGACAGCGAAGGATTCGTAGGAAGGATGCAGTTCGACCACGTCACCGCGGACTCTGAATGTCCCTCTTTGAAAGTCTATGTCGTTTCGTGTGTATTGAATGTCGGCTAACCTTCCTAAAAAGTCGTTTCTCTCTATATGGTCGCCGACGCGGATGGCCACGACGCTGGCCTTGTAATCTTCAGGCGAACCCAGTCCGAAGATGCAGGAAACAGATGCAACAATAATGCAATCATCCCTTGTTGAGAGACTGGTGGTCGTCGAAAGGCGGAGGCGGTCGAGGTCATTATTCTTCGAAGCATCTTTTTCGATGTAAATATCCCGCTGCGGGATATATGCTTCCGGCTGATAGTAGTCATAATAGCTGACAAAATATTCG
This sequence comes from uncultured Pirellulales bacterium, assembly GCA_964508785.1. Lineage (GTDB taxonomy): Bacteria > Planctomycetota > Phycisphaerae > Sedimentisphaerales > Anaerobacaceae > JAFGPS01. The sequence continues at coordinate 64,000 of CAZDVE010000015.1, read as the reverse complement.
ACGGCGTTTTCCGGGAAAAGCTCTTTGAATTCCTCATAAAGCTGGGCGGCTAAAGTCTTATTGTGCGAGATAACAAGTGTCGGCAGATTGTGTTGTGCAATGACGTTGGCCATTGTAAACGTCTTGCCGCTGCCGGTCACGCCCATCAGTGTCTGGAATTTTTTACCGGCGTTTAAATCTTCCACAAGCCGTTCTATGGCTTGCGGCTGGTCACCTGCAGGGTAAAACTGGTTGTTTAATCTAAATTGTCCCATTTCGAACATACCATTTTAACATAAGTTTGCATATATCTCACGGAAAATATCACAGTAGATATATCGTGATTAACTTGCTTTGTGTTCTATAATCTGGTATATTAGACTTAAGTACTTTTGTATTAAGAGGGAGACAATATGAGAAAGACGAAGCTTATTACTCTTTTTGTGCTGGTTGCACTGACCGGCTCAGGGGTAGTAAGAGCCAACGATGCTGGTTCAATAGTTAGCTGGGGAGCAATCGTATTTGATTCCAGAGAGCTTGATGCAAATGATTTTATAGCCATATCGGCCGGAGGTTACCATAGTCTTGCATTGAAATCCGATGGTTCCATAGTCGGCTGGGGTTACAATTACTATGGTCAGGCAACACCTCCGGACGGTAATGATTTTATTGCAATATCAGCAGGATGGTTCGATAGTCTTGCCTTAAAATCTGATGGTTCTATTGTTGGTTGGGGTTATAATGGCGATGGACGACCTGCGTCTCCAGACGGTAATGATTTCGTAGCGATATCGGCAGGACGTGATCATAATCTTGCATTGAGAAAAGACGGCTCAATTGTTGGTTGGGGTGCCTATGTACAAGCTATACCTCCAGATGGAAATGATTACGTTGCTATTGCAGCAGGAAGTTACCATAGTCTTGCATTGAAATCCGATGGTTCAATCGTCGGCTGGGGTCGAAATTCCTTTGGTTGTGCAACACCACCAGAAGGCAATGATTTTGTAGCAATAGAGGCTGGAAATAATAATAGCCTTGCATTGAAAAAAGATGGCTCAATTGTTGGCTGGGGTTACATTTACAGTAATCGAGTGTCAACTCCTGATGGCAAAGATTATATTGCTATAGCGGCAGGAGGAAGCCATGGTTTTGCATTGAAATCTGATGGTTCCATAGTTAACTTGGATCTGGATTATAATCAGGCGATACCTCCAGATGGTAACGATTATGTTGCTATTGCAGCCGGAGGTTCCCATCATCTTGCATTGAGAAAAAATGGTTTTATTGTTGGATGGGGTGATAATGAATATAGACAATCTAAACCACCGGCAGGTAATGATTTTATTGCAATAGATGCTGGAGGTTATCCATATGGCGGACAGGCAGGGGGCATTTACTATAATGGAATAGCTTTTAAAAAAGATGGTTCTCTTATTGGCTGGGGTTTTGCTGGAGAACCACCTTCGGGCAATGATTATGTTGCTATTGCAGCCGGAGGTCATAATTTTGCATTAAAGTCCGATGGTTCGCTTGTTGGTTGGGGTGATAACAACATGAGTCAAGTTTTACTCCCGAACGGCAATGATTATGTAGCAATATCCGCAGGATATTATCATAATCTTGTGTTGAAATCCGATGGTTCTATATTCGGTTGGGGTTATAATTACTATGGACAAGCTACGCCGCCCGACGGCTATGACTTTGTGTCGATATCTGCAGGAGATTCTTATAGCCTTGCACTCAAATCTAATGGTTCGATCATTGGCTGGGGTGATAACCATGATAGTCAATCGACACCACCAGAAGGCAATGATTTTGTAGCAATAGCAGCAGGATGCCGCCATAGTTTTGCGTTGAAAGCCGATGGTTCCATCGTTGGTTGGGGTGATAATTACTATGGTCAAGTGACACCTCCGGACGGCAATGATTTTTTAGCCATAGCGGCAGGAGGATTGCATAGTCTTGCATTAAAGTCTGATGGTTCGATTGTTGGCTGGGGTTGGAATGGTTCTGGGGAGGCGAGTCCTCCGGAAGGTAATAATTTTATCGCCATAGCCGCGGGGCATCAACAGAGCCTTGCTATCAGGAAAGAGCCTCCTTAAGGGATTTTTATTCTACTGGTTCAGGGTAAGTAATAGCGGCCAGGAGTGCCTTTCCATATCGCTGCCAGAGGATTTCCGAGTCGAGTTTAGAGTCATTCTTCTGCATTTCGAACGTGATTGTGGGTATGCCTAAAGTAACACCTGAGTATGAGCCGAGTGAGCCTGGGAGGGCACCTAATTTTCGGACTGGTAAATCGCAGTATTTGGCCATGTGGTTTGCCAGCATTTGGCCCGGGCCGTCGTAATCGATGCAGCCGTACGGTTGATGAATACTGACGATGCGGTCGGGATTGTATTGCTTGATGAAACGTATAATAACGTGAGTTTCCGGCTCGGAAAGGGCTATGAGTCCAAATTCCTTTTTGTTAATGCGGTTTTCCGTGTCGAAATTACGATTCAGATCTACACCGTTGGCATTATACCGGGTGTTTCGTACCAGACCATCAGGATTAGCAATTGGTAAGAGGACAACAGTCCGCCCTCTTAAAAATTCACGCTGGTTCTTTTGGAGGTAATCGGCCAATTTTAAGACCAGCGGCGCACCTGCAGACTCATCACCGTGAATTGCCGCCATTATAAAAGTTACTTCCGGACCCTGTCCGAGTGCATAGTACATAATTGGTCGATTTTCAACAGATTTGCCGGCAATGTGCTGCTGTGGCGGAACTGCGATATCAGGCTGGGTTGTATCTAACTGTGGATAGGTAGTGGGCTTGAAGCAGCCTGTCAACAACAGGACAATTGAGAGGGCGCAAACTTTGAAAATAATATTATATACTTTATTCATACAAGATACCTTCAAACATTTGCATTGCCCCACTTAGAACTAATAGCACTATCATAAGCTCATTTTGTTGTGATTATAGACAAAACAGCTAAAAATTCAAAATCAATCCTACGTAATTTTTATCGTCGTCTTTCATAACTTTACTTCATCAAAAGCAAAAAACTTGAGTAAAGTCACTATTTTTGGTACTATGTCGATTCTAAAAGTAACCGATAATTTAGATGTATGGGTAAATTTATTGCTTTATTCCTGTTAAGAAATCACAGTAAATCTTAATATGTTCTGAGGTGACTAATGAATGTGCTGTTAATTGGTAGTGGCGGAAGAGAGCATGCAATCGCCTGGAAACTGGCTCAATCGAAGGACTTGGATAAACTTTATATCGCTCCGGGTAATCCTGGTACCGCCGAATGTGGCCGGAATATCCCGATAGGAGTTAATGATACTGATAAACTCCTGGATTTCGCACTTCAAAATGATATCGGCCTTTTAATAGTCGGTCCGGAAGATCCCCTTGCAGGCGGAATAGTTGATGTATTCGAAAATGCCGGTATTAGGGCATTTGGCCCAAGCGGAGAAGCTGCACAGTTGGAAGCGGATAAAGCATTTGCCAAACAACTGATGCGCTCAAGTAGCGTTTCTACTGCTGAGAGCAGAACCTTCGATAGATTTAGTGATGCCAAAGCGTATATCGCAAGCAGGGATGAAGCAGTAGTAGTCAAAGCGGCGGGTTTAGCCAAGGGCAAAGGTGTTTTTGTCTGTGATGACCCTTCTGATGGGATTTTGGCGGCTGAGCGAATAATGTGTGATAAGATATTCGGCTCTGCTGGTGATTTGGTAATTGTCGAAGATAAGCTGCTTGGTGAAGAAGCTTCGATACTTGCTTTTGTGGATGGGAGGAATATATATGTTATGGAATCGTCCCAGGACCATAAGCCCATCGGAGATGGTGACACCGGACCAAATACCGGCGGGATGGGTGCGTACAGTCCGGCGCCGGTTGTAACTGAAGACTTAATGAACCTCATAACACGCGAGATTCTTGTGCCTATAGTTGATGGAATGAATCGCAACGGTACTCCTTATAAAGGTGTATTATATGCAGGTCTTATGATAACCGCGGGCGGACCGAGGGTACTGGAATTCAACGTTCGCTTCGGTGACCCTGAGACCCAGCCGATTCTAATGCGTTTAAAAAGCGATTTGCTGAAGGTTCTGCTGGCTGTTTGTGACGGTAAACTGGACAAGATGGACCTTAGGTGGGATCGTCGCCCGGCTGTTTGTGTGGTTATGGCCTCCGGCGGGTATCCGGGGGATTACAAAAAGGGCAAGAAAATCACTGGCCTCAGGGAAGCTGGACAGATCGGGGATGTTGTTGTATTTCATGCAGGAACCAAAGAAGAGAGTGGCGAAGTTGTTACAAACGGCGGCAGGGTACTGGGTGTCACGGCACTGGGACAGACAATAGGCGATGCCAAGGCAAAGGCATACAATGCCGTGGATAAAATAAAATTCGATGGAGCTTATTACCGTCGAGATATAGCAGACAAGGCCCTTAAAGGAGTTGCTTCCTGAGAGTGTCACGGAATACGAATTCATAATCCATCTGTAATAATATGGCCCGAAATAAAACTCATAACTCGAAGTATGTAAGCGTAACTCGCTGGTTTGTCTCGATTTTTATTTTAGCCATACTTCTGTGGTTGTTGTACATTTACGCAGGTAAAGCATTATGTCATATAGCTTTAGGGCAGATTGCGGAACTGACGAATACGAAGATAAGAATCGGTTCGGTTGATTTTCATGCAAACGGGTCAGTTTTTATTGAGGATCTAATTATCGGCCCGCGCAGAAGTAATTATGAAAACGCCACAATCATTAATGCAAGAAAAGTATATGCACATTTTAGTCCGGGCAGTCTGTTGTTATTTAGGCCAAGGCTCCAGGTTATAGATGTAAATGATTTTTTATTTAATGCTCAATACGATTTGGACACCGGCTGGTCTAATTTATCATCTCTTAAAATTAATCCTCCTGAGGACAGCTTTAGCAAGATGCCTCGTATCATTCTCAATGCCGGGACGCTGCAGTATAGTAAGATATCAAGTGGACAGGGGGAAATCGCTGTTTCAGTACCTATTAATGCGACCTTCGGGCCCGATGAAGAAACAAAACAGGGCTATATTTTTGAAATAAGGACTGCAACCATGACATCCGGTTTTGGAACAAGCCGTTTGACCGGTTCCTGGAAGCCGGGACTGGTCACTGTTACAGGCGGTGTTTCATCATTGGATGTCCCTGAGCTTGAGATGGCGTGGTTAATCGACGTGTTGGCTGCTGAATTGAAATATGATCCGAATGAGGATTTCTCACTGAAGCTAAGAGCGAAAGATTTGCAATCAAAACGTAGCGAGTCACTGGAAAAGCTCGCCTTGGTAGGACCTCCTTTCCTTGAAAAGTCGGATCTTTTTACAGCTTTACAGAGGTTTTTTGGTCGTTTTCAACCACGAGGTTGTGTAGATGTAAGGCTCGACGTCACAGGTAACTTAAACCGGCTAAGTGAAAGTAAATTAACTGGTCAGGTTGATTGTAAGGATGTTGAGTTTTTATACTCCGGCTTTAAGTATGAAGTTGAGAATCTTAGAGGCCAAGTGGATTTTACCAAAAACAGCCTGAAACTCAATGATTTGATTGCTAAACATGATGATGTGGAATTGTGCTTTAACGGGTGGTCTCGTGGTTTCGGGACCGACCGACAGTATCAAATCCACATTACAAGCGACAAGATGCCTTTGGATAATGATTTATATAATGCACTGAGCGCAGAGCAAAAGGAATTTTGGGATTATTTTTCCCCTGTTGGACAAGCGGCGGTGGATTTACAATTGAGCCGGCATTCACCAACAGACAGGAAAATGAATCTGTCACTCGAATTATGTGATGTCGATGCCGTATATTGTAATTTTCCTTATCCACTGAAAAATATGACAGGGAAAATTTCTTTTAGGCGTGACGGTGTTATGTTTTCAGATGTTGTTTCGCTTGAAAATAAATGTAAGATTACCTTAAATGGTCAAATAAAGAACGTTGGATCGATATATGATATTTTAGTTGATGTCAATAATATCCCCCTTGATTCCGGGCTGGAGGAAGTATTACCGGAAAGGCAAAAGAATATTTATAGCAGATTATGTCCTTCAGGTTTTGTCGATGGCAGGATTAAGGTTTTAAGACAGGGCGATGAGCCTTTAAATTATAAAGCCGATTTATCCTTTAAGAGTGCATCTTTACATTCAGAGGACCTTCCACTGCCTATTTCTAACATATCAGCAAGGGCTGTTTTTACACCTGATTCAATAGATGTAAATGACTTTTCCGGCAAGTATGGAGAGAATCAAATTCATTTGGCTGGTTGTATCCGACCGGCTCAAGAACAAAAAGAGGCGTTGTATGACATATCATTGAATCTTGAACAGATGCAGTTAGACGATAACTTTTTCAACTTTTTACCGGAGTCACTAAAAGATAGGATCGCTGGTTTGAAGCCGAGCGGAAGAGTAAATCTTGGTGTTGATTTAAATAAGGAGAACCTCTTAGAACCTCCTGATTACAGAATAGCTGTAAATTGTCTGGGTAATAACATAACTTTACCGAATTTCCCGAATCCGTTGAAAGACATTAACGGCAATTTGATGATAGATGCCAACAGCATAGAGCTTGAGGATGTAGCGGTGTCCGTAGGTGATTGTAACTCGACAGAAGCAAACATAGCTACAGTAAAACTTAACGGCGAACTGGCTTTAGATAACGATAAAATATCCGGTGCGTTCTTGCAACTTTCTGCTGAAGATATCGATTTTAACGAAAGACTTGCGCAGTTTTTACCGCAGCAGATTAAGGAATTTTACGAAAAGCTTCTACCTTCTGGTAGTTTTGATTTGGATTTTACTGATATCCGCATTGATTTAGCAGATGAAGAACAAAAGTCTATTGAATTTACCGGAGCGGTCGCCCTTCATGAATGCGGATTAAATATATCCGGTGCCGGGACTCAGTTGGATTTAGTATTTCAGGCGGAAGGTTTGTATAAAACCAAAGATGGATTATGTAGTTGTAAGGCTACGATTGATAAAGGAAATATCTGGATTCAGGGAAAATCTTTAACAAATCTGAAAGCGGATATTTTTTATGATCCAAGCCGGCGTAATTGGGTCACTGAAGATTTTGTTTCTGATTGTTACGGTGGGAAGACGGTTGGCAAACTTAAGTTTATAGAATCAGTCGACGGTCCTTTGGAGCATGTGTTGCAGGTTGCTTTCGATGATGTTGACTTAAATCAATACCTATCTGACGATCAGCATGAAGAAGCTCGTGACAACACATATACAAGTGGAAAGATGAGCGGATCACTTAGTATCAACACTCGTATTGCTGGGGATTCTTCTCGTATTGGTTCTCTAAGGATGATAATTGTAAATATGCAGGTTGGTAAACTCTCACCACTGGGCAAGCTTTTACAAGTTTTGAATCTGACTGAGCCGAAGGACTATGCATTTGACCGGATGTTTGTTGATTCATACATTAAGGGTGACAGTCTGTTTGTAGAGACGCTCGATTTGTCCGGCCAGGGTATTGCCTTTCATGGTTCAGGATGGCTGGACCTGGTCACGCGTAGTATAGATTTGAAGCTCACGGCACGTGGCAAGCGTCTTGCAACAGATGACCCGTCCATCCTGCAATCTCTGACCGAGGGACTTGGCCAGGCTGTTGTTCGAATAGAAGTAACAGGCAATTTTGATGATCCCGTCGTTGCAACTAAGACTTTACCTGTTATTGAAGAGACACTCCAAATTCTTGGAACAAAACCTAAAACATCTAATTAATAATAGGTCGTAGTTGTTGATTACTTCCTGTATTTTTCATCTCTTAATCTCTTAATATTTGAGACTTACTGTGGGATAAATAGAAGAATATTACAATTTTTTATGGATTTGGTCCGGCTTCCCATGAAAAAAATACTTTACCTGATTTGTTTTTAGAGCGATTATTTCTTATATTTTAAATGATTTCGAGAAGTGAGGGAAATCTGTCTGCATTTGTACACTCATTTTCCAGGTAGGTTCAAACAAATAACAGCTCAATCTTAACATATTCTAATCAAAACAGAGTAGCTGATTTTTGTATGCCGTCTGGAATGTATCGGTGGGGGGGAATATGAGCATTAGACAATCTCAAAATCAGATAAGGGACTTAAAAGACGAGCTAAAAGCCACGAATCGTGCGAGCGATTTACGGCTTCTCAAGCTGTTTGTTTTGATGATTTTACTTGCAGCAATTGCAGCTTTGATCCACGGCCGAATTAACTTTTTTTCGATGTAGTCTTGTATTCGTCCGTATAATTTAACCGGATATTGTTTCTAATCTGTGTTCTTTCTGCGCGCATCAATTGCTCAGTTGTAAAGCGTACCTTGAAGAATAGTGCAAGAGGTCTATATTGTTCGATTCTTATTTTAGTGCTTAGAGTGTTTAGCTGCTAAAAAATTTCTTCATCGGCCTCATGCCAGGCAGGGTCGACAATGCATAAGAATTCAAGGTCGGAATTGCCGGTGTTTTCTATGTATTGCTTCGAATATGGGGGGATATATACAGCACATTTCGAGCTGACTTCAAGAGATTCCTCATCGATATGCATTGTGCCTTGTCCTGAAAGTATATAATAGACTTCGCTGGTTCGAAGTCTGTGTAATTTGGTCTTTCGACCGGTTGGGACCTTTGCATGTGCAAGGCTGTAGCGGATTTGTAAATCCATTTTGTCGGGATGTAGAAATTCACATAATATCGAATCGTCCCCGGCAATAAACTCGCGGCAGTCTTTGAGATATTTGACAAACATATTTTATTGTCCCAAAAGAATTGAGCTTTCTGTGAAGAATGTTCCTGCTACGCAGGCGGTTAAAAGACAGGCTAACGTTGCCGCCAGAAGTGCGCGAGTTGCAACCGGCCCAATATTACGGGCCCTCTCAGGAGCAAGTGCACAAATTCCCCCAATGAAAATAGCCATTGATGCAAGATGAGCGAATCCACATAATGCGTATGTAGTAATCACTGCTGAGCGATTGTATTGCAATACATTTTGCTCCAAAGCTGTCGCCAAATCCTTATAAGAGACGACCTCAGTGACAATCAAACGCTCACCAATAATTTTGGAAACAGCACTTGCATCTGATAGCGGGATGCCCAGTATTATTGTAAAAGGATAGAAAATGTAGCCGCAAATTGCTTTAAGAGACCATTGACCCTCAAAACCTATAAGCGGATTTATCTTTGTTCCCAGTGCTGATAGTATCAGGTCAACCAGCGCTACCAGACCCAGAACTGCGATGAGTAGAGCCACAATCCCGACAATCATTTTAACGCCGGAATTAGCTCCATTGATAATCGCCTCGAAAAGACTATTTTCCTTTTCATAAAAAGGCCGAACCTGCACGCCTAAAGTCTCGGGGCTTTGGTCCTCCGGGAAAATTATCTTAGACATAACAAGTGCCGCTGGTGCCGATAGTAAAGATGCCGAGACCAGGTGCCCGGCGATGGTAGGAAAAACTTCCTGCAGGCTCAGCACATATAGAGCCAAAACACTGGAGGCAATTGTAGCCATACCTGCGGTTAAGATGGTGCACATTTCAGAACTGGTCATGCTGTTAAGATAAGGCTTGACTGTAAGGGTGGATTCGATTCCGACAAAGATATTACTGGAGACAACCAAAGACTCAGCACCGGATATTTTCATTAGTTTTGTAAATATATAAGCGAAGGCCCTGATAATCCGGGTCATTATGCCGAAGTAGTATAAAATTGCGATTAGGGCGGAGAAGAAAATAATAGTGGGAAAGGCCTGAAAAGCCAAAATAGCGCCGATAGATTTCTCTCCCGAATCATTGACTTGGCCGGGCGGCAGGGCCAGCGGTCCAAAGACAAACTTTGTTCCTGCTGATGCCGAATCCAGAACTTTTATTACAATGTCGTTTATTACAAGAAAGACATTTTTTCCTGCCGGTACAACGAAAATGAACAGGGCGATTAGTATCTGTAGTGCAATGCCCCAGCCGATAGCCCTCCAGTTCATATTCTTTCTGTTGGTTGAGAGAATCCAGGCAAAACCTAATAAAAGAAATATTCCTGAAAAGCTGACAAGATTGTGTATATCCATACCAATTGCTTTCCTTATATTGCCTTTGTCGCTCTATCCATACGTTAGACTAATTTTTACGATTCGTCAACTGTTAAGCAACTCAGCAGGATTTGAATTGCCTAAACATTGCATAAGATTATAATAACGACGTAATACTATTACTCAAACTGACTGATTCGACCTGTCATACCTGCGAAAGCAGGTATCCAGAAATGATTTTATTGGTCTGGATTCCCGCCTATGCGGGAATGACAAAAAAAGCATAAAATGCGGATTTAGTCTGGAAGATGGGATATGGATGCTGAAAAAATATTTGTTGGCAGAAAGACCGAATTAGAGAAATTCAAGAAAGTTCTTGAAAATCCAGAAGGCCAGTCCGTTTTAGTCATTGGCAATCGAGGCATGGGAAAAACCTGGCTTATCAACAAAATGGCTGAGCTTGCCCAGAATCACCCGAACATAAAATGCGGTTGTGTTCGGTACGAGGTAACACCAACAGATAGCGTTGTTTCCACAATGGCACTGATGATGGATAACGCGTTTGAGGCTGCCCAGCTTAAGGAAGGCTCTTTTAATGGAACTGCTCGGAGAGTGGAACAATGGCGAAGTTTGCTGAATGTAATTAACATTGGGGATTTGGTGATGAGTCTGCGGCGAGATCCCGCAAAAGACACACGCGAGCAGTTCCAGGAAAGACTGCAAATGATTTCGAAGCGAATGCCGTAGAATGGTCGAGCGATATTTATAATCGATCCGGAAAAATATATGCAAGAAAAGAGTGACCAGTCTTGGGCAATATTAGTGAAAGATTTGCCCGAGAAAATAAAACTCGTCTTTGCTCAACGTTCAGAAGATGTACTGGTGGAAAGTGAGACATTCGGGGCATTGGATAATGTATTGCGTATTCCAGAGAAAAGGTTAGATGTTCTGGATGAGGAAGCGGTTGAGGCGCTGCTTACTCGGCGGGTCTCAGGTCTAAAGTATGATATTACGCAAGTCCGTAAAGTTCTAAGACGGTATGAGGGCCATCCGTATGCTCTTCAAGGTTCGCTGGACTTATTGAAAACTGGAATAAAGCTCGAAAAGCTGCCCAGAGATCCAACAGGTATCGCCGCTGCACAATGGAAGGAATTGAGTAAGAGAGGTAGAGATGCAATTTGCCTTTTCAAGGCCTATGCAGTCTTAGAAGTGGGCGTTCCGGATGAGGTGCCGGAGGCAGTGAGCGAATTGGATGCGGATTCTTACCTGAGTTTGCTGGTGGACAATTACCTTGGCGGGCTATTGCGTGAGGAAGGATACGGTAAACAGATTTATCATTCGATTTTAGCTGATTATATCTTAGAGCAAATCAGCGAAACCGAGAGAAAAGGATATCACAAACGAGCGGTTAAGGTTTATGGTAAAAAGCTCAAACTGGCAGCTGAGACTCAAGCCAAACCGGATGCTCTGGCAGCAATGAGATTGGCCGAGCATGTTCTGGCGGCTGAGGGACAGCAAGCATTTGTAACAGTGTTTGTACATCTATGTTGGCCCTCACTTTTAAACCTTGGTTTATTGGATCGAGCATATAGTTTATGTAATGAATCGCTAAGAATTGTGGGTAAGGGATCACTCTATGAGGCAATGGCAACATGTATTCTCGGCGAGATTCATAGATTTAGGGGTAATTTGAAGGCATCTGAAGACCTGTACTATAAGTCCTTTGATATTAGTAAAGAATTGGAATTCGCCGAGGGAATGGCGAACGCTTATGGGAATCTGGGGCTAACTTATCGTATGCGTGGCGAACTGGATAAAGCAGAAAAAATGCATCTTAAATCTCTGGAGATCGAGAAAAAGCTTGGCCGATTATCGGGAGTAGCAACTGATTATGGCAATCTTGGATTGATTTGCAGCGCGCGTGGAGAATGGGAGAAAGCCGAACAAATGCATGGTCGGTCGCTCGATATTGCCGAAGGAATTGGTGACCTCGGAGAAATAGCAAATCAATGCAATAATCTTGGACTAATCTATGAGAAGCGTGGTCAGTTAGAGAAGGCTGAGCAAATACAGAAAAAGTCGTTAGACATTGAAGAAAAAATTGGGCGACTGGATGGAATTGCCAATAGTTACGGCAATATTGGCCTGATTCAAATCAGAAGACGAAAATTGGATGAGGCGAAAGAGAATATTGATAAGGCTTTATTTCTGTATGAACAACTTGGGGATCCAGAGGGACTCGCGAGGCAGTACGGTAATCTTGGGACACTTTTCATGGTGAGAGATGAACTGGATTTAGCCCGGCAATTGTTTGAAAGGTCTCTTGCTATGAGCAAAGTATATGGATTCTGGGAGGCAATAGCCAGTAGCTATGTGAATCTTGGTACGGTCTGTCAGAGAGTGGGCGATGTCCAAAAGGCACAGGAATACTGGGACGAGGCGCTGGATTTGTATAAGAAAGTTGGAGTACCCCATATGATGGAGCAAGTTCAAGGGTGGATTGATGAACTTAAAGAAGGTCAAAAGTTAAAAGTTAAAAGAAAAAAAATTTGTTAATAGTCTATACGTGAAATAAATGACCAAATGTTGCATGATTTGATAAACGGAATCAAAATTGATTGAGAAACTGTCAGGTAAGTTTATTGTTCTTGATGGGCCTGATGGCTGTGGAAAGAGTACGCAGGCGGAGCTTTTAACTAAGTGGCTCAGTGAGCAGGGCGTACCTACAAGCAGGTTCCGTGATCCTGGTGATACAGCTATCGGTGAAAAAATACGAGAAATCCTTCTCAATCCTGAACATCTATCCATGAATACACAGACGGAAGTGATGCTATATATGGCTGCCAGGGCGCAGCTTTGGGTTGAAAAAATAGCCCCGGCTTTACAGACAAATCAATGTGTTGTTCTCGACAGATGGCTTTCCAGCACATGTGCATATCAGGGTTTTGCCGGCGATTTCGGCATGGATAAGGTTATAAGAATTGCAGAGGATTGTCTGGAAAGGGCCTGGCCGGACCTGACGATTATTTTAGATGTTGATATTAAAACCTCAGCAAAGCGATTGAACAGGCAATTAGACAGGATGGAGTCAAAAGGTGACAGTTATCACAAAAAAGTTCGTGAGGGTTTTTTGGAATTGGCTGGCCGGCGCGATGATATTCATGTTGTCGATGCCGCCGGCGATATTGAAGCAATTCATAAAGAAGTTTTGAAAATTATCTCGGAGGCGAGTTTTACATAGATGTCTTTTAAGCAGATTTTCTGTCAGGATAAAGCGATCGAGCTTTTACAAAGAGCGTTTACTTCGGGCAGGGCGGCACATGCTTATATTTTTGCCGGACCTGAAGGCGTCGGTAAATTCAGAACAGCCGGCGAATGGGCTAAGCTTTTGCTTTGCCATGATCCTGTTGTTGAAAATGACTTCGCCGAGAGTTGCGGCAAATGCCGGTCCTGTCAACTCTTCGAAACGGGATCGCATCCGGACTTTAATCATATATATAAGGAATTGAGAGAATTCACCGAAGACGGCAGAGGTAAAGGGCCGCCTGTCGATTTGCCGATAGGTGTTATTCGAGATTTCCTTATTGCAAAGGTCTCTATTCGTCCGAGCCTGTCGCGAAGAAAAGTTTTTGTTGTCAGTGAGGCTGAAAGACTCAACGTTTCATCTCAGAACAGTTTGTTAAAAGTATTGGAAGAGCCGCCTTTATACTGCTGTATTGTATTGCTTTGTACCCGGCTGGAAAAGCTTCTTCCAACTACCAAATCAAGGTCTCAAATAATCCGCTTCGGCCCCATAGCAGAAGATAAAATAATTGAAAATCTCGAAGTAATGGAACTCGATAGTAAACGTGCACGATACTTTGCGCGTCTTGCCGAAGGGAGTCTTGGTATGGCATGCCAGTGGGCCAGGCTTGAGTTAGCTGGTGCGAAGCTTTATAAAATCAAGAAAGAGTTGATATGCTCTTTGGTTGATTATGAATTGGCCGACACTTTGGATTTAGCCGAGGAGCTTTTGGATAAAAGAAAAAAAATCACCGCCGTCTGGACCGAGCTTGACAAGGACACCAGCAAGACAGACATCAATCGAAGAGCGGCAAAGACACTAATCAGGATGATAATATCGGCATTCCAGGATGTAATGAAGCAGAGATTACAGCCTGCAGAGGAAGCTGTTAACTTTGACCAAAAAGAGAACATTAGAAAAATGGCCGGCCGATTCGATCCGGAGCAATCTGCAGATAAAATAGCTGACTGCTCTCAGATGATGCACTGGATAGAATCCAGCGTCAATGAGAGGCTTATTTTCGAACATCTGTTGTTATCTTTGGCTGATTCTGATACAATAAGGATTTAACAATAGAGAGATTTGAAAAGATATATATTCAGGATACTTTAGATGTCGAATGTTTCGGAAACAAAACCAAGACAGGCAAAAAATAAAAAGTTAATGTTGGTGCGTTACGGCCGAATGAATGCTCTGGCTTTTTTTGAGCATCATGAAGCCGAAATACCGAAAGTACACACTCGTGTCGTGATAAAGACTGATAGGGGCCTTGAATTGGGATATATTGTAGGCCAACTTAGTTCTTATCGAGGCGGCCATTTCAAATTAAGGCAGGAGCAGATAAAAGAGTATTTCGACAACAGTGAAATCGATTTCTGTCCAAGTTACGCCGGTAAGTTTATCCGTTACGCGACCGCTGATGATATAAGTGAAGAACGACACCTGCGAAAAATTGTGCAGGAAGAAATTGAATGTTGCAGGCGTATAATCAAGGAAATGGAGCTGCCGATGAAAATAGTAGATGCAGAACATGTATTCGGCGGCGAACGCATTATTTTCTATTTCATGTCCGATGGTCGAGTGGATTTTCGCGACCTCGTTAAGAGAATCGCCCAGGAATATCAGACAAGAATCGAAATGCGCCAAATCGGCTCGCGAGATGAGGCCAAACTGCTTGGTGACGTGGAAAGCTGCGGGCAGCAATGCTGTTGCCAAAGGTTTCTTAAGCATCTAAAGCCTGTTAACATGCGGATGGCCAAAATGCAGAAGGCAACGCTCGACCCTGCCAAAATATCAGGCTATTGCGGCAGATTGAAATGCTGTTTGCGATATGAAGACAAAACCTACAACGAACTAAAAAAACGGCTGCCGAGAAAGAACACTAATGTAAAGACGGAAAAAGGCCTGGGCAAAGTTGTGGATACTCAAATATTGACTCAATTGGTTATGGTCGAATATGAAAATGGGGATAAAGAGGCTGTTGGTGTGGATGAACTTGAGATTATCAGCTCATCTTCAGCGAAGCGCGAAAAGCGGGAAAATAATCTAAGCAGCACCAATAGTGACAACGATAAAAAAAGTAATGATGATAAAAAACAATAAATCTTCAGGGAAGAAATATGCCTCGTAAAATCGTTGTGACTTCTGCTTTACCTTATGCAAACGGCCCCATACATATTGGTCACCTTGTTGAATATCTCCAGACTGATATCTGGGTACGCTTCCAAAAAATCTGTGGTAATCAGTGTTTATATTTTTGTGCAGATGACACTCATGGTACCCCTGTGATGATAAGTGCCCGGGCAGCCGGCATAGAACCGGAAGAATTAATCAATAATGTTCATAAAGAGCATAAAGCGGATTTTGACGGTTTTTATATAGAATTTGATAATTATTATACCACTCACTCTCCTGAGAATAAGTCATTTAGCGAGCTTATTTTCAATCGCCTGAATGAGGCCGGTTCGATCGTAAAACGAAATGTGAAACAGGCCTATTGTGACAAATGCAAAATGTCACTTCCGGACAGGTTTATCCGCGGCACCTGCCCGCGGTGTAAAGCCGAGCACCAATATGGGGATTCCTGCGAGGTATGTAGCTCGACGTACCGACCTTCTGAGTTGATAAATCCTTATTGTGCAACCTGTCGGACAACCCCGGTTCTTAAAACTTCGGAACATTATTTCTTCAAGTTAGCTGATTATGAAAAAAGCCTTAGAGATTTGATTGCAGGCGGATTTATACAGACATCAGTCGCCAACAAGCTTGATGAATGGTTTAATGCCGGTTTGAAAGACTGGGATATATCTCGCGATGGTCCGTATTTTGGATTCAAAATACCCGGGGAGGAAAATAAATTCTTCTATGTTTGGCTTGATGCACCTATCGGGTATATGGCTTCGGTGAAGAACTACTGTGATGCTAAAGGACTCGATTTTGAGAAACTCTGGCCGTTACACCAAGACGGAGAGATTGGCCGCGATGAATATGAGTTGTATCATTTCATCGGTAAAGACATAATGTATTTTCATGCTCTTTTCTGGCCGGCAATGCTAATAGGTGCTGGGATCAAAACGGCGGACAAACTTTTTGTTCACGGCTTTCTGACTGTAAACGGCGAGAAAATGAGCAAGTCCCGCGGCACTTTTATTAAAGCCAGTACCTATTTAAAATACCTGGAGCCGGAGTACCTGCGATATTATTATGCAAGTAAGTTATCAGATGGTGTTGATGATATAGATTTGAATTTTGAGGATTTTATTAACAAAATCAATTCCGATCTGGTTGGCAAATTTGCTAACTTGGCCTCTCGTTCCGGACCGATGGTAACAAAGCATCTTGATTCTCAGCTCGGTCAGTTGGATGAAGAAGGCAAGGAATTAATAAGGAAACTTGTTGCGGCATCAGACCAGATTGGCAATGATTATGAGAATCTTAAATTTGCTTCCGTAGTCCGAATAATTACCTCTCTTGCCGACGAGGCCAATAGATATGTCGAACAGAATCAACCTTGGGCGACAATAAAAACTGACAGGGAAAAAACTCGAACTACATTGACTGCGGTAATAAATGCGGTTCGGATTCTCACAATTTATCTCAAGCCTATTTTGCCGAAATATGCTGAGAAAGTAGAAAAGTTCCTGAATATTGGACAATTACACTTCTCAGATTTGAAAACAGTGTTGGAAAATCACAGGATAAATGATTTTGAAAGATTAGCCGAAAGAATTGATGAAAGACAGGTGAAAGCAATGATAGAAGATAGTAGGGAAACCCAAGGTTCGCAGGTAAGTTCGGTAAAACAGGCCGACCCGATTAAGCCGGAATGTACAATAGAGGATTTTGCCAAGATTGACCTTCGTATTGCAAAAGTGATAAAGGCTGAAAAAGTCGAAGGAGCTGATAAACTGTTGCGACTTGTTCTGGATGTAGGTGGTTTTGAGAAAACTGTTCTTGCTGCCATAGCTACCGCCTATCAGTCGGAGAACTTGACGGATAAAATCGTTGTTTACTTTGCAAATCTAAAACCCAGGCAAATGAGGTTTGGTTTATCTGAGGGTATGATTCTTGCAGCCGGCACCGGTGGAAAAGATATCTTTATGCTTTCGGCCGATACTGGAGCTACACCGGGACAAAAGATACTTTAATTAAAACAAATTGATTGATCTACATTGTCATACCCGCGATGGCTTGGCCATGCCTTACGGCAAGGCGGGTATCCATTTATGTATCATAGCCATGGATTCCGCCATAGGAGTAGAGACTGTACTGGACACCTTTATTTCCCCAAACCATATTTATCAGCTACATCAGTGGCAATTTTTTCTATGTATGAATCCTCGCCTGAATCCTCGATTCCGAGCATTTTGCTATTTATTCCCCACCTGTCCAGTTTATCCAGCAGATCAGATTTCATTTTTGATTTAATAACAATACGACCACATTTTCGAACACCCAGCCGATGAATTGCTTCATCATGGTGAACGTCATATTGCCCAGATAAAATTATGTGTGCATTCTGCTTTTCCGGGCGATTCATCAAACACTTATAGTGAAACCTTATTAGAATGTCTTTATCTTTATCTTCAGTGAAATCCTTTTCAAAGTCATCCTCTATGTTTTTCTTTTTTCCATAAACGAGCGGCCATTGTGCTGCAATGGCATACGAGAAAACACCATAATCCATCCACCAAACAACGCCAGGCTTTTTGGGAACGCGCCGGCAGGCAAAAAACAGTGCAATGAGAGGATCTCTGGTCCAATCGACACAACGAGTTGGCAAGCCATAGTGACGACCAACAAAAACAGTTCCGGTATTATAAAGTGTATCCCATTTTAAATGAGCAACTTCAATAAAGCGTCGAGCTTCTGCTGGAAAATGCGAATCTGCCTTTGCTTTTTCCACGAAAGATTTGAGCATATCTTTCTCCACATCTTTTGGTTGTTTTTTTGTAACATTATTTTTGTTAAAAAAGCGGATGTCAAAAGTGGAACGTATACAGCTCCATTCCAGCTTAGATGCCCCGTGGCACTCAATTACTTTTCTATCTGGTGATAATCTGACGAGTTTTTTTAAGCAATCCTCAATATTAGTTGGCTCATCTATAGGCCAAGCATCATTTACACTGTATTTTGACATGCAAATGTCAACTCCAATAACTATTACTAAATGTCAGAATATTGATAAAGTCCGAATATTAAATCAACTTTATCATGCCAGTTTATAGGCGATTTTTTTAAACATATTTACCATAAAACATCAGTGTAAGTAATGCCCTATAATTTGCAAGTGTATATCAGTGAAAATGATGGGTAATGATTATTGGATTTTTTGACTTCGCTGTGCTTTTAATAAAAGAGTATTTTTTTAGAAGTTGTCTTAAGAAAATTCCGCGAAACTATTCAAATAGATTCCTCGGCTGCGCTCGGAATGACAAATTAGGTTTTGTTTCGGAGCTCAAAAGTGTTCGATTTCGAGGGTGTGAGGCAGTTTTTCGAGAGGACAATTGGGGCATCTGGCCTTCGGCTTGCAGAATTCTTTACCTACTCTTACCAACAAGGCATGGTATTCATTAAAAAGTTGACATGTGTCATGGGCTTCAAGCCCATGAATGCACAGGCTGGAAGCCGGTGCCACGGATTCGAATAGATATCTTAGCTGCTCATAATCAGCGCCCGGTTCTATTAATCCGTGGCGCGTAGCGATTCGAGCGGTGTAAGCATCAACTACGAAGATAAGTCTTTCGAAAGCATATAAGAGAATTGAATCAGCGGTTTCTCGGCCTATGCCTTTGACGGATAAAAGTTCAGTTCTTAATTGCTCGGTATCGATGCTTTCAAGATTTTCCAATTTACCATCGTAATTTTCAAAGAGCCAATTCAGAAAGCTCTTGAGGCGTTTTGCTTTTATGTTGAAATAACCGGCAGGGCGGATAAGCTCGGCGAGTTTTGAGAGTTCAAGGCTGTGGAGTTTTTCCGTACTCAGACAGCCATCTGCTTTTAGATTTGTCATTGCCTTTTTGACGTTGGCCCAGCTTGTGTTTTGGGTGAGTATCGCACCTGTTATTATTTCGATCTGACTATCGCCGGGCCACCAGTGCTGTGGGCCGAATGCTTCATAAAGCAATTGATAGATTTCAATTATTGTCTCATGGGTCATCATGATGTATTTATACTGAGATTATGGATTTTTTCTCAGTATCTGGTTGTGCAGGTGAAAACCATTTCGGGAACGATTTTATTTGATGTTGTTGCAGGTTAAAACCGTAAACCACAGAATTGTCTTTATCATCGTATTCGACAAAGTTATTATTGCTCAGGATGGTTCGCATCTGGTCGTTCTTCGGCCCTTTTTCAAATCTCAAAATCACTTTTTCGAAATGTTTTGCTCTGGCATGATTGAGCACTGATGTGAGTGTATAGTCTTCGACGCCTCTGCTCATAATGCGACAACTGAAAAGCAGGGTATCAATTTCGTAGATATTGTCCCTGTGAAAACCTATGCAAACTCCAACCAGGCCGTAATCACCAAACTTGTCGGAAACATTTACTGTAAATATGTCGCAGTCTGGTTCGTGACTGAAAGAAATAATCTGGCCTTTCGTATAACGTTTAATGGATGTATTTAATTGATTTGTTCGCTGAATCAATTCACTAACGCGGTCAACCTGGTAAGGTTGCATCTTCTCTATGCTGATAGTAAAGTTGCACTGCTCAAAAAAATCATCTCTTGTGGATGTGCTTTGGGCCTGTTTGCGTTGATTTTCCTGAATGTAAAATTTTGTCCTTTTTTTGCTTTCTGTAGTTACGAATTCAGGTTGAAGTTCAGGCATGTAAAGCAGTTTTTCAAATATATTCTCGTCGTATACTCTTACTTCAGGAAGCATGGCTTTCATCTGCTCTCTTTCGAAGGGGGTGTCATCGATGAATGCAATGGAATCAAGACCGATATTCAACTGCTCCTGCACCTGTTTGAGGTTTTCCCATTTGTCCTTCCAGTTTAATATGAAGCATACAAATTCTGTTCCTGCAAGGTACTCTTTTATGTAATCTTGTATCTGGCTTTCAAGATACGGATCATTTTTGCTTATTACTCCAATTAGAATGCCTCTTGCATGGAGGATAGACAAAACATTCCAATGAAATCTTTCTCTGTCAATTCTTATCTCGAGGTTTTCTATACCAACATTTCTGATGATGCCTTTCCACATTGTATTGTCAAGGTCAACTATAACACATTTAACTTTCTTGCTGCGTCGCAGTACAAAATCCATAAAATATGTATATTCCTGTGCGAGATATTTTGCGGGGAACCTAATATGGCTGTACCAGGGAGCGTCTGCCTGTTTCAGCGTTTGTTTGAATCCATACATTGAGCAGACGTTGGTCAGGTTAAGGAAATAAAAGTTCGGATATCTGGCTGCAAGCTCTTCCATCGCGATGGCATATTTTCTCATGAACTGCTCTTCATTGTAAAATGGCGATGTGTGCTTGAAACGATTGAGCATATTTGATCTAAACCAGGGGAAAAACTGTAAAATAATCGGCACATTTAGTTCTAAGAGTGTTATTATCATCAGCTCGCACTGGTCGACGAGTTCTTTGAGTAGTTGATCCTGCTGTTCTTTTGAACTGACGCGGTTTAACTGTATATCTGTAATTGGGCCCATCATAGTATCGTGCTGTGAGAGTATAATTACATCGGGGTTGCTATCTGTTACCTCCTGGGTATGATCTGTGAGAAAAGTATAGGGATTTGTTTGGCCGCGATGTTGGAAACTGTGGAAATAGTCAAAGTCAAAATATTTGTTAGGATCGGACTTCAGTTCGTGGATGATATATTCGAACTCACAGCCGCCGAGAAAGCATAAGAATGGTTTCATATATATCACCTTTTGGTCTTTGTTATTTATTTTGTTTGACTATTGTATTTTCGGCTTGTTTGAAGTAGACTCTTCAAAATTTATTATAGAAGTCAACAAACATCGATGAGGACGAGTGAAATTGTGGGCGTTTATTAAAAACTCGGAGCGTAAAACAGTTACAGCGAATGGTGAAGGGAAAAAGTACAGATACAGTACGAGTCAACTGTTTAATTTTACACAGGATTCCTATTTAGACAGAACATCCCGCCCGATATATGCCGTTGTTTTTCTTCTGCCCTTTATTGCATTCTATGAACTGGGGACATTCCGTATTAATACCGACATCCTGAATCAATCACAGATTAGGGTAGTAGCGTTTGTCTGGTTACAGCACATGCTGGAATCATTGGGTTTTGGCGGTAAATTTGCGTGGGCGGCCCCACCGTTGGCTGTTATTATCATTTTATTATCGTTACAGATTAGCTCAGGTAAAAAATGGAATTTCTGGCTTGGTGATATTGTACCGATGACAATAGAGTGTATTCTGCTTGCTGTACCGTTAATTGTCCTGACAATGTTACTAAGCTCTGTTGGTTCACAGGGTGACTTTGGCAGGTTCGATAACAGTCGGATGCAGATTCAATCCATAACGCTTCCGGCCTGCTCTTCTGTACAGGACAATAATTCACATTCTTATATTTATCAAGCAGGTAGTTCCGAGCGGGATAATTCGCTGTTGGCAAACATAATTACAGGAATAGGAGCAGGAATCTACGAGGAACTTGTTTTTCGTTTGATTTTGATATGTATTTTGATGCTAATATTTCAGGATGTATTTAAGCTCAGCCATGAAAACGCTATAATACTTTCGGTTCTGATTTCAGCGGCATTGTTCAGTGCGCATCATCATGTAGATTTCCTTAGTGGTAGACCTAACGTTGTGGATCCTTTTGATTGGACAAGGTTTGCCTTTCGAACCATCGCGGGCATTTATTTCGCAATTCTTTATGCAATTCGAGGTTTTGGAATAACGGCCGGAACTCATGCTTTTTACAATATTATTGCAGTCTCTATTACTGCTTTCTTTTTCATAAATTAGAAATTTCAGACGCAGTCTTTTTTTTCAAAAAAACTTTCATGATATTACTCTTTTGCTTTGAACAGCTTGTAGAAAAATCGTCCTATAAGTGCGAACAACGCCCTTATCAATACTGATATAGGCCTTGAAAAGGTGCATTGATTCTGGTATAATAATAGAAAATGAGAAGTGAGTTCTTTTATGTTGGGATAGATTTATGGAATTACCACAAATCAATGTAGCTGTTGAAGAATTAATGTTTAGCCTTTTTCAACGACCTGTGCATCCTGAACTTTTTCAGATCTATGCCAGCCGGCAAATCAATACCGAGAATTACGAGGCAATTATCTGGGTAACTGGGTGTACACATGTTGTTAGTGTCTTTGCCGGCGATATTTGTCTTAGCGAGGTGGTCAGCACGCCCGGTCAGATGTTACCTTCACGGGGACTGATTGAGCGTTTTCAATTCCGTGGTCCGCGGACTCATAAATGCACCTTGAGTCGTGGAGTTAGTTACATGACCGATTTCCAGGTCGAGAAAATGAGTCCCAATTTGTATCGGCAGAGCCATACCGACCTTGAACGTTTTGCTCGAAACAGGGGCGTTTTTGTAAAATTCCCTGAATTGGAAGTTGGCAGGCTCCAACCGTTCTGTTATGTGGATTTCGAGGCGAGAAAGACTGAATTGCACATTCATACATTTGCTGCTTATCCGGATCAAGTGACAATGATTAAGACACAGTCATTGTTCGATTTTCAGTAGTTGCGTATAAAACAGGCATGTCTAATTACTTTGCATCTGGACATTTTGCTTGAGAATATCCAGTTTTGCCCGGATTTCCTGGGACATTTTACTATTTGGAAAATCTTTGATAATCTGTTGGCCGATATCTAATGCGCTTGTCCATCGTTTTTCGGTTACAGCAATGGAAAACTGAACGCCCAGATTGTGTAACTTAGTCCGAAACACATCGCTTGCCGCTTCCTGCAGGGCCAGAGCTTCATTGGGAGTGAGGTATTGGTCAAGCTCCTTTAAAATATCCAGGCTTCGGTCTGTTTCCTCGTGTGTGATTGCATCATCCCAGGCAGCAAGCAGGATTCTTTTCCGTTCCTGTTTCTTATCGTGCAGGACTTGACGCATTGCTTTTGCCTTTTCACTATCCGGATAATTCCTAATCAGCCCTTCAATTTGTGCACTTGCCCTGGACCATTGACATTCATCGATCAGTTTTTCAATATGTTCTATAATCTGATTTAATCTTTCCTGGTCGGTAGCGTTGTGATATTGTTCTGCCTGTAATCTTAATTCTTCGGCAAGTTCAATATATTCCGAGCGATTTGCAATTTCATTGATAATTTCATTGGCTGCTTCATAGTCCTGCATCTGAAGCTTCTCAAATACGACCTCTCGCAGAGACTGCCTGTCTGCATCGCGGAATGCAATAGCTTTCGCTGCTTCGCTGATGCGGGTACTGTTATTAATTTGCGCTAATCCTGAATGGATTTTTTCCAGGGCACCGGTTAAATCCTTAAGTTTTGCGCTATTGTCTCGAAGGGCATCAAGTATCTTTATTACTCTTGAGAGCATCGCAAGAAGTGCGCTCAGGAAGACCAGAGCACCGAGTAACAATACGAGTTGACGCAATAAATTAGTTTCCGATGGTTGGAAAAGGTCGGTGTAAAGTGTTAAAATAATAACGATTGCCACTGCGATACAAATGACCACAATGTGCCATTTATATCGCCATAAAATGCCGTCTTTTTTTGAGTCCATATTTTGACTCTCAAAAAAGTAGTAATAATATTCTACTTCTAAATAATATCTTATATAAAAATCCTGTTTTTGTCAATAGTTGTTGAATTAATAATGTAAAAATATGGTTTTGTTTAAATAATTAAAATGGCCGATTTTGCCGTTTACTATTTTCTTTGTTTTTGTGTAAGCAATTACTTTTTTCGAGTGAGTCGTAAAATTGTAAAGTTTTATCAAAAGTATGTTAACAGAGGGTATATAATCTCTGGTGAAGGAAACCACAACCTGTTGCTACATCATTGCAATTTTCTTGTAAAGTAGAGAAGGGTAATTACCGGCCGGATATATAAATTTATCCGTTTCCGAAGATGCTATTTTGCAACCTAAATGAAAAAGTTTATCTACTCCTTGTTGCTTATAATAACCCTAAAGGTCCTTGCCCTTGTTCTCCTACTTCGTCAGTCTTGGCTAATTTTAAGTTTATCAGTCTGCCTGTTCTTCAGTTGACCATGCGGTTTCGTTGAAGAATGCATCTCTTGCTTTTACACGGAAACGGTGACCTTGCCCAGCACGGCCAACCTGGACGGTATATGTTGGCTCTGCTAACCAGACACTACTTAAACCGGATTGGGTCGTACACAGGAAGAAATATTCCACGACACCGCTGGCGTCAGTTGCTTCTACAGCCGTCATAGTAACCCAGTAATCAAAACTGCCACCACCGTTATAGAATTCGCGAGGCAAACCGGTGAAACCGTTCGGGTCTTCTTCCATATTCCATTGCATCGGATCTGGATCCGGAGGTGTTAAGTCCGCCGGTAGAGGAGTAGAGATGTAAGAAATAGCTGACCATTCGGTTTCATTCATATTAGATGACAGGTCTCTGGCTTTAATCCGATAGCCGTATTCGGTATTCGGATCGAGGCCGACATCTGTATAATTCGGCTCCTCCTTCCATCCGCTATCATGTCCACCGGCAGAGACGGCCTGGAAATAATATTCTACCGGATTATGATCGTTGGCGATTGTAGAAACCATTGTGACTGAGGTTTCCGAATCCGCAACAATCGACACTATGTATGGAGATGGTGCCGGTGGTGTTGTGTCGTTGCCGGCGTAGCGAATTTCCGACCATTTGGTCTTGTTCCCCAGTTCATTCGTTCCGTCGTCTGGAATCCACTTGATACCATCGCGAGCTCTAACCCGATAGCCGTATTCCGTATTAATGTCCAGGCCACTGTCGGTATATGTCGGGCTTGTTTGCCAACCGCTGTCATGGCATTCGCCGTTGCCCATGCATTCGAAGTAGTATTCAATGTCCCATCCCCAGAAGTCTATTGCGGCTTTAGCGACCATTGTGATTGAAGAGCTTGAACTAAGGTAAGGCTCTGTTTCCCATTGACTTGGATTGGGGTTCGGAGCAGTCATATCCTGGACAAGCCAGCAATCAGCCATGAAAAGGATATCTTTAAAGTTAACACGTGAGTCTAAATTAATGTCTGCACCATGGCACCAATTATCCATCTCAGAGCAATTATCATTGTTCCATTCCTGAGCGATTAGCCCGAAGTCATGGAAGTTTATAATACCATCTAAAGCCAGATCACATAAACTGCACTGATCCTTCACGCGGTAATGGTAGCCCATATCTACTAAACCCGTGTCTGTTACACCATCTGTTCGGGTTGTGTAACCAATTAAATTCAAATCGCTCGCGTAATTACTACCGGCGTCGACACAGGGACTGTTATTTGACTGGCCGGCGCTGATTTGACTAAGGTAATATCGACCGAGCGGCCCTGTTGCAAAGAACGGGTCTTCATTAATATTGTCATCATAGTTGAGCGTGCAACCTTCATCGATCCAGATTGCAGACCGTCCATTCTTTATATCACTATAGTTGATTGTAAGAGTTGAAGGTCTTCTGTCGAAATCAAATCCAGTGCCAACTGCAATTCCGTTACCTTGTATTGCAAAGTTGTCCCAGAGAATGCTGTCTGTAATTGTACAGTCGCTGAGGTAGGAGCAGTAAAGGCCGCCGCCTAAACCTGTGTTAGTAATTTCTTCTTCGTCGTCTTGTTGTTCTTCCTCTTCTTCTTCACCTATGGCGGCATTACTGGCGAATGTACAGTTGTTAAATATCGAATAAGTGTACCAGTTAACAGAGACGCCGCCGCCGTCTCTGCTGGCTCCATTATTTGCAATAAGATTATTGAAGAACGAGGCAAGGCCCAGGTCTCTTAGATATGCACCGCCACCTGAAAAATCAGCTATATTACCGGCGATGTTGCAATCCTGGACATGTAATCCTCCCGTTGAACAGAACAGACCGGCACCGCTGGCTAATACATCGTCATCGTTGGGATCGTTGACATCGGTCGTAGCTCTGTTGTTTGTAATATTACTGTTGGTGATATCGACTAAAGTAGTCAGACTGCATAATCCGCCGCCGCGTAAGGATAGATTGGAGATAAAATTGCAGTCAGCGATCGTTACATCCGTATCATCGAAATATACTCCACCACCGGAATCGGATTCATTATTGACAAAATTGCAGTCCGCAAATGTCACGCGTGCGCAATCCTCGGCGCATACGCCGCCTCCATAACCTTTATAGGGATCGAGACTATGATTAGGATCGGCATCGGCCGCAGTACCGGAAGCTATATTGTCTTGGAATATACAGTTTCTGAAGTTTATCACTGAGTCTGCCGCGCAATAGACGCCTGCTCCGAAACTTGGTATCTCAAATGGAACAAGAGGCTCTGAAGGTCGACCTGAGACATATAAACCGCCTTGTCCGCTCATACCTCCGGAAGTCCGATTGCCTCTGATTTGGCAATTTATAAATTCGACATTACTTCCGATATCACAAAATGCACCGCCACCGAATCCGGAGTACCAGCGATAGTCACCGAAGAATGAAGTCAAGAGCGGTAAATTGTAAATATCCCGATAGCTTTCTGCTTCATCCCATGTTAAATGTGACCATAACTCATCGATTATAAACGTGTAAACAGAACTAAATGGATCGATGAAATATGCTTCTTTTCTACTCCAGGTTCCTCCATAGTTCCATAAACCACCCTGTGGATCTTCGTCACCACCGTCGCCACCGTTGCCTCCGTGGGCACCGTTATTTTCGATTAGACAATTGATGAATTTTGGACTGCTTTCCGGACCACAGTATATAGCACCCCCGTGTGCCCAGCCGCTCCAGCCGCCTCGACCTGCATTGAGAGCCGGGTTACTCTCTGCATCCACGCCGTTTCCGCCGTCACCCCCTCTTAACCAGTTATTTCTTATGATGCAGTTTTTAATAATAGGAGAGCCGCCATTATAAATGTATATTGCACCACCTTCAAGGCTACCACCGTCGGTACCATCAGGATGACCCTGTTGCCTGTTACCACCTGGTTCAACACCGGCGAAGCCTCCACAATTTTGTATTGTAATGCCGTTAAGAATTGTTTTGGAATCTGTATCAGGGCCGAAATAAATACCTGCGTTGGAATAATCAGAATCAGGATATGTAAGGTATCCATCGATGATAGTTGCCGAGACACAGCAGGGATCGTCCGGATTTTTCGATGTAATCATTATCGATTTATTTATTTCAATCGATTGACCCAAATGTCCACCGAAATAAGTACCAGGGTCGAGTACGATTATGTCACCGTCTTTTGATTTAAATATCGCTTCCTGAAGTGTCGTGTAGTCACCGGGTATGGTTATGGTCTTTCCAACGTACTCTGTGAATTCAGCAATGACGGTTTTATCCGTATCCATTGTCACGTAATTGATAAGAGCATTAGTACTGTCGTCATCGGTTCCAATCCATCTGACACGATAGCCAAGGTCAGCTGTTGCTGTGAGCTTAACTTTTTCATGCTTGGTGTAAGTCCCGCCTGTCGGCCAGACTGAGCCGTGCTCACCGACTATCTTCACAGTTAATCGAACCTCGTCTGCTCCGATAAGATAGTGAAAGCCCATGTCAACCTGACCTTCATCCGGTGCATCGTCTAATCGCGTTGTGAAATTATCTAAGTTCAGATTTATCGCCGTATCGCTTCCGGCATCCACACAGGGGCTGTTTGTAACCTGACCTGTTGCAATATGACTTAGGTAATAGTTTCCGACAAATTTCGGATCCCGATTTATATTGCCATCGCGCCATTTTAAGCTTCGTCCCGGCTCAATAAAGATAGCGTTAGTGGATCGGCCGCCCTGAATATCACTGTACTTTACTGTAATAGAAGAAGGCGGGTCTAAATAATCCGGTTCCTGAATAAAACCAATCGCAATCTGATTACCTTTTTTTCCTGTGTTATCCCAGAGAATACTGTCAATAAGAGTTGTCTGGCTTCCATAAGAGCTTGAAATACCGCCACCCCTTCCGTGAGTGTTGTCATTCGGGTCAAAAGCAGCATTTTCAACAATTGTACAATTGGAGATTAACGGCGTAGAAAGCCAGGATGCCGCGACGCCGCCACCGTTCAGGACAGCGCTGTTTCCTTTGAGCAGGCAGTTTTTAATTTTAGGTATATCGGAGGAACCACCTATAAATACGCCACCACCCGAGCCTGAAGATGAATTGCCTGTAATAAAACAGTTTTCAATTGTCGCATTTGAGGACCAGGAGAACATTCCACCGCCGCCACCATAGGGCCAATCGATATTAACAAGATCAGGTGGAGCAGCACGTGTCTGGGCTTTATTGCCTATAAAATTACAGTTTATAATTTTAGGCGCACCGCCGCTCCAGTATACGCCGCCTCCCTGGTCGGCAGTATTGTTACTGATTACCAATTTAGAAAGCTCTGCCTCTGTAGCATCGCTGTGCCAATGGATAGCACCTCCGAATGTAGCTTCATTGTTGCCGAAGGTACTATCGTAAATTGTTATCCTGCCGCCGTTATACCATCCTCCGGCTTCCGTGTCGATTATACCGCCTGCATATATTGCACCTCCAGCTCCATAAGCTCCGAAAGTTCCAATTGCAGAATTGCTGATGAAGCTGCTGTTATTAATGTCCAGCACACATTCATATAAGCAGAACATTCCACCCCCGTCAAGGCCGGCGGAATTGCTTACATAGTTACAGTCATTCACACTTATTTCACAGGCCCAGCCAAAGTATTGACCGCCTGCATCTCCAAAATAGCCGGCCTTATTACCAATGGTTTCACATTGAGACATTGTCACTTTGCACAGGTCATTATAATATTCGCCACCACCATCATGTCCGTTGCCGTTGGTTTGTCTTGAAGCGTTGTAACTTATCGTACTGCCGGTGTAATCAGCTTTGCAACCGAACTCGAAGTAATTAGCACCTCCATAGCTTGAGGTGAAACTTGACATGTACATACCGTCTGCGCCGTCTGCGCCGTTATCGCCACCTTCGGCTGCTTCGCCTCCGGGCCCTCCGGTGCCTGTAGTTACATTTGGTTGATTTGGATCGTCCTCTTCGTCACCGTCGTCGTCTTCATCCTCTTCTTCCACCGGGAATGGAGCTCCTGCGCCGCCGTCACCGCCGTTACCACCGTTGCCACCGGGAGCATCTCCTTCGCCGTCGCCACCTTCGCCGCCGTCACCACCATCGCCGCCACCGTACATAGTTGTTGGAACGATGGTTGTGGCTTTATTTTGGGTTATGATAGTATCTTCCGTGACAACGTGACAGTTCGGACCATAGTATATGGCACCAGCCCACGATATTGAGCCGTTGAGACCTGTGTCACCGCCTTTTCCGCCGTCCCCGCCTTTTCCACCGGGAGGCTCAGCGCCATCTTCACCGTCTTCGCCGTCAGGGTCACCGGAACCGCCGCTGCCACCTGCTCCGGGAGAAGCGCCTGCTCCGGCGGCACCGCCATTGCCGCCGTCACCACCATAGTGACCCAGACCCTGCCGTGTAACGCAGTTTATAATTTTACAAGAGCGAATTGTTGGACTGCAGTCTTCACCGAAGAATATAGCCCCGGCTACAGCTATTCCTCCGTCGCCGCCTTTTCCTCCGTCGCCGCCTTTTCCGCCTTCACCTCCAGGTCCGCCGTCTCCGCCCTGACCACCATTGCCGCCTGCAGCCGGTGTTCCGCCGTTTGAGGCTTCAGTGGCATCTTGTCCATCCTGGCCGTCCTGTCCGGGTTGGCCGTCCTGAGCGTCCTGTCCGGTTCCGCCGGCTCCGCCCCAGCCACCGTCGCCGCCGACAGCAAAGCAATCGGTAATTGTGCAATATTCAATGACCGGACTACAATTGGCGTCAAAATACATCGCGCCTCCATAAGCATGACCGCCATTACCGCCGGGCAAGCCGTCCTCGCCGGGTATACCGGCTTCGCCGGCTTCACCAGGCTGGCCATTTTCGCCGTTGTCTCCGGGAATACCATCTACGGGTGTATCTTCGTCGGGAACTTCCGGGTCCTCAAGCTCTTCCAATGGATCGAGCGGTTCCGGTGCTTCCTGTGCATCGTTAGGGTCATCCGGTTCAGGATAGATGTAAACACTGTTCTCGCCGTCTCCGCCTCGGGCAATGCAATCTTTAATAACTAAGCGTGATAGGGTCGGACTACTGCCGTTGAAGCAGGCTATAGCTCCGCCCTTGGCGTCAAAACCGTGCTCGGGATTTGGGGGCTCGTCAAGGTCGTTTGGTTCATCCCCTTCTAACGCATAGCCGGGGTCGCCCCCGCCTTGAATTGTGAAACCATCTAATCTGGATTCGTTGCCTTCACCGTTCTGGAAAATAAATGCAGGCGGTGGTGGCATGAGAGATGGCGGGAAAGCTGTACTTACCTGGACAATTGTCGCAGCCACTGAGCAAGGGTCATCCGGGTGTTCACTTGTTATAGTGACTGCTTTGCCCTGGAAGTCGTATGGAGTGCGAGAATAAGTGCCGGCAGAGACGATAATCTTGTCGCCGTGGGTGTAAGCTGAATCGATTGCATCACTTATGTCACGATATTGGCCTGGTACGTGCAGGGTTGCCGGTCGACGGAACGAGACTGTAATCACTTTATCAGAATCTATTGTCACTGTATTTGTCGACGACCATAACGAATCATTATCTGTTCCCTGCCATTGGTCGACAATGTATGTTTGATCCGGTATGGCTCTGAGTGTGATAACTTCGCCTTCATAGAAGCTCCTTGGATTTCTATAATAAGGCTGAATTGAACCGTGACCGCCGATAACTTCGGTACTCAACGTATGTTGAGGTATTTCTTCGAATTCAATAGCGACGATTGTATCAGTAATCA
This sequence comes from uncultured Pirellulales bacterium, assembly GCA_964508785.1. GTDB lineage: Bacteria > Planctomycetota > Phycisphaerae > Sedimentisphaerales > Anaerobacaceae > JAFGPS01. Next base: position 32,732 of record CAZDVE010000015.1, on the reverse strand, counting down.
GGGTTACAGTGTTGGTGAAATCCTTTGATGAATCATCATCTGTTCCGACCCATGCTTTAATACGATAGCCCGGATTTGGAATGGCTGTGATATTGACTACCTCATATTTTCGGTAGGAATCGGTGTCGGGATCTATTAATATTAGACCCCTTGACTGGCCGGGCTCAACGGGTGCATTATTAATTACTTCAATGATACTTAACTGAACATGCTCTGTAGGCACAGACCGATAGTGAAAACCCATATCAATGATGCCTTCATCAGGTTCGCCATCGGTTCTTGTTGTATATTGAATTGTTTGCAGATTCGTTTCCAAAGTGGGATTACCGGTGTTTACACCGGGGCTGTCGACCGTTTGTCCTGCTGCAATCTGAGTCAGGTAATATTTGCCGAGCGGTCCCCCGATGAAAACCGGGTCTGAATGTATATTTCCCCCACCCTGGTCGTTATCTTCGATATTGGAGTAAGTCGCTGAGCAGTCATAGAGGTCGTCACCGTTTCCCCAGATTATACAGCTTGTAATAAATGGATTTGAATTATTGAAGGCAAAAACACCTCCGTCCTTTGGGGCGTCTTGTTCATCTATAATAATAGTACAATTAATAATATCCGGTGAAGATGAATCCAGGGCAATTCCGCCACCCAGGTAAACGGCTGCATTGTTTGCAAGCAGGCAGTTTATGATTGTCGGATTCGAGTTATAACAGGAAATACCACCACCAACGTCTTCAGCGAAGTTTTCTGTAATCTGACAGTTGGCAATTAGCGGAGAAGCTTCGTAACAATCGATGCCACCACCACGCCGAGTTGAGAAGTTATTAGTTATAATACAGTCGGTGATTGTCGGAGATGCATATTCGCAAGCGATTCCGGCTCCGTATTCGGCTTCACCATCTCTTATCGTAAAACCTTTTAGAATAGTGTTATTAGAATCAATGACAGTACTATCTTTTGAAATGGTTACAACGGGTGTTCCCGGATTCATTAGACCTAAAATAAATGTATTTTCCGGGTCGACATTCTTATTGTTCGGATCGTTCGGATCCCCACTACGCAGGGCAATGGTCTTGCCTTTGAAATCAATTGTTTCGGTATAATGATGCCCTGATTCAACAATCAGTTCGTCACCATGATTGGCATCATCGATTGCCGCTTGGATAGTGTCGTATAAATTATTGGTGTCAGTTGGAAGATATCTTGTTGCATTCAGGATTTTTCCACCCGTTTTGAGCCTTGTTACAGCCAGTAGCGCCTTCTGAAGATTAAAACTTCCGTTGGATTGGGAAAACCTGGATGGAGTCGGTATCGGATCAGCAGTGTTGAGAAGGAGATTTTTAATAGATCGGCCCGGCAGAGACGAATTTTGTGACCAAAGCAGCGCACAGGCCGCCGACGCGTGCGGTGTCGCCATAGATGTCCCGCTTAAAATATCATAATCGGCCGAAACACCGTAAACGAGCATAGCAAAAGTTTCATACATCGGTGTAGTGCTCAGTATATCCATTCCCGGTTCAGCGATATCAACCGAAAGAGCTCCGTAATTAGAGAACACTGACAACTGGCCGTCACTGTCCTTAGACGTGACGGAAATGATATTATTCAGGTCAAAGCTCGCAGGATATACAGGATTCACATCATTATCGTTGCCGTAATCGTTACCTGCTGCAGCTATAAAAAGCAATCCTTCATTTCCGGCGTCCTGAATGGCATCATAGAGAGACTGTGAGTAGAATTCTCCACCCCATGAGGCATTGATAATTCTGGCTCCGTTGTCAATGGCGTACCCAATCGCTTCGACTGCGTCATCTACAAATACCTGTGGTTCCAGGTCATAATCATCTGCGAAGATTTTCAGGGCCATCAACTTAATGTTGCAATTAATACTCAAATTATTATTGTTATTATTACCTACTGTCTCGATGATGCCTGCTACGTGCGTACCGTGGAAAAATGCATCTTTGGGATCGTTATCGTCGTCATCTGTATTGTTTGTTATGACGCCGGCGAAATCATATCCGTATATATCATCTACGTATCCGTTACCGTCGTCGTCAACATTGAGCTGGCCATTAAACTCTTTTTCGTTCACCCAAATATTATCCACCAGGTCAGGATGAGTGTAATCAATACCAGTGTCGGCCACTGCTACGATGATGTTAGAATCGCCGGATTTATATACGCTGGTATCGGTCTCGACTGTCCCGCCGGTTTGAATTGTGTTATCTGTTCCCCACAATTGGTGGAAATCGTTAACACTCGGCAGATTAAGTAATCTATATTTATAATTAGGTTCGGCGTATCGTATGTTAGCCGAGAGATTGAATTTGATAAAGGCATCTACGACTGATGTATCTTCAGGCAGTTTTATTACTGTCAGTCCGGATGAGACGTTATCGTATTCTCTGTGCACCACAGCGCCTTTAACAATATAGTCAGACATCGCATTTCTTATCGCGTGATGGGATTGCGGTCCGATTATCACGGGCCCGGTTACCGGTTGGGTGCCTGGTTCCGGATCAACAAAACGCACAATCAATTCATTCAGTTTAAAGTCTGCTGACTCCTCATCAGATAAATTGATACCAAGCCCCGGTAGTTCGAATGCCCCCGCAAAACCTGCTGCGGATAAAAAGACTAATAAGCTGATTATAATTTGCCGCTTCATAATTCTGCTTCTCAAAAAAATTCCTTTTATTATTACCGAAACTGTAAGCCTCATATGAAACTACAGGTTAAACTCTGTCAATCAGGTCCTGCCAAAATGTGGGAATAACACAAAAACCCCGCAAAGCCTTAAGGTTAAAATCCGTTTTCCATAGCTCCTATTGCTTCAGCTTCACGCTCATCCTGTAAAAGGATAGTAGATTTAACCAGCACCAGCAATATCTTTTGGTCTCTAATTTTACTGGTGTTACGGAATAATCTTCCAAGTACAGGTAACTTACTTAATATAGGTATACCCGCTTCTATCTCAGCCTCTGAGGTTATTTTCTGACCACCTAACAGCAATGTTCCACCATCAGGTATGTTTACACGTGTCGAAATTGTTAAATATTCGGTCTCAGGGATTTCAACGTTGACTGTTTGAACTTCCCCTTCTCCACCCACAGCCGTGACTGTGGGTATTTCAACCACACTTTTTCGAAGTCCGAGAAATTGGTTCTGAGTAGTGTTGATATTAAGCAAAACATTTTTCTTATCGTGCGTAATAATCGGCGTGATATACAAAGAATTCCCTGGCATTACAGTATAATACTGCGGTGTCAAACCACCACCAGTTCCTGTCGTAGTGCCCGTAGCTGCTCCCACTGTAGTGGTACCAGCTTCCTGTAATGGGGGTAATGCGTATATAATATATCTAGCTAACTGGAAGTTTACTGTCTCTCCACTCAAAACAGTGGCTCTTGGAGCATTAAGAGATTTCGCATCTCTATGTGCCTGAGTAGCTCTTATCAGGAACGCTACTTGTAAATCATCGAGTATTGAGCCATAACCTCCAGAGATAGCGGCAGATGCACTTATGCCACCCAGACTTAATGATACATCCGATTGTGAAGTAGCCGTTGTTTCATAAGAGTCTTGATTAACGGATAGTAAGCCCCATTTAGTACCAAGGTTTATATCAAAATCTACATCAAGACCTATATCTTCAAGGAAGTTCTCACTGACAACCAGGAATCTGGCTTCTATAGAAACCTGATGCCCGAGCGATTTTCGTAGTGATTCCAGTAGTTTTTCTATTTCAGCGTGAACTTCAGGGGTGTTATATACGGCAAGCTTCTTAGGTTGTTGAGTGGGATATGGAAAGATGGAACCATCTGCTTCCTCGTTTAGATCATACCAGCTCATAGGGTCGATGCTCTCCTGAACAAGCGTGACCAGATCTTGGGCAATATAGCCACTCATTTGTCCACCGAAACCACCCATGCCGCCGTAGCCACCGCCGCCTCCCATGCCACCATAGCCGCCTCCCATGCCACCCATGCCGCCTCCCATGCCTCCCATGCCACCGCCGTAGCCGCCTCCCATGCCGCCCATGCCTCCCATGCCGCCTCCCATGCCTCCCATGCCGCCTCCCATGCCTCCCATGCCGCCACCCATGCCACCCATGCCGCCTCCCATGCCTCCCATGCCGCCGCCCATGCCACCCATACCGCCTCCACCAGTGCCACCTGTGCCACTACTTATGTCGGTCGAGGTTGTAAAGCCGAAGCCGACTAGGGGCGAGAACATCATTTGGCCGGTTGATGGTTGACCGACAAGGTCGGTAATGTCATAAACGCGGTTTACCATTTTGCTTGGTAGTGTGTCGGTTGTTGCAATAATTATAACTCCTTCTTCTACAACATAACCGAGTTCTGAGATATCGGTCACGGAAAGACCTGCTAAAAGAACGTCCAGAGCTGTTCCAATTTTTACATTTATCAGCGGATCCATCCCGGCTGGAGTGATACGGTCAACGTCTGCATTCTCAGCCAAGTCTTTCCAGTTGGGCTGAATCTGCAAAGGCGGATCGACTTTTGTCATTATCCTGTTTAATACATCTTCAAAAGTCATTTCCGGTCTTAATTCCGAGAGGTCAACAACTGTATCTAATTTTTCATATGTAGCCTCGTCGGCTTCGGATAAACCAAGTGGCTTATCCGGCATGCGCGTTGGTCTGGCGATAATTTCCCGCCAATTCTTGGGATAGACAAGCTCATCGGCATAAGGGATTTGTGACCTATCTGTTTGAAGTAAAATTTCCGCTCTTTGTTTATTAGTTTCCCTCTCAACCTCTAATTCTTTACGAAAATAGATGGTATCTTCAAGAAAATCTTTCATAACCAGCGCTTCTTCATGTTGCGGATCCAGCGCAAGGAGGCTTTCCAATTGGCCAAGGGCTGCTTCATAACGACCTTGTTTGCGATAGGTTAAGGTATTATACATCAATTCGTCTATTCTGTTTTGCCTATCAATTTCCATTTGCTCACGATACTGACGTTGAGCCTCCATCGACGCTTCGCGTTTGGCTTGCTCCTGTTGCTGAGTTTGTATTTTCTCCCTTTGGAGTATTAAATCAGATGATATCTGTAGTTGTGCTTTGTATTGGTTATAAAGCTCGTCACCAAGGTACATTTGATTTTGATTTACGATAATTTCAGCTTTCTGAATTTCGTTCTTTGCCAGGTCGAATTTGTTTTGGTCCATATAGGTCTGTGCTTTAGCTATGGCGTTGCTTACAACCGCTTTTGTATGGCTTCGTATGATGTTTCTCTTTTGGTTAACCGCATCAATATAGCTGCCCTGACCTGAAACAGATTCGACATTTTCGGTAGCAATCATTTCCGGCTGGATAACCTCGGAGAAGGTAGTTTGTATTTTTGCGGTGGTTAATGGTTTTTGTATTTCTCTTTCAGCTAAAATTTCGTCTATCTGTGCTATATAACCATTTAAAGTTTTTTCCATTTCCGGCGGAATTGTGCCGCTGTTAATGACTTGTACGAAGCCTTTTCTTGCTTCTTTTAGTTGACCAGCTTTATAAAGATTCATGCTGCGATTATAAACCGCAGGAATGTTGTCTTGCTCTGACATGGTTTTGACTAATTGTTCGGGTTCTGATTCAGGTTGTTCTGATTTTTCTGTTGCCACGGGCATTATCTCAGCCATTTTTTCTGATGATGCATCTTCATTCTTTATTTGTGTATCGATGTGCTTGAGAACTTGTGTTATTTGTGCACGCTGATCTGCAGTTAAGAATTCATTGTCTTTTATTGTCTCAAGTTGTTTTTTGGCCCGAGAAAACTCTTCCTGCTGAATCATTTCTTTGACTGAACGGAATATCTCTAAGGCACTTTTCCTCTTTGTTATTGCCGTTTGTGTCTTTTCGAGAAGTGATTTTAGTTGTTTACGTTCAGCAGTAGTTAAATATTCACTATATCCCTGGGCCATGAGGAAGGTTTTTTCTGCCTGCTCATAGTAACCTTTTTCATATTCTTCCTCACCAGCCTGAATATAACTCTGGACTATCTGGCGGAATGCCTCCTGTCTGTCTGTCTCAGCAGCTTGAGAATTTCCCGTTTTGGGAATTGTTATTGTTAAAAGAAGACATGACAATAGAACTATGGACAGTGATCTCCTGCCAAAGAATTCGATCAAGAAACTCGGCTTGCTCAAAATAAACCTCCTGCCTTAAAATTGCTACCCTCGTGGGGAGAATCCCAACGAAATTATAGTTACTTACCAACCTCCAGTTTCAAGAATAGACCGGACTTATATTAATTCCAGTCTACTAAAAAAAATTAATATTGCAAGAGAAAAATTTGATTTATGTGCGATTGGCCGATAATATTCAAGGTATCAGTGTGTTAAATTTGGAAAACATAGTATTATGGGGAGGAAAATATAACCTTTTTGGAAGTACCTTTTTATGGCCCTGATGAGATTCTTAAATTGAAGGACAAAATTAATACATTAAATACGGATTATATGGCTCAGAAGCCTTGTATTTTAGCTGTTGAAACCTCCAGCAGAATAGGATCTGTGGCCATAGCTTTTGGACAGGAAATCTTTGCCGAAACGGTATTTTCATGTCCGTTGATGCATAGTGCCGAGATATTTCCGGCCATAAATACTCTATTGAAAAGTGCGAATCGGAGGCCGAATCAAATCGAACATGTTTATATATCGAGCGGTCCGGGCAGTTTTACAGGCTTGCGGATTGCTACAACACTGGCAAAAGCAATGCATATCGCCAATTCGGTAAAGATTGTCACTGTTGATACACTTGATGTAATTGCATGTAACAGCGTTGATTATGTCAGGGACAGTATTGATAGAAAAAGCCGGCCCGGAAAAAGTAAAATTTCAATTGAGAGAATCGCAACAATAATTGATGCCAAAAGGGGACAATTCTTCATCGCTGTATATAATTGCAATCTCTATGAGGCTGATACAAAAAATGCCATCTTTAGTAAACAATATGAAAAGATTTTGCCAGATACTTTGATGAGTGCTTCGGAATTTAAAACAAAATTTGCCGGGAAGAATAAGCCGGTTTGGTTGCTTGGTGACGGCTTGTTATATCACAAAGATAAATTTAAGGCCAAAGGTATTTGCTTTTTACAAGAGAAATACTGGAGTCCGAGAGCTAATAAAGTTCACATGCTTGGTTGGCAAATGGCCCGGCAGGCCGTGTTTGCAGACCCAGCCAACCTGACACCTTTCTATTTGAGCCGGCCGGATGTTAAAATAAAGCCTCGTTGATGTGTTTAGTAACTTTACCCAAGTTTCCGCTGGGGGCCATCATCCCTTAGAAGAGAGTTCAGACTGCAGATTTGATGCTTATAATTGTATAGAGACGGTTCTTTTAATAGAAGTATCGGCTTAAATATTGATTGGAATATCTTACCTAAATTTATTCGTGTCTGTCTTGTTTTATGTTGGTGGTTTTTTGGATAATACAATTGAACGAATTCTCCGATTGTAGCAATAATCGCTGTTAAACTTATGCAAATTAGATAATTGAGCCCGGAAGACAATTATTTTTACATGAATAAAATTGTGCGAATCTTCTTGACAGAAGCAATAATAAGTAATAAATTGTAAATGATTTGGCTTGTGAATGTGAACACAAGCACTAATATTACGTACTGTAAGTTATGAGGTACCATAGAATTCCAGATGAGACAATTCGACGACTGCCGATTTATTTGCGGGGTTTGCTGTTTCTTTTGGAACGGGGCAAAAAGAGTGTCTCGAGTCGAGATTTGGCAGAGTTTGTTGGTACCTATCCTTGGCAGATAAGAAAGGACTTTTCCTATTTTGGTGATTTTGGCATCCGCGGAGTGGGTTATAATATCGAAAGGTTAGCAAAGGAAATTAAAAGAATATTAAAACTCAATGTCATACAAAAAGCTGCCTTAGTAGGGGTTGGTAATCTTGGTTCAGCGGTTTTGGCATATCCGGGCTTTGGAATTTATGGATTCGATGTTGCAGTAGCTTTTGATGTAGATCCTAAAAAAGTCGGGAAAAAAATCAAAGACATAATGATTAAGGACGTTTCAAATATACAGACGCTGAAGAAACGAAAAATAAAGCTTGGGATAATTGCCGTACCCCGACAGGCTGCGCAAAAAACGGCAGATGAATTAGTAAAAGCAGGTATAACGGGTATTCTCAATTTTTCTCCATGCTATGTAACCGTGCCTAAGAAAGTTAAAGTGATTACGATTGACATAGCAATGGACCTTGCAAGATTACCGTATTATATGCCGGCGAATTGAAATGTTGAATTGGGTAATTTTACCGATTGTTTTAAATAGAGAACAACTCAATAAATTGTTTTTTTTACTGGTTTCATCTGGTAGTATTTCGGGTTTACATTAAAGTGATGGGTAAACACAGATGAGCAAAATGAAAGTTTTCTTTATAAGTCAGATAAGACCGCTTCTGGATGCGATGGCCGGACAGATGGATGTTTACGTCCCGAAGAAGGCAAATTCGCATTATGTATTTGAAAGATACGATCCCGACTCTGAAAACGATGTCGTCTTCAATAACATACGCGCTTGTACACCGGTAAAAGAGTTTTTGTTTCCTCTTCGTGAGCTTGCTGCGGTTTTTCCTGAGCCCCTGGAGCCTAAGGACATAAAGCCATTTGCAATTATCGGACTCAAAGATTGCGATTTGCGCTCCATCGAGATTCTGGATAAGGTTTTTACAGAAAAGGAATTTGAAGACCCGTTTTACATAAGAAGACGGGAAAAGATGTTCATAATCTCATCCGATTGCTACGAACCGGCGGAGAGTTGTTTTTGTAATGTTATGGGCGGTCACCCCTTTGTACAGAGCGGCTTTGATTTAAATGTATCACAAGTCGGCGACGGCTTTATTATCGAAGCGGGTTCTCAAAAGGGTGAGGATTTTATCAAAAAGCACTCTCAGCTTTTTGGACCGGCGGATCAAAGCCAGTTAGATGAGCGGGATAGGAAACGAGCCGAAGCCCAACAGCAGCTTGAGCATAACAACGCTGATATGAAATTTGGCGTACCTGTTCATGAGATTGTGGAGAACAGCCATGACAGTGAAGTTTATGACCAGGAAGCGACTACCTGTGTCGAGTGCCAGGCCTGTACGCGTGTCTGTCCTACATGTCACTGTTTTTACCTTTATGACACCAAACAAAAGGACTATTTTGGAAAGATGAAAATGTGGGATAGCTGTATGAGACTTGCTTATGCTCAGGTTGCAGGTGGAGAAAATCCTCGAAAAGTCCTGGGTGACAGGCTCAGGCATCGTTTTATGCATAAATTTTCTTATTTTCTCGATAGGTATGGAATTGATATGTGCGTCGGTTGCGGCAGATGTGTTGATGCTGAGGCTGGTGACGTGGATATCAGGGTAGTATTAAAGAAGCTTAATGAAGAACTTCAAGGTAAAGGTAAGGAAAAAGAGAAAGTTGCGAAATGAACAAGAATCTCTACCAACCGATTAACAGCGAAATTGTTGACATTATAGATGAATCTCCGACTATTAAAAGTTTTGTCGTTGTGCCTGAAGAGGAATTTAAGTTTGAAACAGGCCAGTTCGTGGAGTTGACTTTGCCGGGCGAAGGTGAAGCTCCGTTTACTCCGTCTTCGTCACCGACTGTCACCGATAAAATGGATATTACTATAATGAAAGCCGGCAGGGTGACGGCATTGTTGCATGATTGCCAAAAAGGGCAAAAGGTTGGCATTCGCGGGCCTTATGGCAGAGGTTATCCTGTAAATGATTATGTGGGTAAAGATGTTTATATTGTCGGCGGTGGTGTTGGTTTGGCGCCGATACGTTCTTTGTTTTTAACGCTTGTCGACAGAATACAAGACTTCAAATCTGTAGTGTGCAGATTCGGAGCAAGAACGCCGGCAGATTTTATATACAAAAACACGCTTTTTGACTCATGGCAAAAAATTGACGGGGTGGATATCAAACTGACCGTTGATCAGGCTGACGGACAGTGGAAAGATAACGTTGGAGTTGTCACTACAGTTTTATCTCCTGATGATGTGGATATTCAAAACAGCGTTGCCGTAGTTTGTGGTCCTCCGATTATGATGAAATTTGCCACACTGAAATTATTGGAATTCGGATTTGCTGATAAGCAGATTTACCTTTCGATGGAAAAAAATATGAGTTGTGGAATAGGTAAATGCGGCCATTGTATGCTTGGACAATATTATGTTTGTAAAGACGGGCCTGTTTTTACATACGACCAGATAAAACGTTATCCGAATATTTGGGATTGAAGCAGACTGAATGTAAAGAGAAGTATGAGATAAGAAATTATGGGTGCAAAGCTAATAATTGATTTGGCGAAATGCAAACTTCAGGAAGAATCCGAGGTGCGTTGTTCTTATAAGCATCATCCCGAAAACAAAGGTATCGATGCACTGCTTGAGATGATTCGTTTTGCCTTAATCTGTCGCAGGTGTGAAAGTGCACCATGCATCAAGGCGTGCCCGCAGGATGCTCTGGAGAAAGTGCCGTCTGAAAATAATGATGCCGGTATTCTCAAGAGGGCGAATATGCTGTGTACCGGCTGCGGCACATGTGCAATAGCCTGTCCGTTCGGAGCTATATATACGGATTTGATACCATACCCTTCCAGTGTTTGTGATGTGTGCCGAAACCGGCTGGCACCGGGTGAAAAACCGCTGTGTGTAAGAACTTGTGGAGACGGGAGCATAGATTATAAGGAAGTGACAGTAGAGGGGGACCTGACAGAGGTCTTTGACGATATCGTTGTTAAGGTATCCGGCGGTAATACGTGGGAGCCGTTTTTGAGGGAAAAGGCAAAGAAATGAGTAGCTCCTTGACCATTTTATTCTGGATATTAGTTGTTCCCGGGACGATTATTCTCGGATTAGTTGTCTCCTGGATAGTCCGCAAAGTCAGTGCTCTTGTGCAGTGGCGTGTTGGTCCGCCGCTTTTCCAGCCTTTGTACGATATTCTGAAACTAATGGGCAAGGAAATCCTTATACCTCAGGATGCCAACCGAACCGTATTTCTTATGGCACCGCTTGTTGGACTGGTTGGAGTGCTTTTGCTTTCGCTAATGCTATGGCGGGTGTTGGTTAGTCCTACGGAAACCGCCTTCATCGGCGATATTATTGTGGCGATATATCTGATGGTTCTTCCTTCATTGGCATTGATTCTTGGAGGCAGCGCCAGTGCAAGCCCACATGCATCTGTAGGGACCGCCAGAGAAATGAAACTTGTCATGGGATACGAGCTTCCGCTTGTATTGGCCTTTATCGTAATAATAATAAAAACTGCCGGTTTTGTCGGTCAGGAACAACAGCTTAGTCTATATGCAATCTCACAGCATGTACCGGTTTTAAGCATATCCGGGATGCTGTCATTTTTAATCGCTTTGTTATGCATCCAGGCCAAGCTTGGATTTGTTCCATTCGATATAGCTGAGGCCGAAACCGAGCTTGGCAGTGGTGTTTTAATGGAGTATTCCGGTGCATTACTTGCTCTTTGGAAACTCACTCATGCGGTAATGCTTGTGGCCCTGCCTTTGTTTTTGATGACAGTATTTCTTGGTGGTTATGGAGGTGTGCATTTAGCGGGAGTGTGGAAATTTGTTGCTATATTGCTTCTATTGATTTTCATCGGAGGAAGATTGTTGGCCAACCGTAGCAAGTTTATGGATGTATTAGCTTTGTTGAGCTTCATTGTGGTATGTATTTTGGCTGGGCTTGGCAAGTATGTATTGATATTGGTTTTGTTGATTTTAATAAAAAATACAAATCCGAGATTGAGAATTGACCAGGCGTTGAAGTTCTTCTGGGTTTATTGTGGCATTGCCATGGTCGCTGCGGTTATACTTGCATCGTTAGGCTATTATTATGACATCAACTGGCTTTAAGCTTACCCTGAGCGAAGCCGAAGGGATGAATTTATGAGCTGGAAAATGTGGTCATTGAAAAAATCGGTATGGGTCTTTCACGTTAATACCGGCGCGTGTAACAACTGCGATATTGAGATTGTTAATTGTCTTACACCGAGATATGACATTGAGAGGTTCGGTATTAAGTTAGTTGGCTCTCCCCGTCATGCCGACGCTTTGTTGGTAACCGGTGTAGTAACCCGACAGGCGGCTCCACGGTTGATAGATGTTTATCGACAAACACCAAAACCTTGTGTTGTTTTTCCGATTGGAGCCTGTGCGTGTGATACGGGAATATTTCGAGGCGGCTACCATGTGGTCGGGCCTGTGGATAAGATAATAAGAGAAGAAGATCCCAATGCAATAATTGCCTTTGTGCCGGGTTGCCCGCCAAAACCGGAAGCTATGATTTCAGGTGTGGTCAAGGCATTATCGGCGATATAACCAGGGTAGAAATATGAACCAGGAAGAGCTAAATAACAGATTGTTGGAAATTAGAGATAAGCTTATTGATATAGAGCATACGACTAACAACAGGATATTCCTGCCTTGTGAGGCAGAGAATAATTATGATGTTTGTAAATTTTTGTTCGAAGATTTACCTCTAAGGTTTGTTATCGTCACGGGAATCGATTCCGATAATTGCTTTGAAGTTCTGTACCACTTCTCGAATGACGAAACAGGCCATGTTGTAACAGTCAAAGCTTTTATCCGGGACAGAGAGAATCCTGCGATAGAATCTATTTCACCGTTTATACCCGGTGCCGAATGGATAGAGAGAGAGGTTCATGACATCCTGGGAATAGAATTTAAGAATCATCCGAATATGAGACGGCTGATCCTGAGCGACGATTGGCCGGAAGGTGTTTATCCTTTAAGGAAAGAAGTGCAAAAATGAAACAGACAGTGAAAAAGCCCGTTCTTGCGGTTGGGCCTTTTCATCCGCTGCAGGAAGAGATGGAATATTTTCAACTCACCGTTGATGGCGAGATAGTTACCGATATTGACATGAGGATATCCTATAACCATCGAGGTATAGAGAAAATCAGCGAATCGTTACAGTTCGACCAGGTGCCTTATCTGGTAAGCCGTGTTTGTGGAATTTGTTCGGCTTCACATCCGCTGGCTTACATAAATGCGGTTGAGGAGATTGCCGGCGTAACTGCACCTGAGCGTGCTCAGTATATACGCGTAATCATCAATGAGCTGGAGCGGATGCACAGCCATTTGTTATGGGTCGGTCTTGGTGGCCATTTTATCGGCTATGATACCGTTTTCATGTGGGCATGGAAGTATCGTGAGCCGGTGCTTGACTTGCTCGAAGAGATAACGGGCAATAGAAACAACTATGGTAACGTCAGAGTAGGTGGCTGCCGTGAGGATGTTCCGGATGAGCTCAAGCCTAAGATATTGGAAGAGCTCGGTAAGCTCGAAAAGAAAGTTGAAATGCTTACCAAAGCGGTACTCGATGATCCTATTATACACGCCCGTCTTAAAGGTGTAGGTGTACTGAGTAAAGACGATGCCGTTCAATATGCGGTGGCAGGCCCAACCGCCAGAGGCAGCGATATTGCTATCGACGTAAGGTACGACGATCCCTACGCCGCTTATGGTGACCTGGACTGGAAAGTGATTACTCAGCCCGAAGGTGACGTTTTCGCAAAAGCGGTTGTTCGGCTTCTTGAGGTCCTTGAAGCGATTAATATTTGCCGTCAAGCAGTTAAGAAGCTTCCCAAAGGTCCTATTGCTTTGGAAATCAAGGAGATTCCGGCAGGAGAGGGTTGCGGACGTGCTGAAGCTCCACGCGGAGAAACGTTCCATTATGTCCGTAGTGACGGCGGCAACAGACCTACCCGGCATAAAATCAGGGCTCCAAGTTATGTGAACGTGCCTTCATTCAGGGCCTCATGCATCGGCGAGCATATTGCTGATGTTACTATCACTCTTGCTGCGGTTGATCCGTGCTATAGCTGCACCGAAAGAGTTGCCGTCGTTGACTCACATCATAATGTTGTTCATGATTATGCAACGTTGCTGAAAATGAGCCGTGAGAAAACGGCACGAATTAAGAAGGAAATTGGCGCGCCGGAATTGAAGATGGAGGATTTCTAAATTGGAAACAAGTATTCTTTGTATCCCTGTCTTTTTGCCGTTGATTATTGGTTTTATATTGATGTTTATGCCGAACAAGCTTAGTTCTCTGTTCCGGGCATTAACATTGATTATTTCAATCATTGCGTTTGTGATTGCCATTTCTATATTTACATCCGGGGGCTTCGATACTACATGGCCTGTTTTACAGTTGGAGGGCCTTGAATTAGTTTTGATGCTAAGTGTTACAAAGCTGGGAGCTTTCATGTTGCTGTTTGCAATGGGCTTTGGCTTACTTATAACCTTGTACTCATTTAAGTCACGGTCGGCGGATGATGAGAAACGTAATTCGAATATTTATTATGGGGCGACTCTGCTGGCGATAGGCGGTTCGGCGGGGATATTACTTTCCAATCATTTACTTTTCCTGCTCATATTCTGGGAAATTGTCACTGTCTCGCTGTATTTGCTGATAACAACCGGCGGCAGGAATTCCAACTTCGCCGCAACCAAGAGTTTTGCAATGATAGGTGCTTCTGATGCTGCTTTAATGTTGGGTGTCATTATGGTTTGGGCGCTTTCGGGGACGTTTGTAATCTCCAATGTCGGACTGGAAGCAACTTCAGCACTTCCTATTATTGCGTTTTTGTTGCTTATGTTGGCTGCCATAACCAAGGCGGGTGCACTGCCTCTGCATACCTGGGTTCCGACAAGTGGCGAGTATGCTCCCGCGTCGGTAATGGCGCTTTTGCCCGCCGCTCTTGATAAACTCCTGGGAATTTATCTGCTGATAATTATCGTCCGGAAGATGTTTGTTGTTCAAACGGCTGCTCTTAGCCTGGTCCTGGCGATTATTGGAGCTGTTACAATCATTGTTGCTGTGATGATTGCAATGGTTCAGCATAATCTCAAAAAGCTGCTCTCGTATCACGCTATCAGCCAGGTTGGTTATATGATTCTCGGTATAGCAACCGGGACACCTGTGGGTATTGCCGGTGGTGTGTTTCATATGCTCAATAATGCCATCTATAAATGTTGTTTGTTCTTGTGTGGTGGAGCAGTTGAGCAACAGACCGGGACGGCTGATCTTGAAGAGCTCGGAGGTCTGGGCAAGAAAATGCCCTGGACTTTTGCTGCCTGCCTGATAGCCGCTCTAAGTATTTCCGGTATTCCGCCGTTCAATGGATTTGTTTCCAAATGGATGATTTATCAGGGTGTCATTCAGATGGGAGCAGAGAACGCTGATGCAACAGCCGGATTATGGCCGCTTTGGCTGGTTGCAGCTATGTTTGGAAGCGCGCTTACATTGGCATCATTTGTTAAGCTCATACATTCAATATTCCTTTCCCGTAAGCCGAGTGAATTGAAGGAAGTCAGGGAAGTTTCGGGTATTCAAATTATACCTATGGCGGTGCTTGCAATATTATGTGTGATTTTTGGAATCTTTTATTATAGCGTGCCACTGAAGATGTTTATTTACCCGGCGTTAAGTATAATTGAAGAGCCTGCTTTGAGCACATGGAGTGCCGGATTGGCTTCAATTTTAATTGCAGTGGGAATAATTATTGGTGTACTTATCTGGCTTATTGGGAGGCTGTCTGCCAAGGTCAGAATAGTACCTACCTGGACTTGCGGCGAAATTTTACAAAACGACCAAATGATAATACCCGGAACGCATTTCTATAAAACTGTTGTGCAGATGGACGGTTTGAAACAGCTTTACAGCGGTCAGGAGAAAGGTTACTTTGATACATATAATCAAGGTGGAAGATGTGGATTATCTCTGACGGATTTTCTGCGGTGGCTTCATTCCGGGATCCTGCCCATATATTTAACCTGGATAACTTTAGGATTGCTTGTGGTTTTGTTTGTGGTTTGCGGAATTTGGTGAGGTTGATATGGCAATTTTCTATATTTTATTACTTTTCATTTTGATTGCTGCTATTGTTGCAGTTGAAACCAAAAACTTATTAAGCGCTGTAATATGCGTTGGGGCAATAGGCTTCGGCGGCTCCTTGATGTTTGTGTTTCTAAGAGCACCGGATATTGCAATTACACAAATTGTAGTGGAAGTACTGGGATTAATTCTACTAATTCGGGCAACGATTGCCCGTGATTTGACATTTATCAGCGGCGACAGGGAGTTCTTTGGAACGGTTGTTTCTGTTGTAATTGTTTTTATCATTTTCCTGGCCGGTGTGAGAGTCTTTGAGACGTTACCCGAATTCGGTAAGCCCATCTTTGCTGAAAATCCTGATACCGCTTCCCAAACATACATCGAAAAAGGTCTGGAAGAAACAGGAGCAGCAAACCTTGTGACCTCGGTTATTCTTGATTATCGTGCTTACGATACGCTCGGTGAGGCAACTGTGCTGTTTACATCGATTATAGGGGCAACAGTTATATTACGAAAGAAGAGTAGAAAATTGCTGGAGGACCCGGACGTATGAAAGGTATGACAGTAATAGTAAAAACTATAAGTAGCTGGGTTAAGGTGTTGATTGTCCTGTTTGGTATTTATATTATTCTCTTCGGCCACCTGACTCCCGGAGGCGGCTTTGCCGGTGGTGTGATTTTAGCTTCTTCTTATGTGCTGTTAATGCTGGCTTTCGGCCGAGAGCGCGTGGAAGAAAATTTATCTTCGGCGCTGAGTTCAAAGCTTGATTGTATCGGTGCGTTTGCCTTTGGGATGATAGCGGTTTTGGGATTTGTTTTTGGTGGTGTGTTCTTTACCAACTTTTTGGTTAAGTATAGCCAGCAATTTAATCTTATCAGCGCCGGTACTATTCCTTTGTCGAACATCGCAATCGGTTTGAAGGTGGGCGCATCGCTGTTTCTCGTTATTTTTAGTCTTTCGGTCTGCTGTAAGAATTCAGAATCAGATAGAGAATGAAGAAGGGGTCCAAACGATGCTTTATGCGATGTGTTTTTTACTGTTTATGATCGGGCTGTATTGTGCAATCGTTAAAAAGAATATGGTCAAAATCGTCATAGGCATTGTGGTTATGGAGTATGCTGTCAATCTTTTCCTGATTATGCTCGGATATCGATTGGATGGTGTTGCTCCCATAGTCGATAGAAGCGCTGTGGAATCCGGAACAACACTTATCAGCGGCTTTTTAAGCAGTGCTGTCGATCCGCTACCTCAGGCCCTTGTGCTTACGTCTATTGTGATTAGTCTTGGTTCGTTGGCCCTAATGATTTCGATTTGTATAAGAACTTATGAAAAATACGGCACCTTCGACATCACAGAAATAAGGAGGTTAAAAGGATGAGCGGACTTTTGCCTGCTTTTGTTGTTATTCCTTTGATAACGGCATTTTTACTCCCGCTTTTCGGTAAGAAAGGCAAGGACGCTGCCACGGTATTAGCCAATATTGTTGCAATCTTGTTGCTTGTATTAGCTATTTTCGTTGTTGCTACCGGCAGGTCCGGTATCTACCAGGTCGGTAAATGGTCCATTCCGCTCGGAATCAATCTTGTTCTTGACGGCTTGAGCTCGCTTATGCTTTTGGTTATTGGTGTTGTAACAGCAGCGTCTATGCTCTTTAGCGCCAGATACATGGAACAGTACACCGCTAAGGCAAAATACCTTAGTCTATTTCTGCTTATGGTTGCAGGGATGAACGGCGTAGTGTTATCCGGAGATATTTTCAATCTCTTCGTTTTTCTGGAGATTGCATCGCTTGCTTCATACGCACTTGTGGGTTTTGGATGCGAGCATGAGGAACTTGAGGCGTCGTTTAAATATATGGTACTCGGAAGCATTGGTTCGGTATTTATACTTTTTGGAGTCGCACTTGTTTACGGTAATACCGGTACACTTAACATGGCTTATATTTCAAAAGCCATCCAGGAAGCAGGAACAAATGCCGGTCTTAGTTTTGCCTTGGCATTATTCATTGTCGGCTTCGGATTAAAAGCGGCGCTTGTACCTTTTCATGCATGGCTCCCGGATGCTCACTCGTCGGCTCCCGCTCCTATTTCTGCAATGCTCTCCGGTCTTATAATAAAAACCCTCGGCGTATATGCCCTGACTCGCATGGTTTTCAATGTCTTCGGTGTTTCCGTGTCGATCGGCTGGCTCTTAGTCGGGCTTGGCATTTTAAGTATGGTTGCCGGAGCATTTTTAGCGATAGGACAGTGGGATATCAAGAGACTCATGGCTTATTCAAGTATCAGCCAGATTGGTTATGTTATATTAGGTATCGGTCTTGGAGCAGTTTTAATTGCCAGAGAAGCCAATCCATTCTGGATTTATTTGGCGCTGCTTGGTGGATTGTTCCACTTGTTCAATCATGCTATATATAAATCATTGTTATTCTTGACCAGCGGTTCGGTGGAAATGGCGACGGGGACACGTCAGCTCAAACAAATGGGTGGGCTGGCGGAAAGATTACCTTACACTCGCGCAACCTGTATGATAGCATCTGCTTCGATTGTCGGTATTCCGCCGTTTAGTGGTTTCTGGAGTAAGCTCATTCTTGTAGTAGCAGCCGTTCAGGCTCATCTTTACTGGATCGCAGCGATTATTGTATTCGTAAGCTTGTGCACTTTAATTATGTACTTGAAGGTTCAGCGATATGTCTTTCTTGGAGAGTTGCCGGAGAATCTGCAGCAGGCTAAGGAAAACAAGGGCTCTATGGTTGTGGCGATGGTAGTTTTAGCGTGTTTGTGTATTTTAATTGGATTAGTTGTGTTGGTGCCCGGTTTAAATAAAGTCCTTTTACAAAATGTCTTACAACCGGCTGTTGACGTTTTAACCAACGGGTTTCAATATTCAGCTGATGTAATTGGGATGAAATAGTAAGGGTGTGATCGAATGAGACGACTTATTTATTTTGTTTTGGCTTTTATTGTGTGGGTATTGCTTACCTGGCCTTTTGTTGAAGGCACAGTCGATATCCAGGTAGTAGTTGCGGGGCTGATAGCGTCAGCCGTGGTAGCGATTATTTTCCATGAAATACTACCCAAAGAGCATCATATATTTGTTTCACCCGTACGGATATTCTGGTTTTTGGTTTATGTACCTGTATTCTTTTATTATGTCACGAAAGCAAATCTGGATGTTGTTTATCGAGCTCTGCATCCGAAGATGCCGATAAATCCGGGAATAGTTAAAATAAAAACGGATCTGAAAACCGATTCGGGTATTACCGCCTTAGCTAATTCAATAACTCTTACGCCGGGAACTTTGACCGTAGATCTCACTGAGGATGGCTTTTTGTTCGTTCACTGGATTAATGTCAAATCCGAAGATATCGAGCAGGCGACACAACACATTGCCCAAAGGTTTGAGTGGTTTATAAAAAAGATTTTCGAATAAATGAGGTTATTATGGAATCGTTATTTTACATATTTTATTTTGGCCTTTTTATTTGTTGCTTCCTGTGCCTGTATCGGATAGGTCTTGGGCCGAGTGCCCCGGATCGAACCGTAGCTATTGATATATTAGGTATCGTCGTGGTTGGTTGTTGTGCCGTGCTCGGACTGTACACGAAGAAGGATTTTTATCTCAATGTCGCTCTTGCCTGGGCATTGCTGAGCTTTATAGGAACAATAGCTTTGGCGAAATTTTTGGAAGGACGAAATTTCGATGATTGAAATTATTGGATACATATTAATATCAATCGGTATTTTGTTTGACATATTCGGTTGTATCGGATTGGTTCGTTTCCCTGATGTTTACAATCGCCTTCAGGCCGCTACAAAATGTGTCACTCTTGGTACCATTATGCTTTTAATTGGCGTCGCCATAGCCAGTGGTCACGGAGCTATGGCTGCTAAGGCGGTTATTTGTGCTGTTTTTATTATTTTAACCTCGCCCACTGCGGCTCATGCAGTTGCCAAAGGTGCTTATGCTTCCGGAGTGGAGTTGTGGGAAAACAGCGTTGTTGACAAGTACGCAGAAGAAATTGAACAGTCGTGATTATTTTTTATCAATTAAAATTACCAACGGAGGTTTGAAATTGCGTTTACCAAAGTTGAGAGAATTAAAAGAAGCTGTAACGGCGGTTGTTTCTCCGCGCTTTACGACTCATTTTCCGGCCAAACCATGTATCGTGCCGGATAAGCTAAGGGGTAAGCCGGAATTTAATCTTGATACATGTATAGGCTGTGGTGCCTGTGTGAATGTCTGTCCAAGCCCGAACTGCTTAAGTATGGTTGATGACCTTGAAGCGGACCCTCCGGTCAGGATAATAACGCATCGAACTTATGCCTGTATTTTTTGCGGCAACTGCCACGAAAATTGTACCACTGAAACCGGAATCACTCTTTCGAATAAATGGGATTTGGCTACGATGGACAAAGAAGCCATCGTTGAAAATCACGAATTCGAGCTCCAAATGTGCGAAAAGTGCGGTGAATTGATTGGTACTAAAAAGCATCTTATCTGGCTTTATGAGAAACTTGGTCCGCTGGCTTATACTAATCCTTCACTGTTGATTGCTAAAAGTGGACAATTACAGACCCAACCTGAGTATATTCACCAGCCGTCTGAGGAAGAAACCAAGGAAGTCCAGACCAGTGATTTTATGCGTATCCTTTGCCCAAAATGCAAGTGCGAAGTTAATATCAGGCTATAGCGATCCGCATTGTTTATAGCAGATGTTTTTCGCATGACATATCGAATAAGACGCACGAAGAAGTCGTTATGGGCAATTATCAAGAAATCTTTGAGCAGTTGGATAAACTGCGTGGTTCGTCTGTAATTATTGTCTGCGTTGGAAATATCCTCAAAGGTGACGATGCCGTTGGTCCGCTTGTTTGCGAACAGCTTCATCGATTAAAAATTTCCGCCCATTTAATTGATGCAGGTACTGTTCCTGAGAATTATATTCAGCCGATAATAAAAAAAGCCCCCCAGAATCTGCTGCTTGTCGATGCTATCGATTTTGGGGCCGAGCCCGGCACGATTAAACTGTTCGAAACCGAGCAGCTCAACTCACTTGCGATTTCAACTCATACACTCTCGCCGCGCTTATTTCTTGATATGATTCGTCAGAGTGTTGAACTTGATGTATGTTGTATCGGCATTCAACCGGCACAAACGCAATTAGGTCAGCCGATATCGGCTCAGGTTGATCAGGCAATCCAGCTTCTTTGCGATATGCTTAGAGAGATTTTCCCACCTGGGAATTAGGTTTCCACTTGTTAATTCAAAACTGCTTCACTTGATTAGACGCAGGGCTTTATTGACATCGGCATCTGTATCGAAAGCCAAATAAAAAATTGCTCGGTTGCTGATGGAAGCTCCGCTGAAAGCTCGAAGATTGATATCGGCATCGGCAATTTTCTGAGCCAGTTCCGCACTAAAACCGGGTTTATTACCTGTGGCGATTCGGATTCCATGAAGTGATTTTGTCTTTTCGAAACCGGCTTTTCTGGCGGCCCTGATTTGTCTGGCTCCTTTAATGGGCATAACAAAAACCACGCCTTGTCCTGGTTTATCGGGTGCACGACGAGCGTTGACGAATTCAAGATCAATATCTGCCTGGGCAAGAGCATCGAGTTTCTCGGCCAATCCGCCGGGACGGTCATCCATACTGGCAGCCCACACATCAACACGATTGATATCCATTCTCATAATAAATTCTCCATAAACAAAATTAATAAAAACTTCCAACGAAATAGCGTTATGGATAAGCACTAAGTTTGGCGTTTAATGCAATTTTTGTCAATGCTTAAAGAGGTTAATTTCATTAAGTTTTAATATTTATGCCGGTTTAAGAATAAATTGCATTTGATATCGGGGAGTTTTTTATACGGCTAAAATTGGAAAAGAAATGAGGCTCATGCCGATTGACTCAGCATGAGCCCCAAGATAATTTTGGAAATCAACCCTGTCTTTATGTTCTTTAGTTATACTCTGTAACTTTTTTACAATTGTTAGACTGTTTCCGTGATTAATTTCTATTTGATACTTACGGACGATACAACCGTACATCATCGATGTACATTATGCCTTTACCACCTGGCTGCGAATTATCTCTGTTACCTAAACCAATACCTAAGGAATTAATATTAGTAAGGTCAACACCCTGATCTGAGAATCTCTGCAATGGGATGTTCCATTCGGTCCAATGTGTTGTTAAAGCTGCGTTCGGATCATCATTATATACAACAGCATTTCCATTAAGAACTACATACATTGGTTCATTATCGTTGGTAGTTAAGCCGATGTCCGTAGCATTCCAATCCGGACTAACGGTTGTATTGGGGAAGCTGACATTACTGAATACGGCCTCACACGGTATAAGCGGGTCGTGGCTTGTTACTGCTAAGCCAATGTATATGGGATTGGACATGCTTATTTGCCTCAAGCTAAACGATGTCCAGTCCGAGCCGTTTTCCGAGTAATAAGCCCTGATAAGTCCGCCTGAAGTGCGTTCGAATCTGACCCAATAAGGTACGGCAACATTAGGATCGAATTGTCTCTCTGTAGTATCGTTTGTGGCAGAACGGTACTGGTATCGAACTCCGTTTTCAGGCGTCATGAGCAGTGCACAATATCTGGCGTTTGCATCCAGCGTATCACGGATCATGATACCGGCCTTGGCGAACGGGTCTGTATTTTCCAGACTGTCAATCCTTGCTATCATTTTGACGGAGCCGCTGTGCTCCTTATAAACGAAATGGAATTCATCGTGTCTGGCATAGATATCGGAACCGATGCCTTTGACAGTGAAGATTCCTGCCGGCTCCTCTATAAAACTGCTGACTTTTGTCGGATAACCCCTGAACCAAATCGTTAAAGATTCGACATCTTCTCTTGTCCAATCCTGTGGTTGTGCCCATGGGAGTTCGGCTTCGGAATAAAACAGAGTCCCGCTTTTTTCAAGTTCGGTACCTTCGTTTATGGTACCGTCGTTATCGTATTGTAGAGGCATGGATTGTTTGCCGGAACGAACTATATTTTGCTCAGTGGAAGGTGGCTCAATATAGCCAACGGTCATCCCTGTGTTATTCACGAAATAGTCTGACCATGTGTTGTATATTATATTGTTGGCATCGTCGTAGTCCTCGAAATCATCCACCTTCAGGAAGTTTACCGTCGTAAAGCTCCAGACGTCGCCTTTCCATGGGCTGTTTGGATCAATGTCGTTGATTTCATCGATTCGCCAATAATAAGTTGTGTTGAATTCTAAAAGATCGGCTCCGAGAGGTTGAAAAGTCGTATCTGTCTGGTTTTCCGCCACTAATACGCCCCGTGGATCTGATACGCTTGCTTCGTTGACATCATTGAAATCCGTCCCGAAGTAAACGTAATGTGTATCGCTAAATTGTCCTTCCTTCCAGCTAAGAAGTGTATCTCGGGACACTTCCTGGGCCTGGTTATCGGGACTGGGCAGTGTTGCCTCTGAACTTAGGCCGCTAATCATAATTAGCTGAATCTCTTCCTGCGAAACCGCCTTGTTATAAACACGGACATCGTCAATCTTACCCATAAATGAATTGTTCTCAGGGGCATTCCCGATTCGGAGAGTTTCGGTACCATGTGGTATCACCGTGTCAAGTGTGGGGGGCTCGTTGGGTTCTGATGGTTCTCCATTGATATAAAAGAGTTGTTCTCCATCTATTACTTGTCCACAGACATGTACCCATTCATTGAGTGGTACAACGCCGGAGCTGACAGACTGAACAAAAGTACTATCACCTATGCTTAGATGGAGATAGCCATCCTCTGTAGTATAAAGGCTATACATCCGGGGATCGTTACCCTTTGTAATAATCGCCTGATAACCTGACCAGGCAGAAGTCTCAGAGCCGGTGTGCCTTGGAGTATTAATCCAGGCCATCAGAGTGACTTCTGTGTCCGGCAGCAGCGAGTTGTCATGTGGCACCTCTACAAAATCATCGACTCCATCGAGCCACAACGCACCGCCTGCGTATCCGTATACCCATTGTGGGTCGCCTATAAAGGAGCCGTCCGTTTGAAGAAGTTCGCCGTCATTGGAGTTACCGCTTGAGTCATAGGCGATATTACCGGATTTTTCATTGAGTTTCCACCAGCCGAGCAGGTCTGGGTCTTGAGCGTTGGCTGTGCTTATTAGAATCAGACTGAGCATCAGACCAAAACAAGTTAAATAAAACGATTTCTTACACATGATAATCCTCCTACAAAAGTAATATGAAAGGTCACAGATACGGTATTTATCTTAGCTATAATACGTCAAAAACGTATATTTGCATATGACGATACTGAACAATCTAAAACCACCTTTTTCTTTCAAAAAATAAACATTAATTGAAAGACGAAAAAAAACAAATCCGAAGTTTGTAAATCCGGCGGTGTAAGCTTTGTGCTTTTTTCAAAACTCAAAAAGTATAGGTAATCTTATACCTATTTTATGACGAGGATTTATAGACTATTTTCCACAGGTTCCGTATTAAAACATTATATAGTATTTTTTATGAATATACAATATTTTAAATGAGAAAATACTTTCCTCCTTTCCAGGATTAATTACCATTTGATGTAGGTGGCCTGTACAGCCGTATATCATCGATGTACATTATGCCTTTACCGCCTAATTGCGGATTATCTCTGTCGCCTAATCCAATACCTAAAGAATTAATATTAGTAAGGTTTGCACCTCGATCAGCAAAATTCTGCAACGGGATGTTCCACTCGGTCCACTGGTTTTTCGAAGCTGCGTTTGGATCGTCATGATAAACCACAGCGCTGCCGTTGAGTGCTACATACATTGGTTCGATATCGTTAGTTAGCAAGCCTATATCCTGAGAGGTCCATTCCGGGCCGACAGTTGTATCCGGGAAGCTGACATTGGAAAATTTTGCCTCACAGACGGCCGCCGGATTATGACTTGTAATTGCTAAGCCCAGATATATAGGATTGGACATGGTGATTTGTCTGAGGTTAAATGATGTCCAGTCTGAGCCGTTTTCCGAGTAATATGCCCTTATAAGTCCGCCCGATGTACGTTCGAATCTGACCCAATAAGGAACTGCAACGTTGGGATCAAATTGTCGATCAGTGATATCGTTTATACTTGTTCGGTACTGGAATCGAACACCGTTTTCGGGAGTAATAAACAGTGCGCAGTATCTGGCGTTTGCATCCAGCGTGTCGCGGAGCATGATACCGGCCTTGGCGAACGGATCTGTGTTTTCCAGAGTTTCAACCTTAGCAATCATTTTACAGGCACCGCTTACCTCCTTATAGGCGAAGTGAAATTGGTCGGATCTGTCCCAGATGTCCTCGCCTATGCCCCTGATTGTGAAGGTGCCTTCAGGTTCTTCTGTAAA
Organism: uncultured Pirellulales bacterium; assembly: GCA_964508785.1. Taxonomy (GTDB): domain Bacteria; phylum Planctomycetota; class Phycisphaerae; order Sedimentisphaerales; family Anaerobacaceae; genus JAFGPS01. The sequence goes on along the minus strand of CAZDVE010000015.1, from coordinate 7,453 downwards.
ACTGCTTACTTGAGCGGGGTTGCCTCTAAACCATAATGTTAATGATTCGACTCCTTCTCTTGTCCAATCCTGCGGTTCTGCCCAATGACGTTCTGCTTCGGAATAGAACAGTGTATCGGATTTTTCGAGTTCGGTACCTTCGTTAATGGTGCCGTCGTTGTCGTAATGCAACGGCATTGATTGTTTGCCTAAGTGGATTATATCTTTCTCGATAGAAGGAGGTTCTATGTAACCGACAGTCATGCCGGTGTTATTAGTATAGTAATCTAACCATGTATTGTATACTATGTTATCCGTATCATTATAGTTCTCGAAATCATCCACCAGCAGATAGTTAGCTGTTGTAAAGCTCCAGAGGTCACCTTTCCAGGGACTGTTTGGCTCGGTGTCGTTTATTTCGTCGATACGCCAGTAATAAGTCGTTGCGAATTCGAGTAGATCAGCTCCGAGAGGATCAAAAGTGGTACTATCCTGACTTTCACTGACAAGGACGCCTCGCGGGTCGGATTTTGTGGCTTCGTTTACATCGTTGAAATTAGTCCCAAAATACACGTCACGCTTGTCACCGTGAATTCCCATATCCCAGCTTAGAATCACATCTCGTGTTATATTAATTCGCCCGTCACTCGGGTATGGATTGGAGGCCTTGGGAGTCGGCATTGGGCCGAATCGGTACATTAAAGCTACTTCTTCGGCTGTAAGTGCGTGATTAAAAACTGCCACTTCATCTATAGTTCCAATATAGTTTCTCCACATACGACGTTCTTCGCTGCTGCGGGGGCCGCCGATACGAACCGTTAGAACGGGATCAGATAAATTCCAATTCGGATCACTTGTAGCCTCCATTTCGCCATCCAGGTAATAAATCATAAGCTGGTCCGAAGCACTACAGGTAACGGTGATATGATGCCACTGATTGTCATTGAGTATTACATCAGAAGCCGTTGACCAATCTCCTGGGTAGCCGTTTGCGTCTTCGTCGGGTTCCGAAAAAATAAATGGAACGCCGGCATCGTTAAGCTCAAAGTCGCTATCAAGCTGCTCACCTATAAGCACCAAAGCAGGACCCCATTCCTGATAATCGACGGGTGTTTTCTTCCAGAACGAATATGTCGATTCTCCAATATCTAATAGACCCGGAGCGATATTGGCATCGCAAATGGTAAAAGGCGCAGTAGAAGTCAGGAATTGCAATGCACTGCCTTTGTAGCCATCGATTGCCCATTTAACCTTGTTTTCATTTGGAGGGTCTATGGTTCCATCGTGACCATAGCGCGAAGAATCAGCGAATGTATTACGGAAACCTTCGTCCAGTTTCCACCAGCCGACAAGCTCGGCATTAACTTCGTTGGTTAATGTAAAAACCAGAACCGAGACGATATAAATTAGACATAACGATTTCGCACGCATAATGTTCCTCCTTTGTAAAATTGTATTAGAATGAAAAAAGATATCGATATTGTTTCTTTGTCATATATCGGAATATATTCTGCCGGGAATAGTATTTATGGAACTAAAAACCACCTCCTTTTTCAAATACCCTCCAACAATTAAGAAATAATAATTCCAAAAGACCAGAGTATATCACTCTGATGGTTCTTACATTATTATTTGTTCTCTATATCTTAAAACAAATAAAGTTTGCTTTTTGCTCACTGTGTAATAAAAATCGACATTCGAGAAATTTTCCACCTGTTAGAGTATAACGATTATATTATGTTTTTGGTATAAAAAAGTCATTATTTTGCGTAAAATAAACATCATTATGCGAAAGATACCTGTCACGATTAATACTTTATCAATGTTACGGTTGGATTGATATTTTTTTGTCTGTTATTTGTCAGTGACCTTTGTGGTTGAGTGCTAAGTCCAGGGCCTTTTTGTACTTGGTTGAATTGGGATCGATATCGAGGGCCTTTCTGTATTGTATAATGGCATTTTCGATTTTGCCTGTTTTTTCGTAGATTACTGCGAGGTTGTAATACAATTCAGGATAATCAGGAATATTTTTCTGACCTGTTATATAAGTCTCTATTGCCTGCTCAATTTTACCCTGATTAAATAGAATGACACCCAGATTAAGGTAAGCATTGGCGTGCTTGGGTTGGTAGTGAATGGCCAAACGATAGTACTTCATTGCCTGCTCATATTTTTGCTGTAATTGGTAAGCAAAGCCAAGATTAAAATAAGCCTCGAATTGAGTGTGCTCCAGCTCGATAGCCTTTTTATTATAAGTAATACCCTGATCCAGATATCCCAGTTTTGATGCGGCAAGACTCATGAAGACATAAGGATTAGGCCAAAGAGGGAATTTTTTTTGGACAATCTTGTAATGTTGCAGGGCCTGTGCCTGGTCATTCACCTGCTCCGACGCCAGCAGAGATGCATAGGTCCAGTGAAGGTGCCAATCCGATGGATTCTGTTCAATCGATTGTCTGTATGTTTGCAGGAATGATTCGAAAGGTATCTTGTCGACCTGATTCTTGAGCCGTTGAATGTATGTCTTTAATTCAAAGACGGTTTGAGAATGGTAGGCCTGGTTTGTAAAAGGGGCTCTGGTAATATATTTCTCCAGGACGTTTTTGGCTATTTTGTACTGATCAAGTACCGTATAGCCCAGTTTACTAGCGCAGTCTTGTTCACTGGGAACGGCCTGTTCCGGGAGACGATTTTTCTTGATGGATTCCGGGAGTAACTTTTCGATTTGCTCGGACATGGTCCTGGCAAGGAGATAATTACCTGCAAAATTGAAGTGCACGTGCTCGTAAAACCACTTCCGGCCGGGGATGTGCTGTGCGCTTTTTGTCGATAACACCTGTGCTGAATCGATGAAATAGAAACCATGCTTTTGTTTTACCTGAGCTATCTCGCGAATAATCTGATTGATTTGCCTATCTGCCCTGAAGCGCAGAGTATCCAACTCACATGCTTGGTGATAGGCCTGAAGTGCTTGTTCATATTGTTGAGTTTCCCAATAGCAGCGCCCCAAACGGAAATGCGTTTCCGCATAATCCGGATCCTGTATTAAGGCGTTTTGATAATCTCTTATCGCTCCCTCGTAGTCACGGTTCATTTCACAATCTAATCCATGCTGGTGTTCTAATTTCCACTGCTGTAGCTGTTCATCTAATATTCCAACGCGATGTTGGCTGGCAAAGGGTGGACAGTCCTTGAGATTTACTGCTATGGTGGAAATAAGTATCGGTACGCCTTTCTCTGTGGCTATGTTACAAATATCCGTCAGGTTTGCCCGAAAATGTTTATAGACCTTTTTAAGTCCGGGGTCTTGTGCACGGACTTGATGACCGAGAAACATCTCCATGCCGTGCCATTTTTGAGCCTGCCCAGAGATCGAACGTAAATGATACACGAGGTCGTTCAATAACTGAACGATACGAATGCTTTTAAGCTTGATGCTTGCACGAATCAGTGAGCGATTCGATATCAAAGGACTAAACACAGTGCCAGCCCCGTAAGGTCCCACTACTTCGTTGTTGCCTAAGTAAACCACCAGCAGGTTCGGCTGATGCTTGAGACAATCCTGTGTGATTTCCAGGACGGCATGTGAATTAATCGCGGGCATAGCAAGAGAAATGACCTCAAAATGATGTTGAGGATAGGTCTGCTTGAGTAAAACCTCGAGGATGCGTCCAAAACTAAAAGCCGGTTCCGGCACGCCCTGAGCCGCAGATGCGCCGAGAACGAAGATGCGATAGGTATTGGATGGTTTTTTTGCGAAGAAGACGAAAGGAGAAAAATCTCTGGCGATGTCCTTTGGGAAAAACTGCCAGGCAAATCGAGCATTGTTGCAGTAGGCCTTTTCACCAAAGACTTGACACGTAGAAAAAGTATTCGTCGAATAACCATAGTCGAAGATACGCAATCCTGCTTCTGCCAGCCCAAATAGTATTAAAGGGATCAGGATAATAGTGAGAATTCGAAACAGCCACAGGTCAGTTCGATTGATGACTAAATCTTTTTGTGTTTTTCGGGTCTTCCGAGTACGTTTTCTTTTATCAGTTTTATGCCTTTTACTCGTTTTCACCATAACTCACGGTCACCTGACAGGAATTTTATTCTTTCCATCCTTTCAACGTTATCCATATATAACAGATAAGAGTGAAACTCACAATATGTGATAATTCGGGAGAGCACAAAAACGTTGTTGGTTTCTTCGGGGTGCTTCACCGGACAGGAAGTTGTGTATCAATTCTTAAAGCTACTTTTAGGAATGCCATGCTGGATTGTTTTATCATAATATTTGTGCCGTGGCCGCTGACGGCAACCACGGCACGTGTATCGGTTCGATACAAAAACAGGAAACCAGTCATATATGCTTTGTTACGAACCGTTAATCAATAAAATCATAAATTTTAGTTTTAATTGTTCCCTAATATAAAGTTCGGTCTTTAATTTACACTATTGGGATCGACTGTATCTCGAGGGATATACAGCCGGATATCGTCTATGTATATTCTACCTTCACCGGCCGGCTCTTGGTTGTCTCTGTAACCGACACCAATTCCTAATGAACTGACATTGCTAAGATCAATACCATTGTCTGCAAATTTCTGCAGGGGCGTGTTCCACTCGGTCCACGAGCCTATAAGCGAGGCATTAGGGTCATCATGATAAACCGCTCCGCCGCTGTTGAGGATCACATACATTGGCTGGGCCTCGTTGTTTTTTACACCTATATCCTGATGGAGCCATTCATCGCTGACCGTTGTATCCGGAAAGTTGACGTTACTGAATACAGCATCACATGGCACGCCTGCATCATGGCTTGTCACCGCCAGACCTATATAAAAAGGCGGTGTCAGGTTAACAACTTTTAAGGAAAAACTCTTCCAGTCGGAACCGTCGGCTGAGTATTTCGCTCTGACAAGTCCACCTGACGTACGCTCTAATCTCAACCAATAAGGTGCCATGGCATTAGGATCGATGTCATTATCTCCTCTTGTCGTGCCGCCGTCGGTGTTGGTTCGAGTCTGGTAACGCAATCCCTTTTCAGGATCTGGTGTAAGCAACAGGGCCGCGTTCCTTGCTCCCGGTTCAAGCGAATCACGAATCATTATGCCCGCCTTTGAATCTTTATTGACCGGCTCAAGGCTTTCGACCTTGGCGATAATCTTAACGGACTGATTGGCGGTAATCTCTTTATATGCAAAGTGGAATGCATCGGCTGTGTTCCAGATATCTTCACCCATAGCAGAAATTGTATAAGTACCTGCCGGTTCTTCTACAAAGCCGCTGGCTTTGGCCGGATAGCCTTTGAACCAGAATGACAGGGTTTCGAGGCCGTCTTTTGTCCAGTCCTGAGTCTCGGGTAATTGCAGTTCGGTTTCGGAGTAATATGATGTTCCGCTTTGTTCAAGGGTGGTTCCTTCATTAACGGTGCCGTCGTTATCGTAATACAGCGGCATGGATTGTTTACCACCTCGTATAATCTCTTCCTCGGCATAAGGAGCATCGAAATATCCGACCGTCATGCCGGTGTTATTCACATAGTAGTCTGACCATATATTATAGATGATATTATCCGTATCGTCATAATTTTCAAAATCGTCTATGAGGTCGTAGTTGGCTATCGTAAAACTCCAGACGTTACCTCTCCATGGACTGTTCGGATCCATCTCGTTTACTTCATCGACACGCCAATAGTATGTTTGTTCAAATTCAAGAAGGCCCGGAATATCATAAGCAGATTCTGTCATTCCCTGTTGAATCAGAACACCTCTTGGGTCTTCTATGGTGGCTTCATTGACATCATTAAAATCGGTTCCAAAGTATAAATCGTGTGTCTCAACGAACATTCCCCCTTTCCACCGAAGGTTCGTATCCCGCAGCACTTCCGTCTTCATGTCCTTAGGTTTGGGGGCACGTGAAAGTCCGGGAGGAATTCCAACATCAAACATGACGTCTGAAACATCCTCTTGGGTCAGTGCCTCGTCATATAATCGCACTTCATCAATGGTACCCCAGAAAGCATTGGCGCCACCCATATTGTCGCAACCGATGGTTATTGTGGCATCTGTTAGTGGGCCGAACATGAATTTCGCAGCGGCGTCTTCTACTCCGTTGACTAGGATGTATGAATCGGCTTTTTCTCCGTCGACATATTGACTTATGTTGGAGCCATCGAATGAAACCGCCAGATGAACCCATTCTCCTTCAGGTGGTATTTGGTCAAATTGTACATCAATTATATTTTCGCCCCTGCTGGAGAACTTCGTTTGACCGTTTGTACTGACTTCAAGATACCACATTGTCGGTGCTACACCGCCTTCAGGTTCCCAGCTGTCCCTTTTGCCGACGATTCCCTGCCAGTTGCCGTTTATTCCGTCCCATTTAATCCAGCATGCTACAGTTAATTCACCCGTCTCTTCGGACGGATTCCATGTGCCGCAGTTGATCCAGTAAGGAGCAGGGTCGGTGCCGTCGAAGTATATGGCCTTGCCGAAATTCGGTGCACTATCCACCCAGTTAGGCTCAGCCGCCGCTGTGCCGTCATGACCGTAGCCCGAAAAGTCCTTGACCGTCAGACCGGAGCCTTCGTCCATTGGATAGTACGCCACCATGTCACCGAGTGTGATGTTCACAGCAAGGCTCAGGAATAATACAAAAGAAATTATAAATGACAATTTAACACGCATAATGTTCCTCCTTCGAAGTCGCATTAGTTGAAAAAGCAGACAATATTGTATTTTTCCCTATATCGGAATATATTCAGTCTGGAATAATATTTATGAAGCTTTAAGCCACCTCCTTTCTTCAAATACCCTCCAGTAGTAAAAAGCATAAAATACTAAAAATCCGATTAAATTGCTTCGGTGGCCCCATCCCTGTGATGTTTTATGTAATTTCAAACAATAAAAGCGGTTTTTTTGCCTGCTTTATAGTGAAAATCCACAGACAAGTGAAATTCCACCTATCGGATTAATTATTTATAATTATATGATATTTTGCCCAGAAAAAGTCGTCATTTTGTGAAAAAAAAACATCATTATGCGCATAATTCTTGTCAGCGTCACCGTGTTATTGTATGAATAGATTATGCCGAATATTCCGAAAATCATACTACTAATTGAAAAATCCAGAAGCTTTGGTAAAGGATTGATTACCGGAATAGTTCAGTACTCCAATCATTACGGCCCATGGCTGTTTTATATGGAGCCGGAATTCTATAGAAAGGGCACAATACAATCGTTCAAGTGGATGAATGACCTGGATGCCGACGGTATCATTGCCCATACCTGGGACGTTGAAATCATTAAAATTATTGTTGATTCCGGGCTTCCTTCCATGATTTGCGGCATAAGTAAACCCGTTTCAAACACATATCGTTTAGTCACCGATGAGGTCGCTGTCGGTCGGATGGCTGCGGAATATTTCATCAATCGCGGATTTACACGATTTGCATTCTGTGGTTTCGACAATATGGTATGGTCTA
>CAZDVE010000014.1:11807-94938 GCA_964508785.1 uncultured Pirellulales bacterium | reverse complement strand
CTAACTATCGGCACAAAAGCTATATATCCTGTATTATTCTACGGACGTTATACTACTTCGATTATTTCTCGCCGTCCACCAATTCGGACTTCTATCGGGTCAGAGATGTATATCGAAAGTGGATTTTGAACGAGGCGGGGGATTATAGCGGAGCGCCTTATTACAGAGGTGAGCCGTTTGATTTCTCAAAGATTTTTCTAAGCGACGAGTTTGTGTATCGCCGCAGAAGGTTTTGGCCGACTTTGACAACCGATAACCAGGGCAGGTCACTGGGATATTATCTGCAGGTATCGTATGATGACGGTCTTTCCTGGTGGCAATATCTCGACGCCTTCAATACTCTTATAGATGAGTGTGGAGTGTGGCTCAGCAGTGAGCGGCTCGGCACCGATATGTGGGAGGCTTTGCTTAAAGGCTGCCTGAGGTTCAGAATAACGGCTTCGGTTATAAGCGATAACAGACTAAGTGCGTCGGTTGCCGACGGCCCCGTAGATTCCGTGGTTCCTGTTGTCGAGCATATTCTTACACTGCCAAGGCAATTCAAGTATTGCAAAGTGTCCGGTCAGAGCATCTTTGCAAACAGCACAGACCCGATGCTCGGCGTCCCAAATGAAGTTGACGATTCCGATGCCCTCTACGAGTTTGTTCGTCACGCTGTTGCTGCTTCGTCTGAAGTCTTTGAAACAATCGATATTCAGACACAGTCACTGGCGTATGATTATAGAGTTGGTGATAAAGTTTGCTCAGGTGCTCAGAGCAGGGACTTGCTGGCATACCGTAGGGATAACAGAAGCACAGGCAGGATTGTAAGGGTACGGATGGATTTTCGAAATCAGTGTACATATTTGAAGATTGTTCGAAGAAGAAAATCATGAGTGACGGCAGATACAACGCAAACACACAGCAGGTTCTGGAGCGGCTTTCACGAGCACCTTCGGATAGAGCAGGTGATACAACAATGGTGACCTCGCCCGGCGCCGGTACAATTGCCTGGGCAGCGAAGATCAAGAGTAATTGCTCGTATAACCTTTATAACATCATTACGGTTGTAATAGGCGATGCCGGCACAGAGCCGGTCGAAATAGGCCAGCAGACACAGGCTTTTAATCTGGCCGAATCTTTCAGCCAGCAGGGCACGCTGACGACGGGGACTTATATTGTGATGTTCAGAGTAGGTAACAGGAACGTATTTTATGCACCGGCATAAGTTCGTGTCGGCAGTGAGGTAAGAAAATGGCTGGTGAAAATTCAACAGAATGGCGGTTGAATCGGCAGATTAATTTGTCTGTGGTTGTTCAGCTTATACTTTTGGCCTCTTTGATTGTCGGAAGCTGGGTCAATCTGCAGAGACAGCTTGATGTGCTCCAGCGCGATGTGAGTATGTTGCTGGCTGGACAGAAGGAATTTGAAAAGAAGCTTGAATTACTCTGGTGCAAAAGTGTTTCACATGAATACCGCCTGCAAGCGATTGAAAAACATGCCTCAGAAGACGATAAAACCGAAGAGGTTTTTTAGTGTCACCAGCTACCATGTTACGCAGTTGCATTTGGCCGGCTTACAGTGATTTTTGAACGTGTTCCAAATCTCAGACGTTTCTCTGCAAAGCCCGATAGGGACGTCCTTATCGAAGCTGCGAATTGTATCGATCAGGAATTTGTAGAATTGCACTCTTTCTTTTGGAGGATAGCGAAGTTTGCGATCTGAAGGTTCTTTGACTAAAGCATGTTCACGGAGTTTTCGAGCGCGTTGGCCGTATGTACTTTCAGCGAGACGTAAATTTCCTTGAAGTAACCTTAACATGCCGAGTGTGATATTTTCGGCTTTGACGGAGGTTAGTGCCTTCCGGATTAAATCGGCGTAATCGGCTTGCCAGTCCTGGTGGAGTATGCCGGGGTCTATGCGGAGGCGGATTCGATAGCCATGTTCCTGGCATCGTCTGGCGGCCTCGATGCGATCGTCAAGGTCGGCTGTGCCTAATTCGTATTGATGAATCGCATGCTTGCTGTTCAGGCTCCAGGACAGAATGGTTTGTCCATTAGGTTCAACCGCAAGAAGATTATCAATGTTGCTGCTTTTGGTAAGCAGTATAAGAAAGCCTTTGGAGAATTTTGAAAAAAAAGGGACCAGCATTGTTGTCAGGTTTGTGATATGGTCAAGTGCAAGGCTATCGAGCATCTCGCCCATGTTAAAGCTGATCTTATCGAGTGTATCTGATATGGTTTCCCTGATTTGCCGGAACATGGCGTCGTGATTAACATTGATTTTGATGAAAGGAGAATGCCTGCGAGTAACAATTGCCGGATGGCAATACGTACAATAGTAAGGACAGCCGTTCGAAACCGGGACCAGTTTGTAGTATGGGCGGCATCGGATATTTTTGCCGAGCCGGCCGTCGGAGTATGCAATAAAAGAAGTGGTCCGACCAATCATTAAAGTTCTTTTGCCGGCCAGCAATGATTGGGACGGTGACATATCAGGCAGCGGTATGTTCTGCTGATTCTCGATTACGCGGACATCTGCTGCTGGAAACAAGTTCAAAATTCGCTGAGCCTCCGGATGCTTAGCAACTTTATGAGAGAGCAAAATGGTTCTCGGGCTGAAAGATTTTGCTGTGCCCATAGGAATATCCTTTCTGTCGCAGTATTCCGTCTTTCCTATGGGACAATATTACAGTTTAATGTCATTGGTTCAACAAAAAAGCGGGAGTAAGAAGATGAAAAAAATGCAAAATACCAAAAAGTTACAAAGCGGTTTCCGTACGTACGTTTTAACATGTATGCTGATTTTTCTATTGTTGGCAGGCTGTGGAAGTCTGCGTTTTGCGCCGAATGAGGCTCAAAAACAAAGTGCCTGGCTTCATAACCGCACGGCGGTTTTTGTCGCCGATACCGCAAGAGCGGAAAACACATCGGAAAAGCTCCAGGCCCTTACCCGACTGGGTGAGGTTCAGAGCAGGGCGTTTACTACTTATTATGGTCTGCCGAAAGATTTCCCTCAGGCCGATACCGCCGAGGACATTTTAGCCGAATCGAACTGGAAGCTTGCAGGTTCGGCGATTCAAACCGGGGCAAAGCGACCTGACGGCTGGAAGGTTGCCGATTCGGCACTGGAGTTAGGTATTGGCATCTGTGCTCTGTTCGGCGGAGTTTATGGCACTCAGGCGGTCCGGTTTTTAAGAAATGCACGAACAAAGTCGAAGGCATTGCAGGAGATCATCGGCGGCAATGAATTATTCAAACAGCAAAACGCTTCTTCAACCGCCGCTTTCAAGCAGGCCCACAACAATCAATCTCCCCAAACCCGCCGGCTCGTTTCGCAAATAAAAACCGCTTCATGAATCTGCACATAAAACGAATTTAAAAAAGCGAATGCGGGGGCGGGCCGGAGGCAGATGGTGCCGCGCCTACAAAAATTCATATTCTTTGACAAAAGGGTTTGGGACAATAAGAAAAGCTTCAGGCCACTGTGCGAACGAGTTTCTAAAATGATTTTGAAATCACGCATATGCTTCTGAGCTGCTATGGCAATTCATTTGTATTTTTATAATAATTGTATAAAAATGCAGAAAAATGCGGAATTGTCTGATTTATGCCGGTTTTGCGTGGTCGGGATTAGAATTTTAGAAAATTTGTTTTTTTTGGAGATATTTGCAGCTTTATCGGTATTGAGACACTTTTTTGTCTGCCACAAGATACACAAATGTTAAAATAAAGCGTTTATGTGCTAAAAATACTGTAAAAATGCACAAAAAACGCTTGACTTATAAAGCCATTACGGTTAATATTATACTGATTTTCTATAGGTTCAAGGAGGAGTGGTCAGGTATTTTTCATATCTGTTTCTGGCCAAATATTTTAAAAAGCTGATGCATCTGAGGAATTTCTTTTTTTCAGAGATGTGTAAGTCTTTTTAAAATAGACAGGAGGAGAGAATAAGAGGAAATTTAAACAGGAAGAGTGAGATGAAAAAAATAATCTTCACTTCAATTTTTCTTGTGTTATTTGTGTGCATAAGCAATACGGCGGTCGCAATTCCAACCACGTCCGAGTGGGTCGATATCGGCAATCAGGATCCTTTGTGGACGCCGTTGTGGGTCCATGAGCTTGGTGTCAATCCGGCGGGATTGTCACCGGCTGCTTTAACAAGTGCAGGCGTTGGAGCGGGCAGCGGCGGGGACTTGAATCTCTTCCGGAAGTATTATCGCCATTCCGGCTCCCGATACGATTCTGTTGGGTGGCCTTGGTGCGGGCCTTGTCGACTTGTTGCGCAGACGCAGAGCATTATAGGATTTAGACTAAAGAATAAAAACCTTTAACCCAAAATGAAAGGAGTAAATTGTGAAAAAGCTAATGATAGTTTGTGCAGCAGCAGGAATACTTCTGGTCATAAATAGCACGGCACAAGCTGTTATGAATGGTCATATTGACAACAGTACAGATGCTTTTGACCGATACTACCAGATCACGGGAGGTAAATTCGTCAACGGCCAAACCTACAACGGTGACAATGCCAGCGGAGGTGTATTTCGCTTCATACATGATGGAAACCCGCATCTGTGGGGGTACCCTGAAGCTTTCCAGAAGTGGCGGCGGGATGACTGGTTTGTGGAAAATGCGGGCTTAGCCCTTACTATGAAGAACAATGGTGCTATCGTTTACAATAACAACGGCATTGAAGACGGCACCCATGGCGGTTTTTACGACGACAGCCTGACTACAATTGCCGGTCTTTACATGTCCTACGCAATGAGTAACAATGACGACTGGATTTATTCCGGCTACTTCAAACTCGCTGAAGAGACCACGGTCGATACCATAATCGGCTATTTTGACGGCAACGGCTGGTATGGAGGTTTCGACCCGGACAATCCATCAATTGGTTACAGAATGAATATCTGGAATTGCGTGATGGACGGTATTTATCCAATGCCATCAGCGGATACCTTTACAGGCGATGTTTTCAGTAGCGACAATGTAGCAGGAACATTCACATGGAGCGATACCGGCGTGGCAAGAAACTACTCCGGATGGGATCCTCCCAGAACCGATCCTATTTATCGTCTTGAATACCACCTTGATACGCCGCTTGTTTTATCGGAGGGCGAATACTTTTTTAGTCACGATGCTACGGTTCCCGCTCCTGGTGCGATTTTATTAGGTAGCTTCGGTGCAGGTCTTGTCGGCTGGTTGCGCAGACGCAGAGCAATTTAATTTGCTTGTAATACAAAATGTTTGACATCAGGGCGGTAAAATGGCATTTACCGCCTTTTTTTATTTTGCTAATATCTCACAGAATCACCTTCAGAATTATTTTCTACTATGTACTTGCCTTTATAGCACTTATGGAAGAAAAAAGTTTGTTATATTGACCTGTTTTTTATTGTAATTTTTGAAAATTTCGTCCTTGACAAAAGCGGCTTTTTAGAGTAGAATCAAAAAATCAATCAAGGAGGAGCGGTCAGGTATTTTTTCATATCCGTTTCTGGCCAGATATTTTAAAAACTGATGCATCTGAGAAATTGTATTATTGCAAAAGAGCATCATTAATGTTTTTTAAAAATAGGCAGCAGGAAAGAAGAAGAGCAATTTTAACAGGAGGAGGGCGCGAGGTGGAGAAATTATTATCAATCTGTACAGTAGTTACAATGATTTTTATGGTTGGCGGTATAGCTCAGGCAGGCACTTCTTTTTTCGCCGCAACGAATGAAATTGGTTATCAGGGAACCATCTGGAATATTACGGACGGTACGGGTCCCTGGACAACATCAACACCGCGGGATGCAGCTCTTTACGTTGTAAATAATGCCCCAACATACTGGTCCAATTTCAATGCTCTACTCAGCAATTGGTCTGAGCATGGCACAAGTAACCAAAACAATTCCTTCTTTCAGTTGTATGAAGATGGCAGTGCAAGTGTTACAAGTGCGGTCGGCGGCTGGGATTCCACCGGCACAGTATTTACCGTCAACGTAAGCGGCCAAAATGCGCCGTATCCATGGTCGCGATTCTGGCAACATGATAATGGCGTGGCCTGGGGTGTAACAATCACCGACTATACGTATGAATTTGTTGCAACATTTCCATCGGCAGCCGCCATATCAGGTGATTTTTTAATGAATTCGACCGCTCCTACATCTATCACGGGATCATTTGCAGGGGAATTCATCGTAACTTATGATGTAGCAAAGAATCCTATCACCGACGGCGACACTTATGGATTCGATATCGATTTCAGCAAAGCCTGGTTCGATGCACTCGATCCTTACGACGCGTATGATAATCCTACATCAGTGTATAATGAGTTTGGTACAGTTATACCCGCTCCAGGAGCGATTTTATTAGGTGGTATTGGTGTGGGATTTGTCGGCTGGCTGAGAAGACGCAGAACATTGTAAAAACTTTCAAGAACTAAGGTATCTTAATATTTACGGGCTGTAATTATACTGTTACAGCCTTTTTTTATTCTTATGATTGTCTGTAAAAAGATTTTATGTCGTTTGCCGGACACTTTTGCTGAATTGATTAAAAAAAAACGCTTTTTTATGAAAATTTGTCTTTTCCGTGGCGAAATACTTTCTATTTTACAGGCTGATTAATCCTACAAATGTTAATATGAGGCCTTTATGTGCCTAAAATATTGTAAAAATACATAAAATATTCTTGACTTGGCAAGTGTTTTCATATAACATCTGGATTAAATTTCTATATTTCAAGGAGGAGTGGTCAGGCTTTTTTTTACATATCCGTTTCTGACCAAACATATAGGAAATCTGATGCATTTAAGAATTGGTATTATTGCAAAAGAGCATCATTTTAAATAGGCAAAAGGAGAGAATAAGAGGAATCTAAATAGGAAGAGGGTGCTAGATGAAAAAAATATTAATGATTTGTGCGGTGATGGTTATGTTTTGGGCAGTCAATGATGTCGCCAAGGCGGATATTACTATTGACGGCATTCTAAGTCCAGGAGAATGGGGAAGTCCCTGGTTTACAGACAATTCCGAAGGGTCCGGCACAGGCTATGATGATGACCCAGTGCCTATATTTACAGGATATCATGCTTTCAATACAAGCACATTGTATTTGGCTTTCGACGTACAGGATATCACACCTAACACTAATCGGGATTTTCTCTACGTTACAATAGACATGCCAACGGCAGGTGTATTCAATGACCCAGTTGACGCTCTTTATTGGGGCTCTATCCCAAACAACCCATCGTTTTTCGGTGAGGCCTATTTGACAGAAGATGATTTCCCTTGGGACAGAAGTCAAAGGGCTTCTACATGGGGTACGGATGGCGGAGTTGAAACTGCTAGAAATATCACCAGTACCAATCGATATTATGAGTTGATGATTCCGCTGTCCGCGATCGGTGCTTCTTGGGGAGATACAATTGGTCTTAAGATACAAGTCAGGGGTGGTCAATATACGTCCGAGACTGACCCACAAGTTATTAATTTCTACCCTGATATGCCTGATGGGATTACTCCAATTAGGTCTGACACCAGAGTGGAGTTTCCCAGCAACTTTGCACAAGTAACAATTCCCGCACCTGGCGCTGTTTTACTTGGAGCGATAGGAGCCGGTCTTGTCGGCTGGTTGCGCAGACGAAGAGCATTGTAGTAGTAAAATTAATTTGATGTCGGAAGGGAGGAGTGACTCGTGAAAAAGCTAATGTTAATTTTTGTAATTGCATTAGGATTGATTATTTGTAATCCTTCTGAAGCGGCCATATCATTCTCAGGGCAACCAGCGAATAATCCGCCATTCAATGGCAGCATTTCCTTTGATTCAAGTAATATGTATGTGACCGCCACAGTTCAGGATGCAGCGATAGCATTGGATGAAGATTATTTTGCAATTGGTCTTGACACAGATAATGATGGTCTGTGGGATGTCGATATTGATGCGATTTTTGTGTACGATTACTATAATAACGACGGTGCTTCCTGGAGAGCAGTGGCAAGTCTCGAATATGCAGGTGGTGTATGAGATTGTCCGTGGAGCGACCCAAAGCTTCATCAAGGCGATGCTGGCTGGGATCCTGGTCTGGATTTCTCCACTTCAATCAGCGGTGATGACCTAATATATAGCGCTACCATTCCATTTTCAATGATGGGTGTTGGGATCTGAGATACCATAGGTCTTCTTGTACAAACCAGAGATAAAAATGTGTCTCTGTATGGCGGAAATGGAAGGGTTATTAATTATTGGCCTGATAGCACCTGTTTCAACAAGATGTATGACCCAGCTCAATATCGGGATGTTACTATGGTTCCTGTCCCTGGCGCTATTCTACTTGGCGGGCTTGGTGCAGGATTTGTCGGTTGGTTGCGCAGACGCAGAGTCATCTGAAAGGCTCTGTGATTACAATATATTTTTTCTCGGGCTACAAATGCAAATTTGTAGTCCTTTTTTATAGGTTGGATTAAATCCATAATCTCGACCAAAATGAGTTTCGAGTTGCCGTCAAAGATTTTACATCTTTGAGATAATTTATAATGACAGAAGCGAGGCAAGGCGGATAAAATACTACGTTTGTTTTGGGAAGAGACATATTTCTTTTGCTATATGTAGTAATATGTATTATATGGTGGAAGTTCCCTTCAGGAGAAGTTAAATGGAAAATCATCGATGGAGTATGATTAAAAGACGACGAAAGAGTGGTTTTCGTAAACGTATGCGGTCCAGAGCAGGACAAAAAATGTTGAACAGAAAACGATCTTCCGGCCGTTCTGTCAATACTGTGTAAACTATGTTTATACTCACAACATGTTAGAGGCTGGTTTTGGCTCTACATATTTGTTTGACGCAAGTGAAGTTCAATCTTATCAAAAAAAAGCCCTCACCACGGGAGTTGATTAATATGCAGATGCTAAAAAAGAACTGCGAACCTCATGTTCGCAGTCCATATAAAGCACACACCTTTGTGCTTTATAGTCTTACTTTATTTTAGCAACCATTTTGTACAGGCGATGCCGATTTCGTAGAGACCAGAAATCCGAGGACGGTCGCATATCCAAGGATCTCGACGGAGCGATATCCGAAGAGCCGTTATAAATTTATCAATACCAGCGATATGGTCAATAACTTCAAGGCAGAGTGGATGTTGAGAACTTCAAAAACGCAATCTTTGTAGAGGCTTGTATGAATTAACATTAGGAAAGACTTTGAAAGGTATGCGGGAATACATCTCATCATTTACCTCCTCCTGTTAATACGCCCCCCTAAACAATGCTTAACAGTTCTTAATCGCCGGTATTATGTGAACCTACCAACTATGTACCGAAATGTCAACAAATTTTTAAATTTGATGTGTAAAATGACAAATTTTTTACTATTTGTTAAATGTTAATGGAATACAAAATGCTATTTGAAAGTGTTATTACCAGGGCATTTAAAATTGGTTTTTTTGAAAAACTTTAGACACAGGTTTGTTAGTCGAAAAAAAATATGATATGCTGAGCAAGTTAAAGAAGTTATGTAAAATGAGGATTTTTTATTAAGATGATAAGGTAAACGGTATGAAGAAAAGGAAGAAAGGCAATTCTCGAGAAGTGGGTTTGAAGATTGGATGGATTTTGGGCCAATATTTCCTTAAATTGGAGCATCTGCATTATGGATACTGGACGGGCGAACTTCAAGAGGATATCACTAATTTGCGTTTTGCCCAGGAAGAATATGTTAAATTTGTTGTTTCGCATATCCCTGAAGGTGTTAAAACCATTCTTGATGTGGGCTGTGGCTCTGGGGGAGTTGCCCATAAATTACTTTCTTTGGGATATGAAGTGGATTGTGTTTCACCTAACGATTATCTCATCGAGCAGGCGAGTGAATTGATAGGTAGCAAATGCGAGATTTTTAAGTGTAAGTATGAAGAATTGGAAACTCAGAAGCGATACGACATGGTTATGTTCCTTGAAAGTTTTCAATATATCAATATGGATAAGGCATTATCTAACACTTCCAGATTTTTGAATGACGACGGATTCTTATTTATCTGTGACATTTTCAGGAAAGATATTGATGAAGAACATCGGCAGAAGGGCGGGCATGAGATGAAAAAGTTTTTCGCTCTCATGGAAGAATATCCCTTTGAAAAATTAGATGATATAGATATCACAGAGCAGACGGCGCCGAATATTCGCTTGCTTGATGATGCAATGAATCGAGTTGCCCGGCCTGTGATAGATTCGATTGGAGGATTTCTGGCACAAAGATATCCAAGGTCTTCTAAGCTTGTAAGATGGAAATACCAGAAGGAGCTGGAAAAGAATTATAATAAATACTTCGGCGGAGGCAGAACCGCGGATGATTTTATGAAATTCAAAACATACCGTCTCCTGATATACAAAAAAGGAGCCCCGAAGTAGTTGCGGTGATGCTGAGCCAATGCATCAGCAGGTTTTTCAATAGTAACTTATTCACAGGATTGCACAATGGAATATGCCATAGGTAAGACAGGCAGGATATTCGCAGCCAGATTGTTTGAAGGTGAAGACCTTTACGAGTGCATCCACAAAATAGCAATTGATGAAAATATCAAATCGGCCGCGGTTTTAATTACCGGCGGAATCAGAAAGGCAGATATCGTTGTCGGACCAAAGCAGGAAAAGCCAGAAATCATCGGCAATAAGAAGAAGTTCGCCGGACCGGGTGAGGTTCTCGGTGTTGGAACAATTTATTGCGATGATGAAGGACCAAAGTTGCATATACATACTGCAATCGGTAAAAAAGATGAGGTAATTGTCGGCTGTCCAAGGGGAAACGCTGAAACATTCTTGATTCTCGAAGTTACAATAATCGAGATTGAACAAATAAGCGGCAGTAGGAAACCGGATAGAAACTCCGGCTTGAAACTGCTGCGATTCGAATAAGATTAATCTTTTAATATTCCTTCGTAATTCTACGGGTGTAAACCCGTAGATGGAAGTATCCGCTGTCTTTACATCGTTTGTGCTGTGATATGGGTAATGGAACGATAAAAGTATACTAATCCAATTTACCGACCGATATAGCATCAATAATTGAATTGACTGGAATGCAATTGCTGTTTATTATTTGGATTGGCTCATTGTGTATATTTTATTATTTTGGATATGAAAAATGAAGACAATCTTCTTTGCTTGTTTGATGGGAATTTTAGCTCTTATTTTAGGATTGTTGATTTTTGGTCAGATTAACGGCGTAAAGATATCTTTTAATAAGGCAACTCTGGAAAAACTGGACTCATTCGGCGATGTATGGTTTGCATTGAAAAATCAGCCTTTGCGTGTTTATATTTGTGGCGGAACAGGTTTTTTGTTCGGGGGTTTTGCGTATCGGTTCTCTTCGAAAGGTCGCAAACGCAAGAAAAAGAATGTGAATACTATAATTGAAAGGGATTTACCCGCACTTGAAATCATCCCGAGTAGAGCTTCGAATAAACCTAAAAGCGGTGATTTGGAACGGCTGGAAGCGGAACAACCTTTTATTTGCAGGATGCTTGGAATATTGACACTGGGATTGTGTAAATTCTATGCCGTCCCGCAGGGAAATGCTCTTGTGGTTACCACATTCGGAAAGTATCGAAAATCATGTAAGCCCGGTCTTGGGTGTATATGGAGTCTTTGGGGTTTTTATCAGCGTCCGTACAAAAATATACCTCTGATACAATGTAAAGAAACAACGATTTCCTATGAAAGAGAAACTGTTGTTACCAGTGAGGGCGCTAAATGTAAGCTCGATGTTATGATTAGTTACAGAATAGACGATCCGGGAAAAGCCCTGTTTGAAGTTGACAATTATAAAAGAGCAATTGAGAATGTGGTTCGTGCAATTTTGAAAAATGAGTGCGGCAAACAACCGGCCCAGTCACTTCGTTCCTCACGTGAACAAATAGCGAGTAATCTTCAGAACATTCTTGAAAAAGATGTAGAGCCCTGGGGTATTAAAGTGAGATTGGTTAAGCTAAGCAATATTGATGTTCCTATGCAAAATGGAGATAACAGATTTGATGCTGTGTATGGTAAATAGGAGAATTGAAAATGGAGAATATGAATCGAAGAGAATTTCTTATCCTCGGTGCTGGTACGGCTGGAGGACTGTGTCTGGCAGGTTGTGCAAGTTTAGATACAGTCCTGGGGAGCAAAAAAATGCCTTTTAAGATTTCATTGGCGCAGTGGTCTTTGCACCGGAGGCTTTTTGGCCGAGCGGGACCGAAGCTGGATAATCTCGACTTTGCAAAGGAAGCTCGTAACCTTGATTTCGAGGCTGTTGAATATGTCAACCAGTTCTTTATGGATAAAGCCAAAGACACCGAGTATCTGTCCCAAATGAAAAAGCGGGCGGCAGATAACGACGTTAAGAGTCTGCTGATTATGTGCGACGGTGAGGGCAATCTCGGTGACCCGGATACAAAGCGACGAACACAGGCTGTAGAAAATCATTATAAGTGGGTCGAAGCTGCAAAGTATCTTGGTTGTCACTCGATTCGAGTCAATGCTGCTTCTGCAGGTACTTATGAACAACAGAAAAAGCTCGCCGCCGATGGGCTTCGACGTTTGTGCGAATTTGCCGCCGGACATAAGCTCAACGTGATTGTCGAGAATCACGGGGGCCTCTCGTCAAATCCACAATGGCTTACCGCCGTCATCGAAGAAGTGAATATGCCCAATTGCGGGACATTGCCTGACTTTGGAAACTTTCCGCCTGAAATCGACCGTTATCAGGCCGTCGAGATGTTGATGCCGTACGCTAAGAGTGTTAGTGCAAAGAGCTATGAATTCGACGAAAACGGCGATGAGACGAGGATCGATTATTATCGTATGATGAAGATTGTTCTTGATGCGGGCTACCATGGCTATGTCAATGTTGAATATGAAGGCGGAAAGCTCAGCGAAAATAACGGCATTATAGCCACTAAAAAGCTGCTGGAAAAAATCCAAGAACAGCATTTAAAAGCCTGAGAAGAGAAGCCGATATGATTGTCGGTGTGATGACAGCACATATTACTTTGCCAGGGGTTACCTCGCTCAAAGGTAAAAGAAGTATTATAAAGAGTCTGATTGGCAGGCTTAAAAGCAGGTTCAATATTTCAATTTCTGAAGTTGACCATCAGGACAGCAAAACAAATGCAATTATTGGGATAGCGGTTGTTTGTAATGAAGCCCGTTTTATCGACCGGCAATTTGATTCCATCATCAACTTTATGCGCAACGACGGCCGATTCTTATTAGTACAAATCGAAAGAGAAAAATTCTCATAAGCACAATCTCTAACTCATACATTAAAGAATTGCATCGACTATAAAAGTCGCTCCGAGAAACACATCCAACGCTATCGCAGCGAAAAGTATTATCTCACGCAGCCGATGCATTCGCGATTTCGAACACGATAGAAAGAAAATGAACGCAATTGCGACGGTACCGAATATATACATTTTGGCCGCATCGACGAAAAGTCTGGCATATCCTGAACCAAGTCCCAGGAATGTCTGAAAATATTTCGTTGCAAGTAGTAATGTCACTATAGCAAGCATGCTCATGAAAATTGCAACCGCAAGTATCCACTTGTGGTCTGCATAGCCTGCTGAAACAAATCCCTGCAGGCCGACGGCGATTATAATCGAACAGCACAATGTACTGATAGTAAGCCAGATGATGGGACTAACTTCGAGGATAGAATCAAGAGGATAGCAAAACGTCAAAATTACAGCAATAGTAAAAATAGTCATAATGCTAAACCGCCTGGCTGCAACCAGCATGGCAAAGCCCATAATAAGTGACGCTATGGGGACATGATAAAAACCAATCAAAGTAGTGCCTCGCTTTGCTGCGACAAGGGGAGCCAACAAGCTGTACAATTCGGAGATATTAAGCCTAGCCTGCGTTGAAACTGCGAACAAACGAATGCCGGTGGTGACCTGGAAAAAGATTACAATTATCAGAAACGGCAGCGTTGCCAAAATTATGCTTAGCCACCGCCGTCTGTTTTTGGGACTAAATGCAGCAGGTAAGAACAACCATGGTATGGAAGCCGCCAATAAACCGGCGGCCGGGTGATATTTTGCAAGAGAAAGTGTGAAAGGCCCAAAACCGTAAAGGGCTCCAGCCAAAAGCGACTCGATAAAACCCGAAACCCAACGTCTGCTTAGCAGGTAACAACCCATAGAGGCAAGGAAAAGATTGGCAACCAGCAGAAAACGGTCTCTTTGGAAGTTTTCGAAATACGGCTGATATAAGTAAACTGCAAAACCGATGTATACCAGAGATGCAACAGTAAATATGGAATACTTGGTTTTCTGCATATCTTTTAAAGTTCGAAAACGTTACAAGTAGTGAAAATTACTTTATAGTTCGGCCTTAACCTGAATCTGTTTTTTTGTGGCCGGTTTCTTTACTTCAACTATCTTTGTTTTCGGGCGGATTGCTTTTGGACATTCGCCCGTCCAGCAGTAAAGACACAATTTTTCTTTAGGCAGCCCGATAGCCTTGACCATGTCTTCAACGGTTTGATATCTCAGTGTGGTGACATCGAGGTCTTTAGCTATCCAATCGACCATTTTGCGGTACTTTTCCGACTTGTGGTCAATATATTCCGAGACATTTTCAGTTTCTTCATTTTCTATGCTTCGGATGGCCTTTCGTGCGGCAAGCTCCTTGACCGAACGTGTCGATAAATTGAATCTGCAGGGAAACATCAAAGGAGGGCAGGCAGGTCTGACATGTATCTTTTTGGCCCCGCAGTCCCACAGCTTCTTTACAGTGAAATTCTTTAACTGGGTTCCTCTGACTATCGAGTCCTCGCAGATGACGATGCTGTTATCTTTTATAACCTCCTTGATTGGAATAAGTTTCATCTTGGCAATCAGGTCTCGTGTCTCTTGTGAAGGGGGTGTATAGCTTCTGCCGTAACCGGGTGTATATTTGACCAGCGGACGTCTGAATGGTTTGCCGGATTCAATTGCATATCCTAATCCATGGGCAAAGCCGGAATCAGGAACACCCGAAACCAGGTCAACCTCGATGTCTTTATCACGCTTAGCTAAATATCTGCCGCATCTTTCCCTGACTATTTCGACATTGGTGCCTTCATAGTTCGAAGCTGGAAAACCAGTATATATCCAGAGAAATGCACAAATCTGGTTTTGATTGTTGTCACCCGGACTGCTTTGGACCATCCCGGTCTCGTTAAGAAGAACTATCTCGCCCGGTTCAATATTTTTTGCAATTTCGAATCCGCTGTTTGGAAAGGCACTTGTCTCGGTAGTCACCGCCCATGCGTCCGGACGCCTGCCGACTATAAGCGGCGTATGTCCGAATCTATCTCTGACTGCATAAATTCCATCCTTATGCAGTAATAACAGCGAGCAGGAACCTTCAATGGCTTCAAACACTTTTTCTATACCGTCAATTATGCTATTTCCCTGATTGATTATTTTCGCAATAAGCTCTGGTGTATTTATCGCTCTTCCGCTGACTTCACTGAATGATATACCTTTGTTGAGAAGTTCTCCGGCCAACTCTTCCGCATTTTCGACGTAACCACCGGTAACGATGCAAAAAGGACCATGTCGGGAATTAAGATAAATCGGCTGTTCATCGTAATCACTGATTACACCGATTCCTTTGTTACCTTTGATACGTTTATAGTCATCATAGAATTTTGACTTGAACTGGCTTTGATTCAGATTATGTATTTGTCGATGAAACTTCTTATCAAGTACTGCGATACCACCATATTCGGTGCCGAGATGCGAATGATAATCCGTGCCGTAAAAAAGTGTTTCTGCACAATTTCCCTCCGAGACTACTCCAAAGATTCCGCTCATGATTTGCCTCCTTTTTTTGCCTGTTACTTCCTTGTAGAAATACTCGACGACGTCGCCGAGTTTTTGGATTTTGACATTGTATCATGTTTGCATTCGCAAATTCAAATCCGAATGGAAAATACTGGTCGGGTTTGGTTTCTCTTCTTAAAAAGAGTTCTATCCTCCTTAAATCGGAAATCAGGGCATAAGTCATTTGAGCACAACGTTGCCGTTACCTGTTGTAATTCTTCCTATTCTATAAACCTTTTCGCCGTATTTTTTGAGCTTTTTTGTAATCGAATCGGCGAAATCCTCGGCCACTATTAAAACGTATCCTATCCCCATATTGAAAACTCTGTACATTTCATTTTCTTCCACGGGGCCGGCTTGTTGAAGATATGTAAATATTTTATGTTTTGGCCAGCTTGATTTTTTTATAGCTGCGTTGCAGTTTTTAGGTAATACCCGTGGAATATTTCCTACAAGTCCACCGCCGGTGATATGAGCCATTGCATGGACGATTCGTTTAACTTTGTACTGCGAGAGCAGTTTTATTACAGGCCTGACATAAATACGTGTCGGTTCCAGTATAACATCCCCGAGTGTGGGGCCACCGAGCGTGTCCGGAGTATCGGTCATTTTCAGTCCGGCCTGTTTGAAACAAATATTTCGAACCAGTGTATATCCATTGCTGTGAAGCCCGCTCGAGGCAAGTCCCAGAATGACATCTCCATGCCTGACGTTTTCTCCGGTGATGATTTTATTTCTTTCAAGGACACCAACAGCGAATCCCGCCATATCGAAATCGTTTTTGGAATAGGTATCCGGCATTTCGGCCGTTTCTCCGCCGATTAGTGCACAATCGGCCTGACGGCAGCCGGCGGCGATGCCTTTGACAAGTTCGGCGACAATATCAGGTTCCAGTTTGTGGACGGCAATATAATCGAGAAAAAACAAAGGTTCGGCACCGGCCACAAGCATATCATTAACGCTCATTGCAACCAGGTCGATACCAACCGTGTCGTACTTTTTTATTTGAGCGGCGAGCTGAACTTTGCTGCCTACACCATCGGTACAGGCCACAAGGACGGGATTCTTGTAGTTTCTTTTGAAGAGTTTTTCATCGTAATCCAGCCGAAACATTCCTGCAAAACCACCTTTGGATTCTATTACACGTGGACCGAATGTTCCGGCTACCGCCGACCAGATTTGCTCGACCATCAGGTCATTGGCATCGATGCTTACGCCAGACTGTTCGTAACTTAGGTATTTGCTCATCTATAAAAAGTCAAAGCAAAATTAAATAAAACGTTCTGCGTACTTAATCCCCGATATTACAAGAGCTTGAATATCTGTACAGCATTTATGTGTCCAGCTCGTCGAAAATATGTAATTGATAACGTTCGAGCGAGAACTTATTGACTTTAACGTCCACTGGAATTCTATATCGTCCGCTCCAGCATGCGGTGCAGTAGTGGTCCGCCGACAGGGTTGCACAACTGAGAAGTCCTTCCAGTGAAATATACCCGATGCTGTCAACTTCAAGGAATTCCTTGATTTCTTTAAGATTACGATTATTTGCCAGCAGTTCCTCCTTGGTCGGGAAATCGACGCCGTAAAAGCATGGAAACCTGATTGGCGGGCAACTGACTCGCATGTGAATTTCCTTTGCCCCGGCCTGGCGTAGTGTCCTGATTTTGCCTCTGGTGGTCGTACCCCGAACTATAGAGTCGTCGACTACAATAATCCGTTTTCCACTTACTACTTCCTTAACTATTGCCAGCTTGAGTTTGACCTCTAATTCCCTTTGTCTTTGCTCAGGCGAAATAAATGTTCTGCCGACGTAGTGACTTCTAACCAGGCCCATATCGAAAGGTATTTTGCTTTGTTCGGCATAACCTATTGCAGCCGAAGTTCCTGAATCCGGGACGGGTATTACAACATCTCCCTTCGCCGGTTGTTCCTTTGCCACTTGTCTGCCGAGTTTCTTTCTGAATTGGTGTACGTTTTCACCGAAGATTGTGCTGTTTTGTTTTGCGAAGTAAACATGTTCAAAAATACAGTGAGATGGCTTGGTAGTTTCCCGCTCAACAAAAAATCTGCTGTGTAGACCCTGCTTGTCCAGCGTTACAATTTCACCGGGTTCAACTTCACGGATAAATTCCGCTCCGATTGTATCAAATGCGCATGTCTCACTGGCAATAACATAGGCACCTTTGGGGATTCTGCCAATGCAAAGAGGCCTGATGCCGTAAGAGTCGCGAGCTGCTTCAATCCGGTCATCAAACAGGAAAAGAAGGCAATACGCTCCCTGGAGATGTTTTAGTACATGTCCGAGTGGGTCAGGTTTGCTGATATGAGTCGGCTTGGCCAGCAGATGTATTATAATTTCAGTATCGCTTGTGGATTTAAAGATACTTCCGTACGCCTCATATTCATCTCGAAGCAGCGATGCATTAATTAGATTGCCGTTGTGCGCCACCGCCACTTGTCCGCGAGAGTATTCCGCTAAAAGAGGTTGGCTGTTTATTACTTTGCTTGTACCTGTCGTTGAATATCGGACGTGACCAATCGCTATGGGATTCGATAGTTTTTCCAGAACGCCTCTTCCGGAGCGGAAAACTCTGCTCACTGTGCCCATATCCGTATGGCATTGAAGCGATTGACCATCGCTGGAGGCGATTCCCGCCGATTCCTGGCCGCGATGCTGTAGGCTATGCAGACCGAAGTACGTTTTTCTGACGGCGTCGGTGTCGCCAAAGATGCCAAAAAGACCGCAATTTTCACCAATTCGGTCATTAGGATGATCATTTATGATAATATCAGAATGAACTTTGCGTTTGGTACTGGAAGATTTCTTTTCAGTTTCTTTCTTCATAAAAATTAGTCTAATAAAGCGGTTGGAGCAAGTCAACTTTATTGCATTCGTTTTCGTTGATAAGTTGAATTAAAGTTTTAATAAGATGAAAAAAACTTAATTTATTTAACGGTAATCAATAAGAATTATCTTTTCTGCTTTCAATCATGAACCGGCGGAATTTTCTGTAAGACAGGAAATTCTATCCTTATAACGGAATCACCTAAAAAACGAATTCGGTCGTTTATTTGATTTTGCAATTTGCCTAAGCCCCTTCATATAAAGTAGTTATGCAAATTATCTCCGGAGTCCATTTCCATTTGGCACATTAATTGCTCATATTATCATGTCGATTCGTTCAGGAATCTTTATTTGGTTTTTATAAAGGATTGAGAACTTATGGCAGCAGAGTCAGCAATAAGTAGTGCAAGCGAAATCCAGATGGATTATATGAAGCTTCTGGTTACACAGCTAAAAAATCAAAATCCTCTGGAACCTATGGACAATAGCGAAATGGCATCACAGTTGGCCCAGTTCTCAGAACTCTCACAGCTTGAAACAATGAATTCAAGCTTTACGGAAGTTCTTGAAACCACTAAGCGCAGCTATGCCAATTCGCTGTTAGGTAAGAATGTTACATTCTATACAGAAGATGAAACAACCGGTGAGTTAGAACAGAAAGAAGGCAGCGTTGATTCTATCTTCAATGATCCCGAAACAGGTGAAAGTCTTCTGGGAGTAACGGTTATAGAAGGTGAAGGAACCCAGGAATATACCCTCAGCCTGGGGGCAGTAATATTGGTAGAGAACTAAACCGAATTAATATTCTGAAAATATTAGGAGAAATAAAAAATGAGTTTTGCATTATCGGCTGCAGTATCTGGATTACAGGCCCACCAAAAAATGCTTGATATTTCTGGTAACAACCTGGCAAACGTTAATACAACCGCTTTTAAGTCCAGTAGAATAACTTTTTCAGAGCTTTTGAGCGAAACTATTAAGAAAGCATCCCAGCCAACAACAGGCATCGGTGGCACAAATCCGCAGCAGATGGGCAGTGGTGTCGGCGTTTCGGGAATATCTCCCAACATGACACAGGGTAATATCATCAATACGGGTAATCCTCTGGACATGGCTATAGAAGGAGAAGGTTATTTTGTTTTGAGTGACGGCGAACAGGATCTTTACACACGCGCTGGTTCATTTGCTGTCGATGCAAACTCTAATCTGGTTGACCCGGCGACAGGTTATCATATTCAGCGTATCGGCTCGGAAGGTGAAGTAGATGGTTTCCAGACTCCCGGTGTTAGCGATATTCACGTTCCATACGATGTAGCTATGCCGGCAAAGGCAACGACAGAAATAGTCATCTCCGGTAATCTCAGTTCCGATGCAACATTTGCGACAACAAGAACACAGGTTATCAGTTCAAATGTCGCTTATACCTATAATAGCGGCACTGCTGCAAGCGAAACGACGGAAATTGACCAGCTCGACCAATATACGGGCACATTGACTTCAGGGACAATTAGCTTCAGCGGTTGTCATAAAGGCGGTACGTTGTACAGTGGTGCAGCGTATGACTTATCTATTGATGGAAGCACAACACTGGGGAATCTAATCACTCATCTCAATACTAACGTACTTAGTGGTTCAACAGCCTCAGTTGTAAATGGATGCATTCGAATAACCGATGATACCAGCGGTTTTAGCAAAACGGATATGACCATGTCATATTCCGGAGACGGTACGCTTACAATGCCGGCATATTTTGAAATATCGACTGTCGGTGGGGAAGAAGTAAAGAGTATTAATATTACCGCTTATGATTCCCAGGGCGGTAAACACGTCGTCTCGGGTGCATTTGTTCGAACAGATATAGCCAATACATGGGATATGGTATTAACATCCATCACAGGAAACATCAATCAGATAACTATGGATAACCGGCGTATTGAAGATATTACCTTTGATGCTACAGATAGTTCCTATTCAGGTTTGGGTGGTACGGACGATGCCGAGTTAGTGATAACATTTGCACATGATACTTCTAATCCACAGACTATCACCTTAAACCTGGGTACTACCGGCAGACTGGATGGCTTGACACAATTCGCAGGAAACTCTACAGCGGTAGCAAGAGAGCAGGATGGTTATGAAGCGGGCAGGCTTTCAACTGTCTCGGTTAATAACGAAGGCATACTTATCGGTGCATTCTCCAACGGTATCAAAAAGAACATCTCAACTTTACAAATAGCTTTGTTCCAAAACACTGCCGGTCTGGAAAGTGTCGGTAGCGGATATTTCATCCCTTCGGCTAACTCAGGTGAAGCCATTGCAACTCAGGCCATGACCGGTGGTGCGGGTACTATACACGGTGCGGCATTGGAAAAATCCAATGCCGACGTCGCGACTGAGTTTGTCAATATGATTCAGGCCCAAAACGGATTTCAGGCCAATGCCAGAAGTATTAGAGTAGCAAATGATATCCTTGGGGAATTAACAAACCTGATTAGATAACCACTATAGGATTGTTTATATGACCGAGGCATTTTTAATTAATGCGGGGCTAAAAATTTTCATCATTTCATCGACACCTGTTCAAAGATGGCAGGCTGCTCGCTGGTTTGATATCACTTTAGGTGAACGATGGTTCATTGCAGCAAGTGTGGCGGTCTTAGTAATATTGACTTTGTTGTTTATTGTAGTGACCTATAATCACTCTAAAGAAGAACAACGTGCCGCAAACCGGTTGTTTTATCAGTATGCAGATGAGAGGGGTCTGAATCCGCGTGAACGTCATATTCTTATGTACATCGCGACAAAGGCAAAACTCAAGCATAAAGAGTCTATTTTTACTATGGCTGATGCCTTTGACCGGGGGGCAACAAAGATAATAAGGGCGTCAATCACACTAAAAGGAACGAATAAAAGAAGACATCTAAGTGCCGAACTATCTGTTCTACGTGAAAAACTCGGTTTTCGAAAACGAAATCCTGCTTCAGCAGATACGCTAATAACCAACAGGCCAAATAGCAGGCAAATCCCCAAAGATAAAAAACTCTACATAACAAGTCTTGAGACGGGTGAAGTTAATAATATCGAGTCTGTCGTTATTGAAAACAATGATGTTGAGTTAACGGTAGAGACGGCTCAGGCGCTGGGAATTAAACAGGGCGAATCCTTGTGCATTCGTTATTATTTCGGAGCTTCAATTTGGGAATTCGAGACATCCGTAATTGGTTGCATTGATAACATTCTAATCTTAAATCATAACGATAATGTAAGGTTTGTTAATCGCAGGCGGTTTTTACGTGTTCCTATACAAGAATCTGCTTATATTGCAGCTTTTCCATTCGCGAGAACATTGCCGGACAATGTGAATTCCAAGCTCGATTCCGATTCGAGTAATTCATCCGGTAACGCTTGGGGGCCGCCGGATTTTGTTCCAGCTGATGTTACTGAATTGGCGGGTCCGGGTTTACGAGTAGTGGCTCCCCTGGAAGTGAAGGTCGGCGATAGAGTTGTAGTGATACTAAAGCTAACTGAAAGAAAAAAACATGGCTTAATAACGCAGCCTAATGCCACCGCATTACATTCGTCTCTTGCAGGCAATGGAAGAATGAGACCTTCGAGAATTGTTGAAGATATGGGTGTGGTCAGGCACACTGAAGCCGTTGAAAATGGTTTTTCCATAGCAGTTGAATTGACAGGTTTAAGTGATGCGAATCTCAACGAGCTGGTTCGAGCGACCAATACAGCTTCTATTAAAGCAAGGTTCAAATCACAACTGGTCGAAACTGAAACTGGTAGTGAAAAAAAGAACAAGACAATTTTTTCAGAGACTTCAGTTGTCTAAGGAGTTTGAATGTCAGGGATTACAGAACAGGTTAGTACAAGTCTTGAAAACTTAACGAAGGAATTTGAAATTGTAACACATAATCTGGCCAATGCGAGCACGGTCGGGTACAAACGTAGATGTAACGCATTTTCAAAAGTTCTCGAAGCACAAGAAGCGAGTACACAGACGTATTCACCTGGATCTGCATATATGAATTCGTCATTTGATTTCTCTCAGGGCGGTATTGTTGGAACGAGTCGAAATTTGGATTTTGCCTTAAATGGCAAAGGTTTTTTTGTAATAGAAACTCCCGAAGGGCCTCTTTATACCAGAAATGGAATTTTTAGCACAAACCAAGACGGCCAAATAGTGGATTTTAAGGGTCGGATTGTAGGGGGACAAGCTGGAGCAATCACAATTCCTGACAATGTTAACCTCTCACAGCTTTATGTTTCCGGCGATGGAAACATAAGTGCGGACGGCACAGCTATTGGACAGTTCAAATTAGTAGATTTCGGCGATAACGAAGACAAACTTGTCCCGACTGGGGGGAATTGTTATCGGATGACTGATCCGGAGATCAAGCCGGTAACAGCTGAGAATATTGTAGTAAAACAGGGTTATCAGGAGTCCTCCAACGTTGAAATTATCGACGAGCTGGTGGATTTGATAATGGTCTCCAGGCTTTACGAGGCAAATATGGGTTTCATTACAGCTCGTAAGCAGGCTTCCAGCGGTCTTATAAGTGTAGCCATGGGTTGAGGAACTGATTTAATTGATTAATCCAGTCACACTGTGAACTAAGATAAAAAGGAGAAAAACATTATGTTAAGAGCATTTTCCACTGCAGCGACGGGAATGACGGCCCAGCAGATGATGGTGGATATTACCGCAAATAATCTTGCAAATATTAATACCACCGGTTTTAAGCGCAGCCAGATGAACTTTAATGACTTGCTCTATGTCAAAATGCAGGAGCAAGGCACTGAAGTGGCATCTGGTATAAAATCGCCAGGAGGCTTGGAAGTAGGTTGTGGCGTCCGTGCCGCGTCAAATGTTAAAATCTTTAGCCCTGGTGAGCTTCAAAATACAAGTAATCCTATGGATATAGCGATTGGAGGTGAGGGTTTTCTTCAGGTGGCAATGCCTAATGGTGATATAAGGTACACTCGCGACGGAGCATTACAAATCAACGCCAACGGTCAATTGGTTACAACCAGTGGTTATTCGATTGAGCCATCCATCAGCATCCCCACAGATGCTGTCTCCATAACTATCGAAAAAGACGGTGGCGTTAATGTCACCGATGCTTCCGGCTCACAGTCGGTTGTGGGTAATATCCAATTGGCACGATTTCCAAATCCATCGGGTCTTTCAAGCGAAGGAGAAAATCTATTAGCAGAGACAGAGGCCAGCGGTACACCAACAACTGGAACCCCGAATGAGAGTGGTTTCGGGACCATTCAGTCGGGTTTCCTGGAAAAATCCAATGTACAAATGGTTACCGAGCTTATCAATCTTATAACAGCCCAGAGAGCATACGAAATCAATTCGCGTGCTATCATGGCGGGAGATGACATGCTTAAGACGGCTAACCGTATCGTTGCGTAAGGGATTATTATGAACAGAATAAGTACAAGGAAACAAGAATCTATGTACACAAAAATATTCCTGTGTAGTGTACTTATCACTTGTGCACTCCTTTGCCAGGCCCTGGCTGATGAAAAAGCCAAGGACCTAAACGATGAGTCCGAAATACAAGTTTACCTGCCGAGAGAAATTACAATCAAAGATAGTACTCTAACGCTGGGTAAAATTGGAATAATTCGCGGTCCTGAATCTCTTGCAGCCAAAGCGGGTGAAATCACGTTAGGCCGTTTTTCAACGCGAGACCAGAAAATTGTGATTGAAAGACATATCATTCTGAGCCGATTAGCCAGTCATGGAATATCTTCGTCACAAGTGACATTGAAGGGCGCTGAAGAAGTATCGATAAGCCGGCTAAATAAGATTGTCGGCAGTGATGAATTTGTAAAGATGGCAGGAGATTATCTGAAAAATAATATCTCCAACAAATCAATTTCTAAGTGGAATCCGGTTCGCAGACCAAAAGATTTGGTCATTCCCGGTTCCGGAAAAGATATAAAATTTGTTCATCGTTTGGTCCCGGGTGGGGCGAGAAATCAGACAAAGGTAGAAGTTGTAGTGTTTTCGGGTGATGAACTAATCGGGACTCGTGAAGTTATTTTTGCCATGCGATATAACGTACGCACAGCAGTTACATTGGTTGATATTCCGGCCGGAACGCTTATTAGTCGTGAAAATGTAAAGATAGAAGAAGGCACCTCTAACAATCCGGAGCCTGTGGACTGGAAGCCGCCTTATGGTCTGGTTGCAAAACGGACACTTCCGGCCAAGACGGTGCTACAACCGTATATGATAGGCTCTGCCAAGTCTCCGGTTATTATTAAGCGGAATCAAAATGTTGTTATAAGAATTGAGAAACCCGGATTTTTGATTACTGCCGTCGGAAAGGCGATGCAGGATGGCAAAATCGGTGAATATATAAGGGTTAGAAATATCGATTCGCAACGAATCATTTTAGCTAAAGTCAACGAAGACCGAAGCGTGGAACCTGTCATATAGAAGGAGAAATAATGAACAGGAAAATAATCTCAGCAATTTTTTTAACGTCTTTTGTGCTTTTGTTGACAGATTGTTCCTGGGCTAATTCTATCTGGGCCAGGAGGTGCAAAAACATGAAGGATTTGTACGCCGATGATGTGGCGCGGCAGATTGGTGACATCTTAACCATCAAAGTATCTGAGGCCAGCAAAATCGATAATAAGGCAAAAAGAGACCTTAAAAAGGAAACCGACAGGTCGATGGCGTTCAACGGAGAATTAGGAAATTTTGCCGATATCGGAGAATTTGGTACAAGTGCAACTTCGGGAAATGAATTGACAAGCAAAGCCGATTATAAAGACGAACGTAAATTTGTCGATAGCATTACCGTAGTCGTTATTGATATCCTTCCGAACAACAACTTGGTGGTAATGGGGAATCGCCAGCGCAACATTGCGGGTGACATTCAGACAATTGAGATAAGCGGAATAGTCAGACCAAGCGATATTGCATTTGACAATACGGTTCGAAGTGAGCAGGTTGCAGACTTTCGAATTTACACAAAAAATGACGGCGTCAGCGATCCTTACACCAGACCGGGTTGGCTTGGCGCGATATTTGATATTATTTGGCCGTTCTGATTGTGACAATAGCAAAATTTCTTTGAAAGTAATTACTTATGAAAATGGTAAATATGCAGCGGGCAAAAAAGCAAAATCACGTGTTTAGACTTATGTTATGCGCGCTTGTAGTATGTACCTTTATTGCTGATTCCGGACAGTGCGAGAGAATCAAAGATATCGTTGATATTCATGGGCTTCGCAGTAATCCGCTCAGAGGCGTTGGTTTGGTTGTCGGTCTTTCCGATACAGGTGACAGCTCTTTGTTGTCACGACAAGTGCTGACGAATGTTCTAAGGGAATCAGGGCTTGTTCTGACTCCTTCTGATTTATCCGGAGGAAATATTGCCGTGGTTATGGTTACGGCCGAGCTCGGACCTTTCGACAGGGAAGGCTCACGAATCGATGTTAGTGTCTCGGCTATTGGGGATGCTAAAAGTCTTCAGGGAGGTACTCTTTTGCCCACACCCCTCAAAGGTCTTGATGACCAGGTTTATGCCGTTGCAGATGGTGGTGTATCAATTGGTGGTTGGACAGCAGCGGGTGAACAGGCTTCGGTTACCAAAAACCACCAGACCGTGGGCCGAATACCTAATGGTGCGATAGTGGAAAAAGAGGAGATCGCCACATTCGTGGAAAATATAGGCGGCCACAGGATTATCACTCTACATCTAAGAAACAGTGATTTTTCAACTGCAGAGCAAATTAGCAATGTTATTAATAAGGATTTTCCAACCAGTTCGGTAGTGGACGATGCCGGTACTATTAAAGTAAAAATTCCCAGTGATATCAATGATGACAGGATAGCAGGTTTTATTGCGGATATTACAAAACTCGAAGTAAAGGTCGATGTTCCCGCCATAGTTGTAATAAATGAACGAACTGGTACTATTGTAGTTGGTGAGAACGTCGGTATATCCGCCGTGGCTATTTCACAGGGCTCTCTGGTAGTGAAGATAACAGAAACCGAGAGAGTCTCTCAGCCAATTGCGTCTTTCTCTGATTCCGGTACTACCGAAAGAATACCGGAGACAACCATTGGGATCGAAGAGCGGGAAGCACATCTGATTCCTGTGTCACGCTCGGTTACGGTTTCCGAATTAGCTAAAAGTCTCAACGGTATAGGTGCAACACCGAGTGACATGATAGCGATATTTAATGCATTAAAAAAGGCCGGCGCGCTTCAGGCCAAGCTGGTGATTATGTAGGAGCAACCTGATGGAAGGCGATAAATTGATGTTATCTAAACAGATCTCGCCGCTGGTGCCGCTCAAACAGCTTGAAAAATTGAATCTTGACGGGGCCTCGGAAGGAGAGAAAAAACAGCTTGCAAAGGATTTCGAGTCGCTGTTGTTAAATAAACTTCTGGATGAAATGAAGAATACTATCGGGGAATGGGGATTTGAAAAAGATGGAGCTTCCACACAGGTTCAAGGGATATTTTGGCTGTACCTTGCCCGCGACATTGCGAATAACGGCGGTCTCGGGCTATGGAAGGATATATATCAAACTTTAACGAATGCCGACGGTGTGAATCCGGCGGGAAGTACGATGGATAGGCATTTATGAAAACAATTGCATTTGAAATAGAAGATAAAGTGGATGAACTGCTAATCTGCCTCGACAAAGATATTGAGAATCTTCAAAAGAACTTGTCGAATCTGGATGAGTTACGGAGTTTGGTTATTAAGCATGATGATGTTGCTTTAGGCCAGTTGCTCGAGAAAATCAGGGCAGAATCGGATAGTTATAAGAAATATGAAATAAACCGGCAGTCGATAATAGAGCAATTATCCAAATATTTTAACTGTAATATAAAGGATATGACTTTATCAAGGCTTGAGGCATTTGTACCGGAAGTAAAAAGAAATCAGATCATCCAAAGCAAAACAAAACTAAAAACACTAATTGGTAAACTTAAGAAAGAGAATTCAAGAACGGCGTTACTTTTATCTGAATGCGCCAGATTCAACAAATTACTTCTAAAGAGTATTTTTGATATTGGCAATACTGAGGCGGTTTTTTACAACGCCAACGGCGCGGCAAAAGAGCAGAATGAAAGGACTTTTGTGAATTTGCAGATATAAAAACGTCGTACAGCAAAAAAGTGGGATTCATAAATGGATAGTTTTGATATAGGAGTTAGCGGCTTTAATGCCGCTCAGTATGCTTTCGGGATCATTGGTAATAATATTGCTAATGCAGCGACTGAAGGCTACCACCGTCAGAAGATGAGTCTTCTTCCAGCCTATTCGTCACAGGTTGGTACGGTGATTTTGGGAGGAGGTGTAAATGTTGCCGGAGTTACCAGAATGATTGACATGCTTTTGGAGAATGAGATTCTCCGTCAGCAATCTTCATTCGGTCAGATTTCGCAGGAGGTCGGCACGCTCCGCACAGTCGAGACCGCGTTTGGGGAGCTTTCATCAGGCAGCGGTTTGAATCAGGTTATAGACGAATTTTTCAACGCATTACAGGATATCTCCGCTCATCCTTCCGAGATTGTTTGGCAAAATCAGGTTGTAACCACTGCAGATATGATGGCCAGTCGTTTTCGGTCATTGGAAGAGTTTCTGACAAATATGGAAACACAGATTGCATTGGATGCTGATCAAACGATACAAGAAATTAATGCTCTGGTAAGTACAATGGCTCAGCTCAACACGGATATAGAAAGACAGGAAATCATAGGGGGACAGGCCAATAGTCTGCGCGACCAAAGAGACCAGTGTATAACAGAGCTTTCAAAGTTGGTTAACGTTCAAATCCAATCCCGAGATTATGGCGTTGTTGATGTTAGTATTGGGGGTATACCAGTCTTAACAGGTTCATCTGTGATTGAATTGGAAGCTGGTTTAAATGAAAACCTCGAACTTGGTATTACCATCGCTGGGGAATACAATTATTACACAGATATACAGGGTGGAAAGCTCGGTGGATTGTTGTCATTGAAAAACACTCTTGTTTCGAATATCCATAGCGACCTGAATACTCTGGCAAGTGCTCTAATACAGCAAATTAATGATTACCATGTCCAGGGAGGAGGTTCTGAAGGATCATTCACAGAGCTTACCGGTTGGTCGATGATAAGTGAGGATTTTGCTGATTTTGATCCACCTGTAACAGATGGCAATATATATATAAGAGTTACCAACACCACTACCGGAGAGATAACACGGACTCCTGTGCCGGTAGATGTTTCGGCAGATTCTTTGTCGTCTCTTGCTACCGATATTACTAATACTGTAACAGGTATTACTGCTTCTGTGTCTGATTCGAAACTTTTTATACAGGCTGAATCAGGTTATGAATTTGATTTCCTGCCCTGTGTTCTGCCGTTACCTACAGATAGTGATTTTACCGGTGCGTCGTCACCCCCGGCTGTATCGGTATCAGGCATATATACGGGCATGGAGAAGCAGACTTTTACATTTACAGTATCTGGTTCGAACTCGGTTGGCAACGATTCATTACAGCTTATTGTGACTGATAAAGACGCCAATACAATTGCCACGCTCAATATCGGTTCCGGTTATGCTGCGGGTGATATTCTTGATGTAGGTAACGGAATTAAAATAACTCTTGGTATGGGTGACTTGGTAGATGGTAATACTTTTGAAGTCGAGGCTTTTGCCGATACCGATACCACGGGGATTTTGGCGGCGGTTGGTATCAATACCTTTTTCTTCGGTAACAATGCGTCGGATATTGCGGTTTGTACAGATATATCTAATACACCGGGACGTATAGCTACGGCCTTGGGTGCTGATATGTCTGATAACACCAATGCCTTACGTTTGGCAGGTTTGAAGGATCAGGCGATAAGTAGTTTAAATTCTATGACGCCTGGTGGATATTATCAAAAACTTGTCACGGATTTAGGACAGGATCTGTCTATCAGGCAGTTGCAAGAGGAAAACATTGAAGCTATTGTCCAAAATCTTGTCAATCAACAGGGAGAGATAAGCGGCGTTGATATCAACGAAGAAGCTGCTCAAATGTTAGTCTTCGAGCAAATGTTTACAGCTATGGCAAAATATTTGAACACGGTTCAGTCATCATTATCGACTCTTATGGAACTTTTGTGAGAAATTCAAATGCTTTCTTTTAAGTGAAAGGAAGATTCAGGAAATGAGCGGTATACTCAATAATGTTTATAATAATGTCAGCCTTGCTTTACGTTTACATACTAATGAAATGGCTCGGCTTCAGGAACAGGTATCGACCGGCTCTCGAATTAATCGGATTTCAGATGATTCTTCTGCTGCATATCGGGTTCTTGGACTTAAATCGCAGCAAAGCTCCTTAAAAAATTATATTGATAATCTATCAGAAATTGTTGGTACGCTTGAATTTTCTAACACAATTTATCAGGATATCATTTCTTCTATTTCTGAAACAAAGACACGCTTGACTCAAATCTCCAGCGGTATCTATGATGAAAATGCCAGGAACAGGACCGCGGAAGGAATCAATGAAATATTAGAGCAGGTCGTTGCATTTGCAAACATTAAACATAATGGACAATATCTGTTTGGGGGAGGCAAAACGTCTTCAGAGCCATATCTGGTAGAACGTACGAACGGAGAAATAACAAGTGTTACCTACCAGGGCAGTTATGTCAGTCGTGAGGTAGAAATTGCCCCCGGTTTGGAGTCATCAACCTTTCAGGTTGGTGATGACATTTTTCGCTCTGATGACCGAGGTGCTCCGGTTTTTATAGGTGATACAGGTGCTAAAGCCGGTACAGGGACGTCCAGTGTGCGTGGTGATACATGGCTGACGGTGACCGGTTCACCCGGTGATTACTATTTATCTATCGATGGTGGTTTGAGCAGTTTCCCTACAGATGGCTCAGATACTAACCTTCCAGTGACTAGTTCGACAACAGGGCACGTTCTTTACATTGATACAAGGGAAATTACCAGCACCGGAACAGACCTGGTGAGCATGCCCGGAACCTACGACTTATTCAATACACTTATTAGTATTCGGGACATATTGAGAAATGAGCAAGGTCTCTCTGAGGCTCAATTGAGAGACTCGCTTGAGAACTCGTTTAGTACTATTGAAGAAGTTAATGAGCTTCTTGTTCAGGCCGAAGTCTCTGTTGGTTCTAAAATCGGCTTTCTTGACAATATTGAAGAAAGCTTGGAAAACCTTAAATATGATGCCGAGGATGAAACAACACGTATTGAGGAGGCTGATATAGCCCAGATAGCCATAGAACTAACTCGTCGTGAAACTCTATATCAAATGTCCTTATCAGTGGCTGGGAAACTGATGTCTATATCGCTGATAGATTTTATCGAATAGCTGCTTAGAGCAAAGGCTGGCAGTCGATTAGTATTATACATAAATGTCTGATATTTATACATTTTCAGGCGGAAAACCCTACAAAATCGCAGTTATACATCGGCTCAGGTGTACGGCATGGAATTTGCTCATAAATACTGTAGACTGCGATTCTATCTTTAATGAAGATGTGCAGGCAAAACGATTAATGGAGTAAGATAAATGGATTTTGAAGCGAATACGAATCTTCACGGCGGGCAAAGACGGGATGTTAATCTCGACAATATGAAATCTTATGAGAGAGGTCTGGCATTTGCTCAAGCTGGTGATTATCAGCAGGCGTTGGACTGTATGCAGGAGCATCTTCGTACAGATCAAGAGGATGTACAGGCATTGAATGATACAGGAGCAATTCTACATTGCCTCGGACGCTCGAATGAAGCCATAGAATATCTCGTCAAAGCACGAACTCTGAAGGGTGACAGCCCCGAAATTATTTGGAATTTAGTGGAAGCATATCTTGCGACAGGAAAAGCCGAAGAAGCAAAAGAGCTTTTTGATGATATGAAGAGGATGGATATTTTTAATGTGGATTTATTGAATAGGACTGCTAATGTGTTTTTAAATCAGGGTAACAAAGGCGGCGCCATTGAAATGCTTATTCACTCCCTGAAAATTTGTCCTGAGCAGGAAGTTCTCTCACCCATGGTCCAGGTGATTCGTTCCAAGAGACCGAAATTGGCTTTCTTCTGTGGTGCTGACGGATTGTCTTTCTTAAATAATATCTATGAATTTGCACAAGAACGTTTTGAGGTGCGCCTTTTTGAAGGCAAAACGGAAGAAGAACTGTTTGAACTAATGAAATGGAGCGATATTTCGTGGTTTGAATGGTGTACTGATTTGGCAGTGATTGGTTCCAGGCAACAAAAAGTCTGTGAAAATATTGTTAGACTGCATCGTTATGAAGCCTATAGTCCATGGCCTCGGCAAGTCAACTGGCATAATATCGATACGCTAATCACAGTTGGAAATAATTTTGTCAAGGATGCACTTTTTAACTGTGTACCGGGTATTGAAAATCAAACATCAATAGTCACAATTCCAAATGGAGTAGATTTGGATAAGTGCGCTTTTACTGAACGCCAGCGAGGCAAGAATATTGCATTTTTGTCTAATATACGGGCAGTAAAGAATCCTGCTTTAGTTTTACAGTGTATGCAGAAGCTTCATTACATCGATCCCGAGTACCGTCTGTTCTTCGCTGGTCGATTTCAGGATTTTTCACTTGAACAATATATTAAACACATGGTTGATACTCTCGATCTGCGGGATGTAGTGTTTTTCGATGGTTGGCAGGAAGATGTCTGCTCCTGGCTAAAGGATAAACATTATGTCGTCTCGACAAGTTTCATCGAAAGCCAGGGAATGGGACTGCTTGAAGCTATGGCCTGCGGTTTGAAACCGGTTATCCATAATTTCCCCGGTGCGAACGAGATATTCTCTTCTGATTTTCTATTTAACATCGCAGAAGAATTTTGTGAGCATATTTTCTCGACATCTTACGAACCTCAAAAGTACCGCCGTTTTGTCGAAGAGCGTTATCCACTTGAGAAACAACTGACTAAAGTTAACGATCTGCTGATTCAGTTTGAGGAGAAAATAGATTCGAAACATGACTCAACCATGCCGAGTAACAGCTCACAGAGCTGGGAGCCTGAAAGAGTCGGTTTAACCGCAGATTAAGGATTTTTCAATACTCTTGTAATGTTTGAAAATCATGAGAAAAATGATAGACCGGTTGTCAGTGTGCTTATCCCAACATTCAACCGGCCGAACTCTTTATATCAGGCGTTAGTCAGTGTCTTAAAACAGAGTTACGAAAATCTGCAGGTTATTGTTATCAACGACGGGGGGGAAAATGTAAGAAATATAATCGACTCATTTAATGATTCCAGGTTGAACTATATCAACAGAAATGAAAATCGCGGCAAGGCATGT
Organism: uncultured Pirellulales bacterium; assembly: GCA_964508785.1. GTDB lineage: Bacteria > Planctomycetota > Phycisphaerae > Sedimentisphaerales > Anaerobacaceae > JAFGPS01. The sequence continues at coordinate 61,910 of CAZDVE010000014.1, read as the reverse complement.
TCGCTCAATGAAGCATTGAATCGAGCCGAAGGTAGATATATTTCATATCTTGACGATGATGATATTTATTATCCTTTTCACGTCGAAAAGCTGGTCGATGCTTTGGAGAATGAAACCGACTGCCAGATTGCATATAGCGATTTGTATAAAGCATATTGTAAATTCTTTCCGGATGGCAGCCGGCAGGTTCTCAGCAAAGTTGTGGTGGTAAGCCGTGATTTCGACCGCTTTTTCATGCTTAATTTTAACCATGTTTTACATGTGAGTCTCATGCATCGTCGCGAGCTGATTGAAAAAACTGGGCCTTATAATGAGCAACTCAATGTTTTGATTGATTGGGATATGACACGACGACTTGTCTTCTTTTCCGATTTTTATCATGTCCACGAAATCACCGGGGAATATTCGCATCCTATGGGTGAATGTGACAGAATATCCGTTCAGCGAAGGAAAGATAAAAGCGAGTATCTGAAAAATCTTTTGACAATACGGACTACCAGACCAGCAAAGCCCTGGTCAAAGATTAAGGATCTGTCCATCATTTTTGTTACGGATCGATTAGACAAACATTCGGGAAAAACAATCGGTTCTATCTGGCAGCATACCTTCTATCCTTACAAGCTTTTACTGTCGTTGTCGGAATCTGATTTTAGCAGATTGAATACCGATATGCCCAATTTAGTTTTCGTAAATGCTAATCCATCGTCTTCTCATGCACAGCAGGTAGATGTTGCTTTGGAAAATTGTGAGGGTGAGTATATAGCGATAGTGACAAGTGGCTTTCCGGTAAAAGATATGTGGATAGAGAATCCGCTCTACGCTCTGATAAATTGTGTGGATGCTCGGCATGGATTCATACCGGAAGGAACGACAGATCGTATATGGGCGGTTGTGGTTAAAAGAGAAGATTTGCTTAACGCAAGAAAAAGTTTTCCAGATTTGCCGATTTTGGAATCTCTAAAGGCATCAGGTATTACTCTTAGGCTCCCGAAAAATGAAGAGTTACCTTTCCAGTTTGATAATTTATATCACCAGGGTCTGTCGATTGAGAATGATGGAGACTGGTTACAAGCGGCAGAACTGTATGAATATATTGCGGGCAAATATCAAAACGTATTGTGGATGAAGGGATTGGCGGCAAAAGCCTTTTATGAAGCAGGCAGTCATGATAAGGCCCAGCAATTATGTCACGAAATAAACCGACAAAGGCCGACGGTGGACACTCTTTTGTTGGAAGCAAAACTTAAGCGTCAAAGTAAGCAGTTTGAGTCGGCCGTTGAACTGCTCACAGATGCGGAAAATATACTCCAGGGACATGAATTGATATGGACATGACAGAAAAAAATATCGGTCAAAAACATGATTCGAATCAGCATTACGAAGTTTTGCAGGAACTGGGGGACTGTCACACTTCTGTAGGTGATTACGTACAGGCACAGCAATGTTATGAAAAAGCGGCCGTCTTATGTCCCGATGAAGCGGGACCTTATGTCGGTCTTGGTGTAGTTGCCATACATAAGAATCTGATTGATGATGCAGAGACGGCGTTTAAGGTTGCTTGTCGATTGGACAATAAGTGTGCCAAAGCTTATGCCGGTTTGGGTTTGGTAGCACAACAGAAAAGTGATTACAAGAGGGCGTTTGATATGTTTCTAAAATGCCTTGAGATTGACACCGACAACCTGATAGGAATTTTAGGTCTTTTTCAGACATCCTGCCAGATGGGATCATTTGGAAAGGTCACTCATTATCTTGAGAAGTATTTGAATATGCACCCTGGTGACATGTCTGTTATGTATCCGCTGGCGGCATTATATATGAAAGACGGCAGAATGGAAAAATCCAAAAAAGTGCTTCAGGATATTTTAACACTTGACGGTAATCACAGAGATGCGGCTGATCTGCTTGAGGAAGTTGAACATAATATGGCTCGAACAAAAAAAGCAGGAGTTCAAACTGTATGAGCGTCAAAAATACAGATGTTATTACTGCCGAACATATACACCTGATTGATGAGCTACAGGATAGCTTGGAACAGCAAATCAAGCTGATTCAAAAAGGTGACCCGGGAGGAAGAAAGATTGAAGAACTGTCTATTCAGACAGATGTCCTTGTGGAAAAAATCGCACATGCGGGGATTCGTGAATCGGCCCAGTTTATTAGTAAAAGAAAACAATTAAGAATGTTGTATGACAAATTATACATGGCAGTCTCAACGCAAAAAGCTGAAATTGCAAAACAATTGGGCCATATATACAAAGGCAAAAAAACAATCGCGACATATCGTAAGAATATTTGAAAAAGAAAATGTGAGAAGAGTTGAGTATTGCCGTAAGACTGATAATCGATTTGGCTAATGTTTATGGAGTGATTGGATAAATGAATATCTTAGTCGTAGGTGGCGCCGGATATATTGGCGGCGCTGTAACCGATATATTACAGGAAACAGATCACAGGACAAGAGTCTATGATTCCCTGGTGTATGAAGAGTCGTATCGTAAACCGGTTGAGTTCGTTTATGGAGATATCCGAGATAGTGACCTGCTTAGAGAACAGTTGGATTGGGCTGATTCAGTTATTTGGTTGGCTGCCCTTGTAGGCGACGGAGCGTGTGCAATTAATCCTAACCTAAGTGTGGAAATCAACCAGCATACGGTTAAATGGCTTTGTGAAAATTACGATGGAAGGATAGTCTTTACATCGACATGTTCTGTGTACGGAGCACAGGATGGGATTCTTTCTGAAGACTCTGCTACAGGACCTCTTTCGATTTATGCCAGAACGAAATTGGTTGCTGAGCAATATTTGAAAAATAAAGATGCTCTGATTTTTCGACTCGGCACACTATTCGGTGTCAGTGATTTGTTTGCGCGGTTACGTCTTGATTTAGTTGTTAATATAATGACGGTTCGTGCAGCTCTTGATGGAGAATTGACAGTGTTTGGTGGAGAGCAGTTTCGGCCGCTCCTACACGTTAGGGATGTGGCCGAAGCGATAGTTCGGTATGTCGATACTGATCATACAGGCATTTACAACTTGCACCGTCAAAACGTTCGGATTGTGGATTTGGCGTATCAGGTGCGGAACCATTTTCCCGATACCGTAGTGACTAAAACCGCCATGGAATTTGAGGATGCTCGAAATTACCGGGTTAGCAGCGACAAGATACGTTCGGAATTGGGTTGGAAACCGAGATATTCCATCGACGACGGTATTATAGAAATCAAAGAGCTCATAGAAACGCGGCGTCTCAAAGATGTTATGAATCCGCGTTATGCTAATCAGGCTTTTTTGAAAAAGTGCGCGCCGGAACTTCAGAAAGCCGAGGAGGAGATTTTGAAAAGAGAAGTTTTGGAGCATGTAAGGTGAAAGATGAACTTTATATTTTAAATGGTGGTTTATCTATAGACGACCGGGGAGAATTAGCTTTTGTAAATGATTTTGATTTCGACTCGGTCAAACGTTTTTACATAGTATCAAATCACAAAGCTGGATTTGTTCGAGCCTGGCATGCTCATAAACGCGAAGCAAAATATGTAACTGCAATAGCCGGTGCGGCTCTTGTTGGTGCTGTAAATATTGACAATTGGGAAAAACCTTCCGCAGATTTATCGGTACGGCAGTATGTGATTTCCTCAAAAAAACCGCAGGTGCTTTATATCCCTCCGGGATATGCCAACGGCTTTATGTCGCTCACCCCCGACATGAGATTGATATTCTTCTCAACTGCCGTACTTGAAGAAAGTGCCAATGACGATATTCGCTTTGATGCCCGATACTGGGACATCTGGAATGTTGTTGAACGATAGAATTTGTTTGAGATAAAAATATCATGAGTCGGACCAATGTGCTTATTTTGGGTGCGAGTGGCATGCTCGGTTCAATGGTGACGGATTTTCTTTCGCTCGATGAGAATCTCTCTGTTACCGCTACTATGCGCTCGTCCGAACTTATTGACAAGTCTCAAAAGATTATTGGTAATGTCAATTGGCGGATATTAGAAATAGAAGATGAAAGTCGGACAATACAACAATTTAGAAAATTTGACGAACCTGATTGGATAGTAAATGCTATCGGCATCATCAAGCCTTATATACATGATGATCAACCAAATGAAATCGAGCGTGCAATCATCGGGAATTCCTGTTTTCCTCATTGGCTGGCACGGTCTTTCGAGAAATCCCGAATACTGCAGATTGCGACGGATTGCGTGTATTCGGGTTCGAAAGGATGCTATCCCGAAAGCGATAAACATGATGCACTTGATGTTTACGGCAAGACGAAAAGTCTGGGTGAGGCCTGGCTTCCTAATATTCATCACCTTCGCTGTTCGATTATTGGTCCGGAACTAAAAAGCTACGTATCGCTGCTTGAGTGGTTTCGAAGTCAACCGGCAAAAGCGAAAATTTCCGGATTCAAAAATCATTCCTGGAATGGTGTGACTACGTTGCATTTTGCCAAAATATGTCACGGTATAATTAAAAACAATATGTCTTTACCTCATTTACAGCATATAGTCCCGAGTGGAGATATTACAAAGCATGACCTCCTGTGCTGTTTTGCGCGATGTTACAACCGTTCCGATGTTCAAATTACTGCCGTAGATGCACAAAATATTATTGACAGGAGACTGGACACAGAAAATCGAAAGCTCAATGGCATTCTTTGGAAGAGTGCAGGCTATGGTGCTCATCCACCGACAGTTTGCGATATGGTCGAGGAGCTCGCTGTCTATGATTATCGTTTTAAGGAGATGGCCGAATGAAGATACTCACGATATTAGGTACTCGGCCTGAGATTATTCGATTAAGTCGTATTATCTCCAAGCTCGATAAACTCTGCGAGCACGTGGTTGTGCACACCGGCCAAAATTATGATTTTAACTTGAACGAAATTTTCTTCCAGCAACTTGGAGTAAGAGAACCAGATTGTTTTTTGGGTGCGAAGGGAACATTCGGTGAGCAAATTGGGACTATCCTGACAGGAATTGAAAAAATCCTGCAGAAGGAAAAGCCGGACAAATTTCTTGTTTTGGGTGATACGAACAGCAGTATGGCGGCGATTATGGCCAAGCGTATGGGAATTCCGGTATATCACATGGAAGCTGGAAATCGTTGCTATGACGACCGTGTCCCTGAAGAGGTTAACCGCCGTATTATTGACCATTCAAGCGATGTTCTTTTGCCTTATACCGAGCGAAGCAGGGCTAATTTGTTGCGTGAGGGAATCGAAGGGCGGCGCATTTACGTAACAGGCAATCCGATATATGAGGTAATCCAACATTATGATGAGCAAATACGAAATGCTTCGATTCTCGAAGAATTGAATATCGAGGCGCAAAGGTATTTTCTCGTTACTATGCACCGTGAGGAAAACGTAGATGTAAGAGAAAGGTTATCCGGCGTAGTAACTGCGTTGGACAAACTACAGAAAGAATATAGCGTTCCGATTATTGTGAGCACTCATCCTCGCACAAAAAAGCGGATGGGAGAGTTCGGCGTATTAGCAAACAACGAGAAAATCCGTTTTATGCCGCCGTTCGGTTTCTTCGAATTTATTACTCTCGAGCGCAACGCACTTTGTGTTCTCAGTGACAGTGGGACCGTACAGGAAGAATGTGCCATTTTCAAAGTTCCTAATGTTACCATTCGTGATGTGACCGAGCGTCCGGAGACGCTCGAATGCGGCAGTAATATCCTCAGCGGTACTGATACCGACACTGTTATTGGTTGTGTACGAACTGTCCTGGGACTTAAAGGTAAATGGACTGCACCACGAGAATATATGATAGAGAATGTCAGTGATACAGTAATCAAGATTTTATCGGGATATTTGCTTAGGTAGTTTGCTATTAGTAAAGCAAAAAATTAATTTATAAGGTGACGTCTAACTTTTAACGACGATTACCTCTCGAGCAGACAGGAAATGTCAAAATGCAACTACAAGAGATTAAGTTTAATGCAGAGCTCTATGATCTGGGGCAATTCAATGAAGAATGGTCTGGAATTCTATCACCCCTATACGATCGGGACCTCGTAAACAAATATGTTCATAAACAGTTTTGGGAAGACGCCTCTAAATGGATAGATTTTTCCGAGAATTTTGAATATTGGAAGTGGCTATTGCAAAGATCGCAAGAATCCTTTTCTCTGGAATCATCGGGTTTCTTGAAAATACTGGATGTTGGCTCAGGAGGGGGAAATACAGTATTTCCACTACTTGATTTATATCCACATGCAAATGTTATTGCAAGTGATCTCTCAGTACCTCTGCTCAAATATTTAAAGCAATATTACGACAAACATTACAGCAACCACAATTTACTTGTGATTCAAATGAACGCAGAGGAATTAATCTTTGAAGACAACCAGATGGATTTAGTAGTTGGCGGTGCAATTTTACATCACTTACTGTATCCGAGAAAAGCACTTACAGAAATTTACAGAGTCTTGAAACCAGGTCGATTAGCCATATTTTATGAGCCGTTTGAAATTGGTAACCAGGTAATAGCTTTGACCTTAAAACACTTAATTGACTTAAATAATCTGTGTCCGGGACTCGAACACATCCACCCTGATATTATTAATACCTTCAAAAACTTATGTGGGGATATTGAAGTACGCAAGGGAACAGATAAAACGGGTTCAAGATACCAGCAAATTGAAGACAAATGGCTCTTCACAAAAGGTTTTTTGGAAAATATGGCCAAATCAATCGGCTATAGGGAAATAGTTATATATCCAATTCATAATACTGACAATCCATTCTCCCACCAAATAAACTATCTCCTTAAAGCAATCAACAAAGTGGATTTAGCTGCTTTGCCTCAATGGGCTTCCAAGCAAATTTATGATATAGATCAATTTTTTTCCGGAGAATTGCGCACCGAATTATTAATTGAAGGATGTGTAATTTTGAAGAAGCAACTTAGCCATTTGTTAAAGGGGAACCTTTATGGAAGGTTTAAATGGGAAAATCGAACAAGACCAAACATTTATGTTTCAACATGCTCCGAAGGTAGAATGCCTTTGTTCAGAATCGGCAAGCAATGCCATTAATTACCCATCCATGTCCCAGTTGGATAGATTGAATTTGTTGTCTGTTAAATATAATAATTCTATTCTTGCGAGGCAGGACAGGTCCTGTTTGCCTTTTATAAGATTAAAAAAAATAAATAGTGCTCTCTTAGCTATAAAAAAGGTGTTAGCTAATAGTGAAATTCAGGCAATGCCTCGTACATTGGTTATTACGAATACTCAAACCTGTAATCTAAGTTGTCCATTCTGCGCCTCTCACGGCATCGAAGAGAGTAAAAAGTATTACAACGATAGTTCCAAAAATATGGGCCTGGATTTTTTAGAAAGGATAGCAAAGGAAGCATTTCCATATGCAGAAGATATTTGGTTTTCATTGATTGGCGAACCATTACATATAGGTTTAAAAACTTTAAACAGGTATATTGAGTATGTTAAACGATACAACAATAAGATAACATTAAATACTAATGGAACGTTATTAACTCCGTCAAAGATTGAATTGCTGACACCGTATTTAAAAGAAGCACGGTTTTCGCTTGATGGTGCATCCAGACAGATTTTTGAGAAGATTCGCCGCGGCTCAAACTTTTATAAAACAATGAGAAATGTAAAGCTTATTACAAGGGTATCGAACTTGTTGCCTGAGTCGTTAAGGCCGGAATATGAAATTAAACTTACACTATGTGGCAGTAATATTAGAGAGATGCCTCGTATCGTGGAACTCGCTAATTATCTGGACATAAAAAAAATATATTGTAATTTTGTTATTTTAATGCCCAATTGGGACCATATTGGGGGAGAACTTGTCACAAATCACAAAAGACTCTACAACATGTTTTTGGAAAAAGCTAAACGGAAAGCAGAAGAATATAATATTCGATTCACCTATTCCCCGGCATTTGATGAGCATAGTATTTCTTCTGAGGAAATCGACCCACTCCAAAGAGATGATATGATAATCAACGACTTGCCGGCTGATTATTACTCAAAATTACCGTCTATTCAGGAAGATTTAAGATTTGACGGGCTCGAAGAAGAAGCCTTAAGTATCGCTATCAAAATTTTAGAGAGCTTATTGAATGATGGGCAGATAGTCGATGAATCTCTTGTCACGGAATCTCTTGAGTTAGAGCAAACATCAGTAGAATATTTAAGGAAAGTCATCAAGCAAAATGGTGATGAGTTGATGAGTTTATCGAGAACGCCTAATGCAGAGGTTAATGATTGTTGGTTCCTCGATAATTATATGGATATTAGATACGATGGAGATGCAAGAATATGTTGTGACGGACCGAATTTGAAGAGCATGATGAACAATGGTTTTTTTGACAATATGAATTCAGGTGGAAATGAGTCTCTTGGAAATGTGAAAGATAGTAGTGTTTCTGATGTTTTCAACGGACCGTACTATAATTTTTTCAAGAGTCAATTCCTAAGTGGTAATCCCGAACAAACATGCATAAATTGTATAGGAAATCAGAAAAGACCTATTAGTTTTTTAGTTGCGCAGCTTAGAAGTACACTCCGGTCAATAGTTCTGAATGCTGGTTAAAGAACGGTTTTATTTTCTTATGGAGAAAAATACAAAATAATATTGCCAAAAAATGAAAAAGAAATTTTTGCTACAGTTATGGATATTGAGAATAACCGGCTGTATTTTCCGGTTAAAAAAGAACAGCCATAGTAATAAAAGCATGGGGCACTCTCAATGCAGTTTTAGCGTTTTTCATATTAAATAATAGTATTGAAATAATTGCCTGGGAGTCAATCATATGGAAACGTGCGGGACTATTGAAGATAACAACATTAACGATAATAAGATGTCTGTTAAAGATTGGTGGAATTATTGTCAAGATAATAACCATTGGTATTTGACAGGTAGTAAAGGTCCGGAAGTTTGGGAACGCCTGAATATTACAGACAGAATATATTCGGGCGCACTTGTCCTGAATATTGGAGTAGGGCTTGGATATTGTACAGAGGAATTGGTGAAAAAGGGGTGTGTTGTTCACGCTCTCGATATTTCTGAGGTTGCATTAGATAGAGTGAGGGATATAGTTGTCGAGACCTGGTTACCCAATCAATTGGCGGAACTGCCGGCTGATACTTTTGACTTGGCCATTTCACATCTGGTTACACAGCACATGAACGATGAGGACTTGCTCGAGCAAATCTGTGCAGTTCTAAGGAGCTTGAAGCCAGAAGGTATATTTGCCATGCAGTTCGCATATTCGTTAAATGGGAAATATGATTTATTTAAACCTACCATGCCTGTTGTAAAATCTGGTGGAATTTGTCGTTCCCTGGTAAAAATGAATTCATTGATTGAAAAAGCATGTGGCAGAATACTTTGGGCAGACAAGATAGATTACTATCCTGAATGGAACGCAGGATGGTATGGAATTCATATTGTACAACACGATGAATATAACTCTTTGCTTCGGAACCGCTCTTCCAAAAACACACGGAATATTGCGAGGCTTTTTAATGAGGACGGGAAAGACTTGTTCAATGCAGGAGAAGGGGATATTGATGGAGCAAAAACAGCCTTTAAGCACTGTCTCGAATTAGATCCAGAGTTCGCCTATGCCCATAATAATCTTGGTGTTGTGTACCGTCAGCAAGCAAATCATGAGCGGGCTTTGGAGCATTTCAAGAAAGCTGTGAGCTTGGAGTCTGAGAATTCTTTGTTTGTTGATAACTATGCTAAGCTCTTAGAGTCTGTTGGAATGATAGATGAAGCGGAGGATTTATATTCAAATTTTTTGGGAACTCGCAACAAGTATAAGAATAATATTTCGAACATACACAAAGAATACTTACCCTTTGGCAGACCGAATTTTAGCGAGGAAGAAATTGCCGCTGTTGTAGGAATTTTGCGCAACGGTTGGGTAGGTATGGGACAGGAGACGATTAAATTTGAAGATGAATTATCGTCCTATTTCGATGTGCCGCATGTTGTAACCGTTAACTCATGCACCTCGGCGTTGTTTCTGTCGTTATTAATTCACGGGATTGGACCGGGCGATGAGGTAATATGCCCGAGCCTGTCCTGGTGCAGCACCGCTAATGTCGTTTTATATTTGGGCGCGAAACCTGTTTTTTGTGATGTTGATCCTGAGACGCTGTGTATCACTTCGGAGTCCGTCTCTGAAAAACTTACAGAGCGAACACGAGCGGTGGTCATTGTTCATTTTGGTGGATTGGCGGCGGACGTAGAGCAAATCCATAGTATCTTACCGCCGGACGTCGTAGTAGTTGAGGATGCAGCGCATGCTCTGGGAACTAAATTCCCAGATGCAAAAGCGGTGGGTACATCGGGTAATCCAACCTGTTTTAGTTTTTATGCTAATAAGAACCTCTCCACCGCAGATGGCGGTGCAATTGCACTATTCAACGATGAGCAGGCAGAACATCTGCGTTCACTCAGGCAACATGCAATCGACAGCGATGCCTGGAATCGGTTCATCCAACCCAATTCATTGGTTTATTCTACTATAGCCGAGCTTGGCTATAAAATGAATTACACAGACTTGCAGGCGGCGATTGGGAGAGTACAACTTAAACGGCAGCCGGAATTCCAGGCAAGACGATTGGAAATTGCAAATTTATACTATCAGGAATTATCTTTTCTCGAACCGTATATTCGATTTCAAAATAACGTGACACATCCTTATCATTCGCGCCATCTGTTTACCGTTGTTTTGCCTGTTGACAAAATGACTGTTACGCGGGATGAGTTCCTTCTCAAATTGCGCTCTATGAATATCGGTGCGAGTGTTCATTATGCGCCGATTCACACGATGCCGCTGTATGCGTTTGCCGATAGTTCCGGGCTTATCCATACAGAACGCATCGGTAAATCTATTTTGACTTTACCTATAAGTGCGAGCATGAGTTTAGACGATGCCCGATATGTAATTGAAAAGTTCGTTGAATTGTTTGTTGAGAGTTTAAAAGACAGGAATAAATTATATGAAACCTCCAAGTCCTGTGAAAAACTCAAAATCTGAGAGAAAGTACGGATTCTACGGCCGTTTGAGTTCCGAATTTCCTTCTCAGGTACTTGTTGATGTGACGGAAGTTTGTAATCTGGCCTGCATGCACTGTCCACATTCTGAATTCAGGATGTCGGAACATTATTCCGCAGCTACCTTAGAACCTGAATTGAATATAAAGCTTGTGGATGAGGTGCAGCGATGTGGTCAAAAATTCACACAGCATATTAGATATGCGAGTAACGGGGAACCTTTAACACATAAATATATCTTCGAGATGATTGAATACGCTGTTCGTAATTCCGGAGTTAAAGTCTCATTAACCACTAATGGAAAAATATTGAATGAAAAAAGAGCGGATAAGCTGCTCTCAACCGGTATCGATGTGGTTGACATCAGTATTGACGCATTTACTCCTGAAACCTATGCAAAAATTAGAGTTGGGGGGGACCTTTGTATCACTCGAAACAATGTGTTGAATTTAATTGCTCAATCAAAACAGACTCGCGCAAAAACAAAGGTAGTGGTAAGTTATGTAGAGCAACCGCAAAATAGAGCTGAGACGAAAGATTTTGAAACATTTTGGAAAGATAATGGCGCTGATTATGTGGTTATACGAAGATTACATTCGTGTTCCGGCGCAAAGGCTGAATTGGCCCGTCAAAGGAGAGAAAGAAATGAAAAAAAGATAAGACGTCCCTGTTTATATCCTTGGGAGAGAATTGTTCTAAATGCTCGCGGAGAACTTGCGTATTGTCCATCCGACTGGGTGCATGGCTCTGTCATAGCTGATTTTCGAAGGACTACAATTTATTCGACCTGGCATAGCGAGTTTTACCAGAGGCTCCGAAAAGCACATTTGACAAATGATTTCACTAATCAGGAATTTTGCCGAAAGTGCCCTGACTGGGAAGCTACTCGCTGGCCCTCAGAGGGACGAAGTTACGCCAATATGATTGAAGAATTCAGGGAATTAAAATAATGCCGACCTTAAACGAAATAACAGTACCTGTAATCGATGAAATCGAAAGGATGGTAAAAAATGTACATGGCTGGTTGCCGTTAGACCAGCTTTATACACTTTTTCAATTGGCATACTTAACGGCAGATTTACAGGGCGATATCGTGGAAATTGGTTCTTGGTGTGGAAGATCAAGTATAGTCCTGGGGATGGCCGCTAAACTTACGGGTAACACACACGTTTATTGTATCGATCTTTTCCCGGAAAAAAAAGACTGGATACAAAACAGCGATGATAGTTATTCATTTAATGTGACAATAAACGGCCGGAAATATGGCGCGTATCATCAACAAACTGTTTGGAAAGAACCTTTTGAAGAACAAATTGCTCCGCTTTATGAGCAAAACCACAGCTTATTTGATATCTTCAAAGCAAATATCACAGAGCATGAGCTAAACGATATAATTTGTCCCTTTAAAGGTAATTCTGACGGATTTGTGCAATCCGTACCAGATGATTTCAAGTGTAAACTTGCCTTTATTGATGGTGACCACAGTTATGAAGCCGTCTGCTGTGACATAGAAAATATAAAAGAGTATCTTGTGACTGGTGGTTGGATATGTTTTGACGATGCCTTTTCCACCTATGACGGCGTAAATCGTGCTATTGAAGAATGTATTATCGAAAATACAGATTTTGAATTTTGCCGGCAAATGACTCGAAAATTATTCGTGGCTCGTAAACAAAAACTACATTAAATATATGAAATCATAATAGAGTAAACAATGGGATTTATTCGTGCAAATACTATTCCAATCCTTAAGGAATCTTGTCGAAGACCATTTTCAGGGTCCGTGTTAAATCTTGGGATGCCGGACGTTTATTTTGATTATAACCATTTTTTAAGGATGGCGCAAACGTTACATACTCAAGTAGACACGACAGTAGAACGCACACTATCACACAATCCGCAATTTGCTAAGAAAGGTTATATGTCAGGTGAAACTTTGTTCAAGAGTATGGGATTTGAAAAAATTTATAATCTGGATTGTAGTTCTTATGAAGGTGCAAATGTTCTATTTGACCTAAACAGAAAAGATTTGCCGCAACATTTGGAGAAACAATTTGATGTAATCATTGATCATGGAACTATGGAGCATGTATTTCATATTCCTAACTTCCTTAATAACTGCTTCCAAATGTTGAGAGTTGGTGGCAGAATGATTCATAGTTCGCCCACTTCAAACCTTGTTGATCATGGATTCTATATGTTTTCACCTACTTTTTTTTATGATTATTACACCGTAAATAATTGGGAATTAAACAATATTTATGTAGTCTCGATGACACCCCATCAAGAAACAGAACCTTTTTTTTATACAGAATATGAACCCGGAAGCTTTGATGAGGTCTCATATGGCGGCCTGCATGGAAGGATGTATTTTACAATATGTTTTGTTACCAAAAATATTGAAAGTACGAGCACCCAAATCCCGCAACAAGGACTTTTCAGCAGAACGCCGAATTGGTAACAGATTATTAGACAATTATTCAAAAAGTAAATTATCCTCATCTCAGGAGTGTTGAAGTTGTACGATATGTCGTTAAAACATGAACCGGAAAGATTGCAAAGAGAAGCGCTCGAAAAGCTTTATGAAACTTCAGAGCTGTCGGTATTTGAGATGTTCAGGAACTTCCCTGTATTTACACCAAGGTATAATATCGCACGATTTTTATCGCATTATGAACTTTTCAAGAAAGTTGTCGAATTACCAGGAGTCATTATAGACTTGGGTGTGTATTGCGGCGCTTCTACATTTACCTGGGCCAAGTTATGTGAAATCTTCTGCCCGACTGATGCTCGAAAAGTGGTATATGGATTTGATACCTTTGAAGGCTTCCCGGCATTAAGCAAAGAAGACGGTCTTGAAGACATTGAACAAGATGTTAAAGCCGGAGGATACTGTGGCGGTGTATCTGCTGAAAGAGATTTATGCCTCGCTCAACAAGCCATGAATCACGATCGGCATTTAAGGCATTTAAACAGAATTGAATTTATTAAAGGCAATGTCATTGACACAATCCCGCAGTTTGTTGCCTCGAAAGGAAATGGACTGAAGATTGCACTTTTAAACCTTGACTTAGATTTGTACGAACCAACAAAAGTCGCGCTGGAATACCTGACTCCGCATATGGTAGAGGGCGGAGTAATTATACTTGACGAATATGCTGTAGATACTTTCGGTGGAGAATCAAAAGCTGTCGATGAATATTTCCAAAAAAAATTCGGTAAAAAAAGACGACTGTTAGAAAATTTTCTTGGCATAGTAATCCATCTGGCTATATTGAGGTAGATTGGTGAGAGTTGGAATTATACAATCTAATTACATACCCTGGCGTGGTTATTTCGATTTCATCGACGACGTGGACTTATTTATTTTTCACGATGATTTACAATATACCAAAGGCGATTGGCGCAATCGTAATAAAATTAAAACGCCTAATGGATTATGCTGGCTGACTGTGCCGGTGAAATACGATAAAACGAGTCAATTGATAGAGCAGACAAGAATAGATTATAGTCAAAGATGGCAACAAAAGCATATCAATCAAATCTACACTAATTATCACAACGCACCGTTTTACAGACTATACGCAGATGAGTTCTTTAATATTATAAAACAAAATTATGAGACGATTTCTGAACTGAATATCTCACTGATAAAATGGAGCATGTCGAAGCTGTCTATTGATACACCACTGCGGATGTCATCGGAGTTTAGTCCTGCTGGTAGTAAAACGGACAGATTGATTGATATTCTGAAAAAGGCCGATGCGGATATATATCTTTCCGGCCCGACAGCCAAAGATTATTTAGAGACTCAAAAGTTTTCTGCAGCAGAGATTCAGCTTGAGTATAAGTCTTATCAATACCATGATTATCCACAGCTATGGGGGACTTTTGAGCCGGCGGTTACTGTCTTGGATCTTTTGTTCAATTGCGGTGAATATTCGCAGGAATACTTAAAAAGTCTGCGTGAAAATGAAAAACACATTGAACGTCTTAAAATACACGTGAATTGCTGAATACCATGAAGAATTTAGACAAAATATTATCGCGTATTGCAAATAAAGAGCGTGTCGGCTCGTCCGAGCTTTTACCTTATTTGTGTTTGGAGGGCAGGGAGCAGCGCTGCGAAGTTAATGCGATGCTGGCATTAGCCTATTATCGAGCTCATACCATAGAACATTTGCAACAGGCAAAGGTATTTATTCAACGAGCATGGATTTTATCCGGATTTTCCACAGACCTTTTACCTCTTTATATCAAAATCCATTCGGCTCTGGATGATACCGCGGGAATCCGGCAGGCATATAAAAGATTGGGGATGATAGCCGCTGAAAAGGGAAATATATCAGAGGCGATAAGATATTTTAATTTATGGCAAAACGCATACGCTGTTTTTGAGCATGTAGATAGATACGAGTATGACTTCGATATAATAGATAGTCTGGATCGGCTGGCTGAGCCGTACAGGTTTGAGCCGGTGCTAACTGCGGAATCATTGCACAACAGGAAAATACGCCTTGCATATTTAGCAAGAGGTCTTACGGAAATAAATTCCGTACTTTTGAAAATAATTATTCTGTTTGCCAAGGCACATGATAAGTCGCGCTTCGAAATATCTTTTTTTGCTCTTGAATCCGGTTCATCAGTGTTTAATTCTCCCCAGGGAAATGACCACGTAAAACTGATCGAGAGCAGCGACTGTAATGTTATACTGGCACCGGATCTGGATAGCGCACAGGAGCGTCTCCTGGCGGTAGCTAAAAGTATTTATGAGACTAAACCCGACATATTAATAACGAGCATAACACTTGCCGATTTTAATCACTATTTTGTAACATCTCTTCGCCCGGCTCCGGTACTTATCGGTTTTAATATGGGGCCGCCGCCGCAATTTGTGTCACCCAATCTCGATGGCAGTATTTCATGGACGAAGCATCCACTGATTGATTCGCCGGTGAGCTGTTCATTAGTTGAGCTTGAAGTTGACTTGCCGAAGAGAAGCGATATTGATGTTTACAGCAAAGAGGAGATGAGCCTTCCTGAAAACAGCTTTATCCTGGTCAGTGGGGGACGCTTGCAGAAATTCCAGGATAAAGATTATTGGAAAGCAATTCTCGAAATTATGTATGACTATCCGAATGTGTATTATTTCGCAATCGGTGTGCAGGAATATCAGATTCCATTTTTGGAAAACTTTCTTCCATCGGAAATAATAGCTCGAATTAAATTTTTCGGGTGGAGAGAAGATTATTTTAGAATTCTTGCTATGGCGGACATAGTCCTTGATACATATCCTTCCGGTAGCGGTGTTGTATTATTTGATGCCATGGCACTGAGTATTCCCATTGTATCATTTCAAAATAACTATTTGAGGGCATACGATCAGACAGACTGGTCTCCTGCTGAAGAGTTTATAAATGATAACAATCTTATTGCCCCTCGTGGTGATTTCAGCAGGTTTAAGGAAATTGTACGTAAGTTAATAACTGATGAAAAATACCGGCGTGAAAAAGGACAGTATTGCAAAGAGTACATTTCCCAAACGCGAGGCAATCCAGCACGCACGGTACAGCGATGTGAAGAAGTTTATATCAGAACTCTTGAAAATAAGTTGAATGATATATACACCGACAATTCCAACGTAGCATATATGCAGGAAAAAAGAATAGAATCAGCGTTAAGAAATTTCAAAATTGAAGATTTACGTGAGCAAAATTTTGAGCGATGGCAAAATGCATACCGTGAAGGATACAATGGAGTCATGGGGGACCATCGCAATTATTCCTACAATAGGTATATTGAGGAAATTGGATTTTATAATGAAGTAGCAAAGGCAAAGAAAATAGTTGAGTATGCACCGGGAAATGGAGAGTTCTTTGAGAAATTCATCAAAGATGAACCTGAAAAAGAATTTTTCCTGATAGATATTTCCGAATCGAATATAGAGAACCTGAGGTCCAAGTTCTCGGCTTTTAGCAACGTCACTTATATCCTCAATAATCAAAGAGAGATTCCTGTTGCTGATGTCGATACTGCTTTTTCGTTTCTTCTCTGTCAATCTGTACCGAAAAGTTTGTGGATCGAGCATCTTGCTCAGGTCTATGATGTGCTTGTCGGTGGAGGCTCATACTTTTTTCAATTTGCTTATCATCTTGATGGAATTGCAAATGATTTGGTCTCAGATTCGATAGCAGGAAGTCAAAAATACTCGGCCGATGGAATGTTGTCTCTTGTAAAAAGAGCCGGTTTTCAATCTGTTGTATTAACAGAGGCAATCGATTTGAAGCAATTTAAAACCGACATACTCTGGTATATATGCAAAGCCGTTAAGTAAAGTATATGAGAGATAAAATGGAGATAAAAAGAGTAGAACTTAAGAATTGCACCTTAAATCTTGGAGAACTCCACCACCTTAAAGACTATGGATTTTTCAACACTGTTTTCCATTGCAGAGCTGAAGATGGCGATGAATTTGTAACAAGAATGAGGTTACACGTTACCGAACCTCTGGATAAGCTGGTTATAGTCGATCCAAGAACCTTTAGTGACGGCGGATATGCTGCTAATTCCGCCAGATCCAAAATATTAAAAAGAAAGTCAAGCTACCCTGATGTGGATTCAGGGGACAGTCCCGTTTTAAATCCTCCTTTGCTTGACGGCAAGTCCCTGTACGAAATCAGAGCGGGTGATATTAAGAAAGCATTATTGAATGGTTACAACTTTCGATTGGAATGCGACAAATCGAGGCAGGCTCAAAATAAAGAGCTGAAGATAGCTTTCACCTGTCACGATCCCCAGATTATTGGCGGCGGAAATATTATAATGTTCCGGTATATTAACTGGCTTGCCGATCTGGGTGTGAAAGTCACCGTATATTCATGTGGACATCATCCTTCCTGGATGAGAGTCAAGGCGAAGTTCCGTAATTTTTCCACTTATTCTGAAATGTTTTCAGCGATCGAGGAGGATATTGTTGTTCTTTATTCGATGTGGCATATCGAGCCGATGTTGAAAACAGCACCAAAGGACAAGAGAATATATCATTTGCGTCAGATTTACGAGCCTTTTCACTATGGGAAGAATTTCAAATCAATGTTGGCTCGCAAACCAGTGATTGAGTTGTTAGAAAGCTTGCCTCTGGGAGTTATCTCAGTCTCGCCGCATCTACAGCAGTGGTATAAAGAAAAACTCGGCAGAGAAAGCCTGTTGATAACTAACGGTATCAATGTTCAGGCATTTTATCCAAGCGCAGATAAAAAGCTAAAATCAAATACGAAAAGAATCGTTAGCGTAGGAAGTCCCTGGCATTTTGTTAAGGGGGCGGTTGTATTGGCTGATTCTCTCATACTTCTTGCTAAAAGAAGGCCGGACACGAATTTTGAGTGGACCATTGCATGTGGTAAGAAAGAAAAAATCCGCCCCGAAGAAACGTTGGCAGAAAATTTGGAGTTAATTATTAAACCTGGCCTAAACCAGAACAAGATGCGCGAGCTTTATCAAGGTGCAGATGTGGTCGTTAATCCTTCACTATATGAAGGGTACGGCTTACCAACACTCGAGGCAATGGCCTGTGGTGTGCCGGTAGTTCAGGCGGATAATCGCGGCTTGGACTTTATCATTGAAGATAACCGCAATTGCCTTGTGGTACCGATAAATGATTCCGCAAGAATGGCGGAAGCTATTGAATGGATTCTCACGGATGAGCAATTAGCAGATGGTCTAAGAACGGAAGGTATTAAAACAGCAGGAAAATATTCGACATTAAATCAGTTTGAAATGTTTACAAGGGCTTTCGAAGATATTCTGCAAATATCTATGCCGGTTGAAAAGGTGGACAAAATTCGCAGGAAGTTAGATGTTATTCCCACAGGTGAAAACATATTGGGGATTTCCCAGACGTATGCACAGGCCCCAGATAGAAAAGAATCCTTGGTTTCGGTGGTAATTCCGAGCTACAATCAGGCCGAATATCTACGGGAGGCGCTTGATAGCCTAATAGATCAGACCTATCCCCACTGGGAAGCTATCGTAGTCAATGATGGTTCTACGGATAATACTGTTGAGGTTATGAATGAATATGCGCAGAAAGATGCGAGGATTAAGCCTGTAAATAAAGAAAATGGAGGAATTACAAATGCATTAAACGACGGACTCAAACATTGTAGTGGTGACTACTTTTGCTGGCTAAGCTCTGATGATTTGTATTACCCCGAAAAACTTGAGGTGCTGATAAAAGCTTTCGAAAATCTGGGTGACGATTATGCTCTTGTTTATGGAAGTTTTGACTTGCTCCAGGAGGAAATCCATAAAATCGACGTTCGGCCTTTTGCTGAACATATTATGTCGGGTGCAGAATTCCCGGAACCACTTAAATTTGATTTTATCGATGGCTGTTCAATGATGATTCGCATGGATGTGATGCGTGAATTGGATGGTTTTAATCCTAATTATCGCCATTCACAGGACCTGGAATTATGGATGAGGATTGCTTCGCGTGGCTATCGTTTTCATCTGGTGGACAAAAAAGTCACTATTCGGAGGGTACACATTGAACAATCTTCGACAACGAACATGATTCATTGTCGTTATGATGCGGCCAGAATGGTGAATTACTACCTGGAGCATTTCCATCTGCTTGAGATGTACAGATATTTCAACTTTACTCTTGATGATGATATTGACTGGTTCGTTGAACATTTCGTAGGCAGAATGCTTCACACTGAGGCATGTGTTAATCACCCGCTTATTCAGGAAAAGTTCTGGAAATGGTTCGAACACGGCCTAACCGCTTTGGCGCCCAATATCCAAACGAAAATTCTTAAGAAATGCCTCAGCCGTTTAATGAGTAACAGGTCTGTGACTTATAAAATGAAGTTTTACATTAAAGAGTGTCTTGCCGCACTTTCAAGAGAGCGAGACCATGTGCCATTTGCACCTGATTTTTCTATTGATGGTCGTGATATACGATATCATAATTATGAAGACGATGAGTTTGTAAAAGCTTTATTCGATTACGGCACTAATCTGCTTATCAATGAAAACACGCCGCTTTTTGCTCAGGAGCTCTATTTTCATAATACTAATAAGGTAGTTGATACACCCTTTAAGCTTGCGCATAGTGTCTTTCGGTACCTGTCTCAATTTTCAAATCCTTATCTCAAAAATGTCGAACCTTACGTGGATATTTCAAAAATACCCCTTACGCGAAATGAAGCGGTCAAACTTTTTGTTTCGTTAAGATACCCTGAATACTCCGATGCGTTTCAAAAGAGCTTGGCTTTCGATGCAGAAAGAGAGAATAATTTGGACAGTGTTGAGGAGCATGAAAAGATAATCTCACAAATGCCACAGGAATATAAGGAGGATCTGCAGCAGATATGTAGAAAAAATCCTACCATAACGATACTTCATTATTGGAACGCATTGGCTCTGGCTGAAGAAGGAAAATTCACCGAGGCACTGACAGAAGGTTGGAAGACGTTAACATTGAACCACAGAAGTTGCGACTGGAGGATAGCTTATAAACTTGGCATCTGGGCGGAAAAAGCCAACGATTTTAATGAAGCGGCGAGAGCTTACAATATGGGATATGGATGTAATCCTTCTTTTATGCCTTTTGTCGATGGCTTGAATAGAGTTTCACGACAAACCGAATCGTTATCTCAATATAAGCCTACATCGAAACAATTCATATTCAAGAAGGAATATAGCGATGTTCCGAAAATAACGCCTTCCGAAGTAAAAGTGTTTCCGCTATTTGATGGGAACTATATTTTGGATGTCAGCGGGATTTCCAAAAACGGTAATAGTTTTAATGATAAGGGAATATTATCCTATTCCGAAAGCTTGAAGAATCTCAGGTTTACCGATCCTTACACAAATAAAAGGGTGACAGTTTCTGCCGATGCAATGTTCAATTTATGGTCGGCTGGATATGATTTTACGAGCGAATTAGTTAAATCATATAAGAAGATACTTAAAAGCAATGACAGAATTAGTGTTGCATTTACAATTCGTAATTCCTCAATCTTAGGCGGAGGCTCGCTGATTTTATATCGCTACATTAACTGGTTATCCTCTTTAGGGGTGGACGTAGCGATTTATTCGGATGATGTTGCTCCAACATGGACCGACATCAAAGCAAGATTTTATCACATCAAGGATGAGGTTGAAAGATACGCTTCAATTGCCGAGCCTGTTGTGATCGTCTATTCAGTCCTGGAATTGTCGTTCCTGCTTCGTCATTGTAATACTAAGGGAAAATGTATATATCATCTTTGTCAGGCTGTTGAGGATTTCCAGCATTATGGACCAACATTCGATTCATCGATAGCTCGTAAGCCTATATTTGAAATCCTGCATTCTTTGCCGGTCGGCCGACTTGCAGTTTCGAATCACATCCAGGACTACTTCTACAAACAGTATGGTCAACAAACACATACCATCATAAACGGGATTGACCTGAACAATTATGTGCCCCGCTGGAAACGTTATGCCAATAACAGGATAAATGTTTTGACTGTTGGAAATCCCAAACGGCTATTAAAAGGCTCTGCAGATGTAAAAGGGGCTATGTTACTGCTGGCAAGGAAGCATCCAGAGTGGAATTTGCATTTAATGATTTCAAGTGGACATAAAGTTACGCCGGACCATCATTTTGACAGTTCAACTCTCGGATTTAGCCACTCTTTTTATTGGGGCTTAACTGAACAAGAGATGTGTGAGCTGTATTATAATGCGGATGTTTACGTCAATTCGACCTGGTATGAAGGCTTCGGTTTACCTACGATTGAAGCAATGGCCTGTGGCGTTCCGGTGGTTCAGGTCGACAATCAGGGTTTGGATGGTATCGTGGATGATGGTCAAAATTGTCTGATGGTCCCGCCACAGAATCCCGAAAGAATGGCCGAAGCGCTCGAAAAATTGATTCAGGATAAAAAATTACGTGATTGTCTTATTAATCATGGTCTTGAGACAGCCTCCAGGTTCTCACTGAAAAATCAATATGAAATGTTTGTCAAAGAATTCGAAAGTATTCTTAACTGTAAATTTGATAGTGAGCTGATTGAGGCAACAAAGCAGGAACTGGAATACGGTACTTTAAAATCCAGACTCAAAAAAATAAGTTCTCGTGTTCAGCCGCTTATATCCGTGTTAGTACCTGCGTACAATCAGGCAAAATACCTGCCTGAAGCTTTAGATAGTCTGGTTGCACAGACCTATGGAAACTGGGAGGCGATTGTAGTAAACGATGGCTCAACCGACGATACACCAATGGTCATGGAGCAATATTCAGCAAGAGAGCCGCGGATTAGATCATTCCATAAAAAAAATGGTGGTATTTCTTCGGCACTCAATGAAGGGCTCAAAAATGCCAGAGGTGAATGGATTTGCTGGCTGTCCCCGGACAATTTATTTGATAGAAACAAATTAGCGGTTCATATAAGAACTATGGAAGAAAAATCCCATGTAAAGTTTTTCCATAGCCACTATTATCTTTTGGATGGTAAAACAGGTATCAAAAAGAAAGTCCTGCCGAATCTACACAAAAAGCTTCCATCTAAAGAGTTTCAGGTTCTGAATTTCTTCCTTGAGAATTATATTCACGGCAATAGCGTTGTAATACACAGGTCTGTTTTAGATAAAGTTGGATATTTCAATGAAGAGCTTCGATGTTGCCAGGATTTGGATATGTGGCTGAGAATTAGTGCTTTATACCGCTCGTATTTCATCAAAAGTCGAACAAGCATAAGCAGATTGCTTCCAGAGCAGGGAACTGATATTTTGACTGAATTGGGTATTAGTGATTCCAAAAAAGTTTATCTGGGGTTCTTAAAGAATCGACAGTTCCCAGCGTTTTTCCCGGAACTCGATTTATCAAATGACGAACAGGCTTTGTTGGCAGTTGAAAACGCTTTAAGAATTGCTATTAATCCAGATTCCTTTATAAATCGCTGTGGATGTGCATCGGGCCTTATTGTTCGTTTACATGATTGGCTTACAAACTCAGCCTCTTCCGAAGTCAAGTCACTATTCAAATCACATCTTGTTCATACACTCAAGCAGGTTCAAAATGTAAACTTGACCGAAGAAACCATTAAAGAATTACATTCGATGAACGTTTCTTTGGAGAAACCTTCACGGCATGAAAGTCACGAGCGAGTTGAAAAAAAGCCGCAGCATGCTGATGTCACGGACAAAATAAGCCAAAGCCGAACATCTATAGAAAGAGAACGTCCGGCTATGACTTCACAAGAATCAAGTAAGCTGGTAGTAGAAAAACAAAAGCCATTATTTTCTATTATTGTTCCGGCTTATAACCAGGCTCAATTTTTACCCGAGGCTTTGAATAGTGTTTTGAGTCAGACCTTTAGCAATTGGGAAGCTATTGTAGTAAATGATGGTTCGACCGACAAGACTGTAGAAGTGATTAATAGTTATATGGAAAAAGATTCGAGGATTCGCATCATTGATAAGACAAATGGTGGCGTTGCCTCTGCTTTGAACGAAGGGATAAAAAATGCCAGGGGGCAGTGGATTTGCTGGTTGTCTTCCGATGATATGTTTGAGCCTGATAAATTAGAGATTCATTTACAGGCTATCAAACACAATCCCGACATGCGCTTTTTCCATACGAACTATTTCATTTTCGATGAAGCAAAAAATACGAAATGTGTACTGGAATCGGACCCAAGAGACTTTGTTGCGCCCGTAGAATTTCAAGTCTTGCATTTTCTCGATAGAAACTGTGCTAATGGGATTAGCGTTGTTATACATCGCGAAGTATTTGATCAGGTCGGCTATTTTAATGAGGAATATAAGTATGGCCAGGATTTTGATATGTGGCTCAGAATTAATTTACATTACAGAGCTTTCTATATCGACCAAAAGACAGTTGTCACCCGCTGGCATGACAAAAGAGGTACAAGCAGTTTCCCCGAGGCCGGTTTTTACGACGCTGCACGAGCATGCATAGAGTTCATAAATGCACATAAATTCAACGAATTTTTTCCTGCACTCGACTTGGCGACTCCAAAAGGAGCTGCAAAAGCGATTAAGGAAACAATGGTGGTTGTTTTTAATATTAATGCAATGATGTACAAGTGTTATTTCAATACTGCGTTGCTTGAGAGATTGGCCGAGTGGCTCACACAATGTTGTCCGGGTGACTTAAAACAGTCGTTAATACCATATTTGCAGAAAACAATAGAAGAATTAAGGAATACTCAATTGCCGGAGGAAATAACTCTGGCGTTATCGAAATTTTCAGGAGATATAGTAAATAATTTCTGCTTCATTCCTCATAATTTCTCGGAGGAAGCTACCCAATATGCGAAAAGACTATTAGAAACCGGTGATTTGCAAAAAGCCCGGAGTATTCAACGTTATCTATCGCTTGTAGAATCACAGCCCAACGTCAAGGATTCTCTCGGTGAAACATCAGAATCTCTGGTTTCGGTAATAATGCCGGCCTATAATGCCTCAAAGTGTATTGCGAAGGCTATTGAAAGTGTTCTGTCTCAGGATTATAGAAATTTTGAGCTGATTATCGTCGACGATGGTTCTACAGATGATACAAAAGAAATTATCGATAGTTTCAAAGATGACAGAATAAGATATTTCTACGAGGAAAATGCAGGGTCAGCCAGTGCTCGAAACCTGGCCGTGAAACAATCAAACGGTTCTTTTATAGTTATTCTCGATAGTGACGATATGATTACAGAGGATTTCATCACTAAACACATTCATGAATTCGAGAAAAATCCGCAAGCCGACCTTGTTTACTGCGATGACTGTCTGGTCGACGAAAACGGCAAAACGATTAAGGTAATCGAGTATCCCGAATATCCGGATAGAAAATCACTGATAAGAGACCTGTTCCGCAGCGGATATCCGATTGTTTCTTTTAGAACATGCATTCGAAAAAGTGTCTTTGATAAATTAGGTCTTTTTGATGAAAGTCTTCCGGTCGGAGAAGACTATGACATGATGCGAAGGTTCGTAAAGCATGATATGAAGATACATCATCTAAAGGGTGCCTTGTACCTGAGGCGGATGGGGTTCGACAGTCTTTCGAGGAATTATACCGCACAAAAAGTAGAGAGCCTTTTTGAAATCCTCAGGAGATTTGTCGATACATTTACCTACGGTGAACTTTTTCCTGATGTTGTGTGGGAAAAAATACCTACCGAGAGAAGACCGCTGCATGCTAAATGTCTGGTTGCTGCAACCTATCTGTCGATGGCTCAGTTTCATGTTAATGCGAAGTCTTCACCTTTTTATATAAAGGTTGCTTTTGAAAAAGCATGGTCGCAGCTAAATGAATGTATGAAAATGGATCCGAATAATTACAAAATTCGTGAGTTATTAAACAAGTGTGAGCTTGGCCGGAAAAGACATTACCAGCAAGTACAGCATGCCGTTGTTTAAAATTGGAAAGGAAAAATATTATGCCTTGCTCAAGACCGTCTGCTTTGGCTCGAATGTGTAACAGAATAATGGAAAAAAGTCCTATGTCTGTTTTGGATATAGGAATAGGATTTGGAAAATTCGGTTTTCTTGCAAGAGAATATACGGATGTCAGACTTGGCAGATATTTCAACTGGGAAACCAGAATAGATGGAATAGAAATCTTTGAAAAATACATAACACAACTGCAACGTAAAATATATGACAATATTCATATTGGTAACGCAATAGATATATTACCAACTTTAGATCAATACGATATGATTATTTGTAGTGACATGCTGGAGCATTTAAGCAGGAAAGACGGATTGTTATTGTTGGATTTGGTACGAAAAAAATCCAAGTTTGCCATGATAGCGACTCCTGCAAGAGTTTTACAGCAGGAAGCGATATACGATAACGAATATGAAAGGCACATTTCTGCCTGGTCCAGAGAAGAACTGGAAAAGTGGGGTGATGTATTTCAATTCGATAATACGTTTTTATTGGAAATTGCATCGATTAAACAAGTAAAGTTGGGTGATACCGTAAGAGTTCATTATACATGTAAATTACAGGATGGTTCGGTTTACACCACAAACTTTAATCGCGACCCGGTACAAATAACAATAGGCCGGGGTCAGGTAATACCGAGCTTTGAAGAAGCTGTTCTCGGTATGGGTCCCGGTGAATACAAAACTACTATGATTAAAGCAGCTAATGCATACGGCCCATATCGAGAGGAAATGACACAGATAATAGAACGAGAGCAATTTCCAGAACAACTGGAACCGGTAGTAGGTCAGGTACTGAAGGACCATCAAAGAGATGGAAGTGTTATTAACGTTAAAGTCAAAGATGTCTCTGAATCTACTGTTACCCTGGATGCTAATCATCCGTTGGCAGGAAAAGATTTAATTTATGATATTCGACTTGTGGACATAATTTAACTGTTGATGTTTTGATAAAAGAGCTTAAGGAACAAGTATTTTCGAACGATAATAAATTCAGAGTATTTGCTTATAAATTCTTATAAAGGTAGATAAATATGTCAAGCATACAACTTCCGGGGCTATTAACGGGCATTGATACAACGGAGCTTATTGCTCAATTGATGGCTATCGAACGGCGTAACCTTAATCGTTATGAAGAACGCAAGGATATGTGGGATGAAAGGAAAGACGACCTTGGCACTTTAGAGACGAAATTGAGCAATTTACGAAGCTCCATTCGAGCTCTTTCGGACGCAGACGAGCTTCGAGCATTTTCAACTGCTTCGAGCGACTCCGATATATTAACCGCAGAAGCATCCTACAATGCATTCGAGGGTAATCATTCGGTTGTAATCAACCAGTTGGCTACAGCCGAACGCTGGGTTCACACAACCGGTCTGGAATACGCAGAGGACACCGTGGGAGAGGGAACTTTTATCTACTCCTACAATAATCAGGAAACAACAATAACTACTACGACAGATACAACACTCGAGGAACTGGTTGGCCTGATTAACAACGATGCGAATAATCCAGGCGTTACAGCAAGTCTGCTGTATTATAACGATGCATACCACCTGGTTCTTAACGGCAACGAGGCCGGTACGGATTATGAAATATTAATAAACGCAAGTAACACCGAAGTTTGGCAGGCGGACAGTGAGTTAACATCGAGCGGCTATGATGCGACTCTAAACACGAAAGTCGTCGACCTGGACCAGTTTGATTACAATGGAGGTTCGCTGGCCGGCGATGAACGTATACGAATCCAGGGTCATCAGCACGATGGCACTGCTGTTGATGTCTATATGGATGTTGACAGTAATACAAAGCTTTTTCATATTGTTGGAGAAATTAATGACGCCTTCGGTGATACCGCGACTGCAACCTTAGAAAATGGTAAAATAATCCTTACAGACAACACTAACGGTGCAAGTCAGATGGACCTTACCCTGACTTATGATGCCGGCACAGGGCCGACTACCTTTAGTATTCCGGCCATTAGCCAATTGACAGAGGGAGGCACCGTTACTGCTGACCTTGCAGATTTTGCTGAGGCGGATTTCACCGAAACCCAGTCGGCTCAGGATTCACAAATTAAGGTTGACGGCTATCCTACCGGTGCTGAAGATTGGATAGAAAGAAGCTCTAATACAATCGACGATGTTATTCACGGCGTCACGCTGCACCTGCATGATACGACCGATGCAGGTGGGGAACAAATCACTTTGACCAGGGACATACAGGCGGTTAAAGACAAATTAAGCGCTATGGTAGAGGCTTATAATCTTGTTGTTGTCTTTATTCAGGAGAAAACCGGTTATAATGAGGAACTCGAAGATGCCGGGTCTCTGATGGGAGATTACACCGTTTCAACTATAAGGTCTCAACTGCGTACGCCGCTTATCTCGCGGACGAGCGGATTTATTGAAGATATTGATACTTTTCTTATACCCGGCCAGATCGGTCTCGAACTCGACAGGGACGGATTATTAAGTCTGGATACTAACGTATTTGACGAAGCAATAGCCGAAGATTATATGGATGTTCTGGCTATAATCGGAGCGGACAAAACCGGCACAAGTAATAGTAATACCATTGAATTTTATGGTGCCAGCAGCAACTACACAACTGCAGGGACATACGATGTCGAAGTGGAAATCACCGACAGTGCAATCACAAGCGCCAAAATCAAACTCTCAAGCGAGTCAACCTATCGTGACGCAACATACGACGGCAATATAGTAACCGGAGAAAGCTCGTTCGATGGTAATGGCGACCCGGTTAATCCTGAAAATGGCCTTCAGCTCAGTGTTGATTTGAGTCAGGACGGCACTTTTACAGCCACTGTGAGAGTAAAGCAGGGCTATGCAGGTGCGATCGAAGATGCACTGGATAGAATGCTAAAGACAACTTCCGGCTCAATTAATATCGACCAGGAATATGTGGACGACCAAATAGAATACATTCAGGATAAAATCGAGCTTGAGGAATATCGTCTGACTAAAAGAGAGGAAAGACTGATCGCCCGATATGCCCGCCTTGAAAAAACATTGGCTTTGTTACAAAGTCAAATGGGCGCATTGGGTCTTGGATAAACTACGGATATTCTCCCCTTTCACCAACAGGATGTATCTTTATCTTCGTGGTGAAAACCGCCGTCATAGTTGACATTCTTTTTATTTTTGCACTTGACTCAGACATTAGTTATCTTATATACTAAATCTTAGCGAGTATTGCGTAATCATACTGTTAATTTATACGGTTTCCTTAACATAGGAAAAATTGTCATAATAAATCGGGGGAAAAGGAGGTTAGAAAATCATGACGGCGGGAAATTCGCAAATTTTAAGAACAGTCTCTTTCATACTAATTGTGGTACTGCTATGCCCGTTTGCATACGGCAGAATCATCTATGTGGATGATGACGCCACAGGCGGGAATATCGGCTCGAGCTGGTTGGATGCTATCAATTCCCTGCAGGATGCCTTATTGCTTAGCTATTTTTATGAAAAGCCTGTGGAAATACGCGTGGCCAAGGGCATTTACACGCCGGATAAGGGTATCGGTATCATGCCGGGTGACCGTGAGGCTTCGTTTGAGCTAATCAACTCAGTCACAATTAAAGGCGGCTACGCAGGCCTGAGCGACCGTCCCGCAGATTCTCGTGACGTCCTTCTCTATGAAACTATCCTAAGCGGCGACCTCGGGCATAATGACGGCTCGAATCCCGAAAATATCTCGGAGAACAGCTTCCGCGTTGTGACAAGCAACAGAACCGACCAGAATGCTGTGCTCGATGGTGTTACAATTACAGCAGGAGGCGGCATCTATAGACTAGGAAGAGATGAAACAAGGGGCGGCGGAATATATAACGATTCCGGTAGTCCGATGCTTATAAATTGTACTTTTAGGGGCAACAGAGGGAACTCAGGGGCTGGGATGTATAATGAGTCCGGCAAACCAAATCTTCTGAATTGTACTTTTACCGAAAACACAGCAGATGGTGAAGGTGGTGCGATATACAATTTAGACGGCGACCCGGTATTGACCAACTGCACCTTCAACAAGAACTCAGCAAGCAACGGAGGTGGGATATATAGTTACAGAGGCACCACAATGTTGGCCGATTGCCATTTTATTGGTAATTCCACAGAACAAAGTGGCGGAGCGGTGTACAATTATGGCGGCATTTTAACATTTCTCAACTGCATATTCAAAGAAAACTCAGCAGTCGGTGACGGCGGGGCAATATTCAATGATAGTAACTTCAGCAGTCAGGCGAACCTGACAAACTGTATATTCAGCGGCAATTCAGCAAGAAACGGCGGCGCAATAGGAAACGGCAGAAGTATACCAAGCAGGGCATTGAGTAGCATTAACACAACAGATTACAATCCCAGCGCATTGTTCCTGCTCAATTGTACATTAAGTGCCAATTCTGCTCACCAGGGTGGTGGTGGAATTTCCTCGGATATTCGAGAACTTCATATCTTAGATGAACGAACAGGTCTGGATAACAGAACGACACTTATCAACTGCATTCTCTGGGGTAATACGCCGAATGAAATACAGGAATATATGAGCGAGTCTGTAGTGGTCCTCTATAGCAATGTGCAGGGAGGCTTTCCGGGCCAGGGAAATATTGATGTGGACCCTTTGTTCGCTGACCCGGATAGTGAAGACTACCACTTGAGATCTCAGGCGGGCCGATGGAATCCGTTTAGCCAGAACTGGGTGATAGACCAGGAAAGCAGTTTGTGCATCGATGCGGGTGACCCAACTACTCCGGTCGGTCTTGAACGTTTTCCCAACGGTGACAGAATTAATATGGGCGCCTACGGCGGTACGCCGGAAGCCAGCCTCTCGCCGCAGCAACAATTGCCTTTACCCGGCCAGGCTACAAATCCCAATCCTCCGGATGGAGCAGTCTATGTCGATTGGGATATCATATTAAGCTGGACACCCGGGTCGGATGCAGTCTTACATAATGTTTACTTCGGAACTGATTACGATGATGTAAAACAGTCTAATATTGATGATACACGGGATGTGCTGGTCAGTCAAAACCAGAGAGTTGCAATTTTTGATCCAGGACTTCTTGATTTCGGACAAACCTATTACTGGCGAGTAGATGAAATTAATAGTGAGGGTAACATTATATTCGGGGATGTTTGGATGTTCACCGTTACCAGTTTAGGTCCCCCCAAAGGCAGGGCATGTTTTACTTTTGAGACCGAAGTTTGGTCGGATGGGAAACTTGTTCCAATCTCGAGGATCGCCTCAGGCCGGAGTATAAACGTAATTGACTGCATCAAAACAGTTGAAAAAGTTCAGGAGCACAATGGTACATTTACCCTGTACGATATTTTACTTGAGAGCGGCGAAGGTGTCACCGTGGCCGAGAACCATTACTTCATGACCGAATCCGAACAATGGGTCTCTTTACAAAATCTAATGACTGACAAAATGTTGCCTTGTGTTAGAACAAGATTAAAGACTTCGAAAGGCTCGGTTGGGATAACAAGCATAACCAAAAGACCGATGCCTTATATCGGCAGGGTCTATAATCTAAAAATCAAAGGCTCAGACCGGTATCTTATCGGTAAGGATGCGATTATCGTAAGAGATTATTAATAGAAAATTGAGATAACCTTATTCTCAGTTAGCCTTGCGTGAATTGTGGTCCTCTATAAAAAGGGTGGATGTTCCTAGTTTCTCATGATCAGTCAAATGAGTTAATGTTTTTTAACTTTAAAGATTTGGGCAGGAATCTTAATCGCTGCTTTTTGTCAGTATACTTCGGTTCGTCAATACATTCATCCTGATCTAGAAACAAGACATAACATTTTTTCCCATTCTTTGAACTCTTGTAGCAAATACCATCTATAGTGTTTTCATCAGAAGATTTTGCCATCCACCTTATATATTCTGTAAAAGATTGAGTTGGAACGTACTCAATATGTTCCCTGCCATCCCTTTCAATTGGAAGAGATATATCTCTAACGAATTCCAGCATAAATATTAAATCATTTCTAAGATCTACTTTTTCAGCATCGAAGAAGCTTGGAATTGGAGGCAATTCAGTGAAATCAAGAACATATAATTCCATCAATGACTTAAAACATGCCCCAGTGGCCACTTTCCCCTGAACATTGCTTGGATCAATTGTCTCTAAGCAAGCTGTCTCGTAGTCTTCTGCACAATAAAACATTGGAATACCTGCCGGACTCATTCGATTAGGCTGTATTGCCTTTTCTGCTGGTGGAGATGAGAAATCTAAATCTTTGTCCAATGTTTTGCTTTTTTTGTGTATTCTTACGCGCCAAAAAGGTGTATCTGTTTTTATTGTCTTAAGCAGATTTATTTTTCTTATAGTTTCTTCGATTTTTTTAAGCATATCTCCGACGGGCATATAATCAGGGTGTCCTTCTTGCTCATCTTCATCGCCCATCGACCAAAAAGTATAACGTCGTTTGTGCTTTACTGCTCTTTTAAAAGCCTCCCAACCGTAGAATTTGCGTTGATCAGGACTGAGCACTAACCAATCTTCCTCGGCCCAATTGTCGCGGACAAACGATGAGCAGATGTCCTCGAAAAGCTTCTCGCTCTCAACGCTGAAACCTATTTCTTCGAGCAATTCTTGAGTGTCATATACTGTTCCCTGATAACCCCCTTCTCTACTCTCGTAGGGAAGAACTTCAGCAGGATCCGTGTAAATGCGTGCAATACACTCTGCCATATGTTCAGTTACAATATCCAGAGGTGCTGCAATGAGTTTTTTACTTCGCTTACCACAGTATGAACAGGCATTCTTCTCCAGATTCCTCTCAACGACTTCTTGTAGTGCTGGATCTTCAATGCAAGAAACACAGACGTAATTGTCGTCATAGCTTGGCATCCAGCCGATATCATCAGCACGTATGAGGTCTTGTTTGGCACGTCCCATCATCTTAACTCAGAATAGCTTTTTATCTCTTGCTGCTTCCATGATCCCATTTCACAGGTTGAGAAGCCATAGAGCAATTGTTTTCCTTGTCGCCTTCGAAAAATTAAAGGGTACGTTGCATTTTTTTGACAAAATCCATCTGTTGTCCGAAAAATTCTTATCTTTATTTCCATCTTCTGTTGATGACTCAAAGTTGCTGATTTGTGTTATAGCGAAACATGAATCACAAAGAACAATCCACAATATTTGCTATCGGCTGAGATTTAGGGGGTGATAATTTCGTTTTGCGCAACTCCAATAATATCGAGGATATCAGCTTAGCATCAAAGATTCGCTGATATTTTTTTGTATTTCTTGTATGGATTCCTGTTTACACAGGAATGACAAGACATATTTAGGCTGCGGGAGTATGATTGGTTATGGACGAGGGAAGATAGACAGCAAGCGGATTAGGCTCAATCTATAATCAACTGTGCAACTTTGATATTTATAGGGTAAGTTATAACGCTTGCTCACCAGTTGGCATAGCACCAAGTTGTTGCATTACACTCATCATGTCGTATGTTTGCCACATTTCGACAACCTTGCCGTCCTTGATGCGGAATATAATTATCACCGGCAGCGTTACCACTTTACCGGTTGCTGTTATCCCTAATTCCTCAATGTCGCCCTTATTGGTACCCCGCCAAAGCTCACGGACGACTACTTTGTCGCCTTCGGCTATAATATCCTCTATCGTATCACTGAAGTCGGGGTAGACGACTTCTAGTCTTTGGAGGTATTGCATGAAATCCTCACGCGTGCCCGGTTCTTGTCTTTCCGGCGAGTAGTAGATAAAATCGGACGCATACAGTTCCGCTAATTTAACCCAATCCCGTTCTTCCAACAACTTATACCCATGCCGGACAAGTGCCTTGTTTTCTTCCAGTTGGTCGCTCGAGGAAGGTTTGCAGCCGGGACAAACAAGCCCGGTAACAATTAGACAGATTAACATTATCATATAAGCTTTTTTCATTTTTGTCCCCTTTCTTTAATATAATATTTATCATTTAGAACTGCTCAGTTACTCCAGATGCTTTTTAATACGAGATTTATAAAAGCAACGTTATACTGATGAAATGTATCTGTCTATTGTGGTGACTACGTATTTTTTGAATTCGGCCAATTACCAACGACAAACGACTATGCACTAAATAAAGGCGTTTTCACCGAGTCAAAAATTGATTAAAACGTCTCAAAAATGCTCAAAAAAGTGCAAAAAGCGCCTAAAAATGACCAAAAATTGACAAAAAATGACAAAACTTTCATGTTATTAATGGAAGATTGCCGCGGCTCCTTCGCTAAAGCTACGAAGCCTCGCAATGACATCATTCTGTAAAGGAAAATTTCCGATAAAAGCGGGGATTTTGCTTGCATTACGGCCGATTTTTGGTATAATACCGACCCTAAAATTTAATAATGAATATCGAATCAAAATGGGGGTAGCGGGGCAAGCAAATCAAAAATCGAAGTGAAAAAAGCAAAATTCATGCCATAGGTACTATAACGTAAAAATCAAAAATTTTAGCTTGTCGGCCAAGGTCAAGTTTAACTACATTGCGAAGCTCTGTTTTTTAGTTTTGATATGCGTTTTTACAGTTTTATTTTTAATATTTGATATTTTAACGGCAGGAAGTTGTTTATTTGAGAGTAAATGAGTACATGAGTAAAAGAGTAAATGAGTTAAAACATATACTCATCAACACATACACTCATAAACGCATATACTCAAGTTATTCGACAAGTGTAGAGAGTATTCGACAAATCGGCCTTTTTTTTCAAAACGAACCCAATTATTTCGTGCTGCGTTCAGAGTACGGCGTATAGCGTAATAGAATATAAGCTCTTTGAAATAAAAAGATTATGGCAAAATCTCGCATCGTCTGCGATACCTGTGGCACAAGCTATGGGACAAGAAACGAACCCAAACGAAGCCAATTTTAAGGCAGAATACAGAACACAGGATACAGAATACAGGACTGCGTATTGCGGAAAAGAATATAAGCTCTTTGAAATAAAGATATTATGAGATTTAGTTTTTCTTATTGCGGAGACGATAAATCAAGGCCAGCACTTGTGCTACTGCTGCATATAAGTGCTCTGGTATGGGATTGCCGGGTTCTATGGTTGAATATATCGTCCTGGCCAGTTCCGGTCTACTGATGACCGGTACGCCGTAAGCCCGAGCGATTTCTCTGATTTTTTCAGCCAGATGGTCTGCCCCTTTAGCTACCAAAATCGGAGCATCCATCGTTTTGGAATCGTAACGCAGGGCGACAGCATAGTGTGTTGGGTTAACAAGAACAACGGTAGCCTTTGGCACCTCCTGCAGTGTGCGTTTTAAGGCCATCTGGAACTGGACCGTCCGGACTCTACGTTTTAACTCAGGTGAACCTTCGGTGTCTTTATGGTCTTGTTTAACTTCCTGACGTGTCATTTTCAAGTCATTGATGTATTTGTGTTTTTGGTATATAGCATCGGCAATGCCTATAATCAGCAGTGCTATTCCGATGCGTATTAAAAGGCCGAGTATTACCTTGGAGATAGTTGCTATTATCTGCCCCGACCAGGCCCATCGAAGGCCGGCAAGTGTTTCGAGTTGACTTTGAAGGTAATAACAAACGATCAATGTTACAAAAAGCAATTTTAATATAGATGTTAACAGTCTCACTACGGAGCGAGCATTGAAAAGCTTTGTGAAACCTGCAACCGGGTTAAGTTGGCTTAACTTTAATTCTATAGCACCTGTAGCAAAATTCAGGCCGCTCACGGCAATCCCGGCCAAGACGGCACTTACAACGAGTGCTATAAGGATAGGTATCATGACGAGTATTGAATCGATAAATTTTGCGCTCATGAAACCAATAAATGTTTTTGTATTGGCGAAAACTTCATTTTCGCAGGACATTCCCTGCTCAATTTCCATTTCGATCCATTGGAGAAGATTCGGACCTGATAAAGCGAGCATTGCTATCAATGCCAAAAGCGTGACTACGGATGTTAGCTCCTGGCTCTGGGGCACGTGCCCTTTCACTCTGGCCTTACTGAGCTTTCTTGGTGTTGGGTATTCTGTCCTTTCGGTGGCTGGCTGGTCTGCCATGATAGGTCTCTGATTTTAGTTAAAGTTCGAAATTAAAAATCTGGTAACATGAACTAAATTCTTAAATTTATAATAAACCTATAGAGGTAATAATTTGCTCATCAAGTCGGCGAATTCGGATATAAATGAAGTAAAGAACGGTAAAAATATCATTATCATTAAAAAGCCCAGTCCTACACGCATTGGTAAACTGATAAAAAGGATATTCATTTCCGGCACTATACGTGCCAGCACAGCTAAGACGACCATTAATAAAAGAAAAGCAGTCAGTATGGGGGCAGCTAATTTTAGGCTGGCTAATAACATTGCCGAACCCGCTTGTATTACTCCGCCGGTTAATACGGATATAGTCGGAATACTACCGGCTGGGAACGCCTCGTAGCTACGAGAAATAATCGACAAAAAAATATGATGACCATTGGCACATAAAAACAACAGGATAAATACCATTTCCAGCAGGCTGCTTAATGGTTTACTTCTCTCGCCGGTCAATGGGTCCAGGATGTTAGCCATGGCAAAACCGATTTGCCGTTCTATAATGCGTCCGCCAAGTCCGACAGCGGCGAATAACAGGGAGACAATTAAACCAAGGGCCAGTCCGTAAACAGCTTCGTTTGATATCAATAAAATTGCCCTTGCTAAAGATACCTGTCCGGAATAAAGAGGTAATGGAGTGATAATTGAAAAGAAAATCGCTAACAGTAAAATCATCGCGACTTTTACTCTGGCGGGAATGCTCTTCCACCCAAAAACCGGAATGACTAAAAATATTGCCGTGATTCTTGTCAGAACCATAATCAGGCCAAGCAGTTTTTCGATCATTAAAGCCATTTATTTTTAGCGCCCGATATTCTGAATATGGCTAAAGATCTCATTGGCAAAGCTCAGCAGGACCTGAAGCATCCAGTTACTAAAAACCAGCAGAACAGCACCAATTGCCAAAAGCTTGGGAACTATCGTTAAAGTCATATCGCGTATCGATGTGACCGCCTGGAGTAGTGTAACAACTATTCCAACAAACATGCAGGTAAGCAGGATCGGAGCTGATATTAACAAGGCAGTTTCAAGAGTATGTCGTCCCAGATAAACAATATAACTATTATCCATAGTTCGTATCCTGTAATATGTTACCATCTTGTGGAAACTGAATTTTTTTGTTCTTCCCGACGTCAGTTAAAACTTAAACTAATACTTTTTGCCAGTAGCCCCCAGCCGTCTACGAGAATAAATAATATAAGTTTAAAAGGCAGTGAAATCATAACCGGAGGCAACATCATCATACCGGCACTGAGCAAGACACCGGCGATAACCATGTCCAGCAATAAGAAAGGAATAAACAAAAGACAGCCTATCTCAAATGCAGTGCGGAATTCACTAATAATAAAAGCCGGGATAATGATGTGCATATCTATGTCCATCAAACTGGTTGGTGGTTCAATCTTGGCCATTTTTACAAAAAGGGCTAAGTCCGCCTCTCGGCTCTGCCTGAGCATAAATTCCTTGATGCAACTGCTGGCTCTGGCTCCTGCTGTTTGAAAATCAATTTCATCTGCAAGATAAGGCTGCACTGCATTCGTATTGATTTTCTCAAATGTCGGGGCCATCGTGTACAATGTTAAAAACAAAGCTAAACCTACTATAGCGATAGTAGGGGGGATGCTCTGGGTGGTCAAAGCACGACGGACAAATGCCAGAACAATTACAATTCTTGTAAAAGAAGTCATCATTACTAAAAGACTCGGCAGGATTGCTAAACCACTAAAGATTATTACAAGTTTGACCGGAGTCGACCAGTCTTTATTCTTGTCCTCGGTAGTCATTGCCTTGTCTATAAGGGTTTTCAAGTCAGTAATACTCGGGACTGCGCCTGTCGAATTATTGGTTCCGGGAGCATTAATGGCATTTCCCGGAAACTCAGGTTGCTGTATTCCCATAGCCGACAAATCATTGTTGGTAAGAGGACTGAATGTGTTTGAGTTCTGGCCGAAGCTTAGTCCAGCTGAGACCAAAACAAAAAAAGTCATAAAGCTAATTCTAATATGATTGACTATCATTTATTTTCTCGTAATTAATATCCATTTCCTGGTTTGAAAGTTCCATAAATGATGGATTCAAGTCAGCCAATGTACTTATGTTCTCGTTTGTACTGCCGATGAGAAATCGTCTATTGCCTACTTCAAGAAGATGAACTGCTCTTCGTGGTCCAAGATGTACCGTTTCAATAATGCGGATCTCTTTGCCCGGTAAGTTAGTAAATTTAGGCAAAAGCTTCTTTGAAACATATATAGCAGCTATGCCAAGAACAATTACAAGGAAAACCGAAAGTATTGTTTTGATATAAAATTCCCCGCTACTATTGTCATAACCTGATTTCATAGGCAGTTGCGAATCTTTTTTGAAAAGGGAGTTTATATTTGAATCATACGTTTTCGATGGCTGGCAGGGATCTGATAATGAATTCTCCGGCTCCATCGCGTTTGTTTCGGATCGGGTTGAGCGAAATACAAGCAAACTGCCGCCCAAGGCAATTATTGCCAAAGACGCAAGGATTTTTTTCTTAAAGCCGGTTAAGTTATCGAACATATAAAATTATCCACGAGCATCCTGTTTTACATAGCTACTTATTCTGTAAGTAGAAATAGCCTTATTGATATATAGAGCAAATATTGTACCGAACTAACCAAACATTTATTTATGCGGTTTAACAGAGGATTTATGCTAAAAAGTGATGATTATGTCAGATAATTTGTCGAAAAACTTAACAAGTGTATAAATTAATAACTCATTTTAATATCGCGATTAATATCTGTGAGCTTTTCGACATAGAGCTTTCCGGTCCTATCCAGTCTCCCCCCGGCCCAGCTCCCCAGGAATGAACCGACCATTTGGGCATTGGTCTGGTAAAGCTTTGATTAGTTCGCAGATTGGAATTGGAAATCGAACCAAGATTATTCCGGAGAAACTGAGCCACAGTTTCTGCCCTCTTTGCGGATAAAAACCATTGTTGTTTCTCAGTCTTTTCATCAGGAGCAAGACCAAGCACATATAACATGCCTGATTTTTTGTCGGTAACAAGTTGTAAATCCCGGCAAAATTCAGTCAGAAACTTAGTTGATCTATCGTCAAGGCTGGCCATGCCGGGAGAAAAATGAACATTCGCAACCGAAAAGTCAATCTTGTCAGCTGTCAATCTTGAATTAATGGTAGTCGTCATCTGCATGAGTTCTTTCAATAAGCGATCTAACTCTTCCTTTCTCGCATCAATAGTTCTATTGTTGAATGTCTGCTCCGGATTGGATATATAGTTTATATTTTTAATATGACCAAATTGAGGCAATCGTTGTCTTCCGAAAAGTGGCCCAAGTCCTACATATCTGAGTGATTCGAGGAAGGAATCCCGTCCTTTGTCGAAAAGTTCCGGGTCCTGAACCTCGGCAAGGGTAAGCAACATTACAAAGAATGTAAGCAATAGTGTAACCATATCTGAAAAAGTCACAATATACCCCGGTACCTTTGGGCCTTTTTCTTCGCTTGTCTTGGACTGATTTCTCAATTGTATATGTTCCGTGTTAACAATACTATTTCGACGGCACGACCATTGTTCGTTTTCACAGAATCTGGATAAGAACTTTGATTGCTCTGCTGAGAAAGAGTACTTACCGATGAGATGCTAAATCGATTCTTATTAAGGTTATGTTTGGCTGTCAGATAATTTATTACCGTCCACGCCCGCTCTAATCCCAGCGATTCACCGGTTGGTTCCGTGGAAGGTCCGTTTTCGCTGATGACTATCCTGTTGGATGTTCCTGATAGAAACAGTGCTAATTTATCCATGATATGACGACCGTTAGCGGAAATAACTGTCCCATTGCCCCAAAAGACGTTGTTAGAAGGAAGCATAAATATAATGCCATTATTAAAATGCAAAGGTTTTGATTCTTCTATTAAACCGTCCTTATCTCCCATAGTCAAAGTAGGTTTCTCACTGCCTTCGTCGAGATCGCTTATATGTCTGACAGGGGGAAAATATATTAAAGCATCTCGATCACTTCGTCTTGAAGGGGTGATAGTTGTTAGAGCCGTGGAGTAAATTACCTTTAATCTTCTAAATATTCTGTTATCGAAAGAGGAAAAAGTTAGAAGAAGAACAAAGAATGTCAGAAGAAGGGTCATACAATCGCTAAAGGTCACCATCCATTCCGGTGCACCTTGAGCCTCATCGGGTTCTTCCTGTTTTTTAAAACGCCCCATTATATAGTGGCCTTTACTTCTTCTCTTCTGCCCTGGGATACAAATGCCTGCATTTTCTCTCGAATAACGGTTGGACTGTCACCTTGTGCAATAGCACAGATCCCTTCCACAATCATTTCCTTTGCCGTGGTTTCTGCCTTGGAATAAATCCCCAGTTTTCCGGCCAATGGAATAAAAATCAAATTGGCGGAAAAAGCTCCATAGAAAGTTGTAAGCAAAGCCACAGCCATTCCACCGCCGATTTGATCCGGGGATGATAGATTTCTAAGCATTTGAACTAATCCGATTAAAGTTCCTATCATTCCGAAAGCAGGAGCGGCTGCACCCATAAATTCCAGAATTTTTTTTCCTGTTGAATGACGGTCCCTGAGGTATTCGATTTCAAGAGACATAAGGTCTCTTATTGACTCGGATTCCTGGCCGTCTATAAGCATTTGTAAACCCTTGATAAAAAATAAATCATTTAATTTGGGAATCTCCTGTTCCAGGGCAAGTGCACCGTCACGTCTGTTGATGGCTGCAAAGTTTACCATGTTCTGAATCAGTTCGGACGGCAGCGGTATCTTGGTGACGATGGTTTTTTTGACTACTGAGAATATTCCGAGAAATTGATGAAGAGAAAAGTGTATAAGAGTGGCACATAACATACCTCCTATTGTGATTGCCAACGAAGGGATGTGCACGAACGACTGCCAGCCACCACCGATGACGATAGCGCCAACGACTACAACAAAACCCAGAATTACTCCTATAATAGTTGCTATATCC
The DNA here is from genome assembly GCA_964508785.1 of uncultured Pirellulales bacterium. Classification (GTDB taxonomy): domain Bacteria; phylum Planctomycetota; class Phycisphaerae; order Sedimentisphaerales; family Anaerobacaceae; genus JAFGPS01. The sequence continues at coordinate 21,295 of CAZDVE010000014.1, read as the reverse complement.
ATTATACTAATTTACCTCAACGATTTGCTTTAATCTCTGGCTTAAAACTGCTGCAAGTTGTGGCTCGGATATAGCCAGTTCAGCCAACAATTTTGCCTTGGTTCGTTCGGTCATAAAATACAAAATCTTAACAGCGTCATCAAAACTGCCGTCAGTATCATCAAACTTGTTATCCTGTCCCGTTTTGGATTTTTCAGATGAACACATACTGGTCAATATTTTACCGGCGCTGCTTGCCTCCATCTTATCATAGGTTGCTGCTAATGTTGCGAGGTTCGTTTGTTCACTCTTATCAATCTCAAGTCTGCTTTTTATAAGTTTATCGCGTTCACTTTTAATATTGGCGGTGACTGATGTAAGTTGGATTTGTAAATTATGCAGCTTTTCAATATCCTCTTTTAGAACATTCTGGGCTGTTTGCAATCTTTGTTCCTGTACCTTTATGGCACGGAGTTTATTATCATAATCACGCATCTTTTTTCTAAGATCGTGAATTAGATTCTTTAGCTGCTGTTCAGTTAAAGATTTTGTCGTCTCAACGGATAAAGAATCAGTGGCGGTTATTGTGCCGGTCTTCGATTGCAGTGGTTTGATTTCGTCATTGGTAATGGATGTTTGATTCGGATCATTTGAGAGTTCTGTCGGTAAAGGCCTGGTGAACCATGAGAATGCAAATGCTCCGGCAAAGCTCAGCAATCCTAATGCCGATGTTATTATTATCAGTTTTTTACTCACGGGATTTCTCCTAATTTCAATGGTTCCTGACAAATGAAATTGTCGAACCGTCATCTAATTCTTTTTGCTCGTATTTTTCTTGTTCCTTAATAAATTGCAACCTTGCTTCAGTTCGCAATCTTTTTAATCCCTCTTTGTATCTTTTAGCTTTTAGAACTTCTTCAATCTTTTCTTTTTGTTGTAATTCCAAATGTCTGATTTTTTCTCTTAGTTTTTTAATTTGCCTGTCACTTATGTAAGAATACGCCAAGAAGAACTCCTGTTTGCCCAGACGTTTCTTAGGATTTTCATTATTTATACTGTTTATTATGTTTTCTATTGTTTTCTGCTTTATTAGCAGTTCCCCACGTGTAACAGCCAATTTGTCGGTTAACTCAAGCAGCTCTGCTGTTTTTTTTTGTTCCTCTTTTTCTCTTATGTCAAGAACACGCTGAAGCCGCCATACAAACCTTTTCATTTAATTTCCAGTTTTAAAGTTTCGATACAAAATTATATTTTTACATTATTCAATCATTGAGCACCTAAAAGCTCATCCCAGGATCGTGTAATATCCATCATGCGTCTGACCGTTTCATTGAAATTTGTTCTCTCTCTTACAGGTTGAATAAGAAAGTCACTGATTCTGTCTATCAATGCTATTGCCCCATCAATACGCCTGTTGCTGCCGGATGAAAACGCCCCAATGTTTATTAAGTCCTGAGCATCATCGTAAATAGCGTATATTTCTTTAAGTTTTTGCGCCGCAAGTTTATGCTCTTTGGTTGTCACTGCCGGCATCAGTCGGCTTATACTTTGTAAGATATCCACAGCGGGATAATGTGTTCTCTCGGCTAATCTTCTTGATAGAACTATGTGCCCATCCAGCAGACTTCTGGCGCTATCGGCAACTGGATCAGACAAATCGTCATTTTCAACCAGAACTGTGAGAATACCCGTTATACTGCCGTTTTCGGAACATCCCAAACGTTCGGTTAGTCTCGGCATAAGTGAGAAAACACTTGGACAGTAACCCTTTGTTGTCGGAGGTTCACCGGCGGCAAGACCTATTTCACGCTGGGCATGGGCAAAACGGGTAAGTGAATCCATCATAAATAAAACATTTATTTTTTTATCTCTGAAGTACTCTGCAATTGTAACGGCCACAAATGCCGCCTTGACCCGCTGGATAGGAGGTGAGTCTGATGTTGCAACCACGACAACGCTGCGGGCTAAACCCTCAGGACCGAGATCTGATTCAAGAAACTCGCGAACTTCTCGGCCACGTTCACCTATTAATGCGACTACATTGACATCCGCCTCACTTGAATTTGCGATATCGCCGAGCAGAACACTTTTACCTACTCCACTGCCTGAGAAAATTCCTATTCTCTGTCCTTTGCCGCACGTTAATAGTCCGTCAATGGACCTTATCCCTAAGGCAAGGGGCTTGGTAATCTTTTCACGACTCAAAGGTGGAGGGCTCTCTGCATCCAGGGGTTTTCTGTCAGTCCCGGTCAGAGGTCCTTTATTATCTATCGGTTCTCCCAAACCATTCAATACTCTGCCGAGCACGTTTTCATTGAGAGTGATATGGCGGGGAGTGGTTCGTGTTTTTACCGAGTCGCCAGGTGATATACCATCGATATGTTCCAGCGGCAGTAAGATAAGATGGTCATTTTGGAAACCAACTACTTCCGCCAGTGTACGTCTTCCATCACGAATACGGATCTCACAAAGTTCTCCTAAACCAACCGCCGGACCGTTCGATTCAACTGTCAAACCTGACACTCGAACAACAGAACCGCGACAGTTCATTAAATTGACTTCATTTAACACAGAGTGAAATTTCTCAAAATCAATCGAATTTTTTGTATCGGCACCAACTGCCATTATTTATTTCACTTTTCCAAGTGCCTCACCAATTTGCTCCAAATGTTCGTCAATGAATGATTGTATAGTCCCCTTTGGGGTTTTTATTGAGCATTCCGCCCGTTTTATGTCCGGATCTAAAATTAGCTTTATCTCACTTAGCATACTATTTAATTCATCATGTAGTGACTTTTGACATTGCACATGGTCTTCGGGATTAAGATGCACTTCCACATCCTGACGAGTGGGAATATTTTTAAGTGCTTCTTTTACGATTGATTCTATTTCATAATCACCTTTCTCCACCTTTTGGACCAATATCTTTCTTGCGATTTCTACCGAAAGTTTGGCGATTTCCTCCTTATGTTCTGCAATCAGATTCTCATTAAACTTTTTAAGTTTATCAGCTATGTTATTGATGATTTGGCAGGTTTGTAAAAGCGCAGCTTCTTTAGCCTTTGAATTATCTGCCGAGGTATTATTTGCATCTAAATCAGGATTTATTTGTGTTTGACTAATCAATTCAGTCCCGCCCATATTGTTTGTGTCCTCAGATCCGATAGATGCGGGTCGAGTATCTTGAATTGTTACCGATTTGATTGGCTTGGACAGAATAATTGTGGGTTGACCAAACATTATATCACTCTTCAATAAACGCCAGTTCGCCTTTCTCGTTCATCTGACGTAAAACCTGGACAATTTCTTCCTTCGCTTGTTCGATATCCTCTTTTTTTGGAGCCGACATAAGAGATTTTTCCTCATCAAGAGCAGCAGCAGCTCGCTCAGAGATGTTAGACCTGATTTTTTCAATTATCTCATTTTCAGCTTTATGTAATGCCAATGCCAGTTTACGAGAATCGATTCCACGCAATGCTTCCTGCAGCGACCTGTCGGTTACTTGTGGTAAATCCTCCCAGATAATCATTAACTGAGCCACTGTTTCGGCGGCTTTCTCATCTTTTCCACGTATAGCACCGAGCAGGCCGTCTCGAAGCTCTTTACCCAGGTTACGTAAAATCACAGCCACTTTACGTAGCGATTGCTCCGGCTGAGCCGCAGAGACTTCGCCCGTCTCTGCAGCAGTTGTAGTTGCCTCAAGACGTTTGCAGATTGTCTCTGCTATTCGTGCCTTTGCCTCGGAAGTTATAGCCTCACAGCTTGCCATCCTGCTGATAGCGCTAAGCCGGACTCCTTCACCGAGGATACTAAGCACTTCTGAACTTTTCTTTGCCGGCAATTCTGATAGAACCACTGCGGCCGCCTGAGGATGTTCGCTGCTAAGAACAGATGCTAAGGTCTGTGAGTTGGTTGACCTGATAGAAATAAAGGGGTCACGTTTATATAATAAATTTTGTATTTGGTTTTGAATATTTTCCGCCTTGCCTTCTCCCAAGGTGCTTTTAAGTATTTCGCGAAGGAATTCATCTATGTGAAATTCATTGTCGACGTGGAGTAAATTGTAGAACTGCAACGCAATTTCGGCGCTTTGTTTATTATTTCTCAAACCAGTGGCATCAAGATATGCCAATTCCAAAGCTAATTCCTGAACAGTTTTGGAATCAAGACCTTTGACCAGTTCTGCCGCTGTTGTCGCATCCAAACTCATCAACAACGTTGCTGCTTTTTGTTTGCCCGTCAATGCCATTTATGCAATCCTTTTTTTCGGGACTATTCTTCTATCCACTTGGCGAACAATTGCCTGACTCGTTCCGGATCGCTCTCCAAAGCACCAGCTATCTGTCTGCGAAAGGCCATAGGTGAAACTCCAGATTGACCGGGAAGGAAACCGCCGGATTCCTCTGTCTGGGGTGGGGCCTGGGTGGCAGCTTCTGCCTGCACTTTTTTCTTAGCCCCCTTGAACATGCGGAAAACAAGCAACATGCAAATCGCCATAATTCCCAAAGAGGCCTGTCTTGCAATTGCGATATAGTCAAGCCCCCCTGATGATTCTTCATCTAATAACAGTTCCTCCTGGCGAGGAATTTTTACGTCAACAACTTTCAGCGAATCTCCTCCTTCAAGGTCCAGGCCAAGGGCATTTTCGATAAGTTTTTCCACATCAGTAAGTTCCATCATCTTCGCAGGTTGTTCGCCAGTATCAGCTTCGTTCACATCGGGAGGTGACAGGTCCACAATAGCTGCCACCGAAAGAGATTTTACTTCACCCGGCAAAATAACTTCCTGCGTTACAGTTTTGCCTACCTGGTATTCAGTAACAATTGTTTCATCCTTTTTAGTACTTCCTGGTGTTGTCGGCTGGCCTTTACCTGATGTGCTAACAGCTTCGGTTTCGGAACCACTGGTAATTTCTTCTTTAGTGGTGACTCCTTTTGGCTCGTACTTTTCAGTAATGGTGCTGATACTGTTTGTATCGATAACTGCATGTACCTTAACTGTTGCTCGACCCGGCCCCAGGACGGTGGTAAGCATCTCTTCAACCTTGTCTTGTAGATTTTGCTCCACTCTTTCCCTGTAATCCTGTACAGTTCCGGCACCACTTGCAATTGCATTGCCGGACTGGCCGGAAAGTAAGTGTCCCTGGCTATCTATCACCGTCACATTTTCTGATGTTAGCCCTTCAACACTACCTGATACTAAATGAGTGATTGCTGCTATATTCACAGAGCTTATTTTGTAACCCGGTTTTAGTTTAAGAACCACAGATGCAGTAGTTTTGCCGGCCTCGGATGTGAAAAGAGTTTGTTCGGAATTGACTATGTGAATACGTGCATGAGAAACACCGTCTATCATTTGAATGCTCTTGGCAAGTTCTTCCTGTAGTGCTCGTTTGAGATTAACGCTTTGAACGAATGGACTAACGCCTATCTTGCCGTTATCGAATATCTTGTAGCCTCCTTGTGTTCCTATGGGAAGTCCCTCTTTTGCCATATCTAAACGAAGTTGATAGACCTGCTCTTTTGGGACATAGATGCTTGTCCCACCGGCTCTCAAATCGTAAACAATTCCTTTTTCGCTGATTTTCTCTGTGATTTTGGCTGCTTCTTCCGGATCAAGGTCTTGATATAACAACCTCAAATCGGGTTTACGTGCCCAGTGAGTCAATAACGCACCAACGCCAAAAAAAGTTAGCATAATGGCAATGAGGAAAAAACGTTGGACCAAGCCGATCTTTTGCCAAATTGCTCCTATTTTTTGTAGAAGATTCATTAAGTCTCTTTTTCTGTATTAGTTAATTAAAAATAAGTAAAGAATGATAAATAATTAATTACACCGACATATTCATTGTTTGTTTGTAAGCTTCAATAAGCTTATTTCTAACGCCAACAAGTAGTTTGAAACTCAAATCAGCTTTTGCTACCGCTGAGACGACCGAGGTGATATCTTCATTCTTACCGGATAAAAGGTCCTTTATAGACATATCAGATGACTGTTGAAGGTCATCGACTTTTGATATGTAATTGTCGATAGCCTTAACTGCATTACCAAATTCTGCTTTTTTATTATCAAAACCTTCTATCTTCGGCATGCCAGAATTATTAGAATTGTTATTACGTTGTATCGAGTTTTGTTCCGAAACACCTTTCATTGCATTTTGAATGCCGCTTATATTTGCATTAAAGTTGACCATTGTTATTCCCTGAATTTATTTAAGTAGTTCGAGAGTAGTTTGTACCATTTGTTGATAACGTTTCAAAACGGCCGTGTTAGCCTGATACATGCGTGTTGCTATAGTAAGATTCATCATCTCCATAGGTAGATTGACGTTCGGCATGGAAACGTATCCATCCTCATCAGCCATGGGATTGCCGGGGTCTAATACTCTTAAAAAATCACTCGTATCAGCGAGTATTTTATCCAGTTTGACACCGCCAATTTCGCCATCCGACTTGAATGACGCTTCGAGCCTGCGATATGGCTCTCCATTGCTGGCATTAGTTGTACGTGCATTTGCAACATTTGAGGAAATTATCTCAATTTGCTTGCCTTGTGCCCGCAAACCTGAAATCGCTATATCTATAGGGCCGAAGTTATTTTCTACTTCCATATCTTCAATACCTTATCTAATCATCTGTTATTTATGCTGTACCGACTAATTAGCGACATTTAGATTACTACTTAATTTCCATAGCCAATTCAATTTGCTTATATTTCTTGCTGAGAAGTCGAATATAGGCTGTGTGACGAAGGCTGTTTTTAACCATTTGGCCGATTTCAGATTCTAAATTGACGTCGTTACCATTAGATTTGACCTGAGTTTCTTTTGGTCGATAAATTACAGGTTCTATCTCACTAAGATCAACAGATCCCGATGAATCCAAAGATTTTGTGAGCAACTCTTCAAACTTTACATCAATCCTGCGATAATTAGGAGTTTCAAGATTGGCGATATTGTTTGCAATTGTTTTCTGGCGAAGACTTTCCGCTTTAATACCAGCATTTAGCAAATCTGTAACACTATTGGTACTGGACATTGGTATTTTCCAATAATCTGTATACGAACGTTATTTGTTGAATACAAAACTGCAATAATCGTGCCAGTTAGGCAATTGTGATTGTTTTAGGTATGTTTAGGCTTTTATCGCCTTAAAAACCGCTTTTTTGCTAAAATGAGTCTATTTGTAGCAGGGCATTATGTCAGGAATTTATACATGGGCAATTATTTTATTACATACCATAAACCTGGTTAATATTTATAGGCATGACGGAAATTCCTTCCTTATATTATGGAATATCTCTCCGTACAATCCGCTCTCAAGATGGTATTTTATTATAAAACAAACCTTTTGATGTTTATAAGTGTAATATCTATATGTATTTATAAATATTTCAGGGATAGTCTCAAAATACTGGCATAGCAATTGCTAAATATTGTGATAGTTAATTTGGATTTACATAATGAATTCTAACATGTTGACAATAAGTTGTATTTTACCGCAAACAAGTCCTCCGAGTCCGAGTTCAACGAAGTTAGACAAAACAAATAAAAATGAAAGGTTTACTTTTGAACTGGATAACGAAACGAAGGATTTTGAGGCTCAGGAATCTGTAACGACCGATAATAGAGATGAAATACAGCCTTTGCAAAACGATAAACAGCCTCTCGAGGAAAAAGAAGGCATTCAAGATACAAAGGAAATAAAGGATAACACAGTACCAAATAGAAAAGATTTAACCGAATCTAATACTGATGAGAATTCTTCGGATACAGAAGAAAAGTCGTCATTTGAATCAACTGTAAAAGATGTTACCAAAAATGCAGAGCCTAAAGTTGGACAACAAATTTCCGAGTTACTAACAGCTCTCAAAGAGAACAAAGATTTAACTATTAGTGCAGAAATAAACGAACCGGCAGAGATTCAAGAGCTTATACAAAAACGCGATGATATTTATCAGAGGATAAAATCTGTAATTTCGGGAAAATCTCAAGATATTCTTGCCTTTAATAATGATATAAAAAATGAATTTGTGGAAACGATAAAAAATAATGTTGATGCTGATCAATTGCTTTTGGATAATCAATCAACGGTTATAATACAGGAAGTACAGAAGAATATAGAACAAGCAAAAGCAGCAATCAATTTATCGGACTTAGAAGGTGCTGCAGAGGTAAACAAAGGTGAAAATAATGCTGGCGAACAAATAGGAATAACAGGTCAAAAAGAAGCATTGTCGGAAAGTATTGTAAATAATCTGACCGGAAAAAAATCAACTGATGGAAAAGAATCTATTTTTGATGTTATTACTTCGTATGTAAAGACTGATGCCTCTAATTCACAAAAGAATATCGGTGAGAACAACTTGCAAGAACATATTCTCACTCATGAACGCCTGATTAATAAGATAGAGGAATTTAAGGAAAATAATAAATCTACGGTAACAAAAGAATCCATTTTAGGATTGAATGATTTAAATGGCAATTCTGATATTCGGAAATTAAATGTAGTAAATATTAATAATTTAACAAATCAAAAAGGAGGACAAACTGATTCAACTTCAGTTAACATTGATTCTAAGACAAAGCCCATATACTCAATTGACAGTTCCCAAACAGTAACGATAGAGCAGCCTGTATCTTCTGGAAATGTAAAAGTAAGTAATTATGTAAGTCAGAGTTCTGTGAGCGATGTTCTTACTAATGTTGGGAAACAGATTCTTGAGTCAATTCAAAGTTCATTGACAAATCAAGTTGGGGATAAGCAGATAACAGTTCGTCTAAATCCGCCGGAATTAGGGAAGGTACTGATAAAATTCCAGGAGCAGGAAAATCAAATTACCGGCTTATTGGAAGCAAGCAAAACACAAACAAGAATAGAAATTGAGCAGGCACTGCCGCAGATAATCCGCGATCTATCGGATTCCGGAATCAATATAAAGCGGCTTGAGGTTGTGCTTACAAGCAGCGAACAGCAAGAGCAAGAAAGTTTGAACGATTATTTACATTTCAATAGTGAACAGCAGCAGCAAAATTCCGGAAATCCGGAAATCTATGAAAAAGAATATGATATGGGTGGGATTCATGAATGGCTGGATAACAGCATAAGTTATGACAATGATTCCGGATTGCAAGATACACTTACTGTTGATAACTCGATAAATATTCTCATTTAAAGTACAAACGGATTTATTTTTCACTTTTTTCATTATAGGAAAGCATTTTATATATGCTTACTTTTTCACAGAGTGCAGAAAAAAAGGAGCAAAAGCAACCATTCAAAAATCTTCGAGAGCCTGAGCAGTATTACAAAGAGCTTCTAAAAAGTGATCAAAAAAATCCTGATTTACTGCATTCATCGGGGGTGAAAGCTTATCAAGAGGGCCGATACGACATAGCAGTCGAGTTGGTCAACAAGGCGATTGAGCAAAATGATTCTGTGGCACTATATCACAATACTCTTGGAATTGTCTTAGAGGCTCTTGGAAAATATAACGAGGCACTGCTTGCC
>CAZDVE010000014.1:0-11797 GCA_964508785.1 uncultured Pirellulales bacterium | reverse complement strand
TGACTATTACTAATACGAATCCACAACAAACAGTTTCTATAAAACCTGACTACGCAGAGGCTTATCATAATATAGCTATTGCTTTGCAATCTAAGGGGCAATATGCTGACGCTGTCGAAAAGTGCACACAAGCCATATCGCTAAAACCGGATTATGCTCAGGCTTACAACACTATGGCATTTTCTCTTGAGAAACAGGATTTATATAACGAGGCAATTGAGAATTATAGACAAGCAATACGATTGGAACCGAGTTTTGTTGAGGCATATAACCATTTGGGAGTGGTTTTAAGTGGGCAGGGAAAAATCGACGAAGCAGCAAAAAATTTAAAACTGGCACTACAATACGACCCGAACTATGCTGAGGCATATAACAATCTCGGCATTGTACTGAAGGAACAGGAGCAATTTGCCGAAGCGATGGCTAATTTCGATAAAGCGATACAACTTGACCCGCAATTTTCAGAGGCCTATTATAACTTAGCTAACAGTCTGTGTGACGAGGGGCGATGTACTGAGGCTATCGAGAATTACCAACAGGCCACTCGGCTCAAACCCGACTATGCACAGGCTCACTGGAATATGTCACTTGCTCATTTGTTGAACGGGAATTATATAGAAGGCTGGAAGGGATACAGGTGGCGGCGAAATGCTGATTTGAAGATTCTAACAGATTATCGCAGCACCGGAAAACCCCGCTGGGATGGTTCATATTTTAAATCCAAGAGACTTTTAGTTCATTATGAACAGGGATTGGGTGACAATATCCAGTTTGCCAGATTTCTGCCAATGGTTAAGGCCCGGGGTGGAACTGTAATATTTGAGACACTTAAACCACTAATCGGACTTTTTCGAGATTTTCCGGGAGTTGATGAACTGATAGAGTACCATCCGGACCGTAAGCTATCTGTACAATATGATATTTACACATCTTTGTTCGATTTGCCGAACATATTCGAGACTAAATTGGAGACAATTCCTTCTGAAGTGGCTTATATCCACGCAGATCCGGCAAAGGTTGAATATTGGCGGGAAAAACTGGCAGGGGATGATTTTAAGGTTGGAATAGTCTGGGCGGGTTCGCCCGAACATGGAAACGACCGTTATCGTTCCTGTTCGCTGAGTTGTTTTGAGTCGTTGACAGAGATTGAAGGTGTTCAATTATATGGATTGCAAAAAGGCCGGGCAGCCCGTCAGATGGATGAATATACCGGAACAATAAAAGTGACTAATCTTTCAGAGCACTTTATTGACTTCACTGATACGGCTGCAGCAATTCATAATCTGGATTTGATTATTTCAGTGGATACGTCCGTGCTGCATCTTGCGGGAGCAATGGGTAAGCTTACCTGGGCTTTGTTACCTTACGCACCTGAGTGGCGATGGATGTTAGGGCGACAAGATAGTCCATGGTATCTAACCATGAAACTTTTCAGGCAGAAAAATTGGAGCCAATGGGAGCCTGTGTTTGAAAAAGTTAGTCATGAACTGAGAATTTTGGTAGGGGAAAATAAATCAGGAATCAGAAAAATGAATAATAATTGTGGAAGTAAAGAAATGATTGCAGCTATTATACCGGGATACAAAAACGAGCAACAACTTGAAAAATGCATGACTCAACTGAAGAATCAAACGCTCGAAGTAGAGACATTTGTAAGAGACAATAATAATGATAACATTTATTTCACAGCGGCGGTAAATGAAGGTATATGCAAATATTTAAACCAGCCTTGCAAATATATCATTATATTGAATCAGGATATGTACCTGGAACCTGATGCTGTGGAAAAGATGGTGACATTTATGGACTTACATCCTGATTGTGGCATCGGTGCACCATTGCAACTGTATAGCAAAAATCCCGATTATGTAATATTTGCCGGCGGTTGTGAGGCCTTTCCCGCAGGAAAGCATCAGCACGGACAGTTGTCAGAATTTACTGAAGATGAGCAAATACCGTGGTGCAATGGAGCTTGCATGATACTCAGAAAAGAAATGATTCAGAAAATCGGGCTGCTGGATGAGAATTTCACTTTCATTGGCAGCGACAGTGACTACTGTTTTACCGCCAGAGCAAGAGGCTGGCAGGTATGGAGAATCGCCGCTGCAAGGGGCATTCACGAAAGAGGGGCTTCGGGTTCATCAACGGATGTGAATACCGAATTATTGAAAATAAAGGATATGATATATTTTGGTAAAAAATGGCTGACAGGTGAATTGTTTAGAGAACTATCATATGAAGGACAAGATGATACACCAGAAACAGTCAACGATATCATGAATCAATTGATTGAAGCTAGGGACGAGCTGGAAAGCTATTGCTGTGTAGAAGCTCAAACAAACTCGGTGACATCTTAGTTGATAATATTGAATTACTGATTTACTTTTGAGTTGATGAACAAGGTAAGTTCGTCGGCGAGTCTTGAGATAACCGGTTTCCAGTTTCCCCTCTCCTGCTGCCGAAAGAGGCGCATAGTGGAATACCAGCGAGTTCTGTCCCCTTCGAGGCCCCACCTCCAGTCCGGCACAGTAGGTAATATAGTCCAGACTTCAACTCCCAGTGCTCCGGCGAAGTGAACCGTTGAATTGTCCACAGAGATTACCAGATCCATTGAGGCCGCCTGTGCGGCAAAACTTTCAAGATTTCTTAAGGGATCGATATTTTTATCATCTAAAATTTCCGCACCGAACAGATTGTAAGCGGCGTGCAATTGCCTTGAACACTCTCCATATTGCAGATTTACAAATCGCGCTCCCGTAACATTTAGGATAGGGCCCCAGTGCTCTAAATCGATGGACCTTTTCCTGCCCTCCTGACTATTACCACTTCTAAAGCTGATACCTACAAGCACAGGATTGTCATCCCCTTTGTACTCTCTACGTAATCTCTCGCGTAGCTTTTCGTCTGGAATCATAAACGCATTCTGAAACGGCATTGAATCCGGTGACAATCCCAATACGCGCGGGATAGAAGCCATGGGAATCTGATGGGTAATTGACGGATCTTCGAGTAAAGGATTAGGAGGTTCAGCTCGTCCCACAACAACAATCCCTGGGAAACTTCTCTGCAACAGCGGCAGCAGGCGATTGTCACATTCGACTACTATATCGATGCCGCGAGAGATTATGTGCCGGATGAGCCCTGAAGATTGAACTTCGTCTCCAACGCCTTGTTCGGCCCATACAAGCAGTTTTGTAAGACCTTCTAAAGAACCGTCCCACCATTTCTGAGAGAACGGTCGAAGGGGTGTGGAAAAATCCTCATTTCGCCAGCGCCATTCGTATTCGTCCCATCCGTGCTTAAATTGAGCTGTCAACAGCAGAACGAGAGAACGGTTATGATGTGCCTGTGAACATTGTGGATCAATGGCGATTGCCTTTTCAAAAGCAGCAGTTGCCTCGGAGAATCGTCTAAGCTCGATTAACGCCGTACCAAGATTGTTATAGGCTTCTACATAGTTGGGACGCATATCTATGGCCTTTTCGCTTGTGGCGACAGCCTCTTCAAAACGTCCCTGTCGGTTTAAGAGAATCCCCAGATTATTTCGGTATTCGGCTGAATTCGGGACCAAATTCACTGCCTTTTGCAAGTTATCCGCCGCTTCTTCGAATCTTCCTTGAGCAATTAATGCCATACCGAGATTGCTTAGGGCTGCGGTATATTCAGGATCGAGGTTTATCGCTTTTTTGTATGATGTTACTGCGTTCTCCAAATCTCCGTTTTTTTTCTGTGCCAGCCCGAGATTGTTATATGCCTCCTTGAAATCGCTCTGGAAGTGGATTGCCTTTCTGCAGGCGGTTGTTGCCTGGTCTATACGACCAAGCTTCATTAAAGCAACACCGAGATTGTTATGAGCTTTTGCAAAGTCCGGTTGAATCTCAATGGCCTTGTTGAATTCCAAGACAGCCTCATTTATCTTATTGAGTTTATGCAGCGCCATTCCCAGGCTATTATGGAGGTGGGCGTGGCCGGGTGCCTGCCTAATTGCTTCATGGAGAAGTTTTACTGATTCGTCGTATTGGCCCCTTCGTTCAAGAATAATCCCGAGCAACTGAGTCGCATCAACATGACATGGAACTTTTTGGAGAATCAGCCTACAGAGTCGTTCAGCTTCCGATAAATTTCCCGAATAATAGTTGGAAAATGCCTGATCCAGAGCCTGGTTAACGGTCAATCCTGAAACGGCGTTGGCAGAAGAACATCCCATGCTATCAATGCTCGTTTTTCTGCTTAGTATGTCGTTCTTGTTTTCTCTATCATCAACCGGTAACAAAAAGAGTCTCCCGTATATGTGTATAGCTATAAATTTTTATTAGAGTCACATAGTATACTAACGATTATTGAGCGATCAAGCCACAAAGCTTTTCTATTGTCCGATAATGTCATACGCTTTGTAATATTTGTGATTTTTTTTGTTTTAATAATTGACTATATTGACATATTCATAAATCTTTTTAATTTTTTCCATCTTATAGAAGCAATATCTATCTCGTTTTCTTTTGGATTACCGGTCCAACAATTTTACACCTGCTTCCGTCAAAGAAATTCCTCAAGTATCTTTTTTTTTAGTCGATAATGGCCAATAGAAACGAAATATTATAGCGTGCTCAAAGCACCTTCTAATGTAAAAAATTCGGTTATGTTAGCAAGACCTAAACAAAAGTGTCTGGTTTTTTAAGGAGTCAATGATATGTTAGCAATTAAGAACAATGTTATGGCAGCAAATGCTGCTCGACACCTTGGCATGAGTTATGATGCTTTGGCCAAATCGGTTGAAAGATTGTCGTCAGGTTTGCGCATCAACAGTGCAAAAGACGATGCAGCCGGCCTGGCAGTTCGTGAATTGATGCGTGCCGATATTGCTGTGTTACAGCAAGGTTCTCGTAATGCTTTGGATGGTATTAGTATGTTGCAGACCATGGAAGGTGCTATGGGTACCATAGACGAAGCTCTGGTGCGTATGAAACAGTTGGCCGAGCAGGCTGCAACCGGTTCGTATTCTACCGCTCAGCGAGCCATTATGGATAATGAGTTTGACGAGATGGCTGCGGAAATCAACCGTATTGCAGGTGCGACTGAGTTTAACGGCAATACTCTGCTCAATAGTGCCACTGCTTCAGTATCGATTCAATTCGGTGCTGCAGATTCCGACTCGGTGTCTATTACCGGTTGTGATATGAGAAGTAGCACTCTCGGCCTTAGTACTGCGGCAATTACTTCTACTGCCAGTGCCCAGTCAGCCTTGGGGACTTTATCCACTGCAATCACAAGCAAAGATACTGCCCGTGCAAGGTTCGGTTATAAGATGAACCGTCTGGAAAGCACTATTTCGGTTATCACTAATCAGGCGGAGAACCTGATAGCAGCCGAGTCGCGTATTTCGGATGTCGATGTAGCTACAGAAGTGGCGGCGATGACAAGGAACCAGGTGTTGGCTAATGCTGGTATCTCCATGTTGGCACAGGCAAATGCAGTGCCGCAGATGGCATTGACTCTTCTGAGATAATCGAAGAAGAAACAACGATAAAAATACGGTGACTTACAGGGGAGGTGTCTGGAAAATACTGTGGACAGACGTCTCCCCGTAAGTCAAACACCAAAGATAACAGCCCCAAATACATTTATTGGAATAAATCTATGAACGGAATCGCAGCATATCAAAATAACACGGTTACTACGCAAAGTAAAGACCGTCTCATTGTTTTACTTTATGATGGCGCGATCAAGTTTATGAATCTGGCGATAAAGGAATTGCAGGCAGAAAACTACCAGGCAAAAGGGCAATACATAAATAAAGCTCAGGATATTATTAATGAGCTTAACGCTGTTCTGGATATGAAAGCAGGAGGCGAGATAGCAGTTAATCTTCGTAAGCTATACTGTTTTATGCATAAGCGTCTTTCCGAGGCTAATATAAAACGTGATCCTCAAATGATACGCGAGGTAATTCAGCTTATGGAGGAACTGAATCAAGGCTGGAAAGCTATTGCCAGATGATATACATGTCGGTCACAGAAGGGAACAACATAATGCTTGAAGCAAAAGACATTATGACGAGAGGTGTAATATGCATCCATAAAGATACTCCGATATACCAGGCCATAGAACTTATGGTTAATAATAACATTACGGGTATCCCGGTTGTTGAAAATGATATGACTTTAGTTGGGGTCCTGTCGGAACAAGACGTATTAAGATTGTTCCACACTTATGATGATGAGAAAGACAGGACTGTGAATGATTTTATGACACAACCTGCCATTCATTTTGATGAGAATGACTACATATTGGATATCTGCTATTGTTTGAAGGATAATGCTATTAGAAGAATTCCGATTACATCGGATGGTAAAGTGGTTGGAGTGATAAGCAGATCAGACATTCTTAAATGTATCCTTCAACTATTACAGGATAATGGTGTCCACGCTGATAAAATATAGACATCATAAAATACTTCACTAAAGATTGCTTGGAGGGGGGGTATTTGGGGATTAGTTGTTTTAGCAAATTGCAGGCTAAATTTATACGAATTAGACTGCAATTATAGTCAGATGGCTTTTTTATTTAATAAGATTAATGTATGATTGGACACGGCTCATCACTGTGCATTTTCTCCCGGATAGGCCCGAATTTCCTCTATTTCATCAAATATTCTTACTATAGTTAATTGCTAATTGTTTTGCGAGGCTCTTCTGCGCAGCTCTGTTTTAAAAATCCCTCGGTTTGTAAATCCAATCTATCAATGGTCTTAGCATTAGTCGTTCCTAAAATTAAAGCCGCATTTTTTTGAGCTTAAAAACAAGATAAAAAACAAAAAATACGTAGTTCCCACAATTGACATGGAGTCTTATAAGTATTTAATAAGTTTTTTACAGTTTTGTTCTTGTACTATAAAACCTGTGGTGTTAAACTATTTTTATTACTTGAACACTGGAAGAGTTTAAGCCAAATAAATTAAAACCTTCGTGAGAAGGTGTGCTCAATTGTAAATATGAGCTAAAAGGAGAAAGGATGATGGAGAACCTGACATTTATCACATCGATTTCTAATGAAATGTTTTACATTATGTCACCTAAGCGGTCTTGTAATGGTGGGGTTATCCGGGGATTTTTTAATTCCTTGCGGTCGACGTAAGAAAGCGTTTCATTCATCGAAAAAAGATTGCGGTTTTATACCATATATAAACCAGTTGCATCAATTATCATTGATAACTGTGGAGGATGTTTTTGGGACAGGAAGAAAGGAGTGGATGTATCTTATGAAAAATAATTATATTGTTGATGTCACTAAAGTTGAATGGTCTCAGCCAATGGGGCTCAAGGAGTTATCCCAAATTTTTGATATTCACCGGAATACAATGTCGAAATGGCTTAAAGACCAGGTTATCTGTAATCAACAATTGTCCCCGCGTAGATGGCGAATTGCTACATTTGAATTACCAAAGGATTATAATGGTAAGGCTAATATATAAATTTTCCCCAAAGGGCACTGTATTGACTAATATGGCAATTTATTGCACTGTTTTGCACACCTGTACTTTGTGTATCTGCTCTTAATACAGTGTTTAAGGAAAAGGGCTTTAGGGTATTTGCTTCAAGTGATGTAGGTTTTTCTGCTTAGGTACATTTGTAGTTTTTCCCTAAACATAAACGGAGAAAGGACTATGGAGAGATTAAAATTATACCCCTCGATTGTTAGTAAACTTTCATGTCCATTAGCATCCGTAATACAATAAGAAATATTCAAAAGGCTTTCAAATAAGCAAACTCGGTATGCTACAGCATGTCATTTGTTTAGATTTGTAACAAATGAGGTTGTAGATGGGTTGTTCGTCGTTGGTAATATGTAATACTAACGGTGATATTTACTCCGATAGTATACAGAAAGGATGGGAGAGATTGTATGGAACAAAGTAGTACACTTGATATCACCAAAGTCAAATGGTCTCAGCCAATGAGTGTTAAAGGATTATCACAAATTTTCGATGTACATCGGAATACAATGTCAAAATGGCTTAAAGGCCAGGTTATTTTTAACCAGCAATTATCTCCACGAAGATGGCGAGTTGCTACCTTTGAGTTACCGAACGAGTTCGAAGATGACATAAACTTCTAAATAAATCGACTAAAGCACTGTAATATTGAATATCGATGCTTATTGCACATAAGAGCACACTTGTATTTTGAGAATTGCTATTAAACGCTAAAGGAAGAAATTTTAGAAAAATGGTTTTCTAATATTAACAGCTTTTAGAAAAAACCGTATTTGTTTCATGCTTTTAGAAAGGAGACAGAGTGGTGTAGAAAGCGCTCATCGTGCTATAAGAAAGTCATTACTGTTTAAATTCGCATTAATCATAAAAAAGGATGTAGAAGTTTATCGAGAAAGGAGAACATTGATGAAAAATAATTTGATAATTACATGTATGATTTGTGTAATAATTTCTTTTTTATTTGCTTCACAATTGGCGATGGCACTACCTCTGAGTGAAACACTCGAGGCTGTAGCGGATAGTTTGGTAAAAAATCAAAGTTCAAACGGATCATGGTCAGGTGAAAACGGATATACAGGTTCAATTGTCTCAGGATTAACTCAAGCATATCAGATTAAGGGTACAGAGTCCTACAAGGAGTCAGCAGAAAAGGGTGTACAATATATTCTTGATTCTTACGGCGGTAATTTTTATGGCGATGAGGCATATGCGTTGGCTCGTTTAACTGAGGTTACCGGAGAGCAGGGCTATGCTGATCTTGTACTGGATTTCTATAATACCCTCAACACTTATGAATATATTAGGGGTTATGATGCAACAACTCGCGAAAAATCAACTTTTTTTATTGCCTTTCATACGGTAGCATCACATATGGTCGGTGCAACTGATGCGGCAATTTGGCGGGAGGCTCTTATTAGTCACCTCTCTTTGGTTGGCGATGATTTTTCCTTCTTCCCGGTGATGACTCTTGGTATTGCAACGTGGGCTTTAGTACAAACAGGACCAATGGATGATACGAGGATAGATCCTTTCGGTTTATCAGATGTGAGTTATTGGGAGGATGTGATGCTGAGCGATTTACCAGATATGCTTGTGGGCCATCAGGTTCCCTCGGGCGAATATGCAGGTTCTTTCTATGTGAGATTTGACCACACAGCGCCTGGTCCGGGATATGAGGCATCAGGATATACTGAAGATACCATATTTGGTCTTCTTGGCCTGATTGCAGCAAATGCTGCTGAACCAGCTAATGGGAATAGTGGTGTGGCAATATGGGATTTTCAAGAAGAGATTCAAAATGCAAGAGAAGTGCTGGCTATGTCTGTACATCAAAGTGGTTTAGTCCAGGAACATATTTGGTCAGGTAGTCAGATTTACTTCTTTTTTGGTGGAGAACTGCTTCAGACTCTTTTTGAGTAGGGTAGTATTGGTTATGACCAGAGCACAATGTTATTGAGGATGTGAATCTTGAATTGGTAAGGCAATGCTCTCAAATATAATTTAAATAATGGGAGCTTCAGGAGCGATGGTTAATTTAAATGAAAAGAAAAATCAAGTTCGGATGAATGTGAAATCAGTTTTTTTTCACGTTGGAGTTGCTTTTATAGTGTTAATGCTAAGCCAATCAGCTTTGATGGCCTTGTCAGTTAGTGAGGCAATTGAGACAGTAGCAAACAGACTTAATGCCGAGCAGATTAAAAATGGTCACAGCAAGGGAAGCTGGCCCGGAGAGACCGGTTTGACTGGTTCGATTATAGCTGGCATGGTCAGCGCTTATGAACGTAAGTGTAAAGTTGATTATCGAAGATCTGCCCAATGGGGGGGGGATTATATTCTTTGGGCAGCTCAAGGAAATTACTTTGGTGATGAAATTTATACGATGACACGTTTAAGTCAGATAGCATCCGATCCCTGTGATAATCAATGGCGGACAGCTGTTGATAATTTTTATTACACAGTGAAGTATGGTGCTGGGGGCACAGAAGGTTACATTTCAAATTTCCATGGAACCGAATCATCTACAGCCGTGTTCTATATGTCTAACCTTGTTGTTGCTGCCTATTATATCGACTCTGAGGATAAACAAATTTGGCGTCAGGGATTAATAGAGATGCTTTCACAGGTTGATGATTCATCCTATTATCCTGTAATGGCACTTGGAGCCGCCACGTGGGCATTGGCGTTAACAGGCCCGCTGGATGAAACAAGCATTCACTCCTCCGGGGAGGGCGCTCCCTATTGGAAACTCAAGAAGCTGGCAGACCTACCTGATCTTCTCCTGAGTCACCAGGTGCAGGATGGTCAACCTGGTGCCGGTAGCTTTTATTGGCAATTTGGGCACATGAACCCAAATGATCATGGTGGTTGTACAGAGGACACGATATTTGCCACACGTGGAATTGTTGCGGCTTATTGGGCAAATCCTGATCCTAACTTAAAGTCTGCCATCCTTAGCTCTCGTAAGGCATTGCTGGATGGCATAAACTCAGATGGTAGGGTATGGGAGCGCCTCTCTCAAGAAGGGGAAATTTACTATGTATATGCCGGTGAAATGCTTCAAGTTCTTGGAGAACTTGTTTTCTTAGGGGACTTAGACCTTGATGGTAAGGTAAGTTACTCCGACTATGCGATTCTTGTTAATAATTGGAATGCCTCTGATTGCAACGAATATTGTTGCTGCTATGGTGCTGACCTGGACAAGAATGGAAAGGTTGATTTCGTTGATGTTAAGATTATGGCTGATCATTGGCTAAATGGTTTGAGCTATTAATATGTTTAGGCATTTAAAAGAAAGGAGATGGAGTTATGAGTAGTAAGTATTGTAAGATTGCTATTTTATTGGTAGCACTGGTCTTGACAGCTTTGGGAGTTAGTAAAGTTGTGTACGCCCAGAGCGATGACATGCTCCAGGACGAGAGGGGGATTTTTGATCCCTTTACCTTGAACACAATCGTTATATCTGTAACCGAAGCAGATTTGGATGCTGCTCCAAGTGTAGCAACTCGGCCTCCGATACGAATTCCTATTAGACCGGCGTTGCGTAGTTATTTTCGTCCGCCCTTGGTACAACTACAATAATAAAAAGAGCATTAAGAATCAGTATTCGAGTGAACCTGTGGCACATCGTGTTTAACTGAGTTCGGTTTTGTTCCGACGGTTGAAAAAGATGTGATTTGGGGCAGGGGGGGTGTTTCGGAATTTTTTCTTGAAAATGTACAAAACAGTCACATAAAGATTAGTTTTTATATACAGGTTTTAAGGAGAAAGGCCTTATTGCAAAATACATTTAAAGCGGATTGATGTTTGAGGAAAATGGCATCTATCGCAAATAAGTTATAGGAGGTGTCTGGAAGTGAACTTCGTGAAATATGACGCTTTTGTCATTCGTTCTTTTATGCGCATATCAATAATCCGGTTTGTTTTTTTTATATTTCTTGTTTTGTTGCTATCCATCTTTTTGACTGGGTGCAGCGATAAAGTTATTCTGCCTTCAGCGGATCAATTGGTTGAGTTTGAAAATGCCGGTCCTCCACCCCCATCTGTTGATACGGATCGCCTAATAAAGGCTAAAACAAGCAGTGGCTCTTATCGTGTTGTTCCAGATGAAGTACTGGAATTAACTATGCCGGCCATATTAAGGATAGTCACAACTGATGAGGCCGAAGGAGCAGTTAGAGATGCTGTTTATATATGTCGGATCGGTAAAAGCGGGACTATCACACTTCCAATAGTTGGTGAAATCGAGGTGGCTGGGAAAACTCTTGCTCAGATGGCTCGTGGCATGCTGCAGGGAACTCTAATACT
>CAZDVE010000013.1:8656-95553 GCA_964508785.1 uncultured Pirellulales bacterium | reverse complement strand
GTCAATACCATGGGTGGTGGGGCGGCTGGCGTAGCCGCAGAAGCCAAAATGGAATTTGGTGGTGGCCCCAACGTTGCCTATTCTCCAGGCGCTGTCGCCCTTGGCGACAATAGCACGCCATTCGTCGGGGACGGATCGGATATTGACCCACGCACCAACGGTAACCTCGTCCACCAAGTCAAACAGTGGGTCGGCCCCGCAGTTCACATAGGGACCGACGGTACCGTTTTCAGAAGGCAGCAAGTCAATCGCTATGTCGTACTGTCCAGGCACGAATGTTGCGTCGTTACCACTTCCAATAATTTCAACAGTGCCGTCCAACCCGCTACCGGAACTATCTAATACGTCACCGTCTAGGGCATAGAATGCAACCAAACCATATGTACCCGGATCAGTCGGAACAATCGGTAGCATATATTCGATAGTGTTAAGGAACATCTGCTTGCCGGCATCGTTCAGATTGAGCACGTCAACCGGCATGATATTGCCGTTGTCATCAGTGTAGGGGTCGTCCTGTGTACCGGCCATGAATAACAAACGTGGTCCACCGGTAACCTGTCCTGCACCATCGTAGTACTCTACGCCGGCAGGCCATTCCACGATCCACGCGGTATTGTAAATACCAAGTGACTGAGCCAGGAGTGTACCGTTGCCCACATCGAGAATATCGGTGAGGAATGACGTATGACCTGAGCCAACATCCGGATCCAATATCTCAACCAGACCGTCCTGATCGAGCTCAACACTGTCAAAAATAGGATGTCCGGTTTCCAGAGCCATCAAAATCGGAGCACCGGCATCTTTATTTGCACTTGAGGAGTTCATCCAAAGCCACCTGTTGCTTCTGATCATCCAGGCGTTTGTGCAGATAATCGGGGTGGATAGTGAGTTCCAGACTGTGGCATCGCCATCATATGAACCGGTTGACATGCCACGGCTGGCAATGATCAGGTCCGCAGCTTCGAGTTCTGCGACTTTGTTGGGATCCAGCGGTTCGACCCAGTTGTCCGGTCGGAAATCCACATTGAAGCCTCTGGCTTTCAACCAGTCAATCCAGCTAATATTGTCCTGAACGCCGTCGACGTTCTGGTCTTTAACACTCGTGACATAGACGATCTTCGCACCTGCTGGTGGGAGTGAAAGCGTATATTCGATCGCATTGCGGAACATCATCTCTCCGGCGTCGGAGAGGTTCCAACCGCCCTGCGGGAAGAGATTTGCCGAGAGCGAAGCATTTTCCGTACCTGCACAGAAGAGCAGACGCGGACCGGCCATTACTAAACCGGCACCATCATAAGCCTCTTTGCCGGCCGGCCATTCTGCGATAAGGGTCTCATCGCTGAAACTCTGACCGATTAGAACACCATTGCCGACATCAGTACCACCGATGACACAGTTGCCCTGATATCCGTCGGCGTAGCCTTCGGAGACAACCATCTCCACCAAACCGTCCTCAAGAGTTACTCCCTCGAAGATGGGATGATCTGTTAACTCAGTCAGCAAGTAGGTATCCAGAGTTCTGTTGACTGTTGTCGAGAGAACCCATTTCAGACGAGAGCTTCGTACATGCCATGCACTTAACGAGATGATCGGTGTAGTCACCGAGCCCCAGGCTGCCACTTCATTGTCATCATTGGCGTATCCGCCGCTGCTGGCGGTACGACTGATGATAACCAGATCAGCGGTATTGAGTTCGCCGACGTAGTCATTGGCATCGTTAGGATCCTTGTCGTCGCCGAGTGTCAGATAGCGGTCCGGTTGAAGATTCAGGTCGTACCCTTCGGCCACGAGCCAGTCGGTCCACACCTGGTCGTCCTGGACGCCATCTTCGTCACGGTCAACCGTTTCGGTGACCCAGGCGATGTCTACACCTAATGTCATTTCGCCATTCAGGATAATTCCACCGCCAGGATACGTGCTTGACCACATTTTCACGAACTTACTGCCTTTTGACGGCGCAAGCAGGAATGTAACAACTCCGTCCGTATCGCTGTTGATGAAATCGTCCAGTTCCTGACATGCCCCGATTGATTTCCTTTCATCTCTGTTAGGTGCAGTAAAGCTGAACAGCTTATCGGTTAAGTCGTCCATATCCAGTTCAACCGGGTACGCAAATACCTGGTCATTGACAACTCCAGGAGCATTATTCCATTTGACTCCCCTGCTAATATTATCCTGGTCTTCAACTACTCCGTAAACGTCCACATTACCAGGTATAAAACCTAAGACACTAAGGCTCATGTTTCTGTATCTCTGTTTGTCGTTGCTTTTCAGGCCTGAGATGTCGTAGCTAATTAATGTGACACGTCGTCCCTGGGTAATACCTGTTAAATGGTCGCTTACTTGAAGCGTGTATGTTTCGTAGCTTTGATTAGGAAATGTGTTCCCGTCATCTCCGATAACTGTCTCGACCGCAGGATTGACACTCACTGGTATTGGGGTTGCCTGAGCAGTAATCCCTAAGCTCAGTACAAAAACGAATGATACTAAATAAGTTAGTTTTTTGAACATAATATTCCTCCAGTAATTAATAGTGATAACAAGAACGACCTATAATATTTTTTACCTTCCCAACATCATAACATATATCTGCCCAGGATAATGTTCTTGTTTGATATGACTTCCGTTTCTTAAACAACTCCTTGATTAATGAAAGGTAAAACATTAATCCGGAGCTTACTGCTCCGGTGGTCCCGTTCTTCCATATTTTTCTGCTTTTTTGAGAAATCTTTGGCATAATTTAATAAAATGTAGCCAAAACTGGAGTAAATCGGCCCATATAAGATTAAAAACCCATGGTGTCTGCCTTAACACTTGGCTCCTCCAGAAAACCTATTTATACCAAGTTAACATGAAAGTCGTCAAGGAAAATCCCCTGATTTTTGGGGATTTAGAAAGTTTTTGCGTTATTTTGCATAAAAATCAATACTTTTCAAGAATTCTGTTTAACCGGGTGAAATTCAAGATATTCATCGAATTGGTACCATATTAAACGACTGAATTCGCAATATTTATATAGAGATTTTATGATAGAAATCACGTTGTTTTGTTGTGATTGATGCTAAATGTTGTCGATTTCTGCCATTTACTCAAATTTTTGTTAACTTCAATGATATATAGCAAGAGTGACTCCGCACTTGTCTTAATATTTTTTTGTTATAAAACGCGGTTTTTCAAAACAATTTCTACATTAAACGGCGTTTATGACCAGTTTAGCCGAAAGTATCCTCTGTGCAGTAAACTTTGAATGATTAAATGTCTCCTCTGCAAAGCTTTTCAATATCTCTTGCTACAATCTCTGCAACGATTTTTTCCTGCTGTGACAGCATTGGTTGTGGTTTGATATTGTAATCCGTTGATCGGATGTCCTGTTTACGATTGTCGGCTTTATTAATTCTGCCGGGCCCTTTTCTTTTTATTGCGGCGGTTTTACGTTGCTCGGACATTATATGATCGGCAAGGTCGAATTTGGGTATTTCACCTTTTTTCTGCACAGTGTCCATAGTATTGAATTTGGAAAGTTGTTTTTGCTGTTGTTGGTTTTTTTCAGTATATGGTGGTAGTATATCTTCTGTACGAAGTATATCAGTATCATTTTGTTTGCTCATCCCCTTATCTCCTTGTTATCAACTACCGTGCACAGGTCCCATGGAAAGTTGTGTATAATGATCTATGTTAATCTCCTCTATTAGAGAATGAATATCATCAATGGTGATTGCTTTAATCGAATTTATGTCGTCTTCGATAGTACGATACTTTTCCAGATACAGCCAGTTGGAACCGAGATTACTTAGCCGACCCATTGGCAACTCGTTTGCGATTACCAATGCACTCAGTGCTTTGTTTTTTGCTTTTGTCAGTTCATCCTCGGTAATGCCGTTTTTATGGAGATTATTAAAAATGCTATTGACGGTATCAAGCACTTTTGTTAGGTTCTCCCCGCTGCAGCGGATATAACTGCAAATTACTCCCGTACCGTCCATTTTCCCAAACTGCATTGATGCAGTTTCAGCTAATGCTTTATCCACTAATTCCCAGAAAAAACGTGAACCTACGTCATCGCCAACGATAGTTCCCAGCAGTGAAGCGGCGAACCTTCGAGGGTCCTGAGCAGAGACGCCGGAACTCATAAGGCATATGTGCTCGCGTTTCAGATTTTCTTTTTCAATTCTTTGCTTTTTTTTGCTGCCGTCGAAGTGCTCTAACTGCCTTGTGACCGACTGTTCTTTCCACTTATCGCAGTAATTGACGGCAACGGAGCAGATTTGGTCCCAGTTAAGATTACCTGCACACGCTAAGACCATATTGTTGGGAGAATAGCGACTGGTAAAATAGCCTCGCATTTGCTCAGCAGTCAAATTGTCGATACTTTCTTCGCTTCCAAGAACACTATTGCCACAGGGGTGCCCATCGAAGTGGAGAGTTCTACATCTGTCGACAACATCGAAACTCGGCATATCCTTATACATCGCAATTTCTTCTTTGATTACATTCTTCTCAATATTGAAGTCTTCATCTCGCAGCGCCGGTCTCATTAATTCCGCCCAGAGCCTTGTTACTTCAGATAAATACTCCGGAAGAACGGCGGCATAAAAGACGGTATTTTCCTCGCTTGTAAAGGCGTTAAATTGCGATCCTGTTCTGTCGAATGCCTGATTGACTTCGAATGCGTTGAGTTTTTCAGTACCTTTGAATAGCATATGTTCGAGGAAGTGCGATACACCGTTGATCTGTTTTGTCTCGTCGCGAGAACCGGTTTTAACGAAAAAACCGACCGCCGCAGATTTGGCTGAGTTATTAATTTCGCCGATTAGAACCAGGCCATTTGATAATTTATGGTGTTTGAATTTCATATTTTATGGTACCGGAAGCAATAAATATTACAAGCCCCTAAAAATAAGGATACATTATTTTTTCAACATGTTGTATTTTAATATTCCAGATGATGTTTATCATAGATAAGCGAATAATTATATTTGTTAATAAAGCAACTAAACGTTTCTAAATTCCAAATTATTATTTGAAAGAGCTGATTTGTATTTTATCATCTTCAAGGTGCTTTTGTAAAGAGTTTGATATATACCCAAATATGGATTGTAATCCAGAAATACTTTGACACCTTGGCTTTTTGATGAAACAATACTGGTTAGACCTTTTTTGAAAGGGTATATTTTTTGTAAATCACGAAAGGGCAGCATTATGAAGAATTTTGCTTATATCATACAGATTCTGACTTGTCTTATAATATTGTCAGTTGTTTTTACTTTAAGCTGTCGTAAGAAAACAAGTCCTCAGGAGCCGGATGTTAATCAGGTTGAGGCTCAAAGCTCTATGCAGATGCCCGCTGCCGGAGTGGCTGCTACTGTCAACGGAGTCGATATTAAAGAAAGTGAAGTTCAGGAATTGATGAAGGTTGGGTTAGAGGATATATCCGCCAAAGCATCGCAACTGCCCCCCAATTTTATAGAGCAATATAAGAAGCGGCTCAGAGAGCAGATTTTGGAGCAATTAATTATCAAGAGCCTTTTGGCTGAAAAGGTGAAGGAATCTGACATTGAAGTTACAGATGAAGAAATAATCAATCTAATCACAAAGATGATATCTGCTCAGCCAGAGCCGTTATCTCTTGAAGAGTATAAGCAGAAATTGGTTGAAAACGGGTGGAATTTTGAGGAGGAAAAAGAGCGGATTCGAGAGGGACTGGCATATCAGAAAATTTTAGAAGCTCAAACGGCTGGCAAGATCAATGTTACCGAAGATGACGCTAAGAAATTCTATGATGAAAATCCAAAACAATTCGAGACGGCTGAACAAGTAAAAGCAAGTCATATTCTCATTAAGCCAGTTTACGTTAAAGGTAGTGATCCAAACGAGGCCAAAGCCCAGGCCGAGAAAAAGGCTAAAGATCTGCTTCAAAAAATTAAAAACGGAGCCGATTTTGCCGCACTTGCCAAAGCAAGTTCAGCTTGTCCCTCAGCACCCAAAGGCGGCGATCTGGGATTTTTTTCAAAAGGTGATATGACACCGGTTTTCGAAGAGGCTGCATTTAAGCTGGAGGTTGGACAAGTCAGCGATATTGTAGAGACTGAATATGGATATCACATAATAAAGGTGACCGACCATAAAGATGCCGGTATCGTATCGTTTGATGAAGCCAAAGACAAAATAATAGAGCAACTAAAACGTAACAAACAGCTTGAACTTCGCAATGAATATATAGAATCGCTCAAGGCAGAGGCTGACATTGTGTACGCATCGGAAGACCAGACGTAGTTTAGGACAAATCGACCTTATCTGACGGTTTTAGTTGGAATTAAAAATTTAAAAGCTTACCGGGGTCCAGGTTGGCAGATTCTATATCCTTAAAATATTTTACCGTACCGACTTTTAGTTCTTCGGTTGCCTCATCATCGCAGACAATAATGCCTTTGGCGTGTATTTGCAGGGCGCTGATTGTGCACATATGATTTATACCGCCTTCAATGGCATGCCGTAAAGCACGTGCTTTGTTGTGGCCGTTGACAATAATCAAGACTTCATCAGCATCAAGAACGGTACCTACACCCACAGTCAGAGCTGTTTTAGGGACTTTGCTTATGTCACCATCAAAAAACCGAGAGTTGGCCACGATAGTGTCATAAGTCAGGGTTTTTATGCGGGTTCTCGACGACAATGAAGAAGCCGGTTCGTTGAATGCTATATGTCCGTCAGGGCCTATGCCTCCGACAAAGAGATTGACGCCGCCTGCTTTTTGAATTTTTTCCTCATATTCGGTGCATTCTGCTTTGAGGTCGGGCGCATTGCCGTTGAGAATGTTTACATTTTCCTTTTTGATATCGATGTGGCTGAAAAAATTATTCCACATGAATGAATAATAGCTTTCGGGATGTTCTTTCGGGAGGTTCACATACTCATCCATATTAAAAGTGATAACATTCTTAAACGATACCACTCCTTCAGTGTTGAGTTTTATTAATCCTTTATACATACCAAGCGGCGACGAGCCGGTTGGCAGGCCCAGCACGAAAGGTTTTGACTCGCTGGAGCCGAAAACGTTTATCTTCCTTGCAACGTAATTAGCAGCCCATTGAGATGCCAGTTCATAATTCGGTTCAATTATAACTCTCATGAAAAACTCTCCTTTTTATAAAACTTTCATTGACCCTCATATTAATCTTCCATTTTTTATTTACATAGCTTTTCCATTCGATTTATAAGCTCGTTGGCGAGCTCTGTCTTGCTGGATATGTGTTTTTCGATTTCTGAGACAAAACTATCCTTCTCAAATGTCCCTCTGACCGCAGCGAAATCCGAATGTTTTGTCTGCTTGTCGCCATCCAGTCCGAAGCCGATTTGAGCGGTGGAGATAAATTCCTTTTTGGCATCTGAATAAAGCTGATGGTCGAGGTCCACAACAGCTTTTTTCCATTTTAATGTGAGCTTAATAACATCCTCCGGTGAAATTTCATCGATTTTTTTATCGAGGCTCTGCTGCAGAACATCCACCGCCCAGGCCCACTCATACAGGGGATAATTATCATATATTGACTTGAAGGCTCCCGCTACTTGCTCCAGCGTGTGTATTGTTCCGTTTTCAATATCACAGAGCATTTTCTGAACAACTTGATCCGGCGCGAACAAACCGGCCAAGTCTATCCATTTGCCTGGTCCCAGTTCGGTTTCCGGCAGCAGCGTGGTCCGGAGTTCTTCAATGCTTTCGAAGTTTTGGTTTTCCAGCCGGTGGATCAGACAATTGCCCAGAAATTTATGAATGCCAACTTCGTAGAGATTAATTCCTCTTTCAAGAGAAGTGTTATTGATTTTGACGTTGTGATATGTAAAAAAATCCGATGTCTCACCTGAGGTTGTTTTGAGGTTTTTAAGCAGCTCGCGACCATTGAGCATCTTTTGAATTGTATATGGGCTGAGAAGTTTGAAGTTGATTAAGTCAAGTTTTTCAGAACTTTTTCTCCTGTCCCGTCTCGGCCACTTTCGAGCGTCTCGGACAGTTCCAACACTGCGTAAATTTACGCCGGGGGCAAGAACGCTTTCGTCTTCGTGCTCTATAAGATATGAGAAGGGCAAATCAGACGTGTCAGAGTTTCTGTAATGTCTTCCCATGACGACGGTGAATGCTCCGACTTTTGCCGGCCAGAGCATATATGAATCGCTGCCTGTTTTTGAACCACGTTCCACTATTCCCTGATGTACAGGTCCCAATTTGTACATATGATTGCTCTGGTTGGTTCCGCTGCCTGCGTTGAGGAATGAGAAAAGTCCTGCAATCAGCAGCGTGGATTTGTGGTGTGTCACCGTATAAGGCCCGGCAAATATTGCGCAAGCTTCGCCGTGAAAGCCGCCGCAGTTTGCGAAGAACACGGAGTTCTCTGCTGAATACTGCTTTGCCAGAACCGTGCCCTGTCCTACAAAGCAATTGCCGATTATTGTACCATCGGTAATCCTTGAGCCGCTGCATGCAATAAAGTCTTCTGCAAAAACACCGGGCCCAATATAAACAGGGTCCTCAGAGCAGCTATTGACAGAGCCGTTTTCCAGTTTACTTGCGCCCTCAATTACACTTGCAGGACCAAGTTTGACGTTTTTGATGATTCGACAGTTTATAAGTCTCGAGCCTTTTCCCACAAGACTCATAGAGCTTGTGACCGAGCGGCAGTAGCCTGCTATCATTTCCTGCAGCTTTTTAATTACTTCCGGCTTATGACGGTAGAACGCTATCACATAAGCTATATGAGCAGATAGACTGTCATAGATGGGTATTTCTCGTCCACCGGCTTCGTTTACAACGGCAACTTCAGTGCCGTTTCCGAAGGAGCTTTCGCCTTCCACCGCAAGTAGTTCAACATTATCAATCACCGCATCGTCTTCGATAATATAATTGGCAATGTAGTTCTTAACTTGATTTATATACACGTTATTACCAATAATGCAGTTATGAATCGTTGCGTTGTTAATTCCTGCCGGTTTCTTAACGCCACCGAGAAAAGACACTTGCTTCTCGAATACACCTAATCGTATCTGCCCGCTAAAGTGTGTCGATTTTACAGCTTTAGCGTTAAAACCTTGAACAACCTGGACTTTCGACCAGTCATCACAGCTACATCCCTGGCCGGTTAATTGAGAAATTTGATCTGATGATAGCGGATGAAATTCGCCTTGGTGCCAAATAGATTCTGATGCCATTTTTTCTTATTCCTGTTTTTTAAATACGCCCAATTTTAAGTTCGCCTAAACTAATAAAGAAACTCTGCTTATCCAGTGGTACCACCGCAGGTTCTCGTGTTGAATTTGATTTAGGAAATCTTACATGTAATAATCCTGTAAAGCAACATATTTGTAACAATTCATTTGTGAGTTATGTTCTTCTATTTTTTGAGACAATTTGAAGACAGGTAACCGGTGGAAATTATCATTTTTAGGGGGGGGAGGGTTGCAATTATGAGGATTAGCAAAGATAAAATAGAGAATTTTTTTGACAAAATTTGGAGTAATCTGTTGGTTGGTGCCGATGTTTACTTTATAAAAGGGATTTTACTTATGTAAAAAGGCTTTGATCTTTTATTATCGGGCGAGAATCTGAGATTATAAAGATTATAGATGGATTTGCAGCCATCTATTCGGCCTTTGAGTTCACGGATGGTTATTATACATTAAAGTTTGCGCTATCAGGGATGTAATCATGCCGAATCAAGTAAGAGTGGCAAAAGTGTTGGCAACGCTTCTGGCTTCGATGACAATTGGTGCTATACTGTTAATGGCTTCCGGGCATAATCCTCCATCCGCCGGTCCTTTTTCCCTTTGGACATATTGTCGCCTCGACCCTGTCAATAAAGCTATCTGTTCCAAGGCTGTTCAGTCCACAGACCGTTGGAACCGTATTGAGGTTTATTATAGCGGCACTAAATCCGGTAATATAGAGCAGTTGGCATCGCTTGAGGGTTTTTCTGGTCCTGAATATATCAACTGTCATTTCTGTCTATATAACGGCTTTGGAGGAAATGACGGCCAGATACAGCCGACAGAAAAATGGCAAAAGCAATGGCCGGCCGCACCGGAAAACGACCGATTTGCAGGCGAACAGACTATCCGTATCTGTGTTGTAGCTGATGGTAAAGCTGTGGGGCCAACTGATTGCCAGATTAAAAGGATACAGGTCCTTGTAGAAGAACTCTGTAGAAAATTCGGCATCATGCCTCAATCCGTTTATTATCCGAGCGATTGGCGTTAAACATACCACTGGCAATAAACTCCCTATCACCTGCTTTTAGTATGTCTATACGAAAACCTTGAGTGCGTTAAAAGCAGACCGCAGACATAAAAGGGCGGTTATCTATATTAATATCAATTCTCTGATTATTTCTTTGGTGAATTTTTTAACGATTTAACAACACTGTATAGCCTGCTTTTTTTACTCGTTCTTGGCGCCCGATTTCGAAAAACAGATTTAGAAATGAAATGTGCAACATTAGTCGAGGCATCTTTAAGGGCGGCATGATTTTCGTTTATAATCAATAAAACGGCCGCTTTGATATCTGAATTCACTTTTCTGGTCATCTTTATTGACTCTATTTTCTCTCTTATTTTGTTTCGTCTTTATCAGTGGTTTCTCATGAGTAAAGACGACCCGGGAGGCATTATTTATTGCTGTTTTAGAAGAATTTCCCGGAATAATATCTAAGGCCGGCCCATATTCGATTTTTCAGAGTTCTGTTTATTATTGGACCATGCGCATTAGGGTAAAAAAATCTGGTTTCTGTGGATTAATAACTTTTTTCTATTTTATGAAGATTCGCTGTTTGACCTGCTTGAAGCAGAATTGTGGACTTCCGTAATCCAGTACAGAAACAAACCCGCTGTAAGGATTCCTGCCAGGACGATTATGCTTGCACGTTTGAAAGCCCAGGCGTATGTAACACAACTGTATATCAGAAATCCACAAACGGCGCAGAAGATAAGTGTTGTAAGAGGATAACCGGTAACCCTGTAAGGACGTTCGACATTGGGTTCTTTGAAACGCAACACAATAACGGCCAAAGCCGTACCTAAATAGAAGGTATATACGGCGACAGCGGTGTATAGAATTGTATCGATAAAAGAGCCAAAGACCATAATCAAAGTAACTGCAATGATACCCTGCACAATCAATGCCCAAACCGGAGTGCCTGTTCGTTCGTGCCACTTACCGAAAATTTTAAAAGTTTTATGCTCGGCACCCATGGCGTATGAGATACGTGCACCTGTAAATACCAGGCCGTTAACAGCTCCCAAAGCTGAAATGCAGACCAAAGCGCTGATTAACCGGCCGCCTATTTTGGGAAAGACGGTCGAGATGGCATCATTGGCTACAGCTTCGGAAGTCGCCAGACCCGTGTAACCCAGTGTGTATAGAAACGCACCATTTACAAGTAGATACAATAATATTACCGCACCGATACCGAGTACTAAGGCGCGAACGATATTATGGCGAGAATTTTTTACTTCTGCAGCCACGTAGGCCATCTCGTTCCAGCCGCCGTAGGTAAACAAAACAAAAACCAGCGCAAGACTAAGCGGCATAGGATCGAAATCAGCCGTGCTTGTTGTAACTTTTCGTGCAAAAACCGCCACACCTACGATAGCAAGAAGTCCCAGGCCCTTGACAACGGTGAGCAAATTCTGTGTCCATTTGCCTTCCTTGACTCCCAGAATATTAATAGTGGTCAGAATAATCGTAGCAATAGCAGCGAAGAGACGCTGGCTGATAGCCGGGTGGCCTGCCAATGGGTCGAAGATTGTTCTTGCATACGTCGCGAACGCAAAAGCCATCACGGCAATGTCTCCGGGACGAACAATTGTAAGCTGAGCCCAACCGAACAAGTAGCCGGCCCACTTGCCATAAGCTCGGCTCAGATATACATAGTCACCACCTTCCCTCGGATACGCTGTGGCCAGTTCGGCGTAACAAAGAGCCCCACATAGTGACAGCAGTCCCCCCGCAATCCAAAGCAGCAACACACCCGGCCAGCTGCCGGCGCCCCTGGCGATATCAGGGGCCATCTGGTAGATTCCGGCTCCGATGATTATTCCTACGATAATGCAAGTTGAATCGAAAAGTGAAAGTTCTTTCTTGGGGGCTACTTGCATAACAGAATTCGCCGAATTCGGCGCCTCCGTTTCAATAGTATAAGGTTTAGCTTATAATCATAGGTAGCGTTTAAATAATTCCGATTTCGGCGAACTCGTTAGCATCTTTTTTAAATTCTTTAACCTTTGTTAATTTTATCGTTTTGTTACTGGATTACAATCTTTTCCCTGTCGGTGCTGTTTATTTATTCGGCCAGCACAATCTGTTCAGTTAAGTATTTCATTTTTCCGTTGCCGTATCATTTTTTGCCCCCGTCGCTCTGTCGTTTCTTCAATGTCACAGTAACGCCTTGAGTTTGAATTGTTTCCAGATTGGGATTGGTTGTAAGGGCGTTGATATAGTCCTGTCCGGTACTGTCGATATTGTGTGACAGTATCAGCCCGCCCGGACGCACTAACGGCAACAGTTTATTGAGATAATCGGTGTAACCGGGTTTGTCCGCATCTA
Source organism: uncultured Pirellulales bacterium (assembly GCA_964508785.1). Lineage (GTDB taxonomy): Bacteria > Planctomycetota > Phycisphaerae > Sedimentisphaerales > Anaerobacaceae > JAFGPS01. The sequence continues at coordinate 82,964 of CAZDVE010000013.1, read as the reverse complement.
TAAAAATAATATCGATAGGCTCCTTGATTTTCGTGACTGTCTGGTGGGCGTCACCTTCTACAAGAGTGACGAGCTTATCGACGCCGGACCGTTTGAAATTCTCGCGTGCCAGCGAGGCTCGGCCTGAATCAATCTCGTGAGTAGTTAGTTTTCCGCCTGTGTTCCGCAGGGCAAGGCAGAACCATATACCCGAATATCCGTTTGATGTGCCTATTTCAACGACATGCCTGGCGTTTGTTGCTTCGGTTAACAGTCGAAGAATTCTGCCGTCTAAGGTCGGGACATTCATCATTCCGGCGCTTTGGTTACGGTTCATATCTTCAAGAACACTTAAAATCTTTTTCTCTTCTTCATCAGACGGGACAGGAGGAAATTGCTGATATGAAAAGTCTCTTCTGCCTCTGCCCATTCTTCCGCCTAAATCCCTACGACCCGTTCTTGGCTGGGCTGTTAAACTTTGGACTATTGCTGATAATAAGACCACCCCTAAAATGACCAACAAGGTTTTTTTGAACATCTCTTTTTCCTTTCAGTATTCACTTGCATTATATTGACATACCAATTTCCCTTTTCCAAATTGATATAGACGGATTTTAGAGGATAGTTTATTGCAGTTTTTCGAAGAATCCGACATAAACGCAGAATATGGCTTATTTACCCGGTTTTTTTGAGAGTACTTTATTTAAAAGTCCGGGTTTTTATTTCTGAAATAAAGATATTCAAACTCATCAGTTTTTTCACTTAGACAAATTGGGATCAGAGCCTTCAACCTCGATTTTGTTTTCATTCATATCATTCAGAGGCAAATTTGGTTCAGCAGAAGGCTCAGTCGAAGGTCCCGGTCCCCGGCGTAAAAGTTCTCGCTGTCTCCTGCCGCCTCGCGGCCCTCCTGTTTCATTACCCCGACGAGCTCCGGCTCCCATTCCGTTGCGGCGGGGGCCTCCGGGTCGCAAATTCCGCTGGAGACGGCCAAGTTCTCTTTGCCATATTTTCCGCTGTCTCTGGTTGAGTATCTTTGAGATCTCTTCATTCATCTGTTTTAATGTGTTCTCTATTTCCGAGCGTGCATTTTCACGAAGTTCGTGAAGTTTTTTCATGTGCTCATCGAGTATCGGTTTAATCTTCTCTGTTTGTTCCTTTGAGAGGTCGAGATTACGGCGCAGGGGAGGTAATACCTGTAAGCTATTGAATTCCCGCCCGCGTGCCGGTCTGGTTAATTTGTGAGTCGTAAAAATCGACATGGATGCCCCGCCGATAACGATTCCGGCGATAAAAATTACAAGGCCGAAGAATGCGTTACGCCAATAGTAAGTTTTTCTAATGTGTTTCATGCTCGGATTATTGTTCTTTTCAGTATTGTTATTTGTTACATTACCCATGAAATCACCTTTGATATTTCATAAAGTGGACCTACCCATATATTATTTAATATAAACGCAAGGACGGCAGAGGGAACGGCCAGAGCCGAAGATAATGCGGCAATCCACATCATGGGTTTGTTCCAAAACCATCCCAGCCGTCTTTCATCAGCGGTAAGAATTGCAATGACCTTATCGGACACATAGACTTTAGGAGATTCTTCCTGTTGGGCTTTGTTAATCAATGTATTGAGAAAATCATTTTTCATAAGACAATCTCCTGCTTCGGTAGAAGCTTTTGCAATCTTTTTTTAGCCCTGAATGTTTGTACCTTTACCATACTTTTAGTCCAGCCGGTTCGATGAGCGGTTTCGACAACATCGCAACCTTCGAGATACCGTAAAGTCAATACAAGCCTGTCACGTGGAGATAATTGTCCCAAAAGATTATGAAGCAATGTAGCGGCCTGACTTGCGTCGATTTCTTCGGAGGATTTGGTATTGAGTTGATCCCAGTCTTCAAGGCTGAATCTTTCAAATTTCTTTTCGCGGGCTTTTAGTTTCCAGTAGCGATAACCGACGCGAGTGGCGATTCTTGTTAGCCAGTGTGTAAACGGTGCCCGCTCCTTATAGGTCGCTAAGCTGATATAAGCCTCGACAAAAACATCCTGTACAAGTTCTTCGTGAACCGTCCGGTTTCTGCTGAAACGCCACATTATTTTGCTGATCTCCTGTTGGTGCCGTTCTATCAGTCTTGTATATGCATCCGGGTCGCCCTGACGACTTAAGCGTACATCGTCGATATCTATGGTTTTCTCTATATCGGAGGCTCGCCCGTCGGTGTTATTTATCATCGATTTTGCCTTTTCGGATAAGATTTCCGTCGCATATAAAACAAAAGTCCATTCCGGGCTTGTAACAAAACTTTTATTTATTGAAAATGTGACCATTTAAGCTTAACCGATTTCATTGACATATTCATTTAAATGTTCATTTTTTTTAATCAGGCAGGCCCCACAGTTGTTGACCAGCCGGTGGGGCGCTGCTCTGAATTTGAATTGTATTAGTTGTCGATATCAGTTTCTACTTCCGGTGAATATTCCCGCTCACGGAAAAGGCCGCGTCCTGTGCCTTGACGCAAATCGCGTCTCTGGCGTGGGCCATATCGTCTTTCCGGATCAGATCCACGTTCACCTTCTCGGTCTCGTTCCGAGCGTTGATGTAAACCACGTCTTTGGCCGTGGCCCTGCCTTCTTTCCGGACCGATTCGGCGTTTGCCTTCACTACCTTGTTCCGAACCCTGACGTAAGCCGTCTCTTTGACCGAAACCCTCTCCTCTATGGAGTCTTAAAACAGCACCACATACAGGACAACGGCAGGTGTTCTGACGTAAGCCGCGTCTTTGGTGCATATTATGTTGTCCTTCCGAAGCGTTTCTGCGCCCCTGTTCCATGCCCTGGCGAAGACCGCGCCTTTGGCGGGGTCCGCGTTCTGCATCCGGGCCAATTCCACGTTCGCTTTCACGGCCTCGGCCTAAGCGTTCTCTTTGGCCCCGTCTGTGATTGGATTCTCGTTCTGTATTGGGGTCAAGAACTGGTCTGTTTGCAGGGCCATGTCCTAAATTTCTATGTAAACGCTCTCTTCGGCCATGCTGTTGCGGAATTTGTTGTTCCTTCTCGGTATCTATACCGGCTGCCATAACGCCTGCAGCAAGAGTGAAAACGACAAATCCAATTAAAATAATCGCTGCTTTGTATTCTTTCTTTTTCATTTTCGGCTCCTTTCAATAAGCATCAAATCAAACGGATTTATGGGCTCTACTCCTGGGCCCTTCAACAGGATAGTGGAGGCCGAAATGCAAAGGTTACACCTTGCGGTTAGATTCTTTGAAAAAATTTGAAATGTGGATTTTATACTCATCCTGGTACCCGTGTATTTAATTATTATCGCTGTATTAAGTAAAGCACGGGCCGAAAAGAGATTTTATTGCCTTGAATTGTGTTTGTTATAAAGTAACTTATTTTTTGCTGTTTTTTATTTGTGATTTTAGCAGGCCGAAATTCTCTTTCTCGGACAGGACCACCCACGCCCGCCAGTCTTTTTTCGGGATTCGCACAGGCGCGATGGTTTTGACATTTTTAAGCCAGACTAAAAAGCCGAATTTGGAATCTATTTTACTTTGCCAGTATTCGTCACCACCGCCGATATCGTGATTATATTTCCGCTTTATTTTGTTGATTTTTTCCGGTGTCAGATACTCGTAATTTTTGACTGCTTCGACTGTAGCTGTTGCGCAAACCAGCCCGGAGCTTTCTTTGATGAATAATTTATCACCGGTGAAGACTCGCCCGAAGCCGTGGTGCCTTGTCTTGGTTAGTCGAAGTTCTATCTTCTTTCGGCCCTCTAAAATTGCATTTAAATAAGGCTGTTTCAAAATGACCAGGTGATAATTTACCATATTTGTATTAAACCTTGTGTATTAAACCTTGCGTTCTCTCAACATCTTGGCGACGGTTTTAATGTGTTCAGGAGCCGTTCCGCAACAACCTCCCACGATGCTTGCACCGGCGTCTATACATTCTGAGATGCCCGCTGCGAACGGTGCCGGGGACATTTCGAATATGGTTTTATCCCCAACCAGTTTGGGTTTGCCGGCGTTCGGCTGCGCCAGCAGGGGCAGTGACGTCGCTGACTTCAGGATAGAAATGACGACCGCCATTTGGGACGGGTCGAGACTGCCGCAGTTGGCTCCAACGACGTCCGCACCGGCTTCGGTAAGCTTTTTCGCACACTGTTCGGCCGAATCGCCCATCATTGTCCGGCCGCCTTTTTGTTCGGTATCGAATGCTATCGAAGCGATTACCGGCAGTAAAGAATTCTCTTTACATGCTTTAAGGGCACACATTGCTTCACGCAGGTCGAATACAGTCTCGATTAGAAATCCATCTGCCCCGGCTTCGGCTAGTATTTCAGCCTGCTCTTTGAACGTATCGTAAAATTGCGATTCTGTATATGTGCCGTAAGGTTTGAGCAATTGACCCGTCGAACTGATATTTCCCAGCACATATTGCCCGTTATCGGCGGCTTTTTTTGCCAGTTCGACACCGGCGATATTGGCATCTCGCACAGAAACATCCAGATTGTGTGTCTGAATATAAATACGGTTCATTGTTAGTGTGTTGGCGGTCAATGCATCGCAGCCGCAATTTGCGTATTCTCGCTGGATTTCAAGAACAATATCCGGATTCTCGAGATTATTGCTTGCCCTGCCCATAATACCGCGTTTGTCCAATTCGGTTCCTATTGCCCCGTCGAGCAAAAGGACATCTTTATTTTTTATTGCGTCTAATAAGTTCATGAGCAATGCCTTCGAATGTTTAGCCGGCCTGTTTTACACCAATTTTGGTTAATTCATTTTTTATTTGGTTGGTTCTTTCGAAAAGGATTGTATATAAGCCGGATTTTTTTGCCGCTTCTGTAAATTCCATATTATCATCTATAAAAACCGATTGTTCCGGCGTACAGCCGAGTTTTTGGAGAGCGATTTCGAATATTTTACTATCCGGTTTGATTGTCCCCTCGGCACAGGAAAAGACCACTGCGTCGAACATATCGTACCGTAACCGATAAAAGTATTGCATTGCAGGGACTTCCGTGTTGGATATGATGGCGGTTTTGTACCCTTTTTTATTGAGGCGGGTGGCAAGAATGAACATCTCCTCTCTGGGCACGTAAGCGGCTTTAAATGCTTCTGTCCACAAAGATGGGACTGCCGGCCTTCGGACCTTTAATTCCCGGCAGATTCTGTCCCAGAACGTATCCTCACGAATCAGGTTTTTCTGGAAATCCGCCGAAAATTTACGATGTGCCTTCGTGTATTCTTCTTTCGATACATTCAAGGCTTGTGCACAATATTGCATCAATCCGGGCGCAGGGTCCTCGGTTAAAACGCCCCCCCAATCAAAAATAACAGATTTGATGCTTTCCATCGTAAATGGTCTGAGCCTCTCGTAAGTGATTATTTCATTTGCCTTAAAAGACAATACATCAGTTCAAAAAACATATTAACATATTTATTTGTCTTTGAGTATCTTCTATTGGTCTTTGACGAACCGCCCTGTGAAATCTATAATCATGACTGTTTTCTAAAGGATGATGAGATGGAGATTATTTTAACCGTCGTTATTATTGTTTTGGTACTGGCTGTGTTGGGTCTTTTAGTTTGGCTGATTATTTCTAATTCTGCCAATGCCGCAAGAATGGCCGGCCATCAGGCTTCAATGAGCTTTTTGCAACAGCAGTTGGAGGCATTAAAGACGACCCAGGAGGATACCAAGGACAAACTGCAGAAATCATTGCAGGACGGCCAAAATAATATCAGCAGGAGTATGCAGGCCGGCCAGGATGTTCTCGGCCTCCTTAACAAGCAAATCGGCGAACTGCAGGGCACAAATAAACAAATGATGCAGATTGGGACTGAAGTCAGGCGGCTCCAGGATATTTTAAGCGCACCAAAGCTCCGTGGCCAAATGGGTGAATGGTCGCTCGAAAATCTTCTCTCGCAAATCTTGCCTAAAGGCAGCTACAAACTCCAGTACACGTTTAAGGATGGTAAAACAGTTGACGCCCTGATTCAAATGCCCGCTTTTTCGGTTTCCGTCGATGCAAAATTTCCGCTGCCGAGCTTCGAGAAAATCGCTAAGGCCCAAACCGAAGAGGAAAAACCGAAGCTTCGCAGGCAATTCATCAGAGATTGTACGGTTCATATTGATAAAATCGCCGGTGACTATATCAGGCCGGCCGAGGGGACGCTGGATTTTGCAATAATGTATGTGCCGGCTGAAAATGTCTATTACGAAACGGTAGTTAAATATGCAGGGGAAACACAGGATATTTTGCAGTATTGCTTTGATAAAAAGGTAATTCCGGTCTCGCCGAATCTATTGTACGCGTATCTGATGACGGTGGCGATGGGTCTTCACGGCCTGCAGATAGAAAAACAGGCGGCCGAAATACGCCAGAATTTAAAAAGGCTCAACGCCTCCTTTGCGGATTTCAGCGGCACCTGGGATATTCTCGGCAAACATCTGCGAAATGCCTACGGTCAATATGACGAAGGCCACAAAAAGCTCGATCGATTCGGAATGCAGCTTAACCAAATCCAAGCAGAAGAAGAACAAACGAATGAATCGTAAAATATTTCATAATCAAAACTCAGCGAAACCTGGGTTGAAGCGCATTATTGAAGGGGAAAAATGCTGCTTGGAAAAAATAAATATTTGCTGTTTGCGGTTGTAACGATTGCTGGGTCCATTTATCTTGGGACTGTCTGCACGGCACAGGCAACAGAGGATACCAGTGTATCCGAGTTGGTCATAGAATTGCAAAAGGGCACAGAGTTGGTTTTCGCACAAGTTGAAGAAGCAAAAAAAAGGCTGACGACGAAGGATGATTTTATCAGGAACCTTAGCCCGTTCGACCGTTCGGCAAGATTGAAAACGGATGAATTTGTATCGGAGGAAGAATACCTGAAATATGTCGCCGAGCAGGTTCGGCCGTGGACAACTGATGATAGGACTAATATTTCAGCTTTGTTCGAATCTGTCGCCGGAGATATCCAGGATTTTGATTTGAATCTTCCACAAAAGATATTGCTGATAAAAACAACAGGTAGGGAAGAAGGTGGAGCCGCCTACTGCAGACCAAACGCAATTATAATACCTCAAAGTATGTTGGTGCAACGAAACGTGGAATTAGAGAAAACATTAATCCAGGAACTCTTTCACATTCTCTCGTCGAATGATTCGAAGTTGAAGGGGGCTTTGTATGAATTGATAAGTTTCAGGAAATGTGATGATATTGAACTGCCGGAGAAAATTCGCGAAGTTAAAATAACCAATCCCGACGGCGTTAAAAACGACCACTATGTTGAAGTGCAATATAGAGATGATATTATTCGGGTAGTCCCCATCATTTATTCTTCGGTTCCAAAATATGATGTTGCTAAAGGAAGTGAGTTTTTTCGCTATTTGAAGATAAATCTGCTTGCCATAGAAAAAGCCGGTGGTAAATGGCGGTATAAGCGTGACAATAGCGGTGAGCCTGTACTGTTGGAATTACATGATGTTCCGGATTACTTTAATAAAATCGGCTTTAATACAAATTATGTGTTTCACCCGGAAGAAATTCTTGCTAAAAATTTTGTTCTGATGGTTCAGGGAACGCAGCCGGTTAAATCAGAATGGATGATTGAAGGAATGCGGAAATTGTTACAACGTGACCCGGATAAAATTCCGGGTCAGGGGCAAAGGAAATAGTATTAAAATTTATCATGTGGTTTTGCTGAGTATTTTGTTCATAAATTGATTAAAGGGAGTTCGTTATGTCTGATGTTTATGATTGTATTATTATTGGCGCCGGCCCGGCGGGATTGGCGGCGGCTCTTTATACGTCCCGTGACAGGTCAAAAACTCTAATCCTTGAAAAGTTCATGCCGGGCGGACAAATCAACAATACCGAGAGGATAGAAAATTATCCCGGCATCGAGCGTATCGACGGGCCGGGTCTGATTGCACAAATGCAAAAGCAGGTAGAGAATTTCGGAGCCGAGATTAAAAACGCCTGCGAAGTAACCAGCCTGGAAAGGCAACAGGATTCAAACATTGCCGTTCATTGCGACAAGGAAAAATTCATCGCGAGAGTGGTTATATTAGCTCCGGGCAGTGACTATCGCAAACTTGGTGTTCCCGGAGAAGACCGGTTCAGCGGCTCAGGCGTCAGTTATTGCGGTACGTGTGATGCACCGTTCTTTAAGGGCAAACACGTTGTTGCCGTCGGTGGCGGCAATACAGCGGTGGAGGAAACTTTGCACCTGGCCAAATTCGCCGAGAAGGTGACAATGATTCATCGCAGGGACCAGTTCAGGGCTTCTAAGGTCCTGGTTGAGGAACTTCTGGAAAAGGTTAATGAGCCGAACTCAAATCTGATTATCAAGTATAGCATCATAGCAACTGCTATCCAAGGCGAAAAAAAGGTAGAGTCGGTCAGATTCAAGAATGTTAAAAACGACCAGCAGGAGGATTATCCCTGCGATGGAGTATTTATATTTGTCGGGATGGTGCCGAATACCGATTTCCTGAAAGGTTTTGTGGAGCTTACCGACAGGGGATTTATAAAATGTGATTGTGCATATCTTCGCACTTCCGTTCCGGGCGTGTTTGTGGCCGGCGATTGCAGAATCGGAGCGGCTATGCAATTGGCTACAGCCGCCGGCGACGGAGTGGTTGCTGCTATGATGCTGAAGCAATATTTCCGGGACCCGAATTGGTGGAACGAATCTGTAAGTGATATACTTCAACCGGGTGGATGGTAAACTAAAAATATGAAAATTGTGAAATGTATCGTGCTGCTGATTGTTTTTTAAGCATGTTTTATTGACGGCTTTCAGTAGTTCGAGTATTATAGCAGCCGAACGGAACTATATGACAACCGAAACAAGAATTCCGTGCAGAATATTCGTTGAAAGGATTAAAGTATGGAAGGTAATGTGATTGAATTGACGGATGCTACTTTTGACAACACGGTGCATAGTTCTGATGTGCCGGTTTTGGTTGATTTCTGGGCGCCCTGGTGCGGACCCTGCAGGATGATTGCTTCTATTATTCATGAAATCGCGGATGAATATGCCGACAAAGCAAAAGTGTGCAGGCTCAATACCGACGATGCCCGTGATAGTGCTATGGAGTTTGGCATCAGTGCAATACCGACTATCATATTGTTCAAGGATGGCCGGGTAGGAAAGAAATGGGTTGGTTTAACCAGTAGGAAAGATATATCTGCGGCAATCGAGGAACTGCTCTAAATCAAACACAACGTATGTTTTCATTCCGAAAAAGATGTTCTATGAAGATTTAAAAGGCAGCAAGGTTTTAGTTACCGGCTCCAGTAGTGGAATTGGTGCGGCGACAGCGATTTTATTCGGCATACAGGGCTGTTTTGTCGGTGTCCATTATTTACAGACGGTCGAGGGTGCAAAAGAAACTCTTAAACAGGTCAAACAGGGTGGCGACGGCCTTCTGCTTTGTGCCGACGTTCGTGACCAAAAGCAGGTCGAAGAGATGGTAGAGCAGTTCGCCCAAAAGGCCGGAGGTATCGATATCCTTGTCAACAATGCCGGTTCGCTTATTAAAAGAGAGCCGATTGAAGCTGCCACTCTGGATTATCACGAGGATATTTTCGCTACGAACGTTCGCAGTATTTTTTTAGTTACCAGGGCGGCATTGCCGTATCTGAAAAAAAGTAAAGGGAATATTATCAATATCGGTTCTGTTGCCGGCCATACCGGTGGTGGTTACGGTGCCGGATTGTATGCCGGTGCAAAAGCTGCGGTTGCCACAGAAACAATGGCTATGGCGGCGGAATTTGCCAAATATGGAATTCGTGTCAACAGCGTCCTTCCCGGTTTTATTGAGACCCGATTCCACCAGAGGTTCAGTGATGCCCGGCGCAGAAAAGAAGTTGCCGAACAGACTCCGCTCGGCAGGAACGGCACGGCCGAAGATATCGCTAACGCGGTTTTGTTTTTGGCCAGTGAGTCGGCGAGTTTTATTACCGGCGAATATATTGCCGTTAACGGTGGCCTTTATATGAGAGCCTGAAAAAAACGTCTTTGCTATTTGGGGTGATTTTCTGGTATAAAGTTCGTATAATGCCGTTATTTTAGAAAGTGATGAAAAAACGAACGTTGTAGAAAACTCAGGACACAATCCAAATGCTACTTTCAGCACGGATGCATAATAAACAATGGGTTGTTCGGCCCTCAGACGAGCGATGCACACAGCTTGCCAAATCGCTTAAGGTCTCAACTTTACTGGCACAGTTGTTGATTAATCGCGATATAACCGATACCAGGCAGGCGAGTGTTTTTCTGCAGCCGAAATTGAGCGGACTTATCGACCCGTCAGAGATGCCGGGAATGAAACCGGCGGTCGAGCGCTTAAAATGGGCCATCAGGAATAATGAAAAAATCACCGTCTATGGTGACTATGACGTGGATGGTATTACAGGCGTGGCCATTCTTTGGCAGGTGCTAAGACTGCTCGGTGCCGATGTTGATTATTATATTCCTCATCGAATCGACGAAGGATATGGTCTGAATGAGGATGCTATCCAGAGCCTGTCGGAGTCAGGCAGCAAACTTTTAGTTACCGTTGATTGCGGTGTTACGGCGATAAAAGCCGCTGAAGTAGCCCGCCGGATAGGGCTTGATTTGATAATAACCGACCACCATCAGTTCGATAGTGAACTGCCTGAAGCTGTTGCAATTGTACATCCGGCCCTGGAAGAATCCTATCCTAACCAGGACTCGGCCGGGGCAATGGTTGCTTTTAAATTGGCCTGGGCAATTGCCAGCGAATTTAATTCAGGCCCAAAACTTCAACCGGATTTGCGAGCATTTATGATAAACGCAACGAGCTTGGCGGCGATGGGGACAATAGCGGATATCGTGGACCTGCGAGGTGAAAACAGAGTTTTAGCAAGCTACGGACTCAAGGCGCTGCCGGATTGCGAGTTGTCCGGCATACAGGCTCTGATTGAAACAGCAGGCCTCACTGGTCATCGGCTCGATAGTTTTCACATCGGTTTTCGGCTCGCACCGATGCTAAATGCTGCAGGGAGAATGGGACATGCAAGATTAGCTGTGGAGCTGCTGACATCCGGCAGCCAGAGCCGTTCGATGCAAATAGCAGAATATTTGAAAGAACAGAACAGCCAGCGTCAGAGGTGTGAGCGAAAAATATTCAAACAGGCCTGTGAAATGGTAATTCAGCGGGATTTGAACCACCCCGACCGCAAAAGTATCGTCCTTGCGGGTGAGAACTGGCATATAGGCGTAATAGGCATTGTCGCATCGAGACTGGTGGATAAATATCATCGCCCGACGATTATGATAGGGCTTCCATTTAGTAATAACTCGCAAAACAAGAGTCCTGCTGATTTCGAAGCCACAGAAATCGGTATCGCTCAGGGCTCGGCACGTTCAATACCTGGTTTCTGCATGATCAGCGGGCTCAGGGCCTGTACAGAACATTTGAACAGCTTCGGCGGGCATAAGATGGCTGCCGGTATAACGATAGAAACCGAGAAGATAGACCGATTCGCGGTTGAATTCGAAGACTATGCTAAACAGAACCTCAATGAGGAAGATGTCACTTTAAAGCTTCATATCGATGCCGTTGTACCTTTAGGTCAATTCCAAAGAGAAACGGTCAGCGAATTGCAGATGCTCGGCCCATTCGGCGAAGGTAATCCCGAGCCGGTTTTTGCTACGAAGGGTCTGCGTCTTGCCTCGCCTCCCAAGAGGGTCGGCACGGGAGGCGAACATCTGCAGCTTATAGTAACCGATAATACGGCGACGATGCGGTGTATAGGTTTTGGATTTGGAAGGCTGGAGAAAAAGATGCTTGAGCATGAATTTTTCAACGCTGCTTACCAGCCGCAGTTCAATACCTATAACGGCAACACGAGCGTTGAGCTTGTTCTTGCCGATATTCAGTTCGAATAGAAATCTGTATTATCCGGAATCAATGGTTAACCGTGACTTTTACAATTTTGAATCGGCCTAAGGTGGTTGCCAGATTGAGAAAATCACCCGGCTCGCCGTTGCCGGTTGCCAGGGCGATATGGCCTGCATCGTAACCGCCGCGGCCGGTACCCTTGAATGCGGCGTCGAGTCCAATCCATTTGCCGCCGATATATGCCTGCGTCCATGCGTGTCCGCCGAAACCTCTAAAACCGGCAAAATCGTCCACATAGGCAACTCCTGCGACTACCTGGGCCGGTATCCCCACAGCTCGACACATCGCCGCAGTGAGCACCGCAAATTCCGTGCAATCACCCTGTCTGCTCTGTGCAACTTCGACTGATGATGCGTAGCCGACCGACAGACTTTTGTTCTCGATATAATCGGCGACAAATGCTTCAATTTTTTTGGCCGCCTCGGCGGCGTCTTTGGTCCTGCCGACCGCTCGGCGAGCGAGCTTGATAATTTGTGCATTGTCACTTTGTAAAAACCGTGTTGGTTGGGTCGCTTCGATAATTGCCGTATCATTTCCTTTGTATGGAAAACTAACTCCGGCAGGAGCGGCAACAGGTTCTATCGCAACAATTACCTGCCCATCGGAGAGCTGTTGTACCTTTTGATTGTTATTGGACGGTATAAAAAATTCTGCTGTTTTTTCGGTGCGACTTAGTTTGTATATAATCGACTTGGCCGAACCAACATTTTCCAAAGGTTGTGGACTTGCCAGAAACATCTTTTCCACCATTTCAAGCACATCATTTTCGCCTAATGCAAATTCCCTGGTGCAGGCGACCTGCTCGACGTTCATACCCATTACGGGTGTAATGCTTTTTTGAAGCTGCAGATTGTCGTCGTAATATTCGGTGATTGTGAATGAACCGAATTGTGTGAGATTCGCGATGCTCTTAATTTCTGTGAGTGCGACCACGCGCCCCAGCAGGTCGACATTTTGTTTTGATCCTACTTCGACTTCCACATCGATAACCTGCATTGAACTCGGCTCAAATATTTTTGCATTATAGCTGGTGCCCTCTTTTAGGCCGTGTTTATAATACAGCAGTCGCATCCCTTCGGACATAACCGCACCGCTGGGCCAATCATATTCTGTTTGTTGTTGACCGGTTTTAACGATTAGTTTTCCCTGCTCGTCAATCGTTGCAGTTGTCTTTGTCGCGATAAGACCCAAAGTCTGTTCGACTTCAAAGCCGAGAGGTTTGCCATCGGTTGTCTCAAAAGTATCTACTTTGGTTTGGATACTCACCGGTATTCCTGTTCGACTAAGAGTAATTTCAAGCTCAACGGAAGTGGTGACATTTGAACCATCGACTACACGGTTTTGTATTGCGTGGCCGACTTTCTTGCCTTCCATAAACAGAGCGAAGTATTCGGTTTCCTCCGGCTGGATTTGTTCGGCTGTCGGTTTCTGAGATACATCCACCTGTGGCATAGATTCTTCCTGTAGAGGTTGTGATTTTTTACGGCAGCCCGCTGTATTTATCATTGTTAAAATCAAACAAAAACAGATAAGACACTTGGTCTTCATAATCGGATTCCTTTCTTATCACAGTTAACTTTTACGAAATTCTAATTATCAATAGTAGTCGCAGGCAATTATAAGTAGTTTTCGTTATTCCTGCCACTATCCTTATCGGGTATCAGTAAAATATCTGTATTAGGTTCTTTGCTTTTTATATAGCGGTCTGGTTTTTTGTCGGACTAAATGAAGGATTGTTGTATTATTGTGCCCTTTGGTCTAAAATAGCCGAAAATTAATAATCATACGAAAATAGTTTTTGTCTTATAGGTACTCAATCTGAAACTATGACGTTCGAAGAATTATTATCTTTGGTCTCTTCAAAAAAACCCCCACGAATCCAAACCGATTCTCGACTTGTTAAAGACGGCGATATTTTCGTTGCTGTCAAAGGCACGGTTTATGACGGCCATAATTTTATCGACCAGGCCCTGGAAAGTGGTGCCGCATATATTGTATGCGAACACGGCACGCAGCATAATGCCATAGTAGTTGACGATTCCGCCGAAGCTGCGGCGATTCTTGCGCAGGCTGCCAGAGGTAATCCGGCTTCGCGATTAACAAATCTCGCAGTTACCGGCACAAATGGAAAAACCACTGTTGCTTTTCTTGTTCGTTCATGTATCAAGAAGTCCGGCGAAAAATGCGGCCTTATAGGTACTGTTCTGTATGATACCTGTTCCGGCCGAGGCTGTGACGCCGCTTTGACTACGCCGGATTGTTTGACTATTGCCGCCGGGCAAGAGGAAATGGTAAGAAACGGTGCAAAATATATGGTCATAGAAGCCAGCAGTCATGCACTTTCTCAAAACCGCCTGGCACATATCAATTTTAAGGCCGCCGCCTTTACCAATCTCTCCGGTGACCATCTTGATTATCATAAGACCAAAGAAAACTACTTAACTGCTAAAACTCGGCTTTTTTCTACTCTTTCGCACGATGCTACTGCAGTTTTGAATAGGGAGTCGCCGGAAGCAGAGTATATAGCCGCCCGAACCACTGCGAAGCTCTTGTGGTATGGTGTTGATGAAAAGGGCGACCTGACGGCACATATCGAATCGATGGACATAAATGGAACTGTTTTTACTATGGAATATAAGGATCAGACGGCGGTCGTACGTACGCCTTTGCCTGGCCGGTATAATGTCAGTAACCATTTAGCGGCTGCTGGTTTATGTCTCGCCACCGGTTTTGATTTGGAAATAATAGCCGCCGGTCTATCGGCTTTGCAGGCAATACCGGGCAGGCTGGAAAAGCTCAACTGGAAGGGCAAATTTTCGATTATAATTGATTACGCGCACACCGACGATGCTTTGAAGAATGTGCTTGCTACACTTAAGCCTTTATGCAAAGGTAAATTGTGTGTGGTGTTTGGCTGTGGTGGAGATAGAGATAAAACAAAACGACCCCGCATGGCGAAAGTGGCCAAAGAATTCGCTGATTTTGTCATTGTAACAAGCGATAATCCGCGAACCGAGCGGCCTGAGGATATCATAACTGAAATTATTGCCGGTTTTGAAAATAGAGATTTGCAAACAATAACGATTCAGCCGGACAGGAAAAAGGCTATTGAATTAGCCATTGCCGCTGCGAAAAATGATGATATTGTGCTTATTGCCGGCAAAGGCCACGAAACATATCAGATAATTGGAAGAGAAAAATTCCATTTCAGCGACAAGGAAATTGCCAGGCAGTGCTTAAAAAACATCACTTTGAGCACGGTTTAATTCTAATCATTGTGCAGACTAAGGTTTTATATAAGTTTTTGTATGACTTTTTAAGAACGGGCACTCTGTTTGAATAAATTCTTGACAGCGGGGCGGGTTATTCATAAAGTAGCGCACTTGTTATCCCGCTGTAAAAGGCAGCGGGGACTAAAATCTGTAAAAAGTTTTGTTTAGAGTATTATAAGGAGATTTGTAAATGGCAACAAAGGTGGCAATTAACGGTTTCGGCCGAATCGGCAGAGCTGTTGCGAGAATTATTTTCGAGAGAAAAGGCGATTTGGAGTTAGTCGCTATCAATGACCTTGCAGATGCTAAAAGTCTGGCCCATCTGTTCAAATATGATACGGTAATGGGCAAATGGGGCGGGACCATCGAAGCAGGCGACGGCGAGTTGGTCATCAACGGCAAATCTGTAAAGGTATTGGCCGTTAAAAATCCCGCCGAGCTGCCCTGGAAGGATATGGGCGTCAAAGTGGTTCTGGAATCGACCGGAATCTTCCGCAAAGCTGAATCCCCGAAGGGCGGTTATGCCGATCACATTAAGGCCGGCGCCGAGAAAGTTATGTTGAGTGTCCCGGCTAAGGACGATATTGATGCAACTATCGTTTTAGGCGTGAACGATGAAATGCTCACAAGTAAAGTCAAATGTGTATCAAACGCAAGCTGTACAACCAACTGCCTCGCTCCTCTGGCCAAGACCATCAACGATGCCTTTGGAATTGAGCAGGGCGTAATGACTACTATCCACGCTTATACCAACGACCAGAGTGTCGCAGACATGATACATTCGGACCTGCGTCGGGCACGTGCCGCCGGAGCGAACATTATCCCCACGACCACCGGTGCGGCAAAAGCTATTGGCAAGGTTATTCCGGAGCTTGACGGTAAGCTCGATGGTTTTGCAGTTCGGGTGCCTATCCCCGTCGGCAGTATTGTTGACCTTGTGGTTAACGTGAAAAAAGATGTGACGGTTGAGAGCGTAAACCAGGCCGTTAAGAAATCTGCGGAAGGGCCTATGAAGGGCATATTTGTTTATTGTGATGAGCCTATCGTCAGCAGTGATATTGTGAAAAATCCTGCTTCGAGCATTTTCGATTCTCTTTGCACAATGGTTGTCGGCAGGATGGTTAAGGTGGTCAGTTGGTACGACAACGAGTGGGGCTATTCAAACCGCAGCGTCGATATTATGGAAAAAATGGCAAAAATGTAAATTATAAGCTGTGTGAAATATGGAATTGATGTTGATTTGACTTTCCGAGGTAACGACATGGCAGTTTTTGAGGTAGAACAGAAAATGGCTAAAAAAACAGTCGCTGATATTGATGTAAAAGGCAAGAAGGTACTAATGCGTTGTGATTTTAATGTGCCGTTGGATGATAACTGCAACATTACCAGCGACGACCGAATTGTTAAGGCGCTTCCTACAATCAAGAAGATATTGGACGGCGGCGGCGCGCTGATTCTTATGAGCCATCTCGGCAGACCCAAGGGGCAAAGAGATGATAAATTGTCTTTGACACCGGTAGCTAAGAGATTGTCCGAATTATTGGGCCGAGAAGTAATATTCACGGACGACTGTATCGGAGCCGAAACGAAGGAAAAAGCCCGGGCCCTCAAGGCCAGCGAATGCATGCTCCTTGAGAATCTGCGTTTCCACAAAGAAGAGACCATCAAAGATAAGGCGGCGAAGGAAGATGCACAGTTGCGTCAGGCCAAGGACGATTTCGCCAAAGAGCTGGCCGATATGGCTGATATTTACGTCGATGACGCCTTCGGTACGGCACACAGGGACAACGCCTCGATGTACACCGTCCCGATGATGATGGAAGGAAAACCCAGAGTAATAGGTTTCTTAATTGAAAAGGAGCTCAAGTTTCTCGGTGAAGCCTTGAGTAATCCCGGCAAACCGTTCGTAGCAATACTTGGAGGAGCCAAAGTCTCGGACAAGATTGGTGTGATTGATAATCTTATCGGCAAGGTTGACCGTATCATCATCGGTGGCGCGATGGCATATACGTTCCTCAAAGGAAACGGGAAAAGCATTGGTAAGAGTTTGTGCGAAAATGACTATATTGACGAGGGCCAGAAGCTGCTCAAACAAGCCGCCGATGCCGATTGTGAGGTAATTTTACCGGTAGATCACCATATAGTTAGACAGTTAAAACCGGGCATGCAATATCGCACCGCCGTAGGCGATATTGATCCCGGCTTCCAGGCTGTTGATATAGGGCCGATTGCAGCTCAGACGTATGCACAAAAAATTGCTGATGCCAAGACCGTTGTATGGAATGGACCGATGGGTGTTTTTGAAGTCCCGCCTTTTGACCAGGGGACTAAAACGGTGGCTTTGGCGGTTGCAGAAGCGACCGACAATGGTGCAACAAGCATCATCGGCGGCGGTGACAGTGCAAGTGCAGTGAATATGCTCGGACTGGAAGATAGAATAAGCCATATTTCTACCGGCGGGGGTGCTTCGCTTGAATTTCTCGAAGGCAAAAAATTTATTTGCCTTGAGATCCTCGACGAAAAATAATATTCGTGTTGTAAAGCTGTCGGTTTTTACCGGTGACGAATATAAGAAAGTATGCGATTACCCAAAGCAGGGACAATCGAGGTTGTACCTTCGGTGCTTAGCGCCGATTTCGCCAGGTTGGCTGACGAGATCGATATAATTACTTCGGCTGGCGTTCGTATAGTACATCTGGATGTCATGGATGGTCACTTCGTGCCGAATATAACAATCGGCCCGCCGGTAATTGCCAAGCTTCGTAAATACAGTTCTCTTGTCTTTGATGCTCATCTGATGATAAGTGAGCCTGAGCGATACGCCGAGCGTTTTGCCGAGGCAGGGGCCAATCATATCACATTTCACATTGAAGTTGCCGAAGACCCGCCGGAGCTTATTAATAAATTGCACGAGCTCGATTGTACCGCAGGGATATGCCTGAATCCGGAAACGCCGGTGGAATCGATCATAGATGTAGCACCGCTTTGCGATATGGTCTTGGTAATGACGGTTCACCCCGGTTTTGGCGGGCAGGAATTCCTGCCGGATGCAGCGAAAAAAATCGTTCAGGTAAGAGAAATTGTCGGCCCGGAAATACGTATTGAAGTCGATGGCGGCATTGATCCACATACTACGCCGATAGTGGTTTCCTATGGTGCCGATACCCTTGTAGCGGGCAATGCGATATTTGGAAAATCCGACCGTATTGCCGCTATAAACGCCATTAGAGAAGCCTTTAACGCTTGAGATAAGCTGTTCTACCTTAAATCTCGGGGATATTTTTTCTATAAAAATTGGCGAATATCTGGTAGAATGTTGGGCCAAGTTAATTTTGGTTGATTTGAAGATCCCCCGCGTCTTCTTGTCGAAGAAAAGAGCGGGGGCTCATTATATTGGTTACTATGGCTAAACAGACCAAATCAAAGTGGAATGGTTTTTCGCTAAAACCCCGCAAAGAAATGCCCGAGGGTTTGTGGATGCGGTGCCCGGGCTGCGAACATATGCTTTACAAGAGCACCGTTGAAAAGAACCTTAACGTTTGTCCGGGATGCAATCATCACTTCCGTATTGAGGCGGCAACGCGTATTAAATATCTTGTCGATGAAGATTCATTTCAGCAGATTCTTGGTGATTTACAACCCGAAGACCATCTTGGTTTCAAGTTCAGAGGGACAACCTATAAAAAGCGCCTCAAAGATGACGAGAAGAAATCGGGCACAAAGGAGGCCATGCTGATAGGCAAGGCCTTTATCAAAGGCAGGCCCGTATCCTTGGCAGTAATGGAGCCAAATTTCCTAATGGGTTCTATGGGTTCTGTTGTCGGTGAGAAGCTTTGTGTGGCGGTTGATATGGCGATTGAGGAAAAATTGCCTTTGGTCGCAGTTTGCTGCTCCGGCGGAGCGAGAATGCATGAAGGTGTCGTTTCATTGGGGCAGATGGCCAAAACTTCCGCCGCTTTGGCGAAATTTGATGAGGCCGGAGGCCTTTTTATTTCGGTTCTAACCGACCCAACAACCGGCGGAGTGACGGCGAGCTTTGCCATGCTGGGTGATTGTCTGATAGCCGAGCCGGGGGCGCTTATCGGTTTTGCCGGACCGAGAACGATTGCAGAAACTATAAAGGTGGAACTGCCGGAAGGATTCCAGACTGCCGAGTTCATGTTGGAGCATGGCTTTGTGGATATGATTGTTCACCGAAAGGACCTTCGCAGCGAAATCGCCCGCTTGATTGATTACTGCCAAAAATAAAATATTTTCACCTGTGCAGCCATTCCTACTATAATCTGTCATTCATGTCCTCCTCTGTCATTCCCGCGCAGGCGGGAATCCAGAAAAAATATAATGGATTCCGTGTCAAGCACGGAATGACACGTTCGTATTGTGTATTGCTTGAGTGTGACAATACCGAATGCGTTTTAGTGAGTTGATACTACTTTGTAAATAAATGCTTTAATTCCCCCGATCAGTCCGAAGTCACCCATGATATCAATTATTATCGCAACAATAATGCCGACAATGATGGCGCCAATGATCTTGTATATTTCCTTAAGGATTCCTTTCTTTTTGTCCTCCATTATCGTGGCCTTCTGAATTTTCGGATGATCACCAACTTGAAGATTGTCGGATTGATTAACGTTTCCCCATATTACGTTAGAGTTCTGAATGTTGATTAGTGATGAAGAATCCTGTTGCCCTATTTCTGCTGGTTTTTGTTCTTGTTCACTTTGTGAAATATGCCAGGGATAAGGCGGCAGTTCTCCCCGTAAAATAGCATCACGAGCGTGTGGGCACTTGCGTATAAAGAAAAGTAGCAAATCTGGTCCACTGTGTATACCTTCGAGACGGAGTGCTGTTTCATCACTACAATCAGGTATTCGGCCGTCTAATTTTGCCTTTGCCAGTGCCTGTTTAAGATATGGCAACAGTTCAATACTGCCGCGCTTCTCCAAAACCTTAACTTCTGACAACCAGTCAGCAAGAGCGGAATATCGCTCGACCAAGACTTCTTCCTCAGTAGGTCCGATCGTTTTTGCTTTATGCCAGTTTTTCTTGTTTTGTGGAAAAACTGAGCGTAGCATAAATCCATTGTCTTCCGTTTCCTTATTTTCATTACTATTGTACATATCTTAGTATCCCTGTCATTCAGCCTGTTTCCATCTTCTATAGAAGAAACGTGGTCTTCGATCTAAATGAGCTTGAGTCATTTCAATAAAAAAACTAACAAAATCTTCTTCACTTATGACAGAGGCTGTCTAAAATTTCATCAATGATAACTTTGAGGGTTTTTTCATACAACTTCCAGAACCAACTTTCCTTTTCGGGTTTAGCAATAGTAGCATTTTGCACCGTTTCTGCTTGTTTTGCGTCTTCAATATGGCAAAGGTGTATGATATCAAATATAGTGGTCTCAAGACTTACCAACAAGCGATCTTCGCCTGCTTCAATCCGGTCAAGCAATTCTAATCCTCTCATAGCTCTCTTACGAAGGTGTGGATTCGCAGTGCTTCGCTTTACAATGTTCCTGAGCAGATTCCTCAACCAGTCATGTTTATCTTTTAGGCGGGCTTCTTCTTTTACCTCTTCCATAGCCTCAATATCCTTATCGGTCAACTCGGTCGTAGGTTCAGTTGCAGCAAATTCTGCCTGATGTTTCTCTATGCATGCCAAGAAACTGGTGTGCCTATGATCCTCTATTATGTCAATCAAAATTTTTCGGTTTGATCATAAGTAGATGGCCCTTTGTTTATATCTGCTTTTTCTTGAACATCAGGCATGACCGAGAACTTATTTTCCAAGCACTGGGAATACTGATATGAACCATCGGTCGTAGCTTTTGCTATGTGGCCTACACGCCTTATGTTCCTCTCCGCTATATTCATACTATTATTGTACACTATTTAGGCAAAAAAGTCAAGGTCTTAGTCTGACTTTCTTTGCCTTGCTTAGGCTACCTTTGCGGCCTCGCGATGACAGAATTACGGATTTCCACCTACGCGGGAATGATATAAAAGCGAAAAATCAGAAATGAGTCAAGAAAGAAGTGTTATGTCACGCTGCATAAATCTGCCTTGCAGAATCAAGTATTTCGCGGCGGATAATCGGATTCGGATTCTCTTCTACTGCCTGTATGCTGATAAGATCGACCTCGCGACCGAGAAGATTTGATAGCTCGTCTTCCATCGTGAAATGGTCGAACATCGTCCAATTCGAATCACTACTGAATGTTACCAACAGGTCTATATCGCTGTCATGTCGAAGCTCTTCTCGCATCGCAGAGCCGAAAATTGCGAGTTTGTTGATTTTCCACCGCTGGCAGAAGTCCGCAATTTTATCTGTTTCAATCCCCAAATCCCTCGGCGTCATTTCAGACCTCCTGTAAATTGGTCTCTTTCAATTCTAAAGACTCTAATTATCATAATCGGATTAAAAGGAATAATCAATAAATTTTAGTAGGGAGAGATTGCCGCGCCCGCCAAACAAAGGCAGGCTCGCAATGAAGGGGTGCCTTGTGAATAATCGTAAAATCTTCTCTTTTAATTTCGCCGGATTAAACGTATAATCTGCAAGTGATTGTGTATCGCTTATTGCGTCTCCTCTGTCATTGCGAGGAGCTTGCCCCTCGTGGGTGAAGCGACGAAGCAATCTAATAATTGAAACGGAAGATTGCCACAGCCTGCTTTGCAGGCTTCGCAATGACATTGTTGGTGTGTTCATGGGCTATTTTCGTGAAAATATTGAGAAGATAAAAGGTTATGAACCGGGATTTCAGCCATCCCAGACAGAGGTCATAAAGCTCAACACCAATGAAAATCCCTATCCACCTTCGCCGCAAGCGTTAAAGGTGCTCACGGAAATAAATCCCGAGCAGTTCCGTAGGTATCCCGACCCGATTGGAGACCGGTTTCGCAGTGCGGCTGCGGAAGTTAACGACGTCGAGCCGGATTTTATTATGTGCTGCAACGGCGGAGATGATTTGCTGCGTATGGCTTTTCAGGCCTTTTGTGACGAGAATCGACCGGTTGCATATCCTGTTCCCACGTATTCTCTGTATCCGGTCATTGCCGAGATGCAAAACTGTACGGCGATAGAGATTCCTTTTGACGATGAATTTAATCTGCCGGCGAAATTGGCCGGAACAAATGCTGCTTTGACTATTGTGTGCAATCCGAATGCACCGACCGGCAGTTTTGTCAGCGTCAACGAGCTTGCCTCGCTGGCTGATGAAATTGAAGGCGTGTTATTAATTGACGAGGCGTATGTTGACTTTGCAGAAAATAATTGCACGGCACTGGTTAAAGACTTCGATAATATTGTCATCTTGCGTTCAATGAGCAAAGGATACTCGCTTGCAGGATTGCGGTTCGGTTATGCCATTGCCCGGCCTGAAATGATAGCAGGCCTTATGAAGGTCAAAGATTCATACAATGTCGATGCCGTTGCTATCGCCGTGGCGACCGCGGCTATAAAAGACCAAAAATATTTCAAAGAGAATATAAAGAAGGTCAAATCCGAACGGGCAAGATTGACCGAGCAGTTATTGGAGCTGGATTTTGATGTCGCTGAGAGTTCCGCTAATTTCGTACTGGCACAGTGCAAAAACGGCAAGGCAGTCGAGATTTATAAAGAGTTGACAAAACGAAATATCTATGTGAGGTACTTTGAATATCCCAGGCTCGAAGATAAACTAAGAATCACGGTGGGTACGCCTGAACAGGACGATAAATTGTTGGCCGCTCTGAAAGAGATTTTAAAATAGTAATATATAATACCAATTATGATTAAAAATTGCAATTTTGTCATTTCGACCGAAATCCGCCATAGGCGGATGAAGTGGAGAAATCTATTAAAATTAGATTCCTCGGCTCCGCTTCGCTGCGCTCGGAATGACATTCTGTCGCAATAAAAAGGATATTGTTATGGATAGCAGGATCGCGAAAATGCAAAGAAAAACAAAAGAGACAGATGTCAATGTGGAGGTGAATCTGGACGGCGTCGGAAAATACGAAATTGACACCGGCATCGGTTTTCTGGACCACATGCTCACACACCTGAGCAAGCACAGCAAAATAGACCTTGTAGTCAGGGCCAAGGGTGATTTGGAAGTGGATGCTCATCATACTGTTGAAGATATTGCGATATGTCTCGGCGAATCCCTGCTCAAGGCTCTCGGCGACAAGAAAGGCATCGCCCGATACGGCCATAGTTCCGTACCGATGGAAGATGCGCTGGCGAATGTCTCGGTCGATTTGTCGGGAAGGGCGAACTGCGTATATAATGTCGAATACCGAACGGATAAAATCGGTGATTTCGACGTCGAGTGCCTGGAGGAAATGTTGCGAAGTTTCTCGAACAACGGCAGGTTCAATCTGCATATAAACGTACCGTACGGCACAAATAGTCACCATATAGCAGAGGCAATTTTCAAAGGACTGGGTAAGTCGTTGGGTACTGCTGTAAATATTATCGGGACGGATGTTCCGAGTACGAAGGGGATATTGTGATTGACGAGCGTGAAGCTGAGCTTAGAATCGGCATCGGCACCGATATCCACAGGCTGGTTGAGGACCGCAAGCTGATGCTCTGTGGGATTTATGTGCCATATCCCGCCGGTCTGGCCGGTCACAGCGACGGTGATGTCGGACTGCATGCCGTTATCGATGCGCTGCTTGGAGCTGCCAGTATGGGTGATATAGGGACATTGTTTCCCGATACGGATGACAAATGGAAGAATGCAGACAGCAAGGAGCTTTTGTTGATTGTCAAAGATCAACTTGAAGAGAAACGCTGGGAAGTGATTAATGTCGATTTGATTATCCACGCCGAAGAGCCTAAGCTCGGTTCGGCTAAAGGCCAGATGAAAAGGGCGCTTGCGGGGCTTTTGGGCATTGACTTTACAGCGGTAAATGTCAAGGCCAAGACCAACGAGGGATTCGGTGATATAGGAGCCGGTCATGCAATTGCTGCTACGGCTACAGCCCTTCTAAGAAAGAAACGAAAAAGAACTTTATAAATGTGTAAAAGGTAATAGTAAATGGGATTACAGCTTTATAATAGTTTGACCAGAAAAAAAGAAGAATTCAAGCCTTTGGAAAAAGGCAAAGTTGGAATATACGTTTGCGGGCCGACGGTATATGGGCACGCCCATCTGGGACACGCCAAAAGCTATGTGAGTTTTGATATTTTGGTCAGATACCTCCGCTATCTCGGATATAATGTCACCTATGTCCAGAATATTACTGACGTCGGCCATTTGACCGATGACGCCGATGAAGGTGAAGATAAAATTGCCGAGGCGGCAAAAAAGGAAAAGAAGCACCCCATGGCCTTGGCCGAATATTATACCAAGAGTTATTTCGAGGATATGGATGCCCTTAACTGTGTTCGGCCCGATATCAGTCCGCGTGCCAGCGGTCACATTACCGAGCAGATTGATCTTGTAAAAACGCTTCTGGAAAAGGGATATGCTTATGAGGTCAATGGCTCAGTATATTTCGATGTGTCTAAGTTCGAGGACTATGGCAAACTATCCGGCAGAAATATCGAGGAAATGATAGCGGGCGCACGCGTGGAAGTTTCGCCGGAGAAAAAGAATCCGGCCGATTTTGCTCTGTGGAAAAAAGCCGAGCTGAATCATATTATGCAATGGCCGAGCCCCTGGGGGATGGGCTATCCTGGCTGGCACTTGGAATGTTCGGTAATGAGCATGAAATATCTCGGCAAAACTATCGATATTCACGGCGGCGGGCTGGAAAATCAGTTCCCGCATCATGAATGTGAAATCGCCCAGTCCGAGGCCGCCAACGGCGTGCAGTTCGTTCGATACTGGGTGCACAATAATATGGTGACTGTTGACAGCCAAAAGATGGGCAAGAGTCTGAATAATTTTATCACGCTCAAACAGGCCTTTTCCGGCGCGCACGAAAGATTGACTAGAAGTTACGATCCGCTTGCCATAAGACAAT
This sequence comes from uncultured Pirellulales bacterium, assembly GCA_964508785.1. Taxonomy (GTDB): domain Bacteria; phylum Planctomycetota; class Phycisphaerae; order Sedimentisphaerales; family Anaerobacaceae; genus JAFGPS01. The sequence continues at coordinate 57,796 of CAZDVE010000013.1, read as the reverse complement.
TAATATTGAACAGCCATTACAGAAGCCCTCTGGATTTCTCGGATGCAGCGTTGTTTGCTGCTCAAAGTGGTAACAATAAAATCACAGAGACAGTCCTGACGCTAAGAAAAAAATTAGGTTCTGCCTCGCAAGGCGAGCCCGATACCGAGGTGGCAGAGCAGCTAAATCAATTGAGAGAAAAGTTCGAAGCGGCAATGAACGATGACTTGAATACCTCTGTTGCGTTATCGGTTATGTTCGAGCTTGTTCGGTTGTCACAGAAACTTATCGATGATAGCAAAACGACTGCAGCGACATTCAATCTTGTTGATGTTTTATTTAATCGGCTCGGTGGTGATTGCCTCGGTGTGGTAAAGGACGAATATCAAGTGGCTGGTGTTGTTGATGATGAGTTGATTGATAAGCTTGTTAAAGTATTGATAGAACAGCGAAACGACGCTCGAAAACAAAAAGATTATACCAGAGCAGATGAACTTCGTAAAAAGCTGGATGAAGTAGGAATTGTACTTGAAGACAAACCTGACGGTACTACATGGAGGATGGCATGAGGATTCTCGGTATAGATCCGGGTTTGCAGGTCTGTGGATACGCATGTCTGGAGGCGGACGAGGATATTATCAAATTAATTGAAGCGGGTGTTTTTTGTACGCCTAACGACTTGGCGATTGAGCAGAGATTGAACAGAATCGCCGAGGATGCGGGCGAAGTTCTCAGAAGCTTCAGGCCCGACGTCGTGGCGGTAGAGGAATTGTACTCGCATTATGCTCATCCTAAGACGGCGATCTTGATGGGACACGCCAGAGGTGTTATACTGCAAAAGTGCGCAGAGTCGGCGATTGAAGTCAGAAGCTTCAGTGCAACGCGTATAAAGAAATCAATTACAGGAAACGGCAGGGCGTCCAAGGAACAGATTCAAAGAACTATACAAACGATTTTATATTTGCCAAAGTTGCCCGAACCGCATGATGTTGCAGATGCCATCGCCGCAGCGCTTTGCTGTGCGAATTCGAATAAAGCTTTGGATGTCAAAAAGATGAATATTTAAGCAGTGGCCAAGCCGGAAAATCTGAATTATGATAGCTAAGATTGAAGGAAAACTTCTAAAACTTGATTCCGACTTGTGCCTTGTACAGGTCGGTGCGGTCAGCTATGAAGTAATGCTGGCCAGCTATTGTGTATCAGCGCTGTCCGGCAGGGTCGGCTCGGATATTACTCTTTGTACCATGGAATATTACGAAGGTACGCTCGGCGGCGGGAACCTGATACCGAGGATGATAGGTTTTCTTAACGCAGAAGAGAGAGATTTTTTCACGAAGTATATCAGTGTCAAGGGTATGGGCATAAAAAAAGGCTTACGGTCGCTGAGCATTCCGATAGCCACCATAGCTACGGCCATAGAAAATGGCGATGACAAGATGCTGATGTCACTACCGGCCGTAGGCGGAAGAATGGCGCAGCAGATTATCGCCGAGCTACGCGGCAAATTAAAGAGCTTCGCAACCGGAGCCGAACCGGGCGCACCGTCGGAGATTGGATTTAAGCCGTTTCAGTTGGAAGCTCTGGAAATTCTAATCGCCTGGGGCGAGAAAAGGGCTGAAGCGATGGAGCTTATCGAGTTGGCTCGCCAGAGGCATCCTGATATAACCTCGGCCGAAGCGCTTGTGCCGTTAGTATATAGACTAAAGCAGGGCGTTGAAGTATAAAGGATAAAATCAAAAAGTAAAATGTAAAAAGCAAAATTGAGGAAGTCATTGCCGCGAAGCGGCAATTCCACAACTTTGATATTTAATATTTGATATTTAACTTCAGGTTATGGCAATAGGAAGAATCATAAGCGGGCAACCTTTGAACGAGCAGGAAGAGAGTTTTAACATCTCGCTTCGCCCGAAGTTGTTGGCCGAATGCGTGGGTCAGCACAACGTAAGAGAAAAACTTGCAATAGCCATAGAAGCAGCTAAGCTCAGGTCCGAACCTCTGGAGCACATTTTGTTCTACGGCCCGCCCGGCTTAGGAAAAACTACGCTTGCTAATGTTGTGGCCAACGAGATGGAAGCCAGGATTCGATGCTCTTCCGGGCCGGCCCTGGCCAAGGCCGGTGACATAATGGGATTGCTCAGCAATATCAATACCGGCGATGTGCTTTTTATCGATGAGATTCATCGGCTCAGCACGCCGGTCGAAGAGTTCATTTATCCTGCAATGGAGGATTTCAAAGTCGATTTCACCGTTGATAGCGGCCTGCACGCCAAGACAATCAATTTTCCGCTCAAGCATTTTACTCTGATTGGCGCAACGACGCGGGCCGGATTGCTTAGTGCTCCGCTTCGCAGTCGGTTCGGTATGCTGTATCATCTGGATTTTTACAGTAGCGACGATTTGGCAGAGATTTTAATCCGCTCGGCGAAGCTTCTCGATATAAAGTGTGATGATGGAACGCTCGAATTGATTGCAGCCTGCTCTCGCGGAACTCCGAGGGTGGCGAATCGCCTACTCAAGCGGGTGCGTGACTATGCACAGGTCAAAGGCACCGGCGTTTTGAGTACATCTATTGTCGAAAGCTCACTCAAAATGGAACGCATCGATCCGCTGGGCCTGGACGAATTGGACAGGGCCGTTTTGCGCGCCCTTGTCGAGGTCTATGACGGCGGGCCGGCCGGAATCGAAGCAATTGCAGCCACTTTAGGCGAAGAAAGGGACACTCTGGAGGATGTGGTTGAGCCGTATCTTTTACAGATAGGATTCCTGCGTCGAACCAAACGCGGCAGAGAAGTCACCCAACAGGCCTGCCGACATTTAGGCCTCAAGTACCACAGGAAAAAGACTCCCGAACAATCCGAACTCTTCGAGAAATCTGAACAATAACTTATACAAATTTGTTCTTGATTCAGGCAACCTCCATTTGTTATACTGTATAACAGCGAGTAAAGGCCGAACATTCTGTTAGTCAATTTAGATTATTGGTATTTGGAAAAAGCAAAGACGTTCAATTATCCAGTTACATGGAAATTAGGGGCAGGGAGATTGAAAAAATGATATTGGCAAGAAATTCGCAAATCGTACGATTAATACCTTTAATGCTTATCGGTACTCTACTTTGCTCATTAACTCAGGGTAATGTCATCTACGTAGATGACGATGCCACGAATGCAGATGTTGGTAGCGATTGGTCATATGCCTTCAACTCTCTGCAGGATGCTTTATTTATTGCAAGTTTATATCATAAACCAATAGAGATACGAGTTGCTCAGGGGATTTACAAGCCCGATATAGGGATTGGTATAGTGCCAGGAGATCGTAATGCTTCGTTTAAGTTGGTTAACGGAGTGACTATTAAAGGCGGTTATGCAGGTGGATCGAATCCATACGCCAGAGATATCGAACTGTACGAAACAATCCTTTCAGGTGATCTTAACGGCGACGATGTCGAAATTGACGATCCATGTGATTTATTCGATGAGCCAACAAGAGCAGAGAATAGTTTTAATGTAGTCACTGGTAGTGGTACGGACACAACAGCGGTACTTGAAGGTTTTACCGTTACCGGCGGTAATGCAAATAGCGACGTAAACACCGGTGGTGGTATGTATAATTATTATGGTAGTCCAAAAATTATAAGGTGCAAATTTATTCTGAATTTTGCAAATTTTCGCGGTGGCGGAATGTATAATGAGTATAGCAATCCGGCTTTGATTGATTGTTCTTTCACAAAGAATAGTAGCGGCTTGTTTTATTTTTTGTATGATACAGGTAGTTTTGGTGGTGGAATGTACAATTATCGAAGCAGTCCCATTTTAGTGATTTGTAAATTCATTGAAAACATAGCGGGGGAAACAGGGGGTGGAATGGAAAACTATCAGAGCGATCCAATCCTAATTAATTGTGCTTTTTCTCGGAATTCGACATATCAGGGGGGAGGAATATTCAATTATAAGAGTGCTCCATACATAGTAAATTGTTCGTTCAGTGGAAACTGGGTTTTTTGGGGCGGTGGTGGAATTACAAACGAACAAAATTGCAATTACATTCTTACGAACTGTACTTTCAGTGGTAATCGTGCAAATGTAGGAGGCGGGATATATAACAATAACAGTGATATTGAACTTATTAACTGTACATTCGGCTTTAGTGGAACTTTCTCATGTACAGGGATTGCATTGGCCACTGACTGTAAGTGGAATCCAAGCCATATAACTCTAAAAAACTGCATCATTTGGGGCGAAGGCTGGCAAATATGCAATGAGGATGGATCGACTATCAATATCAGTTATAGCAATGTCCCACAGAACCAGACTGCTGTATATGATCCCTGTGAGGCTGTTATTTGGGGTATAGGTAATATTGATGAGGATCCCTTGTTCGCTGCTGAGGGCTATTGGGCCAGTGCGGATAATCCAAATATTATTGCTGAACCTTACCAGCTAAGCGCAGTTTGGATAGAGGGTGATTATCATTTGAAATCTCAGGCGGGAAGATGGAATCTGAACAGCAGAGACCGACGCCGCACCGCACTCGTCACAGGGTGGGTGATTGACGATGTCACCAGCCCCTGCATAGATGCTGGTGATCCAAATTCCGATTGGATATTAGAACCTTGGCCAAACGGCGAACGCATAAATATGGGTGCTTATGGCGATACAGCCGTGTCAAGCAAGTCACAATGAGCAGATCGAAATTCAGTTTTTCAGGATGTATTTTGCCATTTTTGGTTTGTGGCCGAGTAGTTCGGTGAAGTGGCTGATTAAAATCGCCTCGATTTCGTTTAACGTTTTTTCTTTTGCTTTTGCGATTAGTTTCAAGTTGCTCAGGCATTTCGCCGCCGGCTGCGACAATCGAATCTTGTCCGGGAAACTTGCCTCGCAATCTTTACAGATTATGCCGTTGGCGGTGCTGCTAAAATATATTTCGTGTTGCGTATCGCGTTCGGCGTATTGCGTTTTGCAGTTTACACAGCAATCCAGTACCGGTTGAAGACCGATTTCTTTTAGCAGAGATAGTTGAAACAGAATCAATAACGCCAAAATCTGATTTTTGTTTTCTTTCTCGGATGCATTTTGTAGAAAATTGAGGAAGCTGTCGAAAAGCTCCGGATGCGGGTCGTAGTCGTGCGTCATTTTATTGAGTAGCTCGGCGGCGAAATAACAGCAGTTAAGCACAAAAAGATCGCCGCCTGTCCCGGAAAAAATTCCTGTGCCGGAAGCGGATTCGAACTCAGTCAGTGTGGCGAGTTTTTCCCTGTTCGAGTCGGAAAAAACTATGTTTCCATGCGAAAATATTTCAATAGGTCCGTCGAAGGCCGATTTTGGTCGTTTGGAGCCTTTGGCGATAGCGCTGATTTTGCCGTTTGCTTTGGTGAAAAATGTGACGATTTGCGAAGTTTCGGAAAAATCGACGGCACGTATGCAGATAGCTCTATCTTTTGTCAACATAATTGGAAAAAGTGCCTAAAGTTTGAAGTGCCTAAAGTTAAAAGCCCCGATATACATCGGGATTGCCATGCTTAAGCCAACTTTAGTCACTTTAGTTCACTTCTCATTTTCGATAATTTGGATTTGAATGCGTTTGATTTTTCTGGCTTCCGCGGAAGCGATAGTGAATTTCAGATTTTCATAGTCGAAACTTTCTCCCGTTTTCGGGATATAACCCAGACGTGAGAAGACAAAGCCCCCTATCGTTTCGTAATCTTCATCTTCGGGCAGGTCCAGTTCACATTCATCATTTAAATCATCAATGGATATTCTTGCATCGGCTTCAATCGTGTTTTGATTTATTTTCTTTACCGGTTCGGGGGGCGTTTCTTCGTATTCATCTGTTATTTCACCGACAAGCTCTTCGAGAATATCCTCCAGTGTCACAATGCCCGCCGTCCCGCCGTATTCATCGAGCACGACGGAGATATGCAGTTTCTGGTTTTGAAATTCATGGAGTAAGGATCTGAGTTTTTTCGTTTCGGGGACAAAATAGGCATTCCTGATTTTATCGCGGAGTTTGAATTCTGCCGGGTCTTTGCCTATCTCAGTCAGTAAATCCTTGGCGTAAATAAGCCCGACTATGTTATCGATATTGTTCTCGTAAACCGGCACACGCGTATGGCCGGCCTTGTTAATAGTATCCAGAACCATTCTCAAATCAGAATTAACCTCGACTGCAACGATGTCCGTACGCGGCGTCATAATCTCATCCGCCGTGCTGTTGCTTAGCTCCAATACATTCTCAATCATCTCCTGCTGTTCTTCATCGAGCACACCTTCGGTTCTGTGCTGTTCGAGGCCGGTTAAGAATTCTTCCTGTTTTTCTTCCTGTTGTTCCTGCGGTGTTGATTTGGCGATTCCCGCCAGACGTCGAATAAAGCCGTCGTATAATCTAAAGATGTATAGAAAGGGCGAGGTTATGATCGAAAGAAATATCAGCAGCCGGTAAGTTCGACTCAGGACATTCTCACCTGCATATTTTGCCCATGCGTGAGGAATTGCCAGACTGAAAGTTGAGAATATTGTCATTGCAATGACAAATGCAAGAAGGTAGTTAATTAAGGTGTTTGATTGCCGAAATGTTGTAATAACGTCAACTAACAGCAGTAAAATGCACATATTAAAAATGAGCCTGTATAACCAGCATGTTAAAATCAACTCTTCGGCTTTTTCGGCTAATTGTAAAGTGAGATCTTCGTGATTTTCTTTTTTATTTGCAGCTTTGAACGCCTCTTGTAATTTGACGTGTGAGAACGTTCTCAGAGCGACGGCATTGACGGAAAAGAACAGCGTCCCGCCTGCGAGTAAGCAAATAAACAATACCGCCCAACCTAAATAGTCCACTTCTTAATACCCTTTCAAATATTACACACAGGTAGTTTATTTTTTTACTTTCCTGCGTTCCTGTGTGCTTATGCTCTTATTATATACTAAACCGTAACCAAGTTTCTGCAAAATTTCGTCCTCAATATTGTGCATTTTTCGGGCTCCACCGGTGGTTGAATCGTCGAATCCGAGTTGGTGCAGCAGGCTGTGCGTTACATAAAGCGCCAGTTCGGCCTCGTCTGAATGCCCGAATAAGTTTGCTTGTTTGACGGCCAGTTCGCCATTGACAACTATCTCTAATAGTTTTGAAGAATCCGGCTCCTGGTCATCGGATAAATCGAAACTCAAACAGTCGGAAGTGGATTTACGATTGAGAAACCGTTTGTTTAAATCCCTGAATTCAGCGTCTTCAATGATTGCTATATTAATCTCGTATTTCGTTTTAGCAGGGCCGGCATTATGTATATCGTTTCCGGGAAAACGGCTGCAAACGGTTTTGACCAGCCTTCTTAGCCTGGGCAAAGAAACTTTTATGCCTTTGAAGTTTTGAGTAATATGAATCACGACACTCTGAACTGGTTTAACGGAGGCCATCATTATCTGTTGCTCTTTTGTTCAATCTTTTCAGGCTGGGATTGTGTTTCCAGAGGCTCGTCCGGAGCTTTCGGATATGCGATTCTGCTGTGATAGTGTGCCGCAAGTGTTTTGGATATACTCGTCTCAATCTGACTTAGCTCCCGCAGGGACAGGTCGCATTCGTCGAATTGCCCGTCCTGAAGTCGCCTCATAGACATATTGTGTACGACCGCTTCTATTTTTGTCGGTGTGATTTCAGGCAGGCTTCTGACGGCTCCTTCTACGGTATCGGCTAACATGACAATCGCGGCTTCTTTTATTCGCGGCTTCGGGCCCGGGTACCTGAATTCACTCTCGGAAGGCTCATTAGCAGTTTTTCTCCTGGATTTTTTATTTGTCAGCTTTTTGGCCTCATTGTAGAAATGTTCTACTACCGTAGTACCGTGGTGAGTCTCGATAAATTGCCTGAGCACACTGGGCAGATTGTATTCTCTTGCCATTTCTATTCCATCTTTGACGTGGCCGATAATAATCAGATGACTCATCGTAGGTGAGAGTTCTTTGTGTCTGCTCGCGGAGCTGATTTCGTTTTCGATAAAGTAGTGGGCTTTATTCATTTTGCCGATATCGTGGTAGTAGGCACCGACTCTGCACAAAAGACCGTTTCGTCCAATCGCTTCGGCGGCTGCTTCGGCGATAGAACCTATGAGCAGGCTGTGACTGAATGTGCCGGGTGCTTCCATGGCGAGTTTTTTTAATAAAGGCTGGTTAGCGTCACTGTAGTCTAATAATGTCATGCTTGTCGCTATTCGGAATGCTTTTTCGATTAACGGAAGCAGGCTTTGGATTAATAATCCTACTGCGACGGTGACTCCCGCGTGCAGACCGGCATTTACAAAAGCCTTGCCCGTATATGTACCATGGAACAGCGATTCCAAAGAAGCAGCCGTGATAAATACTATTACACCTGCAAGAGCGCTGACCTGAAGAAGTTTAATCCTTGTTCGTATTTCTCTTAGAGCCATACAGCAAGTAAAGGCCCCCGTGGCCATTATTACAAAAAGGTCGATTTTCATCAGTTGATATTGGCCGTTTATCCGTAGGGGTTCGGCAGCGAAACAGGCGAACAAACAATAAATTATGCTCATGCCGATTGCAAAACGCTGGTTGTAGGCAATTGTTAGAATGATGGCGGCAATAACAGCGGTTCCGGTAACCCATGCATAGGGTGTGTGCTCAGTCTGTAGCTCGATAAGTTTAGTTGTGATAAATTTGGCTGAAGCCAGCAATAAAAGAAACATACCTATTAATACAAGAATTCTCGCATGGTTATATATCATTCGCTTTTGATAGTGATAAATATACAAAGCCCCCGCAAGTGAAATTAATACCACAATAATAGCGATTGGTATGACATGTAAGCGACTGATTCGATGGATGGAGATAATCAAAGTGCATAGAACAACGAATAAAAGCCATAACAGGATCGAGATTAAGGAATCTGTGTTCACAAGTCTGCTGATTTGTGAGTAGCGTTCGGCAGAGATTGTCTTACGAACACGGCTTCGTCTCGGACTAATTTTTTTGATAAACGGCATTTATTTGTCCTGTTTTAACCGATGATTAATCGACGTTTTGTCTTTTTTTATAAGCCTGCACGATTTTTTGAACTAATCGATGCCGAACTATGTCTGTACGGTTTAACTCTGTATAACCTATACCTTTGATTCTTCGTAATGTTTCAATGGCTTCAATCATTCCGCTTTTTTGTCCGCGTTCCAGGTCTATTTGTGTTATATCGCCTGTTATTATCATTTTGGAACCGTGCCCAAGTCTTGTCAAGACCATCAGCATTTGCAGGGCCGAGGTGTTTTGTGCTTCATCACAAATAATAACAGCTTCGTTTAATGTTCGACCTCGCATAAAAGCAAGTGGAATAATCTCGATGATATCGAGCTCCATAAATTTCTTCATCTGTGTAAAATCCATCATGTCTTCAAGGGCATCGAACAGAGGGCGAAGATATGGGTTTACTTTTGCCTGGATATCGCCCGGCAAAAAGCCGAGTTTTTCACCCGCCTCCACGGCCGGACGCGCAAGAACAATTCTTCTAATCTGCCTTTTCTTGAGCATTGAGACTGCAATTGCAACAGCAAGATATGTCTTACCGGTACCGGCCGGGCCTATGCAAAAGGTCAAGTCGTTGGCCAGCATCGTTTTGATATACTTTAATTGCCCTTTGGTGGATGGTTCTATGACTTTTCTGTGCGAGAAAACGGTAATAGCCTCGGTCTCATCAGGACTTTGGTCCAAATCCCGGCGCCTGATAAAGGCAGTGACATCGTCGGTGGTTAGCGAGAGGCCTTTTTGAAGCTTTTTTTGCATTCTTTCAATCACTTCAACGGCTTTGTTTACGTCTTTTTCCTTGCCGGTGATTGTCAGTTTGCTCTGGCGGGCGGTAATGTGAACTCCGAGGCTTCGGCGCAGAATCCGAAGGTAGTTGTCACCCGGTCCGAATAATTCAAGCTGTTTATCAGTTGAATCTAATTGTATGGTTGCTTCCAAAATCTTCCTCTGTCAGGAACACCACATAAAAAACAAATAAGCAAACGGTGCTGCTACCAGTGGCGAATCGATTATATCCAAAACGCCGCCGAAGCCTGGGACTTTATTTGCCGAGTCCTTTTTCTCGGCATCTCGCTTCATCATTGACTCAGCTAAATCGCCTAGCTGGCCGATGAAGGCAAAACAAGAGCCGAAAGCTATTGCAGCCCAGGCAACCATTATATCACAACTTCTGGCAAAACCAATAGCAACTATAACCGCCGCTGCGACGGCACCGGCCATACCCTCCCAGGTCTTTCCGGGGCTGATTTTGGGCGAAAATTTATGCTTTCCAAACAGGGTTCCAATTGAATAAGCACCTATATCAGCAGATTTTACGACAAATATAAACATAAGTAGTGGCCAGAGGCCGAATTCTATTCGTATGGCTACACAAAAGCCACTTAAAAGCCCCAGGTAAAGGATTGAAAAACAATTTACTCCACAATTGGCCAGCATTCCTGAGACTCCAAAGTTCAGGTATTGATAAATAAACAGAATTAACAGTGTGAAAGTTAATAAAAATAGCAAAAAAATTTCCATTCGAATTTCTAAAAGCTGTACCCAGTACCATGAGGTAGCTAATAGGATTGAGGCAATAATCGAAACAGGTGTGAAAATTCGAAGATTTTTAGTCTCGGCAAGTTTCGACAATTCAAGTTGAGCCGGTATTGCTAAAAGAGCAATCAAAATACAAAAAATAGTTGCCTGTACTCTTTTATCATCTGTTGGTGAGGTGGTAAGCGAGCCATCCAACCAGCCGTCGAGAATAACGACGGAGATAAAAAGCACCGTCATTAGAATTCCGAAGAATAGTCTGTTTCTGAGCATTGTTTGTTTTTTCCGCAGTTCATAGTTTATCCCCGGTGAGTTTTCAACTATGAACTTTTGATTTATCTTATAGTTCCGAAACGTCGTGTCCGTTTGGCATAGGCCAGAATCGCTTTTTCCAAAGCAGCTTTTTTAAAGTCCGGCCAAAATGTCTTCGTGACATAAAACTCACTGTATGAAATTTGCCAGAGCAGGAAGTTACTGATTCTCATTTCATTTGCCGTACGTATTAAAAGGTCAGGGTCGCTAAGCCCGGCAGTGTACAGATTTTGGCTGATTGTCTGTTCATTAATATTTTTCAAACGGAGTTTGCCTTTTTTATATTTCTGTGCGATTTTTTTGGTGGCATCTGCGATTTCCACTCTGCCGCCGTAGTTTAATGCCAGCGCAAGGCTCATGCCGGTGTTATTACTGGTCATCTTCATTGTGTTTCTAAGTTCGTTTTGTACCGACTTAGGCAGTCCCTGCATACGGCCCAGGTGAATAAGCTTTACGTTGTTTTTCATCAATGTAGGCCGAATCCCGACAAGGTATTGAGTATAAAGATGCATAAGGGCGCTGACTTCGTCTTTTGGTCGTTTCCAGTTTTCGATACTGAATGAGTACAGGGTCAGGGATTTTATGCCAAAATCGACACAGCATTGAGCTATTGTTTCGACGGTTTTTCCACCCTGGCGGTGTCCCTCGACTCGCGGAAGACCTTTTTTTTGTGCCCACCTCCCGTTACCATCCATAATGATTGCGATATGGCGGGGCATCTGTTCGACTTTGATACCGAGGCGTTTGGCGGTGCTGCTGAGTTTTTCTTCGAAGCTCATTGTCATTAATGAGGCTTTCCAAATAATTGTTTGTTTCTGTTATCTGAATATTGTCTGATTTCTTTTCGGTCCCACGCCGATTATGTCGATTGGTTTGCCGAGCAGTTTTTCGATTCGGTTAATATAATCTTTAGCGTTGGCAGGTAAATCATTGAAATCGTTCACATCTGTTATATCCTCGTCCCAACCGGCCAAAGTATCATAAACGGGCTCGGCTAACGATAGCCTTGCGATAGTTGACGGGAAAAAAGTTACCTCCCGGCCGTTCATTTTGTATGCCCTGCAGATTTTTAATTCCTTAAGCCCGGTGAGTGTATCCAGATGCATCAATGCTATTGAATCTATAGCGCCGATAGTTGCAGCATACGAGACGGCTACAGCATCAAACCAGCCGCATCGGCGGGGGCGCCCTGTCGTGGTGCCGTATTCGTTGCCCCTGTCACGAATATACTGGCCTGTCTGATTGTCCTGCTCGGATGGGAAGGGGCCGGCTCCGACTCTCGTTGTGTAGGCCTTAACGACACCAATAAATTTATCCACCATTTGAGCGGGCACGCCGCTGCCTGCCGGCATACCCAGCGAGCTTGAGTTTGAGCTGGTCACAAACGGGAAAGTGCCGTGATCCAAATCCAGCAGCGAGCCTTGGGCTCCCTCGAAGAGGATGGTTTTTCCTTCGGCGATTGATTTATGCAAAAATTCGGTCGTGTCCGTTATAAAGGGCACGAGTTTTTCGGCATAGGACTTACATTTTTCAAATATTTCGTCGGCACTTAACGGCTCGGCGTTATAGATGGCACCGAAAATTTTGTTTTTGTATTCGACGATGGTTTGCAATTTGGCTTTGAGATTTTCGAGATTGGTTAAATCGGCCATTCGTACTGCGTAGCTTCTGCCGACCTTGTCTGCATAACAGGGGCCGATACCGCGAATGGTTGTTCCGATTTTATTTTTACCGAGAGATTCTTCACGTAACTGGTCTTCTTTTTTATGATAATCCAGGACAATGTGTGCATTTTCGCTTATTAAAAGTCTCTTATCGAGCGAGATATTCTCCTGAGCGAGATGCTTAATCCCGTTAATAAGGACCTCCGGGTCGATTACTACACCGTTTGTAATGACGCAGGTAGTGTTCGGCCGGATCGAACCACTGGGTAAAAGGTGCAGGGCAAATTTGTTGTTGCCGACGACGACAGTGTGGCCGGCATTAGCGCCGCCGTTGTACCTGACGACTATATCGCTGTTCTCGGCAAGAATATCCACAATCTTGCCTTTGCCTTCGTCACCCCACTGCAATCCTATAACGCAATAATTCATTTATATCCTTTCCTTCTGATAAGGCGTGAATCTTATGTGTGGATGATATGGATTCTATATGCACCGCTATTATTGTGTTCGACTGATTTTTTCAACGAGAAGTTCCAGAATCTCTTTAATATTATCATACATTCTATCACTAAGTTTTTGGTCGATTTCCTTGCCGTCTTTGTTTTTATATGTGATAGTGAAATAGCCTTTTGAGTCGTAGTGGGTTTTATTTATTTTTTCAATGGAATCATAAGGAATCTTTTTTGTATCGTTGATAATGAGTTCGTTTTCGTCTGTGATAAGTTTCCTGTTTTTACGGGCATTATACAATAATGCTAATATGACGGCTAAAGCAATGAATGCGAAGGGAGCTTTCTGATTGAATACCATATCGCTGTCGGGCTTGCCGTCTATGACATGCTTTTCGTAGAAGCTGCGACGCATTGACCATTCGTACTTGCTTAGATAACCGTCATAGGCAAAGATAACGGCGGCTCCGATGCAAAAAAAAATTGCGATCTTAAAACTGGTCTTGTTGTATTTGCTGTATGGCGCCTCGATAGCCATTTGACAGTCCGGAATTAAATCTATGTTAATCGTTTTTGTGCTATTGTTTCGGTTAAAGGCAGAACAAAATTCAGGACGATTTTTTCGGCCATTAGTTCCTCGGCAAGACGGCACTGGTATTCAAAAGATTTCAACGAGTCGAATTTCTCACTGCTTGACGGGTACTGACGGACGGTAAAAGACAAACTTATCGCCTCATCAACGGCCTGCTCTTTCCTTTTGGGTCCATAGACATTTGTTTTTGACTCGATACTGATTCGACCCTGGGTGCGTTCGTCTTCGGTTAATGCCACGACCATCGCCGGTGAGCAGCCTATAGGACGGGCTCCGGGTATATCAAGCAATCCGTTGAATGCGCTCTGTGCCAGTAGAGCTTCTGCGATAACTTCGTCGTGATTGCCCGTACAATCGAAATCCATAGCAATGGTGACATCGAGCGAGTCGATATCGAGATGATTGACGCTGAGCATGTAAGGGATAAGCTCAAGCACTAATCGGTCCTGTTGATATGCCATCTCAAAGTTTGAAGGATTGACAACTCCTGAGCCGATTCGGTCTGTTTCGAGACTTACCCATCGATATTGGCCGTGGTCACGGTCTTCCTCCAGGCAGAACTCGTTGTTTTCACGCCGGAAAAAACAGCCCATTGATGGAAACTGTTTTCTTATCCGTTCGAAAAAAGAAAGAATCGTGTCACGTTCGGTCGGAAGTTCCAACTCGGTATTGATGTACATGTCGAGATAAAAATCATCGCAAAGAGAGCTATAACTATTTAACGTCATCTTACATACCCCTCCAAAGCAGGTTCATAAAACCTTGCTCAAAAGGTACAAAATTTACAATCCTTCAACACAACCGGCGATTATTATACATTCAAATATTCTTTTTCCCAGATTTTTTCGGTCAATCCGTGTAATTCTTCATCATAGTTTTTCAGCACCTCGAAATATTCATTGGATTCGAGGGCTTCTTTAGCGTTTTGGCCATAAGTTTTTACCACTTTGAGCCGTTTACGAAAAATAGAAATTATTACTTAAGATAGGTTTTTGCCATCTTTATATCATTCGTACATATTGTCAATACCGCCGAGATGATTTATTCAAAACACACTTTGGGTAAGATTTGATTTTCTCACATATCAGAGCTTATCTCAAGAGATAAACAAGTACAATTCCTCCCAATAAGTAACAATAAAATGCGAAATATTTCAGATTTGCTCTTCTTGATGCCTTTATCAGCAGTTTCAGTGCCAGAATTCCTGTAATCGCCGCTGCTACCGAGCCGGCCAGAACGGGGATAATCGGCAGACTGCCGGAGCTGATTTGGGCGAAATCCCTGACCGATTGTATCAACGCCGCTCCTAAAATTGCGGGAATTGCAATCAAAAAACTAAACTCCACCGCCCACCGCCGATGCATTCCGACAAGGATAGCCGCACAGATAGTGGCGCCGCTGCGCGATATTCCCGGCATAATAGCAGCCGATTGGGCCAGGCCGACGATTATCGCTGCGACTGCGCCGAACTGCCGGAGGCCCAGCCGGGTCTTTTTTCGCAAGTCTGTAATCAAAAGCAATGTCCCTGTGATAAGCCACATCGCCGCAACTACCGTTAAATTGCCGCGGGCTGCAGCGAAATATTTTTCGAACAATAGCCCCAAAACGCCCGTCACGCCGGTGGCGAGAATCGCCAGAACGAGGATGTGAACGCTCGGACTTCTTTTATATATTTCAATAGGAGTTTTTCCGTATTTGCCCGATGCCCGCAGGTTTCTAACAAAGTCACTGATAGATTTTCGAAAGACAATCAAAATTGCAACGGCCGTTCCAACGTGAACACTCAAATCGAACAGCAGCATTTCTGGCGTTTCCGGATTGAAATTAAAGAAATTCTCGAACAGGACCAGATGTCCCGACGATGAGACCGGCAGAAATTCCGTCGCTCCCTGAACAATGCCTAAAATTACAGCCTGCAAAACGCCGAGAGATGAATCATCGGCACACGTACATGACCGGCCAATGAAATCTATCAGGCCGATTTTATAACAGAGTATCAATGCAATACCGGCATAGACTCCCGCAAGTAAATCATCTGCCAGAATCCCCCAGCCGGCCGGATACTTTTCGAGTTTGCGTATCGGCCACGGCTTGGAAATATCGAACAACCTAAACAGCAAAAATCCAAGTGCTGTAGTAGTGCAGATTTGACCTGTTGTAAACGCGCTCAAAAAAGGCACGATAAGCAGAAAAGTCACCGCCTGACCGGCGACTTCGTCGGCGACGACTTCCCTCGGGTCTTTTTTGCCCGTAGCGGCGATTACCGCCGGTGCGAGTCTAACGCAGATAAATCCTCCCGCTAAAATAAATGCCGTCATTACGACTGCCATCGTGACCGGTGTCGCGCCGAGATAACCGAGCAGGTCGAACATAACCGCCGGCGGAAGCGAACCCCACGTCCCCGGTGCCAACGGCAGCAGACCAAGCCCGAAACATGATGTCAATAGCCTTTTCATATCCCAAAAGTGTAACTCAAAAAAACGACTTTATCAAAGACTTTATCCCGTGAGATGGCGGCTTTTAGCCTATCTCATGGGATTAATTTCGTCTATCTTCCTTCATCCATCCTTCCTCGTATTTTCGTGCGGAATTCATATACCCTACTCCCTGAATGGTCACTTTTTTTCATTTACGGGTTCTGAACCAACCGGTATAATACAAATAATCAACCGTGAGCGAGTGTATTTTTCAGTTGTTCGATGAGTTATTGGAAGGAAGGCTTTTATCGGTGAATATTTTTATAGGGAAAAAGCAAATGAAAAACTTTATAAATCCATCGTTTATAATTCTTATTGGTGGTATTGCATTAGTTGTAGGTGCTTTTTAAGCGTCATCTAATATTGAGTTTCTTATGTAAGTAATTTGGGAAAATGATTTTCGTATTGAAAGAAATGGAGTGAGATTAAAATGTGGGCTGGTGCTGAAATAAAAATATCGTTACCTAAGCCGGGTGAAAGTGCTGCTGTTTCTGACATGCCAAAATTAGCAGCGCTTTGCTATGATAGAATTCATGGTTATGATGATGAAAATAAAACGAGTGAATACTACGTACCCGATCCAATTCGATTTTCAGGCGCAACTGAAACAGAACTTCAGATAGACGCGATGACCAATTATGGAGAGGTGATAAACAACTGGATTAAATCGGAGCTTTTGCATGGAGATATAAAGGATTCAGTCAAGAGACTGAAAAAGGAAGTCCCAAGGAAAGCAGCGGTTCATGCACTAAGACTGATAACTGAAAGCTATTGCAAGAAATTGAATGTGGATGAATTTTTTAAACTGATTCAGAAAAAAATGGCTAAAGAATTTACAATTGCTTACGAAATACCGGTTGTTCCGATATTCCAGTCGGGTGGAATTAGTGATTTTTTATATTTTGGAGGTGAGCGAGAAGCAGTGTACATGTCATTGGTTAATTTACAAATCCCTGATGAGAAGAACTTGGAATGGAGTCAAGTTTTAGAGTTTCGGAAAGATACTGAGGCAAAAAAGAAATATAGAAAATTGCTATATTGGCTAGATAAGGAGATGATAGGCAAGTCACAGTCTTTCGTAGAAGAAAGTATAGCTATTAAGCTTGAAGAATATGAGCAAGCTTTGAAAAAACATGGTTTTAAGACAATTATTGCAACCATTGAACAAGCATTAGATGGAAGAATAATAACTGGGGCAACAAGCGTAGCAGGCTCACTGGCATTATCTGGTTATCCAGTTTTGGGCATATTGGCAGGCACAGGATTAATAGTTGGAAAAACAGCTGTACAATTAGCCAAGGCAAAAATAAGTTTTAATGATATAGAAGTTGGTTTAAATTCTGAGATATCTTGGATTTATAAACTAAAGCAATTTTAGGCTCTTTCATGGACACTAGACTAACCGAAAAGTAAAAATAGGCCGAAGCTGAAAAGAAATTTGTATTGCGTATAGCGGGCAGAGTGAAGCGTATCGCATACAAAACTATGTAAAACGTGTATTCTTGATGAAGTTTCTATCCTTTTGAACTATTTTAGACATCCGCACGTCCTATAACTAATGAGATTTTTTTCTGGATTATTCTTGCGGATTTAGGTATAATAATATAGTAGTTTGCATTCCAGGGATGGTTGAACCAGTTTTTACAAATAGTGGATGTTCGATAACGGACAGTCAAGGACATGTTCTTGTCTTATCAGAGAAAACATGGTTTCTGCATGTTATCAAAGATAGGGCAAGGGATTATGTTAAAAATCAATTCGATAAGGTAACTCAAACAATACAGTCTCCTGAACGTATAATAAGGAGTCAGAAAGAGAAAAATGTGGTCATTTATGAAAGGTGTTTTGACGATCTTTATATCACTGATACAGTCTTGGGAAAGGCATGCTTATTTGTAGTTGCTAACTGGAAGACAGGTCGAATCAGGACTGTTTATACGAATCCAAACAGAAAAAAGCAAGGGGAAGTGCTATGGGAAACTCCGTTATCCATGTAGAACATCATTATGATGAGCAGGCGGATGTTTTGTACTTTACTTTCGGCGGTGACGAACCCTGTTACACTGAGAACATAGATGATTTTCTGATGATAGAAATTGGGTGGTTCAGCAGACTTCCGCGAGGTTTTCGTATTCTCGGGCCAAAGGTACATAATCTCAAAGGCATTGCTTTCCAAACAGTTATCAGGAGAGCGGGAAAACAGTTGATTGAGATGATGGAAGAGCGGAGGAAGGAAATAGAAGAACAAGAACCGGTTTTTTCAAAATGGCTTTCAACAGAAATTCCCGATCTCTCTGCATTACAGCTTTGATTGCTAAGTTTCTCATCTCGGCGGAAACCTAGCCATATCAGGAAAACCCACCCTGCAAATCTTTCGGTTTAATCTATAAAATTCCGACGTGTGGCAGCCACTAAGTGAACGCAGTGAGCGAAGTGGATGTTACTGAAGCAAATGCTTAAATTTAACTTATAGTTCTCCTGCAAACTAACAGCAAGTTCGTACGTAAAGCGCGTACGCGCTTTACGTATGCGGAGTTTATATAAAAAATGTGTAGGAAAAACAATTCTAAGGATATAAACTTCACTTCTCCTCAGGCATAGTCCCTTAGATAGACTCAGGGCAGATTTTGTCGAAGGAATGACGACGGCAGGCAGAGAAAAATTCCATATATTTTTATGTATATTTATATTGCTAAATACCCTTATTGTCGATAGAATAGTTATATGACTAAAGTCCGATTTGAATGGGACAGTGAAAAGGATAAAGACAATCAAAAAAAGCACGGCGTTTCTTTTGCGACTGCGCAATATGCATTCGTCGATCCGGATCGTGTGATTGCCGATGACATCGGCCATAGCGGGACGGAGAAACGTTATTATTGCTTCGGCAGAGTAGCAGGCGGCATTTTAACCGTCCGGTTTACGTATCGCAAAAGTGTGATTCGGATCATCGGGGCAGGCTATTGGCGAAAGGGTAAAAATATCTATGAAAAGGAAAATAAAATACACGAATGAGCCGTTAGGCGATGTAAAAGTAATTGGCGATTTCCTTCCTTCACCGGGTGAACTGGTTTTTAACGAGGAACAGGTTAAAGTTACTATCGGGCTGAGTAAGAACGCCGTTGATTTCTTCAAAAAAGAAGCCAAAAAGCACCATACTCAGTACCAAAAAATGATAAGACGCCTTCTGGACTTGTACGTAGCCCATCAGAAAAGGCGCAAAACAGGCTGATTTCCTTACCACGCCTCTGTCCATCTGGGGGGACCGTAGGCATTAATGACCGGGAATTCCTGTACGCCAAACCTGTCTGTGGCATCCAAAATGGACTATTCCCTAAACGCTGAATTTTCGGGGATTTTAGTTGCATTACGGCCGGATTAGGGTAAAATACGCAACAATCTAAGCGTAAGCTTAGAGAAGGAAAAAGTGAAAAGGTAGAAGTTTAAAGTTGGGGGTAAGTAGTTAATAGTTCATTGTTTAGAGTTCACCGAGAAGGGGAGTAAGTCAGGCTTTGTTTTCAACTTCGCTGTGACAAGCAAGTGAATGTCGAAGGTCCAATTCAAAATATTTAGTCCGCCAATTTATTGGTGGGTTCCAAAAAGGCGATTCGACAATTGCCGAGAGTTCTCTGGCTCAGCCACAGGTACAAATCGATGGAGAAAACAACCATAACAATCATAAGGTCATTATTGACAGAGTATTGTGTAAGGATGGATTCTACGAAAGAATACGTACGAAATTTTAAGAAAAAAATGCAAAACGAACCCAATCATTTCGTATTGAGTAGTGCGTGATGCGTATTGCGTAAAAGAATGTAAGCTCTTTGAAA
Source organism: uncultured Pirellulales bacterium (assembly GCA_964508785.1). Lineage (GTDB taxonomy): Bacteria > Planctomycetota > Phycisphaerae > Sedimentisphaerales > Anaerobacaceae > JAFGPS01. The sequence continues at coordinate 37,940 of CAZDVE010000013.1, read as the reverse complement.
ACTGCATATTATGAGATTTTACTGGAATTCGGACAAGCCAATCCGGCGTCGCATAAAGCTATGCCGGACAAGGGAACGAAGCCAAACGAAGCCAATCCTTCGGCTGGGCTCAGGACAGGTTTGTCTCGTATTGAGTGCTGCGTATTGCGTAAAGACAGAAGGCGAGAGGTTAGCCCCCAGATTTATTCTGGGAGTTCAAAAGCTTTTCAAGCAGGTTCAGGCAGAACCTGTCCGTCATTCCGGCGATATAATCGCAGACGGTTCGATGAAGGCCCTGGTCTTTGATGAAACGCTGGAAGTAGCCGGGCATCAACTCCGGCTTGTCGCACAGCCTGTTAAAAAGTTTCTCAAGCCAGATTCTTATCTTGTCCGAGGTTTGAAGAAGAGATGGATGTGTGTAAAAATTCTGCATTAAAAAATCTTCCAGCTCGGCGAGCTTTGCTTCGCTTTCGGCGGATATTGCAATCAGGTTTTCGCCTGCGGCAAAAACATCGCTAACCGATTTAACATTCGCATCGGCGAGCATTTTCTTGCTTGTTTCGAGACAGTCACTTACCAGCATATCGATAATTGCTTTGGCGGTTCTCGTCCTGCGAATGGTACGGTCGCGGATGTCACCTGCATTAATTTGGCTCTCGGCCCGTTTGACTATTTCCGTTTTCAATTGGTCGGCTTTTATCAGTCCTGCCCTCATGCCGTCTTCCAGGTCGTGACAGTTGTATGCAATTCGGTCGGCGATGTCGGCGATTTGCCCTTCGAGTGAGCAGTTCACTTCGCTGAAGGTACTGCTGGTCGAATCATCATAAGGGCTTTTATGTTTTGCCAGGCCGAGCCTTGTTTCGTACATAAGGTTTAGCCCCATGAAATCCGGATATGGATGTTCGAGCACATCGACGATTCGCAACGTCTGCTGGTTGTGCTCGAAACCACTGGCCTGCTCCGGGACATGCTCGTGCATTAGATTGTTGAGCACTTTTTCACCGGCGTGGCCGAAGGGCGGATGCCCCAAGTCGTGTGCCAGGCATATCGCTTCGGTGAGGCTCTCGTTGAGCCGCAGTTCCTTTGCGATAGTCCTTCCTATCTGGGCCACCTCGATACTGTGAGTCAGGCGCGTGCGGTAATAGTCATCCAGTCCGGGTGTGAAGACCTGGGTTTTGCCTTCGAGCCTTCGAAAGGCCGAGCAGTGTATAATACGGTCGCGGTCGCGCTCGAAGTCCGAGCGATATGGGTGCGGCTTTTCCGGAAAGGCCCGGCCCCGGCTGTTGTCAAGTGTTACTGCGTAATTGGCTAATCCCTCGGACATACCCAGTATTTCGTGAATGGGTTTATACGTAAATGAGTTTATGCGTTCTTATACCCACCGATCTACTCATTAGCTCTTTCACAGATTCGGTAGGTTGTGTTCTTTGCTTACCTGTTTCAACAGTTCGAGAAGCTCTGAAAGGCTCTGGCTGATGACTTTGATGTCACTGCATACGCTCATAAAATTCGTGTCCCCGTCCCATCGCGGCACGACATGGATATGCAGATGGGCGGGCAGCCCGGCGCCTGCGCCTCGGCCGAAGTTCATCCCGATATTGAAGCCGTGAGGTTTGAGCGCCAGTGACAGGGCCTTTTGCGATTCTCTGATGAGCTTGGTCATCTCCAGTAGCTCCTCGTCATTTGCCTGGCCGAGTTCCGCGATGTGTCGGATCGGTGCTATTAGTAAATGGCCGTTGTTATAAGGAAAGCGATTCAGTATGACGATGCTCGTTTTTGTTCGCCAGAGCACCATATTATCGTTGTCCTGCTGTGGGTGTTCGATATTATGGCATATAAAGCATCGGCTTCCTTCGGTGGTTTGTTCCTTGTTTTTTTCTGCAGGAGATGGTTGTTCGTCCAGACCCTGGACATATTTGATTCGCCATGGAGCCCATAGATTGTCAAGTGCCATAGTTTATCTTTCGTTTCTTTCTTTGGAAGGGGAGTTTTGATCTTCGAGAAGATTCATCGTCAGATTTTGTTTTATGGTTATCACCGGACTTTCGCCGATGCCCAGAGGTATCGAAGCCTGCAGTTGCACCTGGTATTGCTGATTGTAATGTTCGGTCCGTCCGAGGTCGATATTGAATAATTCTTCGCCGCCGCCCTGTAAATCCAGGAGTTTATAATTTCCGAGAAAACCAAACTTGCCTCTCATTTGAAATCTGCCTTTATAAGGTATGGGCCAGCTTTGCGGCACAGAATCAGCTTTGCTGTAAGAGCTGCTTATCACTGCGAGCCGGCCTTTTTCGCCGTCGCGAATCTCTTCGAGCTTGTAAGTAACGTCACGTGCTTCTCGCGTAACCATCGGAGTTGGAACGGACAGTTTCGATTGCCAGGTTTGTCCGATACTAATGCCTTTAGTGTTCTCGATACTGGAGACTGCGTCCCAGAGGAACCATTGCGAAGCAACAAAATCACTTATCATATCAGGTTCCTTGATTTTGCCTCTGCCGGTATCAGGCTGGAACGCTATTTCGCCGATTTCCTTGATCAGTTCATCAAGTTGCGAATTGTCTTCTATTTTACCCGTAGGGCCGACCTTGAATGTGTACGTTTTACCGGCGAAGTTTTCCACCGCGTCTTTTTGTGTACCGTCGCTGCGTCTTACATTCACAGATTCGAAGGTTGCTTTGATGGTTGTCAGTCCGTACGGATTTATATCGACCGGTGTATATGCGACGACTGTTTCCATCGACTCGGAGGATTTGCTCGAAGTAGGCTGCTGGCCTCCGGCCTCTGTTTTCGAGGGTTCCCAGTCGATAATTATGTCTCTGCCGGAGAGGAATTTGTATCGCAGTGTTTGACCATCCTTAAAATCCACAGTCAGAAGCTCTTTGGATCCGCATCCGGTTAGAATACCCAAAAAAATGACGGCGGTAAAAATTAGTATCTTTCTCAATAATACTCCTTTCGTCAGTGCTTATGGTGTAATGTTAATCTATTTTTTCGATGCGGTAGCTTTGTAGTGCGGACATTTTTAACGCATCAGGCATCTCATCATTTGTTGAAGCGGGATCGATGATAATCCATTCTATCAGCAGTTTTTCGTTGTATTGTTCTACTTTACCCTCTTCCAGGTTCAACTTCATTTGACCTGTGTATTTCTCGGTATTGTCGAATGGAAAGGGAAGTGTTGACTGTTCTTTGTATGATTCCCTGGCATTTTCCGCCGAAGGAATGGCGTTCATCCGTATTTCAGCGATCGGACAGTTGTTCACATTTTTTATTTCTTCCAGCGTATATGTTTTGCTGTATGATTTCGTGCCCATCTGATCGAAATAAAAACTTTTTGAAGCATCCCAGCTTTGGCCTACATTTATTTTTTCCTGCTCAGCGGGCAGTGCTGAAATTGTGTGTCGGGCTTTGATTGCATTGACTGAGAGCAATTGGAAGGCGGTCTTGCCGGCTGGTGCGCCTTCACTAACGGCGGCCATAATATCGTTTACATCGGTAATTTTTGAAACCTGACCGGAAGGTGTAATCTCTATTGTATAACTTTTTCCTATTAACTTGCTCAAAGGCCCTTTCATTTCATTTTTTCTCGTACTGTCGAAGTCCAGAACGATATTGTCAGTGACTTTCTTCTGATATTTGAGCTCTTTGACGGTGATTTTTGCAACGGCGTTGCCATCGTCGTCGATGCTTTGAATATGCTGATCGAAGGTCATCTCAATTATGTTACCACTTTGACCGCCTTTGAATCCTGCAGGTTTCCTTTCGGAAGTGCCTTCCCATGTTGCCTGCCTTCTGGTTTCGACGGTTACTTTGTAAGTTGTCGAGTCGTGCGGCTTGAACTTCAGGGCCAGTTCAACAGCAGGTGATTGTTTTTTTATTTTACCGGTCTCGATTCTGGATTTGTCGGTTGCTTCGCGGCGTTCGGCGCAGCCGGATATTACAAGCAGTATGCAGACGACTATACTTGCTGCAGGACAATAATTTTTAGCTTTTTTCATCATTTCTTTTCCCTAAACGCATTTATGTCGTATTCGTTATGTAATTGTACATTCTATATGTGTAAAGACAATCGATTTTTCTTTAATTGTCTCTAATCAATGGCTACAATGCAATTTTAAGCTTATCTTACAAATTTTTTTGGAGATACATGATTATGAGAAGCGATATGATCAAGAAAGGTTTTCAGCGTTCACCGCACCGTGCCTTACTACATGCCTGTGGTATTGGTGATTCAGATATGAAAAAGCCGTTTATTGGTGTTGCAAACAGCTTTTGCGAGATTGTACCCGGCCACGTTCACCTTGATGAAGTTGCCAAAGTGGTTAAGCAAGCCGTTCGCGATGCCGGTGGTGTTCCTTTTGAATTTAATACCATAGCCATTTGTGATGGTGTTGCTATGGGGCATACTGGGATGAAGTATTCTCTTGCTTCACGTGAAATTATTGCCGATTCGGTCGAGTCGATGGTGCGGGCGCATTGTTTCGACGGTCTTGTTTGTATCCCCAACTGCGATAAAATTGTACCGGGAATGCTGATGGCCTCTGTCAGGCTGAACATTCCTACGATTTTCGTCTCCGGCGGACCTATGGCGGCCGGAAAAACGAAAGCGGGGAAAACGGTTGACCTTATCAGCGTTTTCGAAGGCGTGGCCGAATTTAACGCCGGTAAAATTGACGAAGCTCAGTTGGCCGAGCTTGAATTCACCGGCTGTCCGACCCAGGGAAGCTGTTCGGGAATGTTCACGGCCAATTCGATGAATTGTCTTTGCGAGGCGATAGGAATGGCGCTGCCCGGCAACGGGACAATCCTTGCTGTTGACCCTAAACGCCTGCAGCTTTATAAGAATGCCGGCAAACAAATTATGAGCCTTATCGAAAAAGACATCAAGCCGCTCGACATTGTCAACGAAAAGTCGCTTGATAACGCCCTCGTCCTGGATATGGCAATGGGCGGCTCGACCAACACCGTTTTGCATACATTGGCTATTGCCAGTGAGGCAGGTATTAAATATGACCTTGAACGCATCAATTCTATCTCAGCCAAAGGTCCGAACATCTGTAAGGTGTCACCTTCGAGTGAATATCACGTCGAAGATGTTAACACCGCCGGCGGTGTGAGCGCGATACTAAACGAGATAAGTAAAGTCCCGAATCTTCTTAATACCGATTGCATGACCGTGACGGGAAATACGCTCGGTGATAATATTGCAAATGCCGAAATAAAAAGACCCGAAGTGATTCATTCGCTCGATAACGCCTACTCAAAAACCGGCGGTCTGGCGATTCTCACTGGCAACCTTGCTCCCAAAGGAGGCGTAATAAAAACCGCCGGTGTTGCAAAGGAGATGCTCACGCATACAGGCCCGGCTGTTATTTTTGAGAGCCAGGAAGATGCGTGCGATGGGATTCTTGCCGGTAAAGTCAAAGAAGGTGACGTCGTTGTTATCCGCTGCGAAGGCCCCAAAGGCGGTCCGGGTATGCAGGAGATGCTCAGCCCGACCAGCTATATTATGGGCGCAGGTCTGGGCGAGTCCGTCGCTCTGATTACCGACGGCAGATTCAGCGGCGGCACACGCGGTGCCTGCATCGGCCATATCAGTCCCGAGGCGGCGGTCGGCGGGCCTATCGGATTATTGAAAGACGGTGACATCATAGAAATCGACATTCCCAATAATACGATAAATGTAAAGCTCTCCGATGATGAATTGGCCGAAAGAAAAAAAGCATGGCGACCGCCGAAGCCGCGAATCACCGAAGGCTGCCTGGCGAAATACGCATCAATGGCAACAAGCGCCGATACCGGTGCAGTGCTGAAATGGTAAGACTTTACACAGAGTTCGAAAAGAAAGAAGGTGGTTAATGAAATCTCGCGTTAAAAGTCTTGTACGAAGTTATAGGATATGCTTGTTAATATTGATTGCTTTATGTATGTTAGCCGTCCCTGTGTTTGCCTTGCGGATGACGGAAATGCCAGAGGAAATCCAGACTAAAATTAAGGAACCGCGGGATAGAACAATTTCGCTGAAGCTGCCGCTTTTGCAGCCGACTTTTCACTGGACATTTATGAGCCGCGATGACTTCCTTTCGGGAAAGCTGCTTTTGCGTATCATCCGAGAGGAGCAGACCAGCGAAATTATAATCTTCGAAAACGGACAATTTACAGAAGGCTGGGAGGCGATGCCCTTGAGCCCCGCGCCGGAAAGGGGAGAAATTTACTTTGGTTTTATCTCCACTGTCAAGTATATGACGGCCCCCGGTGACAAGCTGGAGCTCGAGTTAAATGTCAAAAAAGACCTGCCGGGAATCGGTGCGATACAATCCGGTATCCTGCCGGCGGGGATATATACTTCGAAAGGGACATATTCGGGACTGATTGACGATTACGATACGAGTGCGATGGAAGACAAGCTTGCTGAGGAAGGTGGGCTGTCTACTGATGAGCAGGAGGCACTATTGAGCAAATTGCGTTCAATGTATGAGAACAAGGCATTTTTAGAGTCGTGGGAGGACCAATGGCCTTTGAAGATTACCAGTGAAACCGGCTGGCTGCCGGAAGAACAGGTAAAAACTTTCACTGCTATGCTGGAGAACTTGGATCAGCAGGCAGAAGCAGAACCGGACTTGGAGGAACAGTCGCCTCCGGCTTCCGCGGATCCTGTCGTTGCCGGTGAGCAGCCTTCCCGGAGCTATTTATGGTGTTGGATAGCTGTGCCGGTTGTTGGATTATTGGCGGCAGTATTTGTCCTGCGCTTTTTGAAAAAGCCTTAGTTTGGGCTGTTGTTTTTTACGTCTTTTTTGTTTGACCGATGAATTTTAAAAAGAGAACTACTTGGTATATTGCCGATCTGCATTTTAAATGTCAGGAATGTGCCAATTGCTTAAATGATTAGATTTTTGTATATTAGATTATATGTTATAAATAGAATATTTAGAGACACGTTATGGATATAGAGCAGATACTTAAAGAATTCAAACGGAAGATATCCGAGCTTTACGGGCAACGGCTTAAAAAAGTTGTGCTCTATGGCTCTTATGCACGGGGTCAGGCTAATGATGAACATTCGGACATCGATTTAGCCGTTGTTCTCGAAGGTGATGTTAATCCTTGTAGAGAAACTGACCGGATGATTGACATTATTACTGAGATAAACCTTGAGTATAACGTTTTAATATCTGTTTATCCTGTATCGGAGGAAAATTATAATGAAGTTAAAAGTCCACTTCTTTTGAACTTGCGAAAAGAGGGGATATATGTCTGAAAGTTATATGCTTGGATCTAAGTTTGTGGTTGGTCTTGTCATTCCTGCGGAAGCAGGAATCCAGAAATATAAGTATAGATTCCCGCCTGCGCGGGAATGACGTTTGTGAAATCTGTGGTTAAAAAAACGTGTTGGTATGCAGCCGGGCTGCATTTTGAATGCGTCGAATGCGGCGGATGCTGCTCCGGGCCGGGCGAGGGATATATCTGGGTCACTCGGCCGGAGATTGAACTGATTGCTGATTTTTTAAAGATTTCTGTGGATCAGTTGCGGCGGGAATATTTGAAGCGAGTGGGCCTTCGCACGTCAATCATCGAACAAAAAAACACGAAAGACTGTACATTCCTGCGGGAAATTGATGGGCGCAAACGGTGCATGATTTATCAGGTCAGGCCGAGCCAGTGCAGGACATGGCCTTTCTGGTCGGAAAATCTATCGAGTCCAAATGCCTGGAACAAAACGGCACAAAAATGCCCCGGCATAAATCGCGGGAAACTCTACAGCTTCGAGCAGATACAGAAAATCAAGGCGAACAAAAAGTGGTGGCAGGATACAAAACAAAAGAAAGACTCCTTCGAGAAGTAGCTGAAATCTATAGCTGGATTGAGCAGCAGCTTTCTATAGGCGCTGAGCCGGCGGGCCAGTGCAGTGCTTGTGGAGAATGTTGTGATTTCGATGCCTTTGAACATCGCTTGTTTGTCACCGTGCCTGAATTGATGTATTTGGCGGCAAACCTGAATGTCGAAAAGCTCGAGCCCATGCTGGCGAGCCGGTGTCCCTATAATATCGACGGGAAGTGCTCTGTTTACGAATGGCGTTTTGCCGGCTGCAGGATTTTTTGTTGCAGGACGGATGCGGATTTTCAGAGTTCTTTGAGCGAAGCGGCTCTGGATAAGCTCAAGGCAATATGCCTGAAATTCGAGATTCCCTATCTTTATACCGACCTGGCTTCTGCTTTGAATGATCCCGTAGCCGTTTAATATTTGTCAATCGGCAGGGGGATGTTGTCACGCGGGTCACGCAGATTGATATATTTTACACCGCCTGAAAGCGTGCCCTTTTCCTTATAATAACCATAGAGCTTGGCTAATTTCTGCTCGTCGGTGGATTCCAGGTGCTTTTGCCAAGTGCCGAGTTCCGCTCCCCAAATTATTGTAGTGTTGTCTTTGGTGTAAAGGATAATATGCGGCTGTCTTTTGTCTTGCCTGCCATTGTAGTTGCTCACGTCTATTATGGCTATTTCGTGAAGTAGAGGTTTTTGAGGTGTAACGGTTTTGTCCCTTCTGTTGATTAGGTCTATTAACATTATCGCTGCTGCTAAATCGTCCTGATACCATATTTCTCCAAACCGGGGAACTTTCGTTAACATAGACAGCCCCCTTATCTGCACTATAAAAAGATGCGGCATCGGCACATAATCGAGTACTACCTGCTCGGCATCTACGTAAAATGGTCTCAGGCCGGATTTGACAATAGCAATTGGCTTTCTGAACGTGGCATGTACTTGAATTGACTTGTCGGTTGTTAGTGCCTTGACATTATGCAGCCAGGCTACGGATTCCAGATTTTCAGCAACCAGATGAGCGACGTCTTCATCGAGTCTGAAAGTCCTGTCGCCTGCAGAGGTGAGGATTTTCGCTTTCAACTGATCGCCGACCCATTCAGGAGCATTCATCAGCACAATCGGGCCGGTTTTTACAGGTTTGGTGGACTTTACATATTTCTCTGCAAAATAAAGAATTGCTCCTATAGCCACAACGGCGCAGGCAATGGATGATATTTTCAGAAATCTTATCAGACTCGGCCCAAGCCGCCCTGATTTTTGTTTTTTCTTTGCTCTCAAGGAACCGGGTCTGAATGATATTCGTTTCTTTTTGTTTTTTTTACTCTTACTTTTAACCACGATTATCTCATATCACGCCCGGTGTTCCGCAAGCGATGAATATGCAGTCTCTACGATTTTTTTGCACAAATCACTCATTGAAAATCCTGCCTTGGCAGCAGCTTTCGGCAAAAGCGAATGCGTTGTAAAACCCGGAATTGTATTAACCTCCAAAACGTACGGAATGTCGTCCTCGCTAAGGATAAAATCAACTCTTGCGAAATGCCGACAACCGAGGGCGTAAAAACAGTCAAGTGCCGATTGGCTTACACGTGCTGCTGTAGATAGTTCTGTAATGGTGTCGAAAAGAAACTCTGTTTGCTCATCCAGGTATTTTGCATGATAGTTATAAAAGTTGTTTTTTGGCTGAACTTCAAGAATAGGCAAGGCCCAGCCGCATAGTATGCCTACCGTTACTTCCCGGCCAGGCACGTATTCTTCGATCATACAATTACCAAACTTACTGAATGTTTCGCGGGCGGCTTCTATTGCCTCCTGTATTGTGGAGACGATACTAACGCCGACACTGCTTCCCTGTTTTATCGGTTTTACTACGTATTTATCGGCTAAATATCGCAAATGTTCTTTGAGTTCCTTGATGTCAGTCTGATTATTAAATTCTATGGCTGCCGGTGTTGCCACTCCTACTTTTGCGAAGAATTTTTTGCTGGCCATTTTTTCGAATGCGGTCCAGCTTGCCGCAGATCCGCTGCCGGTATAGACAAGCGATTTGTCTTCAAGGATTTGTTGGAGCTGCCCGTCTTCGCCGAACTGTCCGTGCAGGGCGGGGAAGAAAATATCGATGCTTTTATCTTCCAGAATATCGAGTTTATTCGGTCGGATGTCCGCCGTTACAACATTAAAGCTGGCCTGCTTTAACGCTTCGGTTACACATTGGCCGCTTTGAAGACTGATTTCACGCTCGTCTCCGATACCACCGGTCAGGACAGCTACTTTTAATTTATCGTTTGATGTTTCCAATTTTGTAATACTTAGAATTTCTTAATTCCAGATTTCTATTTCAAGCTCCAGCTCGATATCATATTGTTCTCTGACTCTCTGTTTTACCGTCTCTATTAATCTCATAACGTCGCGACTTCGACAGCCCTTTTCAGCAATTATAAAATTTGCATGTTTTTCACTGACGATGGCACCGCCTATCTGAAGCCCTTTTAGGCCCGCTCTATCAATCAAAGCACCTGCGGAAACTCCTCTTGGATTTTTGAATATGCAGCCGGAGTTTTTCGTATTCAGCGGCTGATTGTTCTTCTTGTAAATCCAGGTTTCCTGTATCGTTCGCATAATCTGGTCCGGTTCACCTTCGTTGAGTTTCAGTCTGGCATTTAGAATAAATTTTGCCGTGATGTTCGTTCGGCGATAATCGAATATCAGTTCCGGTTTGCTCTTTTCGAAGATGCTGCCTTCACTATCCATCAGTGTAACGGACTCTACCGCTGCTCCGAAATCGCCAAAGTTGCCGCCGGCATTCATCTTTACCGCTCCGCCGATTGAGCCGGGTATGCCTGTTAAAGCTTCTAAACCTGAGAGCCCTTTCTGGACGCATTCTAAGACCAGCTTGCTCAATTCCGCACCTGCCCAGGCTGTAATTTCCTGGCTGTCAAATTCTATCTTTGTGAATTGATCCGTTCCGAGTTTGATGACCGCTTCCCTCAGACCCTCGTCACTGATTAGCAGATTGGAACCGAATCCCATTACGTGAATTCCAATTCTGTTTTCGTTGCAACGCCGAACAACTTCTTTTAGCTGTTCGGTTGTTTTTGGCCTGATAAAATAATCGGCAGGCCCGCCAAGGCCGTACCATGTCTGCTTGGCCAACGGATAATTGGTTTCAACTATTTCTTCTAAGCCACTGAATATATTCATCCGCTACTTTCCAAATATCACCTGCGCCCATAGTAACAATAACGTCGCCGGGGCTAACGTTTTTCTTAAGGTAATCGCAAATGGCCCCAAAGCCATCGATAAACATCGCCTCGGTTCCCCTGGCCTGCATTCGCTCGACCAGTATCCGGGCGTTAATCTGCTGTTTGGCCGAAAGCGAATCCCGTACAAAATAAATTTCCGGCACAATTGTTACATCGGCAAGCTGAAAGCTTTCAGTAAAATCATTAAGCAAAAATCTTGTTCTGCTGTATTGATGGGGCTGAAAAACGCACCAGAGCCGCTTCGGCTGATACCTCTGGCGTATCGCTGCCAGCGATGCCTTGATTTCCGTGGGATGGTGGGCGTAATCGTCCAGAACCGTAATGTGCCCGAATCGGCCTTTAAGCATCAGCCGGCGGTCCATACCTGTAAAACTACCTAACAACTCAAGTACCCGCTCAGGTTCAAGCCCGAGGTTAACAGCCATCGCTACCACCGCCAAGGCGTTGAAGATATTGTGCCTGCCCGGCAGAGAAATGTTTGTTCTGTCCAGCAATTGGCCGTTGTGATAAACATCAAAGGCATAAAATCCCTCTTTGGGTGTAATATTGTTAGCGTAAAAATCACAGCTCTCATCCATCCCGAATGTCTCATAGTGCACATTGTCTCCAAGACGCTGGGTAATTTTTAACACATTTGCATCCTGTCCGTTGACTATAACCACGCCATCAGACTTGGTGCCTCGGGCGAATTCGCCGAAGGCCTCGACGATTTCGTCCTCGTCTTTGTAGTAATCCAGATGGTCCTGTTCGATATTCAGGACACAGGCGATTTTAGGTTTGAGGTTCAAAAAACTCCTGTCGTATTCACAGGCCTCTGCAATGAAATATTTACTGTCCGCAATGCCGGAGGAGGCATTTAACTGGTTGATTTCAGCCCCGATGATAAAATTTGTATCCAGGCCGGCTTGTTTGAGCAGGTATGTAAGCCAGCCGCCCGTCGTACTTTTACCGTGCGTGCCGGCTACGGCGATTCCCTCGTAGAAGCTCATCAACTCGCCCAACATTTCTGCATACTTATAGATTACGCAACCTTGCTGCAGTGCAATTTGAAGTTCGGGATTATCTTCTCTTATCGCCGCCGAAATAACGACCGCATCTGTTCTGGGGTCGAGATTTTTCGCATCGTGCCTGATTTTTATATCGGCACCGAGTCGGCAAAGGTTTTCTGTTACATTCGTCGGCATCTGGTCTGAGCCTGTCACGATTGCGTTGTTTTTCATCAGCAGCGCCGCTAATCCGCTCATCCCGATACCACCGGCGCCGATTAAATGGAATCTCTTACCGGCTACCATAATCTTGTTTTTAACGGCTGTCGTTTGACTTTCATTGAATATGCTTGTATGTTTTTTATTACCACCGCTCAGAACTGTGCTCGAATTAGATTTGTTTCTGGAATCAAGATGATAAGTTCGTGATTGATTCATAGCATCCTTTCTAAATCCCTTGCTCCTTCAAAAATAAAAACGTAATTTACCATATATATCGGTTATATCAAGGGGAAATAGCTATATTCTTTATAGTGAATGCAATATGCCGACTGCGTGAATAGCATATTAATGTCATTAGCCTCTGATGGACTATTGATATATAAAATAAGCAGGGCCTATACCGATTGATTCGGTATAGGCCCAAATTTGTACAATACTTTTTGTAAGCAGTTAATATATACTTTGTTGGCTTATTCCACAGGGGGTCGGTACAGCCGGATATCATCGATGAATATCGTACCGTAACCACCGGGCTCTGTACTGCTGCTGTCACCTAAACCAATACCAATGGAGTTGACGTTGGAAAGGTTCGTACCTTGGCCTGCGAAATCTTGCAGAGGTATAGTCCACTCGGTCCACTGATCCACCAAAGAAGCATTTGGGTCATCATGAAAGACTTTAGCGCCGTTAATGAACACGTACATTGGCTCAACTTCATTGCTAATGATACCTATATCTTGATGGGACCATGTCTGTGTGGTAAGAGAGGCAGGGTCGAAGCTGACATTGGAGAGTTTTGCCTCGCACGCTTTTGTAACATCGTGACTGGTTACCCCAAGGCCTATATATATAGGCATCTGCATTTGTACCTGTCTCAGGCTGAACTGTGTCCAATCGACACCATCGGGTGAACGGTATGCCCTAACAAGGCCACCTGCAGTACGTTGCAATTTCAGCCAGTATGGCGGCATGGCATTCGGATCCATATCTTCATCTCCTCTTGTTGTTACGCCGCCGAAGGCGTTTCGATTTTGGAATCGCAGCCCCTTTTCAGGATCTGGTGTAAGAAGCAGAGTCGTATTTACCGAGCCGGGGTCAAGTGAATCACGAATCATGACGCCGGCTTTTGTATCTTTATTGGAATTATTGGGATCTATACTTTCTACCTTTGCTATAATCTGACAGGCACCGCTGGTAACCTCCTTATAGGCGAAGTGGAACTGATCAGCGGTATCCCAGATATCTATGCCTGCGGCAGCCATGGTATAGACACCCGCCGGTTCTTCCACGAACTTGCCGACATTCTCAGGATATCCTTTGAACCACAGGGACAATGCATTGACATCGTCTCTGGTCCAGTCTTTTCCATCGGTCAACTGGCGTTCTGTTTCAGAGTAATACAAAGTTCCATCCTTTTCGAGAGTGGTGCCTTCGTTGACTGTCCCGTCATTGTCATAAGTTAGGGGCATGGATTGAGAGCCTGTATGAACCACGGATTCCTCAACGTAGGGAGGATCGAAGTAACCAACGGTCATGCCGGTATTGTTCACTGCGTAATCTGACCAGACATTATATATTGCGTTATTGACATCGTAGGTTTCAAAATCATCGACTATTATAAAATTGAGTGCTGTGAAGCTCCAGACGTCACCTTTATAAACTGTGGAATCCGGTGGAGCATTGACTTCATCAATGCGCCAGTAATATGTTTGGCCGTACTCGAGAGGTCCGGGGTTGTAACTGGTATCACTCTGGTTTTCGCTTTTAAGCACTCCTCGTGGATCAGCTAAGCCGGCTTCGTTGACATCGTTAAAATCCATTCCGAAGTACACGTCGTGTGTTTCGGCGAAGAAGCCTTTTCTCCAGCTTAGCTGTGCATCTCTTGGCACATCTTTTTGTCCGTTAGCTGGTTTTGGGCTGTAGGCCTCCGGCTGAATTCTTATACCCAGCGCGAAGTTAATTGCCGCTTCCAGGAGGTAAAAGGCGTTGTCATTCCACGCAAGATACGATTGCTCATCAAAACCCAGACAAACTCTGATATCGGCGGCTGTTCGGGGGCTGCCGTCTGCCGGAGGTAAGGCCAGTTGAGCTCCTTTTTCATAATAGTAAATAACATCGTAAGTTACACCGTCGGACAGGGTGGCTTGTGCAATAACGGTGGCCTCACTGCCTGGGATAACGGTAGAAAAGCGTGCCGGTCCACGTTCGGTTTCGATTGCGTTAAGAACAGATACCGTTCCGGTTAAGCCTGCAGCAAGAGGGTGCCCGGGTGCAATAATCTCTATATCTGTTGTAGCGACATCAATTTGTTCATCAACGCCTGTAGTGAGTGTAGCCAGACCCATCTCGTCATAAGCCCAGGCTTCCGTAATGACCATCGGGGTTTCAATCTCGGTGATTTCGAGTCTTATTCTGCCGGAGCTCACTGATTCGGAAATAAAGACGACATCCGCTGCGGCAGCAGCTGCCTCTGTGGTGGGTTCATCTTCATCGTCATCAAAATACGTGACTGTGTGTCCAAGGCCTTCCAAATAGGCTTTGATCGCGTCATCTCCCTGCTGCATCAGTTCATTAGTCTCGTCCAATGCCGCGATGTATAATATATTGGCTCCTCTGGCCCCAGAGATAGAAAAAGAAATGACTAATAGTAAACATATCAAGGGTTTTACAAATTTCTGCTTCAACATAATTCTTTCCTCCAAATAAGGTTTCCTGTTTTCCCCCATAAAAATCATAAAAGAAGTATTGTAAAAGTTGAGTATATTAGTTTTCTACACATAATAGCGCTCCTGAGTTAAACGTTACATAATTAAGCTTTGCTCATACGACATACTAAAGCATGGATTGTTTTTCAACAGACACTAAGTCTCAAACATTTTGGATTTATATCTTCTAAACTTGATGGTAATACAACTGATAATCGTCTTTAACACAGTATTACCTTTGACAGGAAACATGTTTAACGACTTGACATTACCTCCTTACTTGCGAAAAACCAGCTCTGATTAACTGATTCAGAAGATGCAAATATCTGCCTCGCGATTTACATTTCTGATACTTTACCAGTTTTATTTAGTTTGTGTTTTTTCCGAGACCTTCGGTGTCTATTTCCTTTCTGGTCATACACCTTTAGCGCTGATTTTAATGGAAACCATAAGGAATACACCTGTCAGGAAACCAAAAACCACAAACCTCACTTCTATTTTATACCACATTGAGTGCCATTACTTCAAGAAAAAAATATTTGTAAGCAGTTATCTTTCGATTCGAGTGTATCAATAGATTAAAATGCCCTCTTAGACGTTGAATTTGCGAGTTTCCTTTTTCATCCAGAGGCATGGTATTGTATTTAATAAATCCGGAATTTTATTTAAAGGTAGAGTACATATATGATTAGGAACCGATATACAAGGAGTGAATATCTCGTTGACCGTACCTGGTTTTAATGCTACTTTATGGCACTAATAATAAAGGAATCTCAAGTATGGAACTATCCTGGACTATGAAATTAAGGATTGTTGCCGCGGCTGCTGTAGGCGTGGTTTTTGTGAGTATTGTAGCATGGCCGTGGGATACGCCACCGGACCCGTTTGGGTCGCTGCTTGTTCAATCTTTAGGTATCAGCGGAGCGGTAACTTTGTTAGTAATGGCATTTCTTGCAGGTTTAGTTGCTTATTTTGCCGCCTGGCCCTATGGTAGTGAAATCGGTGTTTTAGCGGTACCATTCGGTTTAACTATTTGGGCTGTAAGAGCTGGTAATGTTGCCACTCTTGTTCAGTTCCATCCGTCTCTCGCACAACGCCAGTTACTTTTTGCAGCCCTGCGTTTGGAACCGATTTTCTGGCTTATTGTAATAGTTGCCGGCTTTGCTGGTGTTACATTAGGGTGGAAAATCCGCCCGGGGCACAAGTATCAGGAAATCGAGAAAAAAGATAGCTTGAGCCCGGATAAGTTCTTAAAACCGATAATCGCCTTGGTTGTTTCAGTTTTAATAGCTCATTTCTGCATTAGTTTGCTTGCTCAGGATGTCATATTGTCCGATAACAGATTAAATTCGGTTATGGCCCAGCCAGCTATCGGTCAGGTAGTATTCGCAGTATTTGTTTCGTTTGGTATTACAGCATTCATCGTGAAGAAATATATCAGCGTTAACTATGCCTGGCCCATTATTGGTAGTTCTTTGATAACTACTTTTTCAATAATGATTTATGCCAGGCCAAGCCAGTTGGATTATCTTGCTGAACTCTGGCCTGCGGTTTTTTTCCCCAATTCGGTTGTTTCAATATTGCCCATACAGATGGTTACCTTCGGCACATTAGGCTCGATTGGGGGGTACTGGATGGCAGTTCGTTATCAATATTGGCGGGAGCACGAGTCATAATAGGTGATTCGGACTAACTCTTGAATTTTGAAATATCTTTTTTTGTGCCTTTTTATTTCCGTAAGTCATTTCATTCTAAGTATTTATACTTACAAAGTCTTATAATCAGACCTCATTGATTAGACAAAAACAAAAATCGTTGTTTTCGCCCCTGGAATTAGCCGAAATATAGTTTGTTGATATTTTTGCTGAGATAATGTTTTTTAAACAAGCGGTTTTGGGAAAAGGAATATTTCGTAAAATAAAGGTCGAACAGCAGGCCGGAGTTTTTCGTAAGTATTAAAGCAAAGCCAGCCGGCAAAAGGAGTTAGCAATGTTGGTTCTAAGCAGACAAAGAGATGAATCGATTATGATCGGCGATGATGTTGAAATTATCATCGTTGATGTCCGAGGTGATAAGGTGCGATTAGGTATAACAGCACCAAAGAACATACCGGTTCATCGTAGAGAAATTTACGACGCAATCCAACGCGAAAAGAACGAGAAGAAGGAAGCTCAAGAATCTCAGGATAAGAAATCCAAATCTGAGCCCCCCAAGGAATCCGATAAATCAGAGTAAGCACAGTGAAATCGATCACCAGAATTTTCGCGAATCCTGTCACTTCGTTCTGAACTTAATACAACTTCAACTTTTTACCCCATTTTTCCTCTGTATTTTCCAAACATCCCGTGGTTTGTTCGGGAGAAATATTTGAATAACCAAGCGGGCCTGATGATTGATAACTTCTTGACAATCATTTAATTAGAAGATAATAATACCTTCGGTCGACCAGACGAAAGCACGCTTGTTGTAAGTGGATACTTACTGAGAATAAACTAAGAAATACATTTATCGTAATTTTCTAAGTCGGTTAGCACTACTTTTTTACTTATACTTAATTGATATCGAATTATCGAAAGAATTTAGTGTGGCTGTATTGAAAAAACAACTCGGTCCGGTCGATGTATTTTCCATAGCAGCAGGGGCAATGATTAGTTCAGGTCTGTTTATTTTACCGGCTATTGCTTTCTCAAAAGCGGGTCCGGCAGTGATATTATCCTATCTTATCGCTTCAGTTTTGATTCTTCCGAGTGTTTTAAGCAAGGCCGAATTGGCGACGGCAATGCCTCGGGCCGGTGGTACATATTTCTTTGTCGAACGAAGTTTCGGTTCTCTATTTGGATTGTTCGGCGGTTTTGCCGGCTGGTTTTCACTGGCGCTTAAAAGTGCCTTCGCTATTGTCGGTATGGCGGTCATTATCGAAGTTGTTCTGCAAATGATTCTCGCGACGCATTTAAGCCAATGGCATCTGAAAGCGATAAGTGTTGTTTGTTGTCTGGTTTTTGTAATCCTGAACATTGTCAGTGTAAAACACACAAGCAGAGTTCAAATCTTCCTGGTTGTTATCCTGCTTTTGATACTATGCCTTTTTGTTCTGCTTGGCACCGGTTCAGTGAAGGCGGTCAAGTATGCAGGTTTTTTGCAAAAGGGCTGGCTTAAAGTACTTTCAACGGCAGGCTTGGTTTTTGTCAGCTATGGAGGCCTGACTAAAGTCGCCAGCATCAGTGAGGAAGTTAAACACCCGGGCAGGAATCTGCCGTTAGGGATGATGCTGGCCTGGTTTGTTGTCACCGCCTTCTATATTGGTGTAGTCGTAATTACTGTTGGTGTTCTCGATAAACAGGAACTCGTGCAAATTGTGGATGGTCAGGAAGTGGCCGCCAGTTATACGCCAATATCGCTGGCGGCGGGAAAATTTATGGGAATACCGGGATTTGCGCTCCTGGCTTTTGCTGCCATAGCTGCTTTTATCACCACAGCCAACGGCGGTATACTTGCTGCATCAAGGTCCCCGATGGCGATGAGCAGGGATAGGTTACTGCCGCCTGTTCTGGCACAAGTCAATTCCCGATTTGCAACACCTCATGTCAGTGTTTTGCTTACAGGCGGATTCATGATTACGGCCATTATTTTTCTTGATATTGAATCATTAGTCAAGACCGCCTCAACCCTGATGATAATACTTTTTATCCTTGTAAACGCCAGCGTAATTATAATGCGCGAAAGCAGGATACAAAGCTATCGTCCTAAGTTCCGCTCGCCTTTGTATCCCTACATTCATATTTTCGCCGTTCTTGTTTACGGCTTTCTCATTATAGATATGGGAAAAATTCCACTGCTTATTACCATGGGCTTCGTTTTATTGAGCGTTCTCTGGTATTACCTCTATGTGTCCAAGCGTGTCAGCCGGGCTTCGGCGGCCATGCATATTGTCGAGCGTGTCACCGCCAAGGACCTCAAGACCGTGACACTTGAGAATGAGCTTCGAGACATTTTACTCGAGCGTGACGAAATCATCGAGGACAGATTCGACCAGTTGATAAAAGGATGTGA
The DNA here is from genome assembly GCA_964508785.1 of uncultured Pirellulales bacterium. Lineage (GTDB taxonomy): Bacteria > Planctomycetota > Phycisphaerae > Sedimentisphaerales > Anaerobacaceae > JAFGPS01. The sequence goes on along the minus strand of CAZDVE010000013.1, from coordinate 18,912 downwards.
AATCCTGGACATCGAGGGCAGAAAAACCGCCGAGGAGGTCTTTCGCACAGTCTCTGAATTACTGGAGAGGAGATTAAATGTGAATGAATATGTCCTTTTTGAGAAATTTCTTCATCGTGAGGCAGAAGGCTGCACTGTTGTCCAGCCGGGCTTTGCAATCCCTCACATTGTGGTCGAGGGTGAGAAAAAATTTGATGTATTGCTTGTCCGTGCTCGTGACGGTATTGATTTTTCACAGACTCCGGATCCGGTCCGCATCATGTTCGTTTTGGCAGGCAGCAAAGACGAAAGAAACTATCATCTGAGGGCGCTGATGGCAATAGCACAGATTGCTCAGGAGAAGCAGTTCGAAGAACGCTGGCTGACCGCAAGAGATACCGAGGCGATACGAAATATAATCCTGCTTTCAACGCGAAAAAGAGATACGAATGTATGAACTGAATTTAGAATAAGACATGCCGCATGAAAATTGCAAGCTTTAATGTCAATTCCCTGCGTGCTCGGCTGCCTGTCGTGCTTCGGTGGCTCAATGAGCAAAAGCCTGATATATTGTGCGTTCAGGAAACCAAGGTTCAGAATGAGGATTTCCCGTCGAAGGCGTTCGATGATACCGGTTATAATTTTGTTTTCAAGGGCCAGAAAAGTTACAACGGAGTTGCGATTTTCAGCAGGGGACGTATTGAAAAAGTCCGGTATGGTTTTGACGATGAGCCTAAAGATGAGCCTCGCCTGATAAAGGCGGAAATCAACGGCATTATAATCATAAATACTTATGTCCCCCAGGGATATTTGCCGGATTCTCAAAAGTTCGATTATAAGCTGAACTGGTTTGGAAGATTGCTTGATTTTTTCGAACGGCATTTCGAGCCGACCGACCCGATAGTCTGGGTAGGGGACTTGAACATAGCTCCTGAGCCGATAGATGTCTATGACCCCGTGACATTATTGGGACATGTCTGTTTTCATCCGGATGTCCATGAAGCTCTGAAAAAAGTTATGAACTGGGGTTTTGTGGATGTTTTTAGAATGCACTGTAAAGAATCCAGCCAATATTCATTCTGGGACTATCGAATGAGAAATGCTTTTAAGAGCAATCGCGGCTGGCGATTAGACCACATCATGGCTACTCAACCTCTGGCTAATGAAAGTACCGCCTGTTATATAGACAAGAATCCCCGTCTTGCAGAACGCCCAAGTGACCATACACCTATTGTTGCCATGTTCGACCGGCAAACAAAACCTGGGAGCCGATTATAGGACCTCGGGATTTTTTTAACCTTTGCGTTGATTTCCCGTTGAAATGTAGTAAGCGGTTACTAAAATAGTGAAGTTATTAATGCGGAAGTCACGCGGATTTTTTGAAAGGCAGACCTACCATGAAACAGACAATGGTTACAATTGTTCTTTGTATTGTAGTGGTGTTGTTTGTTGGTTGCACAACTATCATCTCAGGGAAATATCAAAATATTCCTATTACGTCGGACCCTAACGGGGCAACAGTCACGTCCGGCACAGGTGATTCAATTACTACGCCGGGCAGTTTCAGTTTACTCCGGAATCAGGACTATATCTTGGTTGCCGAGTATCCCGGCTATGAACCTATAGAACAGAAGTTGATACACCAAAGACAGGAATGGTTCTGGAATGAGCTTGTACCCGGTAAAGTACACTTCAAGTTTATATGGCTTGAACCACTGGAGTCGGAAGCGGCCGAAATAGTTGATGCGAACGTCCCGGGAAAAGTAATCGTAGGATATAGAGTAAAAGAAGAAGAGCCTGGCAAATTCGTAAAAATTCCGGTTTATGGGAATGAGCCAAATAAAGCTCCGCCTGTTGCGCGACCTTCAATGGAACAGGAAGAATTTACCGCTTTCGACGCAGGTTTGTAAAGACATACCTGGGAAATTGGTGGGGAGATGTATCATTTCAGATATAGAGAACCGGATGTTATGGAGGATAATGGTGTGTTTTATGGAGTTGTAGCAGGCTATACATACCGTGGTTGGGTGCCTGTTTCGCCGGAGGAATCTTTGGCGGAAGATAAAGGATTATTACGGTGGGAAGGCAGATATGCTTGCGGCCAGGTGGATTATAATGGTTCATTGATGGATGGGACACACTATACCATGGACGATATTGATGACTATGTTTTTGAGACAAGACTGCTGTTTGGTGTAGAAGAATTATATAGTGATTGGCTGGCTTCATTATATATGGGAGTGGGATACAGGTATCTCAATGACGACCCTTCCTTCGATCCGTACGGTTACGAGAGAGAATCCAATTATCTTTACGTGCCATTGGGATATCAGCTCGACGGCAGCTTCCGGGATGGTTGGGCCTGGGGAGGCGGAATCGAAGCAGACATCCTGGTATGGGGTAAGCAAAGAAGTCATCTTAGTGATATCGGTTCGTTGAATATTGAAAATCGACAGCACAAGGGATATGGTTTAAGGGGCTCCGTCAGGTTTCGAAATAGAAGCAGTATTGGAAATGTCCTCGTCGAGCCTTTTATCAGATATTGGAATATCGAGGATTCGGAAGTAAAATATGGTTTGCTCGAGCCTGCCAACAAGACAACGGAAGTCGGCGTCCAGCTTGTTTGGCGATTCTGACGGATTTAATTGAGAAGATAAAGTTTTAATAGACTCGGGTAATAAATGCCTGCGATGTTTTATAATTGACCTGATATAAAAATTTATTGGATATTATCGTCCCTGCCGGGCGAGCCGCCAATGATGTTGCTTTGACGCCAAGCACTCTTGTTGTCCCAGCTTTGTATATCCGGATTTGCAGGATCTCTTATGGTTAAAGAAAGACCCTGCCCATCTGTGCCGTCGTACCAGCTATCCTTATATTTAAAGTCCAGAATCGTTCCGCCGATGGCATCTTCCAAACGGATTCGCTCACCATTGTTAGCAAGCTGGCCGGTATATTGACCGGCTACATTCCTTTCTGTGCTGTATCGGGACTCGAAGGCATTGCGGTCCTGGACGACAACGACATATTCATCGGGAGCAAGTTCGAAGCTCGGAAATGTAAAATCGATTCCACTTGTGAAATGCACCAGATTCAGATTGATTGCTTCTGTCCCGATGTTTTTCAACTCAATGAATTCTTCGTTCGGGTCATCCTGGCCTGCAGGGCTTTGCGGATGATACATAATCTCTGTGATACGCAGATTATCCGTTACCGGCCCAACGGCAAAAATCGCTTCGTTTAATGCACTCCATTCGATTGTACTGATTGACAAGCGTGCTTTTACAATTGTGCTTTTGTCTAAGATAACAGGCCCGGTGACGGAGTAATCGAGTGCGGCGGCTGATACGGCTCCGCCTTCAAGGCGAGGGTCGCTGCCGTCGAGTGTATAATATAAAGTTCCTGTATCGCCGGTCATAGACAGTGAGCTGTTGTTTGCAACCTGGCCACCGTGCTGATATGAACCGTTGATTTGAAAGACCGGCGCATCAACGAAGGGATATACACCGAAGGTACGGAACATATCGAGTGCAATTTCCATCCTATTAGGAAAGTAATAGTTTATAATATAGTTATTCTGAGGAATCCAGAACTCGTTGATCGTATATAAATAGTACGGGCCAAACATGTATGAATGAACATCTCTTCGGTAATCTCCCCACCTTGCTGACTCAGCAATTACAGCGAGCCGGACCTCGTCGGAAAGTTTTATCCAGCGTTCGAGATTCCTTTCTGTAGTAAGGGCGCCATTGTTAAACAGATGTTTATGAATACGGTCTCCAAAACGTATATAGAACTCCTCTATATCTTCAAGATAATTAATCAAACCTGAAGGATCGGATACTTTTCCTATGCCGTACTGTTCCTGATCTTCCATAACATGCTCTGCGTCCCAACAGTAGAAGCGCCAGGGTCTGCGCTGCTCTCCACCGCCGGCCGCACGCCAGTTCGTGCCATACTTTATATCTGTGGTACCGGCGAAATAGGTCAGGATAGTCCAATCAAGAAAGTTGTCCATATCAATAAGCTTACAGATTTGTTCCCAATTACGACCGGCAACAACATCTTTCAATTCGAGCCAGGCATCTATGGTGCCGTCAGATACAGAGCCTGAATTTAGAGGGTCTGAGATTACATACGTTGGGTCGCCGTTTATGGCGTCAATATTTTCTGCTTCACCGCCGTTATACGCGGCATAGTGATCGTTATCCGGCCGCTCATGCAGGTGATAGATGCCCCAATAGAAGCCGTTGAGGTAAAGATGGATATAGAAACCCTGTAACGCATCTGAATTGCCCATTTCAGTAAGAGAATCACGCATCCACGGGTCACGGATGTATTGAGCACGTTCACGCTCGTAGGAAGACCAGTGTGTCCAGGCATTATTAAAAAAACCGCGAAGATGGAGGGTATCGAAAGAATCCACGGGCCAGTCGTCGCCAAATATGGGGTATTCAAGTTTGGCCGGGCCGTAAATATTCCTGAATCGAAGGCTGAAAGAATGCTTTGGACATTTATAGGGGTGGCGGGAGTGCCCGCCCTGGATTCGCAGCCCACAGTTAATCTGGAATTCTTTTGAACCATCTGGGCAAAATAGCTCAGCCGAGACCGGCTTTTCCCAGTCGTTGCCTTCCGAGAGCGTATGCATGTATATTCCCTGTACTTCGCCGAACAGGTACTCCTTATTTGTAGCGATTGATAGTGTGGGGATTGAGAGCATGGCATCGGCCATATTTCCGCTATAGTCGGGATCGTAATATATACACGGGTCCATTCCATAATCAGCCGGGTATCCGTCCCATGAGCCGGGGTAGTCGGCGATTATTGCTTGATCTTGAGATTGTGTGATCACATCATCAATGAAGATGTAGGTCTGGGTGTTTATATTTGATGATTTCCAACCATCCTTGTACGCCTTGGCTCTTAAACATGTTGTCCGGTCGATGAGAACAGGCTCTGTATAGAGTGCACCTCTCGGTGCCCGGCCGTAAAATTCACCCGGAACGGAACCATCGAGGGTATAATATATTACCGCATCTTCGGTCTCGGTAGTAATTGTGACAAAGAAGGACTCATCGTAAAAGCCGCGGTGATGACTGATTGTCGGTTCAGCGACCTCGCCCAGGTACCCTCCTTCATTTTGCGCCGCCGGGCTGGGTGAATCAAAGAAACACCAGATTTCATTCGCATCGCGATAACGGCCGTAGGATTTATCGGTAAACTGGTCGGGAAAAACGATACTGTCTATTAGGGTAATACCGTCACTATCAACCAGACCAATTTCCTCGCCGTCGGCATCGAGCTTGAAATTCGCATGTAGTCCAGCGTCACTGGTGTCGTTGTCGGCCCATATCAATAAAAAACCATCCGCCGGTACAATAGTTGTAGAAGGGATTCGCCATTTGGCCGGATTAGACAAATCATCCGTAATATGCATATCACCGACATCAATATCGTTGGGGCCGTAATTGTATATCTCTATCCAATCGTCATATTGGTCTTGCGGGTCCTGGATACAATTACTGTTGGAGGCCATCAGTTCATTGATTACTAAAGTTATTTCGGCTTCTACAGAGTTAACCAGGAAAATTGTTAATATAAGGCCGCCTAAGATGAAGCAACGGCTCAAATTAAGTAATGGGATTCGTATATTTACTAACATTCTTTTTGTACCTGCGATATCGATTGGTTAGGGCATTTCTCTGAGCCGAAAATCCCGGACTTCTTTGTTTGTGCGAATATTTGCGATGAAGTCCGCATTGTCGGCTTAGTCCGTGATTGTTCTTCGGTCATAAAAAGTGCTCCATCTATTTTTAAGACGCAAAAAGTGCGAATTAGTAACAGCAATTTAAAAAAAATTAATATAAAGCCGTTAATTCAGGTAAAAAAACGCCGTTTCAGCGTATATTGCAAATATTTTTTCATTCGCATATTTATTCAGTACTATCATCTGTGCCGGGCGAGCCGCCGATGATATTGCTTGGACGCCAGGCGCTCTTGCTGTCCCAGCTTTGTATATCCGGGTTTAATGAATCTGCAATGGTTAAAGAAAGACCCTGACCATCCGTACCGTCATACCAGTTGTCCTTATATTTAAAGTCCAGAATCGTTCCGCCGATGGAATCCTCCAAACGGATTCGCTCACCGTTGTTGGCGAGCCGGCCGGTGTATTGACCGGCTATGTTTATATCTGTGGAGCATCTCGTTTCGAAGGTGTTGCAGTCCTGGACGACAACGACATATTCGCCGGGTGCAAGCTCAACGCTCGGAAATGTAAAATTGATTCCGTTTGTGAAACGCACCAGATTTAGATTGATTGCTTCTGTCCCGATGTTTTTCAACTCGATGAATTCTTCATTCGGGTCGTTCTGTCCGGCTGGACTTTGCGGATGATACATTATCTCGGTAATTCGCAAATTATCCGCTACCGGCCCAACGGCAAAAACCGCTTCGCTTAGCGCACTCCATGTGCTATTTTCGAGAGCACGGGCTTTTAGATTTGCAGAATTGTCAAGTGTAAAAGGCCCGGTATATTCTACAGCGGCCGGTGAAATTCCGTTGAATCCGGAAGTATCACAGCCGGCAATCAATTCTACGGAGATAAGGAAATCGGAACTGTCCGTAGCCTGGTTCATTGCATGAATTGCCAGGATATTATTACCTGTATGAAGTGTACTTAGATGTTCGGACATGAGCAAATCAACAAATGCGGTCGAATCTGCTCGGTTGACGCAACTGGAGTTCCACTCGAAAGGGCTTGGCTTATTAATGGAAGTCACTTCCACGCCGTTAATGAAGGCGACGAAACCGTCGTCGCATCTTGCCTTAAGTTTCATATAATTGGATGTCCCCAGGTCTTCTGCATTTACGGTGAAAGGAATTCTAATATAGCAGGAGGACATTATACCATACATCTGTGATTGTATATCGTAAGTGATATACGGGTCGTAATCTGCGCTGGTATCATAACCCACACCACCGGTCCTGCCGGGAAGAGCTGGAGTGCCGTGGGTCCATTGTGAATCGTCGAAAGGCTCATTACCTCCTCTCCAGGTCGTACCAATGTTTCTATTGGGGACAAAGATTTTTTTGGGAGCATCTTCGATTATTAGTGTAACGGTTGTCACTTCGCCTATTGCAGCGGGCAGACGGGGATCGGAGCCATCGGTACAATAATAAACAGCACCGGACGTGGATGTAATGGAAATGGTATCTGTTTGTTCGATATAACCACCGTGTCGGAAGCTGTTGTTGACCTTGAATTCGGGTGCATCAATATTCGGATACCAGCCTTTGTTTCTGAATTGGTTTAGTACGGTATTCGTACGGTCGGGCATATAATCATTGATAACCCAGTCAATCGCACTGAGCCAGTGACCTTTTGTTCGCGGGGGATGAGTTTGTGCGTCACCCCATCTGGCCGATTCGGCTATGATAGCCATATCTATTTGTGCCGCTCTTGATGCAAATAACTGCTCTGCGCCTTCGACGGTCATTGGGCCATTATTAAAGAAATGCCGGTGTACGCGGTCGGCAAATTTCATTCTATATTCCGGATGCGCTACAAGATGTTGATGCAAAGTCTGTGGATTGAAGCCGATACAGGTGTAAGCAGGCCAGACTTTGTTGGCTTCAGGGCAATCTCTAATGAAGTTCATCAGCCAAGAGTGGGTGTATGGCCCCGTTCTGTCGTAAGCACGAGAATCATTATTCATTATATGTTCGCCGTCATGCCTGAAGTATTTGAAGCCATCGGGATTGACACGATTGTAAATCGCAAAGAAATTATTTGGTGTTCTGTTACTGTTCCAGCCGCACACGGGTGCATCGAAGTCACCTGTATAGAAGATGGTCAGCATATAATCAATCAGATTGTCCACGTCAACCAGTCTTTCATAAGCGGGATTGCGGCTGCCGTCCGGATTGAGTCCCTGGACCTTGTAATATTTCAGGTCTGTATCGAAACCGTCGAGACAGGCCTGCCATAGTCTTTCGTAGGCATCGAAGTTGCCGTCGATACATTCCATACTTCTCGGCCAGCTTCTATTCGTTTTGACGACATCGTAATCATCGTTGTCACCGCCGAAGTAAGTTTTGCCGTAGCTTGCCTCGGCGCGTTCCTGAGTTTGATAAAGGCCCCAGTAAACACCGTTGATATAAAGATGATAGTATCTGCTTCGAGTGTACGGCTGAGAGGTTTCACGCTGGTGATCGCGGGAGAAGACCTCACGAACAAATGTAAAATATTGATTATAGCCCGCTCCATCCATATTCCAGGAATAATTTTGAGAACATCTAAGATCTACTTTTTCAAACTCTTCAGCTCCTTCCTCACCAAAGAGAGGATATTTTAAGGCGCCGTCATATTCGTTTTCGAAGAACAAACGGAAGGCGTGTTTGGGATTTCCGCCACCACAGCTTGTAATTCCTCTCATTCTCAGGCCAGCGTTAATCTGGAATCCTTCGCTGCCGTCAGGATTAATTAATTCAACCGAGACCGGTCTCTCCCAGGCCTTTCCTCTTTCCCAGCCAGGCGCTCCATAATATCCGCAATTGACATAAATCCCCGTATCGGGGTCGAAAAGGTTTTCGAGGTCGGTTGTAAAGGAGATTGTCGGAATCGCCAGCAATGCGTCATCTATCAGGTTGGTGTATTGAGAGTCGTTGACTACATCCGGGTCCATCTGGTAGTCCATAGTTTGCCCATTGATACTATTTCCCTGGGCAGGCCAGCCGGGACCGGGTGGTTGTCCATTGGGAGATTGCCTTATTACATCGTCAAGGAAAATGTAGGTATGGGTGTCCACGTTCGTTTGCATCCAGCCGTTTTTATATGCCATCGCACGCAGACATGTAGTTGTTGAAATCTGAACGGGGCTTGTATAGACCTGGCCATGGGTTGTAGTAGGCGTGCTTCCGTCTGTTGTAAATCGTATTATCGCACCTGTCGTTTCAGTGGTGATTGTTACAGAAAATGGAATATCGAAAAAGCCGCGGTCCTGGCTGAATTTCGTGTCAGCCACCTCACCCAAATATGCACCACTGTTTTCACTGCCGGGTGAAGCCGTGGAAAGAAAGCGCCAATCTTGGCCTGCATCTGGGTATCTGCCATAGGAAATGTCGGCCCTCTGGCTTGGATAATCTATACTATCAATCAGAGTTTCTCCATCGCTGTCAACCAGTCCTATTTCTTCGCCGTCGGCTTCGAGTTTGAAATTTGCATGTAGTCCAGTGTCACCGGTGTCGTTGTCGGCCCATATCAACAAAAAACCATCTGCAGGGATAATAGTTCCATCGGGGAATCGCCACTTATTCGGAATAGATAAATCATCCGTCAGGTACATACCGCCTATGTCAATATAGTGGGGGCCGTAATTGTGGATTTCAATCCAGTCATCGTATTGGTCTTGTGGGTCCTGAATACTACTATCATTGGAAGCCATAAGCTCATTGATGACTAAAGTTGTATTGGCTTCTGCAGAACCGAACAAGGAAATGACTAATATCGAACTTAACAGTGAAATTCTAAGATATACTAACACTTTTTCATCCCTTCTGTGCTGTTCGTTTGGAATAGTCACCTCTCCTGACAATCTTACCCCTTTTTTAGCAGGAACTTACAACAAGGTTTGCCTGAACGACTTAACCTGTGCTTGTGCTTCGAATTATAATAATTTATATGTATTATACATGAAAAGTGGGTATTTATGATAGTGTTTTTTGGAAAATGTGGAGAGGTAATCTTAATTTATGCGAAAATTGCTCTTTTGGAGATAATATATAAGATGAATTAAAAAACTGAACCAATCTGATATATTAAAATTTGTTGCGATTTACTTTTTGTCATATTTTTTTATTTTATTGCCTTTAGGCATTTCAGCAGGTGGGAGGTATTCTTTTGTTTATTGAACGCTATCGTTTCTGCCGGGCGAGCCACCTATGATGTTGCTTTGACGCCAGGCGCTCTTGCTGTCCCAGCTTTGTATATCCGGGTTTGCCGGATCTCTAATGGTTAAAGTAAGACCCTGACCATCCGTACCGTCATACCAGCTATCTTTATATTTAAAGTCCAGAATCGTTCCGCCGATGGCATCCTCTAAACGGATTCGCTCGCCATTGTTGGCAAGCCGGCCGGTGTATTGACCTGCAATGTTTATATCTGTAGAGTATCTCGTTTCAAAGGCATTGCAGTCCTGAACAACAACGACATATTCGCCGGGTACAAGCTCAACGCTCGGAAATGTAAAATTGATTCCGTTTGTGAAACGCACCAGATT
>CAZDVE010000013.1:0-8556 GCA_964508785.1 uncultured Pirellulales bacterium | reverse complement strand
TTTTCAACTCGATGAATTCTTCATTCGGGTCGTTCTGTCCGGCTGGACTTTGCGGGTGATACATTATCTCAGTGACGCGCAGGTTATCCGCTACCGGCCCAACGGCAAAAATCGCCTCATTGAGTGCGCTCCATGTGTTGCCGCTGAGTTTTCTGGCTTTCAAATTGGTGCTGTAAGTCAACTGAAAAGCTTCATTATATTGCATCGCATTCGCCGAGATGCCTGCGGGATTTGTTACGCTGCTTTGAATTAATACTAATTCAGGAGAAATCAGGAAATCAGAGCTTGTTGTGGTGACATTGAGGCCATGGATAGCTAAGATATTGTTACCGGTTTGGAGTTCGTCAAGATGTAAAGAGATATTGATATCCTCGAATTCAACCGCCGCGGAGTCCTCGTGAATTGCGTCGGCATTGGAGTTCCAGGTGGGTATCCCTGTGAAGTTTCGCCGAGCAACTTCCACGCCGTTGATGTATGCAACAAAACCGTCGTCATAACGTATTCTAAGTGTCATAATGTCGAATTGATTCATATCTTGTGACACGTCGAATGGTATCTGTATGAAACAACTGGTTTGTTTCTGATACATCTGGTCATACAAATCGATGTAAAAAAGAGGTCTATAATTTTGTTCGGTGTCATAACCGACGCCGCCCCTACCTTCAAGCCATGTCGGGTCCCTATAATTCAAGCGGATTTTCCAGTCTTCACTAACTGGACCGGTCGGTACTAAAACTCGATTAGATGCATTTTCGGAAACCAATGTCAATTGATTGCTCGGCTGGATTGTCGTCTCAGGTAAACGAGGGTCTGTTCCGTCGAGTGTGTACCAGATAGTTCCCTCTGCAGTATCCATTGATATCATGTCATCGAAGTTAACATGCCCGCCATGCTGTGATTGACTGTTGACATAGAACTCAGGAGCGGAGACGGCCGGATAAAAGCCCGCCTGCCTGAGCTGGTCTAAAACAATATCCGTACGAATAGGAAAGTATTCGTACACTATGCGGTCACGTTCGGCTACCCATTCGAGGTCTCGTGTATAAGGATAAAATCTGCTGCTGTCACCCCATCGTGCAGATTCCCCGACGATAGCCCGGTCAATCTCATTGGCCCGGAACAAGTAGCGGTCGATTGACTTGGCCGGCGTTAGAGCGCCGTCATTGAAAAAATGCCGGTGAATATGGTCCGCAAGCAGCATACGGAACTCGGAATTGGCGTTTAGTCTGTTGAGCAGGTAGTGCGGATTATCCCTGCCTATAATCTCGACTCGATTGGCACGCCACCAGTCGGGCCATTCGAGTGACCATTCCACGTCCCAGGGTAAAAATATAAACGGGCCTGCCGGTTCTTTTCTTCGCAGTACATAGAAATTGCGAGGATTGTTGTCGTTACAAAGTAGAACAGGCGCATCGCGGCTGCCGACGTAGTATATCATCAAAAGATAATCTATCATAGCAGGGACATCAAGATACTGCTGTATTGATTCGTATGCTGATGTGCTGCCTAAATTTTGTGCCGCCAGATTGAACAGTGTATTCCATGTATTACGGTCGCCTGCAACGACTTCCAGTTGTGATTCATTGTTTGCCTTTAGCACCTCGTAATCTTCCTTCTCACCGCCGAGATGATTTGCAGCAAAACCATCGTCGGGCCTTTCTGTTAATATGTATAGGCCCCAGTAGAGGCCTCTGATATAAAGGTGGACATGCCTGCCGTAGGGCGTTAAAGCTCCCATGTCCCTGGTCGTATCGCGAGCGAATTGGTCCCGCAGGTACTGCGCATGTTCAGTTCCTATACCATCACAGTAAAAGCTGTCTCCAAAGTAAGAGTAGTTCCAGGTAGCCCGCAATACCAGAGAATCGAAGCTCTCCACATCGGTATCCTCAAAAAGAGGAAACTTAAGTTGCGAAGGGCCGTATTCGTTTTTGAAAAGAATCCGCAGTGCGTGCTTGGCCACACCACTGCTTCTACCGGCTCCCCCATGTGTCCTCAAACCGGCATTGACCTGAAAGTCGGTTCCATTAATTGGGTCAATCCATTCGATAGATGCTTCTCTTTCCCAGTTAATTCCATCCCGTGAGGCGTTGGCATATATGCCGAGTTGGGAGCCGAAAAAATCTCCGTTGTCAATTACGACGCATACAGAAGGAATTTTTTGCAGGTCTTCCTTTATAGTCGGTGCATAAGCCGGGTCATTGACAACATCCGGATCCATTTCATAGTCAACTCGGTTTGACCCCCAGCTTGTCGGAAAACCGGGAGGGTATCGTGGTTGCTCAATCACATTGTCGAGAAAGATGTAGGTCTGGGTGTCAACATTCGAGGATTTCCAGTCATCCTTGTACGCTCTGGCTCTTAAACATGTTGTCCGCTCGATGAGCACAGGAGCGGTATAAAGTGTGCGTCTCGGGGCCCGGCCGCGATCTTCACCCGGCACGGAACCATCTGTGGAATAATATATTTCTGCATCTTCGGTTTCGGTGGTAATTGTGACATAGAAGGGTTCATCGTAAAAGCCGCGATTATGGCTGAATTTTGTATCAGCTACCTTTCCAAGGTACCCACCTTCGTTTTGAGCTGCCGGGCTTGGTATATCAAAGAAACGCCAGCTTTCATTTGCATCGGGATAACGACCGTAGGATATATCGGCGGTCTGGTTAGGGAATGTGATACTATCAATCAAAGTTTCTCCGTCACTGTCAAACAGTCCGATTTCTTCGCCGTCGCTATCTAATTGAAAATTCGCATGCAAGCCCTTATCGTCGATGTCATCGTCGGCCCATATCAACATATAACCATTAGCAGCTATGATAGTTGCATCAGGAAATCGCCATTTTGTAGGAGCAGATAAATCATCCGTTAGGTATATGCCTCCTATATCAATATCGTAGGAGCCGTAATTGTGAATTTCAATCCAATCGTCATATTGATGCTGCGGGTCCTGGGTACTGCTATCGTTGGAAGCCATCAGCTCGTTGATTACTACGGGAACACTTGCATCCGCAGGACCAAACAATGAAATAATAAGTATCGAACTTAATAGTATAATACTCTTGTTACTGAGCAATTCTTTCTTCATCCCTTCTACATTGATTTTGTGGGAAAATCACCTCTCCTGATAATTTACCCCTTTGTATTTGCAGGCACTTACAACAAGGTCTGCAAAATCAATCTAAACCATTATTGTACTTCGAACACAAAAGCTTCTGTTTTCATATTATACACTAATTACGGGTATTTTTGGCAGAAATTTCTTTGAAAAAGGAAGGAGGTTTTATGGGAAGATTGACAATGTGGCTGTAACAATTGAATTCAAGATCTATAGGAATGAGTGTTTTAGGGCTTTATTTAATAATTTTGCAGGAAATACAAAAGAACTTTAGGCACTAATGAACGGTGATGAGTTATAAAATACCTGGGGAACCAGGATTCGGACCTGGACTAACTGATCCAGAGTCAGTCGTGCTACCGTTACACTATTCCCCAAAAAATCTCTTTAGACCACACTTTAAATTCGCAGGGCCGATTTTGCAAGTAAATTTGGGACGAGTGTATCTGGTTTGGTAAGAGAAGTCATGAATCCCGCTAAATATCTCAAAATTACGCATATTCAGTATAAATTTTCGCTTAGTATTAACGAAATCCAACCGTCCTATAAAACATGCGTTTATACAGTTGGTACTTTCGCAAATATTCAAATTTGAGTTTAACTGCTATTTCTTTACTGCTTGTCTCTGTTTTTGATACATTGTGAGTCTATTGTAACAGCGTGAAAACAACAATTATCATCGTTAAATAGGGGGTTTTGGGGGGCAAAATTAATCCGGTTTCTGTAGTTATTAGTCCGAAGAATATTAATAAATATAAGTAGCTTTTGCTCTCCTGTAGGTTGGCACTGTTATTCGTAACTGTGTTCGCGGATTTTTTGCAGGCAGACCTAAGGAAGAATAAAGGTATATATGGGCTTATCGAAACGATTAAAAGCTTTGGTATCGGTTTATCTATGTTTTGTGATAACGGTTGCTTTGGCAAAGGATGAGGGAAATGGCAAAGGAGCAAAGCCGGAAAAGCAATCAGGAAAATCACAAAACTCAGTAGAAAGTGCAACATCATCCGATGAAGCCACTATCTCCGAGGACACCAGTGTTCGGTTTTTGGTCAGGGAATTAAGAATAACAGGTAATAATCTAATATCGACAGCGGATTTGTTGGAAAGACTGCCTGTGGATTACATCGTCTCTGTGAAAGAGGATGATGGGTTGGTTGAGCAGATTTATGATTTCCGGGTATTGCGCGACTTGGTAAGCACGCCCGGACAGACTCGTGAAGTATCTTTGAAGACCATTGAGGGGATGACGAAGTACATCTTGTCGAGGTACCAGGAGAAGGGTTATGCAGGTATCTATGTGTATGTTCCGGCCGAGGCAGTTCAGGACGAGGGAAAATTAGTGGATGAAATTCTGCCGATAAAAGTTCTTGAAGGCAGGATAGCGGAGATTTCGGTAGCGAGGTTCGATTTTGACCGACGTCCGCAGGAAAAAGGTTTTCTAAAATCATCGGTAATTGAATCCTGGTCTACAGTAAAAAAGGGCGATGTAATTCAAAAGAAAAAACTGGATGATTTCGCCAGGCTGCTTAATCTTAATCCCGACCTTTATGTCTCTCCGGTTGTATCGAGAAGCACTGAGCCGAACATGCTGAATTTAAGCTATGACGTTTATGAGGCAAATCCTTGGCACTGGTATATTCAAGTGGATGATTCCGGTACTATAGACAGGCAATGGAATCCGAGGGTGGGTTTTATCAATACCAATTTTAGTGGTATTAACGACAGGTTTTCTGTGATGTATCAGTCGCCTTGGGAAAAAGGTATAGAAGATGAATCCTCCGTATTTGGAAGTTATGATTTTCCCGTTTTTACGCCACGATTACGCCTAAATATATATTCCGGTTATAGTCAGTTCGATGTACCTGCCGAGGGTGTCAGCTTCCTTGGAAATGGTTCATTTTACGGCGGCAAAATTAGTTACAACATTATTCAAGAGTACGGTTGGTTTATCGACCTGACGGGATCAATTAGTCATGAAAGAAGCAAAATCACGCCGTCCATAGGACTAACCAGCGATGTCGATATGGAGCTATGGAGCTTGGGAATTAATATCCATTGTTCGAATGATATGTCGGATACTTCGCTGGTATTCGACAGGTTCGAGAGTTTAGGTGGCTCGAGCAGGCGTAGATTTTTGGATGCACGTTTAGATACCGATCCCGATTTTGTTATTTACGATTTGAAGGCCAGTCACAGCCAGTATTTGGACGGTGCTAAAGCCGGGAGAATCAAAAGTTCTTTCCGGTTAGTATCTTCGGACCAGAGGCTGGTTCCGGCTAAAATGACCACGTTTGGAGGGCTGTATACTGTCAGAGGTTATGAGGAAGATGAGATTGTTTCTGATGGGGGAGTGCTTATATCCGCTCAGTATGAGTTTAACCTGATAAAACACAATATCGCCCAGGGGGATAAACAGCCTGATAATCAGCAAAAAGTGGTGAAAGAGCAGCTACTTAGGAAACTTTCTCCTTTAGTTTTCATGGATTATGGTCGAGCTAAGATAAAGCGCCCTGTAGTTGGTGAGCAGGGAGTTCGCGAGCTATGTTCGATGGGGATTGGCATAGTCATCGAGATACAGAATGATTTTAATGCCGGGATATATTACGGGTTACCGCTTCGAAGCACCGAAGAGACAGAAAAAGGAAAAGGGCGGCTAAACATGAGTTTTATAAAACGGTTTTAGGTTTCTTTATGAATCGTTTTGGTAAGTCGCTGTTCAAAATAATTTTGATTATTTCTAATATAAGAAAAGATATGAAACCGTTAACACAGTCGTTCGCAAGACCGTACGGGTGGATCATCGTATACTTATTGATGTATGCGGTAGGTTTCAGCGTCTTGAGTTCGAACGTAAATGCCGGACCGGAAGGCGCGGAGGTTGTTAACGGTCAGGTTTCATTCCAGGAAAATGGCAACAATACAGTAATAACCGCTTCCAACAAAGCAATCATCAACTACAGCAGTTTCGATATTGCACAACCGGAGATTGTAGAATTTATCCAGCCGGACAGTAGTGCATCCGTATTAAATAGGATACTATCGGCTAATCCGACAAATATTAACGGGGCACTCCTGGCCAACGGCAGGGTGTTCTTTGTTAATCCTGCCGGTATTTATTTCGGTAAAGGGGCCAAAATCAATGTCAATCAGTTGGTCGCTTCGGCGCTCAGCATTTCGAATGCGGATTTTATAAATGGATGCTATAACTTTGCGGGAGGCAATGGTGCAGTAATCAATAGCGGCGAAATTAGTGCCGAGCAGGTATATTTGATAGGTAAACAAGTCACCAACTCCGGCAATATAAGCTCCCCGGCCGGATATGTGGTTATGGCTGCCGGAGACAGAGTGTTTCTCGGCGAGCCGGGAACTGATGTTGTCCTCGAAGTTGAGGGAACATCTTTACCCGAGGCGGCTGACTCGGTCGAGCCCGGTACCGGTGTTCTAAACGAAGGTAAGGTGGTTGCGGCGGGGGGAATAATAGCCCTTGCCGCTGCGGGTGACATTTATTCACAGGCCATCTCGAATGTCGGCTCCTTGTCGGTCTCAAAAGAGTCCGGCGATGCAGGAGAGATTAAACTTACAGCCACCGGCGGAGAAGTCACCAATGCTGGCACAATCGATGCCTCTGGCGGCCGGGGCGGTCAGGTTGTAATGGAAGGATCGCGCGTCGGACAATTCGGCGTGGTTAATGCCGACGGGACCACCGGTGATGGTGGTGACATCAACCTTTGGGCAGGTGAAGTAGTAGCGCTGAGTTCGGAAAGTGTGACCACCGCGAATGCCGGCATTGAAGGTAATGGTGGAGAGATTATCGTGTACTCGCCGGGTACTGCACTGTTCCGTGACGGTGCACGGATAGAGGCCAAGGGCGGCAGCGAATCCGGCGATGGCGGTTTCATTGAGGTCTCCGGCAGAGAGCATGTCGAAATCTTCGGCTGGGCTGATGCAAGTGCAGCCGTTGGCAATCCGGGGACATTTTTTATCGATCCCACGGATATTACTATTCAGGATGCCGCCGGTTCAATAGACCCGGGCTCTGCGGGTGTTTTTACTCCTTCCGGTGACACATCAACTGTTAGCGATGATGCGATTGAGACCTGGCTGAACGGAGGTACCAGTGTACAAATCAGCACGGTCAACGGCGCCGGCTCTGGTAACGGTGATATAACTCAAGATGCCGATGCCCAGATTGATAAGTCAGTTGGTGGAGACGCAACTATTACCCTGACGGCGGAGCGTAACATCGACCTTAACGGAGGTATAGTCTCAACAAATGGTGCACTGGACGTAGTTCTTGATGCGGATGGAAGCGTTGCCGTAAACGCTGCTTTGACGACTAACGGCGGAAGTGTCACCTCGAGTGGGACTACGTTTGACAACACAGGCGGGGCAATCACAACAGATGGTGGTGATGTGACTTTGACGCATAGCGGTGCTGTTACGGTGGGTGCCAAGATTGATTCCAGTGTCGCTGCCGCCGGCGGTGAGATTGGTATTAACGGTGCTTCTATAGCTCTTGGTGCTACGAACAATATTATTACCGCTGGAACCGGGGATGTGAGTCTGGTTGCATCTTCCGGAAGTATTACAGCCGGCAGTAGTATCGATGGGGATGTCACAACCGATGGTTCGGTTTATCTTGAGGCGCAGGCAATCGGCGGTACGCCGGATCAGCAGCTTGACCTCGATGGAGCAACAGCCTTGGAGATTGTAGATACGGGAGCTGGCAATATTGTTGTCAGAGAACAAAATGCGAGTACAATCGCCGCTACAACAATTACTGTTTCCGACGCCTCATCGGGCGATATTGATATATCCTATCAGGGTGGGGATGTGGTGAACATAAATAATGGCCATGTTATTGATGCCACGACTCTTGACCATGATTTTAGTTATACTTCACAGTCGGGTAGTATTACTGATACAGGGACGGTTACCTTGACCGGTTCGACGGCCTCGTTTACTGCTAATACTGCCGACGATACAATTCTCTTGGATAACTTGAGCATCTCTGCGGCTCTTTCACTCACTACCGCCGGTGCAGGCAATGCAGCTATTGTCAACGCTACAGGTATTGACCTTGCTGCTTCGAATGTAGGTGGCAATTTAGATGTTACCGCTACTACCGGCAATATAACAGACAGCGGCACGGTAACTGTCGGCGGTACCGGCAGCTTTACTACCGGCAATGCGGATGATGACATCGACCTCGATACCCTTGCGGTGACCGGCGCGATTGATTTGAGTACTACCGGTGCAGGCAATGCAGCGATAGTCAACGCCACCGGGATAGATTTGGCAACCTCTAATGTAGGCGGCAATTTAGATGTTACCGCTACTACCGGCAATATAACAGACAGCGGCACGGTAACCGTAGGCGGTACGGCCGGCTTTGCGACCGGCAATGCGGATGATGATATCGACCTCGATACCCTTGCGGTGAC
>CAZDVE010000012.1:0-96379 GCA_964508785.1 uncultured Pirellulales bacterium | reverse complement strand
CAATGGTTTGATAAAGATATATCAAACTTCAATTATTCTGCTGACGTTTCTATTTTTCCCTTTTCCTTGACTGTGGATACTACGTTTAAGGCATTGGTGATAATTAACCGATTTGTATATGGTTGGATAATTGGTTTTTGGTGGATTTTTCCAGATTTTTGGTTTATTGTGTTACGGCAAAGAAACAACTTTTGCATTGAATAGGAGTTGAAAGGATAGATGTGTTCGATGACAGGAACATATAAATTTAACGAAATTGAAAAGAAATGGCAGCGGTATTGGGAACAGTCTAGGACCTTTAAGGCCCGGGATTGTGATGGTTCCGTGCCGAAATACTATGTTTTGGATATGTTTCCATATCCGTCCGGCCAGGGTCTGCATGTCGGCCATCCGGAAGGTTACACCGCGAGCGATATTGTCGCTCGCTATAAAAGAATGAAAGGCTTCAACGTCTTGCACCCGATGGGCTGGGATGCATTTGGCTTACCGGCGGAGCAATACGCCGTCCAGACCGGAACCGCTCCCGAGGAGACGATACAAAAAAACGTGGATAATATCCGCAAGCAAATCAAGTCCCTTGGTTTTAGCTATGACTGGGACAGGGAAGTCAATACTACCGATCCCAATTACTACAAGTGGACGCAGTGGATATTCCTTAAATTCTTTAACAGTTATTTCGACGAAAATGAACAAAAAGCCAAACCTATTGAACAGTTACCAATCCCCGAAGGTTTGAGCGAACAGGAAAGGCAGAAGTTCATCGATGACAATCGTCTTGCCTATGAGGACGAAGTGCCTGTCAACTGGTGCCCGGCGTTGGGAACAGTGTTAGCGAATGAAGAGGTGGTTGGGGGGCTGAGTGAGCGGGGCGGGCATCCTGTAATAAGAAAGCCGATGCGGCAATGGATGCTAAGAATCACGAAATACGCTGAGAGACTGCTCGACGATTTGGCTGAAGTTGACTGGCCCTGGTCAATCAAAAAACTGCAGGCGGACTGGATAGGAAAAAGTATCGGCGCCGATGTTGATTTTAAGGTCGATGGATTCGATGAAAATATACGTGTTTTCACCACCCGTCCCGATACATTGTTCGGCGCAACATATATGGTAATGGCTCCCGAGCATCCGCTTGTGGATATACTTACGACCGAGGACAAAAAAGAAGCAGTTCAGAAATATCGCGAAGAGGCGGCTCGCAAGAGTGATTTGGACCGCACTGATTTGGCCAAGGAAAAAAGCGGTGAATTTACCGGTGCTTACGCTATCAATCCGGTAAATGACGAAAAGATTCCAATTTGGATAAGCGACTATGTTTTGATTAGCTACGGCACCGGTGCGATTATGGCTGTGCCCGCTCACGATGAGCGTGACTTCGAGTTCGCATTGAAATTCAATCTGCCGATTATACCGGTGGTGGATCCCCCGGACAGCGATCAATCCGAATTAGTCAGGAAGGGCAAACTGTGCTTTGTCGGCGAGGGCAGGGCGATTAACAGCGGGCAGTTTGACGGCCTGAGTACGGCGGAATTCAAGGACAAGATTACCGAATGGCTCCAGCAGAGGGGACAGGGAACAAAAGCCGTTAATTATAAGCTGCGTGATTGGCTTTTCAGCAGGCAGCGATATTGGGGAGAGCCGTTTCCGATATTACATACCGAAGATGGCCGTGTCACCGGGATTTCGGAAGAAGAGTTGCCTTTGAAATTACCGGTGTTGGACGACTACAAACCGACCGGAGTAGGCGAACCGCCTTTGGCAAAAGCTCAGGACTGGGCCAGTGTCAAGCTGCCGAACGGCTCGAAAGCGAAACGCGAAACAAATACAATGCCGCAATGGGCCGGCAGTTGCTGGTACTATCTGCGGTATCTTGACTCTGATAACCTTCGGCAGGGATGGAATCCTGAAAAGGAAAAATACTGGATGCCGGTAGATTTGTATATAGGCGGAGCCGAGCATGCGGTGCTGCACCTGTTGTACTCGCGGTTCTGGCATAAATTCCTCTATGACCTCGGATATGTCACAACTAAAGAGCCTTTCAAAAAGCTTGTCAATCAGGGAATGATTTTAGGTGAGGACGGCCAGAAGATGAGCAAGTCCCGCGGCAACGTGGTCAATCCGGATAAAGTTATCGCCGGTTACGGAGCCGATTCGATGCGGCTTTATGAAATGTTCATGGGGCCGTTGGAGG
This sequence comes from uncultured Pirellulales bacterium, assembly GCA_964508785.1. GTDB lineage: Bacteria > Planctomycetota > Phycisphaerae > Sedimentisphaerales > Anaerobacaceae > JAFGPS01. The sequence goes on along the minus strand of CAZDVE010000012.1, from coordinate 94,191 downwards.
CCATTAAGCCCTGGAGTATGCAGGGAGTTGAGGGTGTACATCGGTTCCTGCAGAGGCTCTGGCGGGTGGTTGTTGAAAAGGAAACCGGCGAAATTTGCAGTGCTGTAAAAGAGGCACAGGCGGATGAGGCGACACTTAGATTATTGAATCAAACGATAAAGAAAGTCGGCGACGATATTGAGAGTTTCGGTTTCAATACAGCAATCAGCGCCATGATGATTTTTGTCAATCATCTGGCTAAACTAACGGTTATACCAAAAACAGCAGTTGAGAAACTAGTCCTGATTCTATCTCCCTTTGCTCCTCATATTGCAGAAGAACTCTGGGCCAAACTCGGATATAGTGAAACCCTGGCTTATGAGAGCTGGCCCGAATATGATAAGGAACTGGTTAAAGAAAAAGAAATTGAATTGGCAATCCAGGTCAACGGTAAAATTAAAGACAAAATAGTAGTCTCCGCCGATACCGACGAGGAACAGATAAAGCAAAAGGCATTAAGCGGCGAAAAGGTAATAGCAGCGATGGCAGGCAAAGAGCCGAAAAAGGTCATCGTTATTAAGTCCAGATTAGTGAATATCGTCGTTTAATGTATAGAAAGTGATTGTATGGCAAGAACAACACAAGAAAAATTTAAAACAGTAGTTGAAAAGAATACTTTTTACTTTTTTAACAGACAGTTTGAAGAAAAGTACGAAGGTTATCTTAATTCAATTAGGGAAACTTTGCTTGTCCTTAAAAACGAGATTGAGACAAAAGGGTTGAAGAAAGAAATTTTTAAACGACTTCTTGCGGAAAATGAAAACGGTCTAACAGCCATACTTGCCTTGACAGGTTTTTCAAAAGAATCTTTTCAACGTATAATAACACTTATTCGATTAGTCGATGATAGTCAGCTTACAAAACTATCACTAAGGGAGAAATGGTACAATCATGAAGACACAGGAAATATACAAGAATGGTCAGATAATAAAGTTGCTAAAATGCTTTTTGAGAATGAGTATTTTAGGTCGGGCATAGTGAATATTTTTTTTGAAGGTGCGACTGTACCATTTCTCGCAAATACTATTCCGCTATTTGAATTAAGAAAACTAAGCATTTTAAAGTTACAGTTTGATATCCAGGCTATGATAGATACTTTAGTCAGGTATAAAGAAAAAGGATCATATTCAGGAAAGAAGGATAATAATCCTGAGAAAGTAATAGCTTCTATACTGGAAGATTTAGAATTGACTTATGAAATAGGTGACTTAAGCGAGTTGATAGCAAAAGAAAGCGATTCCAAACGTACGATGGACTTTATTATTCCAAATAAAACAGAACCTAGTATTATTATTGAATGTTCTTTGGGGGTATGCTCCAAACCGTGACAAGAAATCAAGAAAACTGCCATTGTTTGGCTAGATTTTTCAGAAGGTTTTATATCCCTGCTTGCGCAGGAATAAAGGATAGAAATGTATACTGAGATAGAAGCAAAACTAAAGGTCGAATCGCTGCAGGAAATAGAGAATAAGCTCAAGAAGCTCGATGCCGAATTTATTGCCGAGCAATTGCAGACGGACACTCTTTTTGATGATTCAAATGCGACCTTGACCAATACCGACCGGTGTCTTCGTTTACGCCGGCAGGTTATTAACTCAGAGACGCGGTTCTTTCTGACTTATAAAGGAGCTAAAGAAGAAAGCAACTATAAAAGGAGGCAGGAAATAGAGATTGAAGTCAGTGACGCCGATTCAACGGAGAAACTCCTGTCGGTGTTGGGATATGAACGAAAATTGTCCGTTGAGAAGAAGCGTGGCCTATGGAAATTTGGAGAATGCGAGGTTGCATTAGACCGGTTGGAGTTATTGGGTGATTTTGTGGAAATAGAAGGACCGGACGATGAAAAAATAAGTCGCGCTCAGAAAACCCTGGGACTGGAAAGCTTGCCGCATATCCCGAAAAGCTATGCCTCTATGATTGTGGAAAAATCTAAACAAATAAAAAAGGAACAAAAACAAATATAGTCACTATGTGCTTATGACTTTTTAATTTTTGTGCTTACATGAAACCAGATGACGGTTATATCGCCTATATAGTTAATCCCAAATCCGGTGCCACCTTCTCCAGAACGATGGGGCACCAGTTTGAGAGATACCTCGTAAAAAGCGGATACGAGGTCAGAGGTAGTCTGACCAATTCTTTGGCACATGCCTGCGAGCTGGCTACGGATGCAGCAGTTGACTATGATTGTGCGATGGTTATCGTCGCCGGTGGTGACGGTACCGTCAGAGAAGTGGCACACGGCCTGGAAGGCAGTGACAAACCAGTGCTGATAATGCCGTGTGGAACGGAGAATCTGCTTGCAAATGAGTTAGGCTTTGACGAAAAAATTAAAACTTTAGTAAAGACCTTTGAAGCGGGACATATTCGGCCTCTGGATCTGGGCAGTGTTAACGGCAGGTGCTTCACTTCTGTTGCAGGCTTTGGATTCGATGGTGAGGTAGTCAAAAGGGTCAGCGAGCAGCGGGATGGACATATAAATCACTTTGATTACTTCTGGCCTATCTGGAGGACATTCTGGAGTTATGAGTTTGCCCCTATGAGAGTTCAGGTTGACGGGCAAGATATTTACGATGGCCCTGGACTTGTTTTTGTAGGCAACATTTCAAGATATGCTGTTGGTCTGCAAATTTTGCATTATGCTGATTTCAGTGACGGACTTTTGGATGTCTGTATTTATAAATGTGCGTCCCGACTTCATCTGGTCAAGCATTCGCTCATGACAGTATTGAAACACCACGCCGACTGCCGGGATGTTATCTATCGTCAGGGCAAAAACATTGCTATAAGTTCTGATGTTGATTGTATAAGAACTGAAATTGACGGTGACCCCGGTCCGGCTTTGCCGGTACAAATCGATGTGATACCTCATGCAGTCAACTGTGTTGTTCCCGAGGGAGCCAAACCGGCGGGCATTAGAACGAGAATTATCAGGGCGATAGGTTAAAGTTGATAATAATGTAGGATTTGAAATATGAGTAAAGGTGATTTCACAATTGGTGAAGTTAAAATCGGTATGGATGTGCCTTTATTTTTAATGGCCGGCCCCTGCGTTATTGAAAGTAAAGATTTGTGCCTGGAGATTGCCGACAGACTTCTGGATATTAGTCACAGTACCGGCGTCGGAATTATTTTCAAGGCGAGTTTCGACAAAGCCAATCGTTCGAGTATATCAAGTTTTCGTGGACCGGGCCTGGAAAAAGGACTGGAGATTCTTGCGGAAGTTCGAAGGCAAACTAATTTGCCTGTTATGACCGATGTTCACGAGCCGGCGCAGGCCGCCGTGGCCGCCGAGGTTGTTGATTGTCTCCAGGTGCCGGCGTTTCTGTGCAGGCAGACTGATTTGCTCTGTGCCTGCGCCCAAACAGGTAAGCCTGTCAATATTAAAAAGGGCCAGTTTCTCTCACCAGGCGAGATGAAAAATGTGGTTGAGAAGATTCGTGCCTGCGGCAATGAAAAAATATTACTTACCGAAAGGGGGACATTTTTCGGTTATAATCGTTTGGTCAATGACATGACTGCTATTGAGGCGATGCAGCAGTTCGATTGTCCGGTTGTTTTTGATGCGACCCATAGTACCCAGCAGCCAGGCGGACTCGGCAACGCCAGCGCGGGCAGAAGAGAAATGGCACCCATACTTGCTAAAGCGGCAATTGCCGCCGGTGCTAACGGTCTTTTTATCGAAGTTCACACCAAACCCAAAAAAGCGAAATCCGATGCAGCCTGCATTATGCCGATAGACTGGCTTGAAGATTTGCTGAAAGTCTGTAAAGGAATTTTCGAGTTGACAAGAAATTAACTTTACAGGTTTTTCCGAGGGGATCGATTACTTGACCAATGAAAAAAAATATTTTTACGGCCCCGTCCCTTCCCGAAGACTTGGAAGGAGTTTTGGTGTTGATATTGTGCCGTTTAAGGTATGCACGCTTGATTGCATCTATTGCCAGCTCGGCAAAACGATTGAAAAGACTATTGAACGCAAGCCTTATGTGCCTGTCGAGTCTGTTATCGCCGAATTGAAAGAGGCACTGAAGAAAGGCCTGGAAACCGACTATATCACTATTGCCGGTTCGGGTGAGCCTACGCTCAATTCGCAGCTCGGTGAAATTATCGACCGGATAAAAGAAAATACATATATTCCGGTAGCTATAGTAACCAACGGTACTCTGTTTTACAGGGCTGATGTTCGGGCTGAATGTGCGAAGGCTGATGTTGTTTTGCCTTCGCTGGATGCCGGTGACGAGAAGGCTTTTCGGAGGATAAATCGTCCACATCGGGATATTAGTATTGAGAAGCTCATTTCGGGATTGTGTGATTTTAGAAACGAGTACACCGGCTCGATATGGCTCGAGGTTTTTTTGGTTGATTTGTTGAATACCGATTCCGAGCAAATTGCGAAAATCAGGGCTGTTATCCAGCGCATTCGTCCCGATAAGGTTCAACTCAATACCGCAGTTCGCCCGACGGCCGAGATGAGCGTAGGAAAATTGAATGCGGATAAACTCCGCGCTATTGCCGAAATGTTGGGTCAGAACTGCGAGGTTATTTCCGATTATCCAGGCGGCCCGTTTGAGAGTGCCGAAGAAGATGTATTTGCAGCGCATTTGGAAGCAGAGAATAAAACTCAAACCCTGTTTTCAATGCTGAAACGCAGGCCCTGTTCGCTGGAGGATATATGCTCGGCCATGGACATTGGTCCCAACGAGGCGCTCAAATATGTCACTATCCTTGAAAAAAAAGGGGCTATTGATTCCGAGCAAAAGGGTGGAAAGACCTTTTTCAAGGTTCTGTCCTGATATCCGATAAAGTCACCTTTTCAAACGGAGAATCGGATTTACCGCCGCATCGGGACACATTCTTGACATCGCAGGTTTATCAAAAAATTTCACATCAATTTACACCTATTCTTATTCAATTTGTAAAGCCTGAACCCGTATTGGCCGATAAAACCTTGTAGCGTTTCCCAGAGCGTTAATTTATCGAAAGCATATAGGGAAGTGAAGTATGTATTCGAGTTTTTAGGTAATGTTTCCAAAGGGCCGATATTTACCGGCCGTTTTATTTGATAGCAATGAATAGTATGAAAAGACAATTGGTTTTGCATAAAGGAGCAGAGAAGTTCATATTTCGTTATGACAACGGAAGTGAAGATGAATTGTTGGACGCCCTTATTGATCAGGCCAAAGATAATCGAACAAACTTTGATTGGTTTGATGCGGCAGTGCTTAGTTTCAAACTGACACAGTTACTTGTTGGCCGGGCGGACGAACTCTTGGGAGAAAACAAAGATCATCAGTTTAATGTTAATTAGTTCCAATGGTATCCGCAATGTCGGAAAAGACAAGTGACGTGTTAGTTTTGAAAAAAAGAGAACCTTAATAAAGCAGGTAGATTATGATGGAAGAAAGCACTGTTATCCAGAAGTTTTTAGATTACTTAAAATTCGAAAGACGCTTTTCAGAGCACACGGCGAAATGCTACGGCGCCGACATGACGCAGTTTTGTGAGTTTCTATACGGCTCTTCCGAAGGCGGCCGGTCTGAGGGCGAATCGATTTCGTTCGATCATGACCATGATGGCCCGGCTACCGCGGTGGCGACAAAAGTCGATATTAATATCGACCAGCTGCTTATGTCGGCCCACACGGAATCCATAAGAGGCTATCTCGCCCATCTCAACGAAAAGGATTACTCAAAGGCGACGATAGCGCGCAAGCTGGCAACGCTGCGAAGCTTCTATAAATTTCTTGTGAAAAGAAACCATGTCAGTGCCAATCCTGTCACGGCTGTCAGGACGCCGAAGCAGGATAAAAAGCTGCCGAAGTTTCTCGAATATGAGCAGGTAAAGAAACTACTCGAAACACCGCCTATGAATACATGGCTCGGAGCAAGGGACAGGGCAATCCTGGAGACGCTATACAGCACCGGCATAAGAGTCAGCGAGCTTGTCGCCCTGAATATGGAGGACATCGACTTCCTCGGCGAGGTCGTGCATGTCAGAGGCAAGGGCAAAAAGGAAAGAATCGCGCCTATCGGGGCATCCGCCCTGCAGACTATCCAGCATTACATGGAGTTCAGGAACAAGCGCGCGCAGAACAACAATAATTTCGATTCGAAGGTTCTTTTTGTGAATAAGCACGGCCGACGGTTGAGTACTCGCAGCGTCCGCCGAAAGATGGATAAATACTTAAAGATGTCGGGCCTTGACCCGGATATCAGTCCGCATACGCTGCGTCACAGTTTTGCAACGCACATGCTAAATAACGGTGCTGATTTAAGGAGCGTTCAGGAGCTGCTCGGTCATCAGTCGCTATCAACGACACAGGTTTACACGCACCTGACGACAACAAGGCTCAAGGAGGTCTATGAAAACGCCCATCCCCGAAACACTGGGCACGATACAAACCCCTTAAAGAACTGACCGATTGTAGAAGGTTCGCCATAACAAAAAAACCCCCGTGACCATCCGGGGGTTTTTTTATGCGCTTTTGACTACACTGAGCGCCATCGAAGTGCCATTGTTAGACTTGTAGGGTGGCGGCTCGCCCCACCAATTCCAATGTCATCCTGAGCTTGCCGAAGGATCTATTAAAAAAATGCCATTGCGAAGGAGGCCAAAGGCCGACTGTGGCAATCTACATTCTTGTACAGCTTGTCTTAAGAATGGCCAAGGGGAAAGGAATCCAGAATTTAAGTATTTCACCGGTGACGAATATTCATATTCATTTGGGATTACTTGAACATCATCAATCCAAACAGAATCAAGCCCCTTGCTCGCTAGAAAATCTTTATTGTATTCCCACCCAAGTTCATTTGTCCCTTGACTAACTGGAAATGAAATATATTCCCAACCTCTTTCCCCTGCCACCACTTCCTGAGTTTGTCCGTTAATAGAAAATTTGAAAGTATCAAAATCAGGTTCACTTGAAACTTTTCTCCAGTAGCTTACTGTTCCAGACCTATCTAAATTAACTGTGAGATTCATTGAACTTGTTTCATTATTTCCTATTTCTCCTGACCTAGCACTGAATTTTCCTGATTGAGAATACTTGTCATCTACTTTCCAAGGTACAGTTCCATTGTTGCCATTAGTCCAGTAAGGTTGGAATCCTCCGTTAGAATATTTTCCTTCAAAATCTTCTATAATCCCTGGATTTGAAGGAAACATCCCTTCATTTTCAGCAGTCCATAATCTTGCAAAATCTACTAAGTCATTCACCTCAACCTTTCCATCTGGCATTCCTGTTTGCGGGGCAAGGTTTGGTTCTGAGCCTGCTATGTCAGTTAAATAAGCTCCTGTTTTTCCTAAATCTCCAGTAAGAGTTTGATAATCATCCATATCAACTTTTCCATTCCCATCAAAATCTCCTATTTTCTTTTTTGTTGATAATTCCAGGAATAAATATCCTTGATTTAAATTAATCATTTTTGAGTTAGATTCAGCCATTGCATGCGGAGTTGATATGTTTTCTAATTTTAAATTCTGTTCTTTAGAAACATATTTTTTCACATCATGTAATGGATGCGCAGTATTTGGGTCATTTACATTTATTTCCTGGAGTGTGGCATTAAACATTTCTCCTAAATTATCAGGCTTGGAAACCCAGAACTTTATGTAATTTTCAGAATTTATTGTAAGACTGCCTGAACTCGCTATGCTAAATTCAAGCAAAGCACCTTCAGAATCCTCAGGATTGGTTACATGAGTTGATAATTCATAAAAATCATTTCCATTTTCAATTAAAGAAACCACCTTTGCTTCAGGGTCAGATATTTGGGTGTAAAATTTATCATTAGCATCAATCAAAGGAGAAGCTCCTGTAATTTCTGTATAAACAAAATTTCCCTGGTTTTTGTGAGGATTATTAACATCTTCAAATTGCTTTACAAAATTCTGTATTATTAATGTCTGGCTGTGAGAGTCTAGTGCTATTGGGGGGGAATTTGCGTCTGAATCATTTGGCTCAATAATCCCAGAGGATAATGTAAGGAATCTCTCTAACCCTCCTTGATCTGAATACTCTGAGTTTCTTGCTTCTGCTTGAACAAAATAGAGGGTATTTGGCTGTAAGTTAGATACTGTAGCAGAAAAAGTATTTCCTTCATTAACACAACATTCCCAGTTAGTTGATGTAAAAGAGCCTCCGCTCGGGCGATAGGAAAACCTGTAAGAACAAGATTCATTTTCCCCTTCAACACCATCATAAGTAAGCTTTCCTGTGAATGTAGCATTTACATCCTGGACAACTACTGGAAAAGTTTCAACTCCTGGGGAAGTATAAGTTATTGTAGGAGTAATTTTAGAGAAAGATATTGAAGTGCTTTCTAAATAAATTTCAGTCGGTCCATGGTATGTCCCTGCAGATATTGTCCCTGTCTCATTGTAACTTGATGCTTCATCCCCATCACAAAGAATTCTATATCCATCATATCCGCTTGAAGATGCAGTAATAGAATAACTGGCTCCAGGCTCATCAATGGTTAATACAGCATTAGGACCAAGAACAAGAGAATGACTTACAGATGTCCCAGAAGGCTCCCCATATGAGGATTCTGATTGTGCCCATAATTCTACTCCTTCTACAACAGAAACTGATTTACCATTTAACCCGCTAGGATGAGAAGTGTATTTCCATGCATCATCATTTGCATCTAATCCAGAGGTTCCATCAGGTCTATGTGCTATATTGAAATGACTCCCAGCAATTCCCGAAGTACTTGAATACACAGTTACGTATCCTTCAACAGCTTTTGCAACATTTGTAAATATGAATGGCAATGTAATTGCAGCAGCAACTTTTGCTAATTTTCCCCCTATTTTAACTATGCTCTCTAAATGACTAAATGGATTTCTCATATTAACTATATAGTAGTGATTATTTATAAACCTTTGCTTTTTGAATCTCATGGAAAGCCTCCTGATACCCTGCTCTTATTAATTATATCCTGCTCTAATAAGATTACAAAATAACTGCTTAATAGTCAATTGTATTCTTTTTCATGGTTCGCTTTGGATAGCGTGTATAAATTTTAATGTTCGCTGGCCAGATGCTTCACTTTCGTTCAGCATGACGGAAATAGAGATACTATATACCAGATACGAAATACTGCTTTTTATGAATGACAATTTTCAGAAAAAACGGGGATTTTACTTGCAAATTGGGCGGATGTCTTTAAGATGTATATTTAACAAAATGATAGTTTTTAGTTTTGAATTTTGAGTTTTGAGTTATATATGGAGGATAGGGGGGAGCGGCAAATCTTAAAATCAGGGGGGGAATCAAATCAATATCGAATATCGAATATCCAATTTAAAATATTTAGCCCGCCAATTTATTGGTGGGTTCAAAAACCTACGAAGGATTACGTACGAAATTTTAAGCAAAAAATGCAAAACGAAGCCAATTCTCTCGTACTGAGTTCAGCGTGCTGCGTGCACCGTAAAAGAATATAAGCTCTTTGAAATAAAGATATTATGGGAAAATCCGGCGTTATCTGCGATGCCTGTGGCAAAAGCTATGGGTCAAGAAACGAAGCCAATTTATCCCTTAGGGAACGAACCCAATTATTTCGTATTGAGTGATGCGTGCTGTGTATTGCGTAAAAAGGGCACGGCAGATTACTGCCGGTGGTTCTGCTGCGAGTTGGAATTTGGGCCGGTGTATTCAGGTATGAGTTCTTTGATTTTCTGGACAAGCTGTTTATGGTTCTGCGTTTGTGCGATAGCTACAAGTTCGTTTATGCCGGCACGAAGTTTGTCCCGTTCCATCGGGATGTTCTTCCAGATACTAATCTTGGGATGCCTTGTACGCTGCATATCTTCGCCTTCTATAGAGAGTTCCTCGAACAGTTTTTCGCCCGGCCGGGGGCCTGTAAAATCTATTTCGATGTCTTCTCCCGGCCTGAAGCCGCTAAGCTGTATGAGTGTTTTTGCCAAATCGACAATCATGACCGGCTCACCCATATCCAGCACGAAGATTTCTCCACCTTTGCCCATTGTCGCCGCCTGCAGAACAAGCTGGCTTGCTTCGGGGATGGTCATAAAATACCGTTTCATTTGCGGGTCTGTCACGGTGACGGGGCCGCCTTCCGCTATTTGCTTTTTGAAAATCGGAACGACCGAGCCTTCCGAGCCGAGCACATTGCCGAACCGGACGGTGACAAAGTGCGTTTTGCTGGTCCTGCTGAGGTCCTGGATGTACATTTCCGCGATACGCTTGGATGAGCCCATAATGCTTGTCGGATTAACGGCTTTGTCTGTACTAATCATGACGAAGTTGGTCGTGCCGAATTTGTCTGCGGCGTCTGCGACAATTTGTGTGCCGATGATATTGTTCCTAACGGCCTGGCCGGCGTTAAGCTCCATTAAGGGGACATGCTTGTGTGCGGCGGCGTGAATCACAACCTGCGGTTTGTAATCGGTGAATATTTGCTCTACGCTGTTTTTGTCGGTTATGTTGCAGATAAGTGTTTTAAGACCGACCGCGGGGAAACTTCTGTGTAGCTCTCGCTCTATGTAGAACAGCGGATTTTCAGCCTGCTCGACAAGCAACAGCAGATTGGGATTGAAATTGCATAACTGCCGACATAATTCTGAGCCTATGGAACCGCCGGCACCGGTGACAAGGATCGTTTTATCTTTGGCATACGCTTCTATCGAATCCAACTCAAGCTGGACGGTTTCTCTGCCTAACAAATCGTTGATGTCGATATCCCGAATTTGGGAGACACGGAATTTGCCGGAAGCAATATCGGTTATATGGGGTACGGTACGAAACCTGATTTTTGTGCCTTCGCAAACCTGGATAACGCGTCTGAGCTGCTTATGGCTTGCCGAGGGCATAGCGATGGCTATTTCTTCGATATTGTGTTCTTTGCAGATTTCGGGCAGGTGTTCAACCGTGCCAAGTACGGATATTCCGTGTATGTGGGTGCCTTGCTTGGCGGGGTCGTCGTCGATGAGGCCGATTACCTCGTACTGGACGACGGGCATTCTGTGTATTTCCCTAAGTAACGCTTCGCCAGCGTTGCCTGCACCGACTATGAGGAACCTTCTGAGCCTTCCGACTTCGACGGTGCGTGAGGCCTCGTAGTATAATCTGATTATCATTCGCAGTCCGGCAAGGAGTAAAACCGTGGCGAACAAATCGGCAATACAGACACCTTCGGCGGGTTCTACCATGCCCGGCGGCAGGTATGTAACTGCGAAGTTGGTGTTACTGACAATGAACCATATAGCTACGATGATTAAGGTACTTGTCAGTGAGGCATGGACGATTCCGATAAGATCGGAAATCCCGACGTATCTCCACCAGCCGCGATATTGTTTGAACAGCCAGAACACAGGCAGCTTAACGACAAGCATGAACGCGAGCAATAATGGGTATATGTCAATGAACCAGGCTCGTTTGAATTGCATGTTGTGTATCACGAGGAACGAGAGCATTAAAGAAGCGGAGAAGATGATTATATGGGTTAGTACAATAAGCGACCTTCGAAAACGAAGCAATACCGCAGGAGGGGCAGTGGGGAACTGGGGCGGATTTTGTCTTTTAATGTTTGGCTGTATGTTTGTGTTCGTCTCAGGCATAAAATGTTTATCGTCATATTTATACGGCATATTTACTCACAAACTTAACTCCAATAACAGTTTAAGCATCGACCGAGAAACTGTTGTGATGAATCTATGCGGCCATAGCCGGTTTTTTATCGGATGTTATAGTAAGTCCGGCACTATCTTGTTACATAAGCCGTTCTGTAGCAGGGTTCAAAGGAAAGGAGAACTTTAAGCGAAATAAAAAGATAGCGCATTGATCCCATGATGGAATGGAAAACGTCAAAACAGATAACAAAAGGTTTTACTTATATCAGGCCTAATCCTGCTCTGTCTGGGAGTCAGATTTATCCGAGTCCTGCTCTGGTTCCTGCTTGAGTTGTAGGTCCTTTATATTTGGTTCTATTTCCGCTTCATCGGAAGGTGTATAAATGTCTTCCAGGGCTGTGTTGTCGACTTTGTTGCGCAAAAGTGAATATATAATAGTATTGGCGGAAAAGTAAAAATTAATTATGAATGACACTACCAAACCTATAAAGACCAGAAGGAACAGATAGACCAGAAAAGCAGCCGTTGTTTCCGTCCAGTTGGTTGCAGCCAAAGCAGACGGATCCAGCAACCTCATAAATTCCGGTTCGGGCCAGATTGCTTCGAGCTTATTTATTTCGTGGCTGCCGTTTTTAACCCATAATCCGAGTCGTAGAAACCAGTGACAAATTAGTAGTGACAAAAAGGCAAAAAAACGTACGAATATGTAACAAATCGAACCATAAACAGCGGAGATTGAAGTGTAAAAAAGCATCCGCCAGGGTTTTGCATAAATATAGCTGAAGGAACGACTTATTGCGTCAAAGCAATCGGAGCCGTCATAAGCTATGGCAGGAAACATCAGGTTGAATCCTGCAAATGTCCCTATAACGACAACAGTAATGAGCACGCCGGCAAATAATGCTAAAGGTAAGCCGATGCCTACTATCAATTCACCGATTCTTGGGATATTTCCCAACAGTCCTAAAAGAAAAATGAAAATTCCAATGAAGATAATTATTGTAATAGGAGCTATGGGTGCAGTGACGAAATTTGTAAATCTTTTCGTACTGTATAGCAGAGCTCCGGTCAGGCCCGGTTTTTCGCCGCGGGCAACCTGTAATGCCGAGATTCGGCAAATGGCACCACCGGCTAAGGATGTCAGTGCAAGTATTATTGCAGCAAAGATGATGCAGTAGATAAGATGGTATCTCAGTGCCCATCTCATCGCCGTGAAGCAATCGGCCAGATTTTTGGCTATGCTTGCAAAATTCAGTTCAAAAAGTTCTCGAAGAATGTTATGGAATTTTTGCGAACCGAAATGCCAGAGTGTAAAGAATACTCCTTCGCCCCGGCTTGTTTCTTTGTAGTTTTCGATAAAAGTATCAACTTGTTCAGGATTCATCATGTAAATCTGCAACTCCGTTGTTACAGTTTCACCGGCGCTATTCTCGGCTATGCACACGGTTTTGCTGAAGTCCATCAACCAGCCAGACAGACTTATAATAGCAAGTGCGGAAAACGTAATAATGAATTTGGTTGGTTGAATAGCCATACGGAAAGCCTGGAAGATTTTTGGAAAGAGCAATTCGTCAGTAAACTTGGAGGTTTCTTTGCCGCTGACCATCTTGTCTCCTTTCAATAGGGTTACAATTATCACTGGTATAGCAGAGGGTAAACGTAAAAATTTACATATAATGTATTATCGGTCGATTTCAAGACTTTTTAAACAAGATTTTATATGTGGACACTGTTATTTATTTACCACTGGAACCGGAAGTGGGTGTGTTTGAAGATACATCTGACTCCTGGGATTGCAGGCTTGAGACTACTTTGTATCGGGCATCCAGCCATAAGCCTAAGTCAATAAGCTTGCATTTCTGGGAGCAAAAGGGGAAAAAATCGGCTTTTTCGAATTGTCCATGTCCTGAAGATTGAAAGATTTTATGGCAGATGGGGCATCTGTGTTTCATACTAAAGTTTATTCTTCTTGCTCGACTGCAAGGCCTTTTTCCAGCAATCGTGCGTATTCGACACAGTATCTGGCCCAGGGTTGAGCCTCAAGTCGGGCTTTTGTTATCTTTTTGCCGGTGCCTATACATACACCGTAAGTTCCCTGCTCAATACGTTCAAGCGCGCTGTCAATTTCTCTGAGAAGCTTCCTTTCACTATCCATGAGGCCGAGGGCGAATTCCTGCTCGTAGTTATCAGTTCCGAGATCCGCCATATGGATTGGCATGCTTGATAAATCTCCGGTTGCGTCCAGTCGGGATTTCTTAAGAGCTTCATCTTCAATTTCTGTTACATTTCTAAGGATTTCAATGCGTTTTTCCAGCAGTAATTGTCTAAAATGTTTCAGTTCCGGGGTTGTCAGGCTGCTTTTCTTTTTTCGAGTAGAGCTTACTTTTTCCCTTGAAGTCTTTTTGCGTTTTTGTGCCACCTCTTTCTCAACCTTTCTTAACTACTCAAACTGGTCATTATCAATTTGTATAAAAAATGTATTTTATCATCAAATGGTATATATTGTATAGCCTATGTTTTCATAAAGGTTTATATTTAAGCTCGAAAAGTATAGGGTGGATAATAAAAATATTCAAGTTAAATCGCCCAAATAGAGCTAACCTCTTGAAAATAAAGGCGATACAGTTATGATTTATCTTGAATTTGATTGGCTTTTCCGCTGTCTTTAGCAAATTTACCTAACGGTATGAAAAAATATTCCTTGTCAACTTTTCCTGAGAATATGTTTATATCAAAAACATTCTTAATCTGCTCGACTGATAAAACATCTTTAGTACAACCATATCTATAGCTGCTCTCGGATGCCAGAAATAGTATTTCATCACAGTATTGGGCTGCCAGATTAATATCATGCGTGACAGCAATAATTGTTTTACCTTGTTCGTGCTGGGCTGCTTTGAGTAAATCGTATATGTTAACCTGATGTTTCAGGTCCAGAAAGTTTGTCGGCTCATCCAGGAGTAATATAGGCGTCTTTTGTGCCAGTGCCCTTGCTATAAAGACTCGTTGTCGTTCACCCCCACTGAGACTTCCAAGGGCACGTGAGCCGAATTGAGTCGTATCTGTTGCCTTAAGTGCTTCATTAACTATTTGTCTGTCTGTTTTGTCCATAAATCCGAATGTTCCTAAATATGGTGTTCTTGCCATGGATACGGTTTGGGTTACGGTAAAATCAAATACAGGCACGAATTCCTGGCGAACGACGGCGATTTTCTGTGCGAGTTCTCTCACAGAGAATGATTTTATGTCTACTGCGTCTATTTTTATCGAACCGGCTTTAGGTTCTAATAATCCGCAGAGCAGATTCAATAGGGTTGTTTTGCCGACTCCATTTGGTCCGACTATACCAACGAATATTCCCTGTTTAACCTCAAGGCTCAGGTCCTTCAGTATTGACTTTTGTTTATAACCGAAACTTAGGTTTTTGACTTCTATGATGTCACTCATTTTAACCAACTGACTTTTTTAGTATATCTTGCAAGCAGGATCAGGAAAAACGGCCCTCCTGCAATGGCCGTTATTACACCGACCGGTAGCTGTTCCTGCCCGAATATTGTTCTGGCAATAGTATCAGCAATCACCAGGAATATACCTCCGATTATTGCACTTAAAGGTAGTAGCTGTCGATGGTCTGGGCCGAACACGAGTCTGACTGCGTGAGGGACAATAAGTCCTACGAATCCAATTAGTCCGCTGAGACTGACAGCTATTGACGTTATAAAGGCTGTAACTATAAAAGCGAGGATTTTGGTTTTTTCCGTGTCAACACCAAGTCCCTTTGCTTCATATTCTCCTAAAGTGATAATATTTAGTTTGTTGGAGATGCTAAATAAACAGATTATTCCTGCTATGATACAAACGGAACAAGCTAACAGTACAGGTGAGCTTTTGTCTGTTATATTACCCATCAACCAGTATATTATTGAGCGTAGCTGTTCACTTTTTGCTATTGATGTAAGGAACATAATGACGGCGGAAAAGAAAGCATTTACAACAACGCCTGCCAAAAGCAGGGAAGTTACCTGAGACCTTCCGGCAAAATGGCCGATGCTCCATACAAGCCAGACTGTTATAAGCGACCCGGCGAATGCAAAGATGGCTAATGGCGACCCGGCCCAGAAGTTCCAGGTGATACCCGAGATGATTGCAATGATTGCTCCTAATCCGGCACCGCTTGATATCCCGAGGATGTAGGGATCAGCCAGTGGATTACGTAAAATCGCCTGAAGCACAACACCGGAACAGGCTAATGCAGCCCCTACGAGAACGGCCAGAACAACTCGTGGTAATCTGTAACCGATGAAAATTTCGTAATCTATATTGTCCCCCGGTTTTTGGCCGGGGCCGTCGATAACCTTCATGAGAGAAATTTTTTGGGTTCCTGATAATGTGCATATACACATTACAACCGCAAGCACACTCAGGCAAATGACGACCTTAATCGATAGTTTTTTTACTGTTAATATTTCAGTCATTAGTTTGTCCGGCCAGTAAGGTTCGTTCTGCCAGTGACTCTTTGTCCTTAAGAAGGCAATAAATCGCAGTAATAAAAACGTTTTTCCCTTGAAACTATTTTACCTGTGGTATGTTGTATCCTGTATTTAAATATCGGTCCATCATAAACGAATGAATGGAATTCTCCGTTTTCACCACATGGGTCAACGTTGGGAGGTAGTTTCAATAAGAACTTGTTATCAAATGCCATTCCGACAAATATTCTATCAAGACACTTTGTGTCAATGCAGGTAATAACCGCCTTGAAGCCTGACTCTATAAAATTGTGAGCGAGAGCTTTGGTATCTGTTTTCCATATCGGGAATATTCCTTTCATTCCGATTTTTTTCAGATTATTTTCACGATACTTTCTTAGCCCCTCCAAAAAAATATCCCCAAAGACTACAGAAGTTATACCCAAGGTCAGGTATTTTGCCAGGACTTGTCGCATTTTGCTTTCGTATTGCTTGTCTGTGGTATCTTTATTAATGAGTATTTTCTCAAGAGGTAATCCAAGAGATTCCGCCTGTATTTCGAGCAAATTTGCTCTTACGCCGTGCATACTGATTCTGTCATATTCTTTGGTTATTGTTGTCAGCAGGGCGGCTGCTTCGTAGTTTTTGCTTTTTTGAAGTTCGTATAGAGCCAATGCACTGTCTTTGCCCCCACTCCAGGAAAATAATACTTTTTCTTTCATATCGTTACATATTTATCTGTTTAGTTTGTTTGCTTAAAACATATCCGGATATAAGCATCGGCCAATTTCCGCGACTGCCTGTGGCAATCTTGGCCCCAGTCTTAACATTACATCAGAATCAAGCACGTAAATTCTTTTGTTCCTGACGGCTGGTAGATTTGGATATTTGCTCCAATAAAGTTCGGCAGCTTGCTGTTGTTTTTCTATATTACCGGAGTCCATGGTCGATTGAATTATTACTTCGGCACCACAGGCCAGAAGCTCTTCGGTGTTTATTGACGGATACTCCTGGATAGTAGGGCCGATAGAATTTTCACCACCGGCTAATTCGATCAATTCATTTATAAAGGTATTTCTGCCGGCCACTCTTAAAGGCTCCGGCTGAATTATCCATAAAATTCTGACTCTGTCGGCTGATATGGTTTTACTTTGCAGCTTGCTTAATTTGCTCTTGATGTTTTCAATAAGTTCGTCCGCACGCTGTCTGCAATCTGTAGCGGTGCCGATTGTTTGAATGGCTGTCCAAAGCTCTTCAATTTTGTCTGCCTTTAATATCAAAGCCTTGTAACCAAGCCGATTTAGTGTCTTTGCGACTGTCTTTTGCTGCTCAGAGTCCAGGGCAATAACCAAATCCGGTTTACATGCTATTATAGCTTCGGTATTTGGCTGCCAAAATGAACCAACCTTATTTTTGTAAGCTGCTTCGGCTGGGTAATCGCTGTCACTGGATACACCTACAATTTTTTCATCAAGTCCCAGCTCAAAAATAATTTCTGTAATATTCGGGGCCAGTGAAACAATCCTTTCGGGTTCACCGGTAGGGACAGGTGTGTTTGGTTTTTGACCGGGTTGAGTCCGGAAAATTATGAATCCCATGCTGATCAGGCATAAGATTATCAATAATATCCACCATTTATTCATCATGTTCTCTTAAATTGTTTTTCCAGCTCACTTATAGTAAATTCGATCGTGGTGGGCCTGCCATGCGGACACCGACTTGCATAATCTATGGTTTCTTTGTCGGCGAGAAGTTGTTCTATTTCGCTTGTCGTCAGCTTTTGGCCGGCTTTGATTGCTGCCTTGCATGCAGCCATATTCAGAACCTCGTCGAGCAGTCTGTCCGGATCGGAGCCTGTATCGCTGCTTTCAAGGATGTCGATTAAATCCTGGATAAAGTCCAGCGGTTCGGCCTTTGCCAGCAGGGTGGGAAAGGCCTGGATAGCCATTGTTCTGGGGGCGAATGGTACCAGCTCGATTCCTAATTGTTCTATCAATTGCTTGTTCTTTTCCAATACCTCGGCTTGGTTATCGGTAAGCTCGAAACTTTCCGGCATAAGCAGTTTCTGTGACTGGAGTTTGCTTTTTCGTATCCGCCTGCTTAAATCTTCATATATTATTCTTTCGTGAAGTGCATGTTGATCGATCAAGACAAACCCTTCATCAGTCTGGGCTACTATAAAGCTGTCGTGTATCTGCAGGAACTTTCTCTCGTTCTCTGTATAGTGCGGTGCATCCGGTAATGGGACTCTTGGTAGAGTTTCACTTTTTGTTCCGGTTGAAGATGGCACAAAGCGAAGGTGCTCCTGTCTTTGGGAAGGTCTGTGCTTTTTGAAGAACTCGGCCATTGCATCGGCAATTTTCTGGTCCTGTCCCCGTGTTGGAAAAGTTGAAGCTGCTTTTCTCTCTGAGATAGAAGGTAATTTTGCCGATGTCTGGAGATTTGTTCCTAAAAGCTTTTCTCGAAGAACTCCGAGAACTTGTGAATGAACGAAATTGGCATTGTAAAAACGCACTTCGTTTTTCGTAGGATGAACGTTAACGTCATAGTCTTCAGGAGACATCTGAAGAAATAAAAATATTACGGGGAATCTGTTTGGTTCCAGAAGTCCGCGATATGCTTCTTTTATAGCGTGCGAGATAAATTTGTCACGAATGAATCGGCCGTTGAGAAATATGTATTGAAATTTGCCGCTCGTTCTTGAAATGTCCGGTTTGCCCAACAGGGCGAAAACATGCAGGCCTTTTTCATGACTTTCGGCTTCAATCAGGTTTTCACCAATGCTTCCCTGGGGTGTTGGAAACAGTATAGCTATTCTCTGACGCAGTCCATCGTTATCCGATAACCGATAGAGCTCTCGTCCATTATGAACGAGTGTCAGAGCCAGTTGTTTATTTGCCAGCGCGACGCGGATGAATTGCTCGGTGATATGGCTCATTTCGGTATTGGCGGTTCTGAGAAATTTTCGCCGGGCGGGTAATTTGTAAAAAATATCCCTGACCTGAATTGTTGTGCCGTAATCGGCGCTGCAGGGATTAGCGCCAGCCTTATTACCGCAGTCGATTTCAATGCGGTTAGCTTCCACTGAATCTTTTGTTCTGCTGACAGCTTTGACCTGTGCTATAGAGGCAATACTTGCCAATGCTTCACCCCTGAATCCAAGCGTTGCTATACCATGCAAATCTATGCTTGTTTTGATTTTGCTGGTAGTATGTGACTCGAATGCCCGGGCCAGGTCGTCGGCATCCATTCCGCAGCCGTTATCAGTGATAGAAATTAACTTTCTGCCGCCATCCTCAATGGATACAGTAATTTTTGATGCTCCGGCGTCAATGCTGTTTTCCATAAGTTCCTTGACCACGCTGGCAGGGCGTTCAATCACCTCACCGGCTGCAATCATGTTTATCATATTCTGGTCAAGGACGACTATTTGCCCCATTGTTGATCTCGCTTGCCGTCACTAAAACATATATTAAGACGGCTACTCCATTGGTACTTCAAAACGTTAATCGATAAACGATTGGATCAGGATTTTACGCTATATATTCTTTTCTTTATTGATACTGTTCTAACTTTCGAGCAGGCTTTTGTCGGTCATTTCTTCCAGTTGCTGTATAACAAAGCAAAATCGCTTGGCTGTTGCCATTTTAAGTGCCTGTTTAGCTGAAACACGGCAGGCTTTGCCGTTACGGTTTATAATAACATACTGGCCAAGCAATGCTTTTCGCTGTAATTCTTCTTTGACCGCTTTTCTAAGATATCTGCCGGCTTCTATCGCCATTTTACTTGGTCGCTTTGTATTCATTTAAGATTTAGAATTTTATTAATGTTTTGAGTTTAGAAATTTGTGCTTCGTATTTTATTTTTCAATTAATGACTTTCCGGTCATTTTTTCTGGTTGCGGCAATTCCATCATCTCCAGCAAGGTCGGGCCTATATCAGCTAATCTTCCATTTTCACGTAGCTTGCTGTTTTTGTAGCGTTCATCGAATACAATCAGCGGAACGTCGCCGATAGTGTGTGCAGTATGTGGATTGTCCGGACTCCGATCAATCATTTTCTCGAAATTGCCGTGGTCTGCCGTGATTATTGCCGAACCACCCAAAGCCTTGATTTTATCCAGAGTTTTGCCTACACATTCATCGACGGCTTCCGCAGCTTTGACCGCAGCGGATAATATGCCGGTGTGTCCGACCATATCAGGATTGGCAAAATTGACCACTATTACATCGTATTTGTTCGAGTCGAGTCTTTCCAGGACAACTTCGCAAACCTCATAGGCACTCATCTCTGGCTTTAAGTCGTATGTTCGCACCCGTGGCGAAGGGACAATTTGCCTGTCTTCGCCGGGGAAGGGTTTTTCGGTATAATCGTTAAAAAAGAAAGTTACATGTGCGTATTTTTCCGTCTCAGCGCAGCGAAATTGTCTTACGCCCAGAGAACCCCAATAAGCTCCGAGGATATTTTTCATTTTTGGCGGTTTGGGAAATGCCACCGGTGCGGGGATTGTTGCATCATATTCTGTCATGCAGACGTAATATATATCGGGCCGAGTTGTTCTGGGGAATTCTTTGAAATCAGGCGAAACAAATACCCGCGTGATTTCGCGTGGTCTGTCACCACGGAAGTTGAAAAATACTACACCGTCTCCGTCATTGATTGTAGCTAATGGCTCGTTGTCGGCATTTACAATGCTTGTCGGCTCGATAAATTCATCGGTTACCTCTTTTTCATAACTTTGGGAAATCGCTTCTGCTGCACTTGGGGCCTTGTTTCCTTTGCCCATCCTCATACATTCATAAGCTTTTTGTACACGATCCCATCGGCTGTCGCGGTCCATTGCGTAGAATCTGCCTATCACCGATACTATCTTACCGATACCTATTTCTTTGGCTTTTTTCTCGATATCGGCAATATATCCGGCCCCACTATCCGGCGGTGAATCCCGACCGTCAGTAAAGGCATGAATAAAAACGTTCTTTATGCCGTTTCTTTTAGCAAATTCGAGCAGGCCATAGAGGTGATCCAGAAGTGAGTGTACACCTATGTCACTGCACAGGCCCATGACATGCATTTTGCCGTTATTTTTATTGATGAATTTAATTAGATTGAGAAATTCTTTGTTCTCAAAAAAAGAACCATTCCGTATAGTTCTGCTTATCCTTACGGATTCCTGGGGGACAATTCTGCCGGCTCCTATATTTTGATGTCCAACTTCGCTGTTGCCCATTGTTCCTTTCGGCAGACCAACATCTTCACCGCTTGTATGGATAAGACAGTTTGGATATTCTGCCATCAGCATATCATCAACCGGAGTATTCGCACATTTGATTGCATTATATTCATCCTCATCGGGATTAGGATTATAGCCCCAACCATCACGGATAATCAGCAAACAAGGTTTGTTTCCCGAAGTAGCTTTCTTTTTTGTCATAGAAGACCTTTCGAGCAAAGACAACAAGGACGAGGCATTGCCTCGTCCACAGTTTACAGCCAAATCTAATCGCAATATGATATATCAACCTGCCTGTTATGTCAAACATTCATAGAGTG
Source organism: uncultured Pirellulales bacterium (assembly GCA_964508785.1). Lineage (GTDB taxonomy): Bacteria > Planctomycetota > Phycisphaerae > Sedimentisphaerales > Anaerobacaceae > JAFGPS01. The sequence continues at coordinate 72,529 of CAZDVE010000012.1, read as the reverse complement.
TATGCGATTGCAAAAATTCCACCTGCAGTTAAAAGTTTTGACAGCGATGTTTGCTGTGATATAATCCCGTGGCGTTTGGAAATATGCAATTGAAAGATGTTGTGCAAAGTATATCTGATGTGTTAGAGCCCATTTATGACGCGAGCCGGTAAAGAAGAAGATAATACCCATCTTAACAAAGCCAAGAATTTATCGAAGCATCTTAATCTTGCCTTGCCGAATTTGAAGGCCCATCTTACGTTCTGGTCTTTAGCTTTGGCTGGATTGATATTGGATTTATGGACTAAAAAGGCGGTATTCGACTGGCTGGATAATCGACAAACTTATCCCGTCATAGAAGGTTTCGTGCAATTAGTAAGAGCGCTCAACGACGGAGCCGCCTGGGGAATGTTGGCCGGCAACAGATTTTTTTTAGCGACTGTTTCAATAATCGCATTGGTTGTGATACTTGTAGTTTTTCTTTATAGTGGACGGCAGCCATTATTGGTTCATGTTTCGCTTGGACTTTTTGCTGCTGGTGTTTCCGGTAATTTATACGATAGAGTTTTTAATGGCGGCTTGGTAAGAGACTTTATAGATGTTTATTACCGCAGCTATCACTGGCCGGCTTTTAATGTTGCCGACAGTTTACTGTGTATAGGGATTGGGCTGCTGATTATTTCGACTTTTTTCACTGGGAAGCCTGATCAAAAACATGCTCAGCAACAAAGATAGGGGCATTTGTCGCTGTACCAAGGGCAATCGCGTCGGAAGGGCGTGAATCGATTTCAATTTTTCGTCCGTTCAGTCTCAAATGAATCTTTGCGAAAAAAATGTGGTGACGCAGGTCGTTAATTACTATTTTGTCTATTTTTGCACCGAGATTCTCAATTACACTCGCCAATAAATCGTGTGTCATTGGCCGGGCGGGCTTGATGCCCTTAAGTCGTCGGTCGATTGCAAAAATTTCAACTATACCGATTACGATGGGGAAACTCCGCTCGCCGTTACGCTCTTTGAGGACTATTATCTGTTGGTCGGACATCTCGTTAATGATTATCCGTGATAATTCAGCTTCAGTTTCCATTTTTGCACCACCTTTACCCGGCAAATGAGCAGATGAGTTGATATGTATTATAGTTTATTTTCCTATACGTTAACTCATTCGCTATGTTCTAATTCCAGAATATGCTTTGTAACGGTCTCTAATTGCTCTGTTAGCTGGCTTAGCCTGCCTTTAGCTTGAGCTACTACTTCAGGTTTGGCTTTTGTAACAAAGTTTTCGTTTGTTAGTTTTGCTTCCACTGATTGTTTGGCTTTTACAATTTGCTGTTTTTGTTTTTCCAGCCGTTTTCTTTCTGCCTCTATGTCAATTACATTGTGTACGAAAATCTGTATATCGTCAACAATGGCGGTGGCTGCGTTCCGAGGTCTTGGAACATCGGGTCCTGCCCGGAACTCTTTAGCACCGGCCATTAAGCAGATAAATTCTGCGCTTTTATTTAATATCTGTGAAATATTCTGCTCGGCGTTCGCTGAAATGGCGTCTAGGGTTATAACATTGTATTTGTTCTTTATATCCCTAACAGCTCGTATGAGATTTTGAATTATCGCAATATCTTGTTCGGCGGTATCGTTAATAAAAGAATCTAACTGTTGTGGCCACATAGAAGCCACCAGAGCACTGTTTTGTTCGATTGGAGCTATACCCTGGAGTTTTATTGCCGGTACGATTTCCTTTAATTTCTGGAATATTCCTTCTGTGATAAACGGTACAAATGGATGCAATAGGCGCAGGGTCTGGTCCAGCACAAAAGCCAGGATATTCTGGGCGATTGGTTTTTTTTGTTCGTCCTGCATTCTCGGTTTAGCCCACTCAAGATACCAGTCACAAAAATCGTTCCAGAAGAATTTATATAGCTGCGATAACGGATCACTGAATTTGAAGTTATCCAGCGATTCGGTCACCTCGGAAATCGTCCTTGCTAATCGGGAAAGTATCCATTTGTCGGTAATATCCATTTTGTCGGCGTCGAACTTTGCAGGGTCTATCCCTTCGAGATTCATCATAGCAAAACGCGAGGCGTTCCAGAGCTTGTTACAGAAATTACGGCCGATATCGAACTTCGGCGAGGTATTAGCCTGGCGACCGTCGGGCAGTGTCATCTGAACTACAGGCATTCGGATATCCTGTGTGTCGGTTGTCATACTTGCTAACGTGAATCGCATTGCATCTGCTCCGTGACTGTCGATAGCCACTAACGGGTCGATGCCGTTGCCAAGGCTCTTGGACATCTTACGTCCTTCGCCGTCCTGGATCATAGCGTGAATATATACGTCACTGAAGGGAATGTCACCGGCGCAATATTGCCCCATCATGACCATACGAGAGACCCAAAGTGTAATAATTTCGCGTGCGGTGCAAAGTACGTCACCGGGATAGAAAGATTTTAGTTCCGGCGTGTCATCCGGCCAGCCCATTGTACTAAACGGCCAGAGTGCAGAGGAGAACCAAGTGTCAAGCACATCTGGATCCCTTCTGAAACGCCATCGCTCTATGGTCTTTATTACTTCATTGTCGTCAGAATTGGCTACACATATGAACCAAGTTGGGTATTCTTCCTTTGCTTCTCGATGTCCAAAGCCGAAACGTGGGCGACCCCAGTCTGCCGCTCGTCCCTCTTCTCTCCATGCATCCAATTGTCTTATGAACTTCTCCAGTTCTTCTTCAGGTCCAGCTAGAACTTCAGCATGCCATACAGGTATCTGGTGTCCCCACCAGAGCTGTCGGCTGATAGGCCAGTCGCGAAGGTTCTCCAGCCATGTTTGATATGTTTTAGCGTAACGTTCCGGGATAAAACGCAGTCGGCCGTCAAGCAGAGGTTTGAGAGCCAGACCGGCCAAAGAATTAACCGGCACATCCGTGCCTTTGATAAGTCCTTCGTTGAATTTTTCCTTTAGGTGGTCGATGGGTTTTTTTACGGCAATATACCACTGGTCGGATAGATAAGGCTCAATAGAGACGTGACTTCGATAGCTGTGACCGACTTCGTGGGTATATTCGCGAATATCTTCTAATAGATTTTCCTGGCGGAACCATTCGACAATGGCCTCGCGTGCCTCGAAACGATCCATGCCCAATAAAGATTGAGCTTCCGGCTCACAGGCATCCGACCAGCCGTGTTTATCGCTGATGGAACCGTCTGGCGCCATAACATTAATTATTTCCAGATTATGTCTCTGGCCGATTTCCCAGTCATCGGGGTCGTGTGCGGGTGTAACTTTCAAAAAGCCCGTGGAAAATCGTGCCTTTTCATCCTCGCTTTCCGGATCGGGCAGAACTACATGCTCATCGGCGATGATTGGAATTATACGTCCGACAATCGGGAGCCGGACTTTTTTACCGACAAGGTATTCAGCACGCTTATCAGAAGGATTCATGGCAACGGCCGTATCGCCGAGCATTGTCTCCGGGCGAGTCGTAGCGACGGTCACATATTCTATTGTATCATATGTGTCATGGGCATCCTGCCCATGATTTTCCTCCTTTATATTTACCCATGGCCAGTTTTTTAATCCGGCCTTGTCTGGGTTTGAGAGAATGTAGTTTATCTGATTAAAGAAATCATCTTCATCACGGATGAGATGGTCATAATACTCACTTCGCCAGAAATCTCCGGTACGTCCCAGCAGTTCATTGGCTTTATTCGATGTATAGGATTTCCATGAATGTAGTATACTTGACAATTCAAGACCATCGTAGGGTTTAAGAACTACATGGACATGATTAGGCATAATGACCCAGGCAATTAAATCATATCTTTCTCCATCAAAGTGTTTTAAAGTATTCGCTATGAGTTTTGCTATCTGTTGCTCACGAAGATAGCATTGTCCATGTCCAGCGTTAAGATACGATTCGACTTTGTTACTGTAAAGCCGAGCAAGCTCATGTTGTTCATACTCAGTTAGCTGGCGGCCTTGCGATTCGGCATTATGAACAATATTATTTCGTTCTGCTTGCCATTGCTCAAGCAGTTCATTAGGCATTGAGTCAGCCAAACGGAAGGTTACTGCATATGTTGCACCGGTTTGTGTCCAGTGAGGTAGATACGCTCCAGTTCGTTTCAGCAGGGAATGGTTTTGCACGGGCTGGAAGCCCGTGCCACGGGGTATGTTAACCGGCTCAACGAGGGGATATCTCATATACCAGAAATGTCCTTTGACTGTTTCGTGCTCTACTTCATCATCGGCCAGTACAGTTTGTGTTGCAGGATCCCAGTTGACTAATCTTTTGCCTCGATAAATTAAACCATCCTTAAAGAGCTTAAAGAATGCAGCCCTGACGGCTTTGGCGCAAATCTCGTCCATTGTGAATCGCGTTCGCTGCCAGTCGCATGAGCAGCCCATCGCTTTTAGCTGGTCGATGATACGCTGTTCATACTCGTCTTTCCATGCCTGTACACGTTCGACAAATTCTTCCCGCTGAAAATCAGTACGTCTTTTGCCTTCCTCGGAAAGTATCCGTTTTTCTACTACAGTCTGAGTAGCAATGCCGGCATGGTCGGTGCCGGGCATCCACAAGGTATTATAATTCTTCATCCGGCGGTATCGAATCAGGATATCCTGCAGGGTGTTATTCAGTGCATGACCAAGGTGCAGCGGGGCGGTCACATTAGGCGGTGGGATTACGATAGTATAGGCTTTTTTGTGGTTGTCTGTTGGTTCGGCGTGAAAATACGGTTTCGAAGACCATATTTGGTTTGCCTGTTGCTCTATTGTTTTAGGTTCATAAACTTTCGAGAGTTGTTTGCCCATGATTCATCGGATTTCGATATTTGTTAATAAAAAAATTCCGGCACAATAACGACCGGAATTTGATTTTAATACAAACAGACATGTATGTAAAGAGAACAATCGCGCGCGAAACTGTGATTCGTACGAGCTTACCCAGGTGGTGGTTATATGCTTATTGACGGCCTAATCCAGGTTCATTGTCATCAGGAACTCGGCGTTGGTCTTGGTTTTAGCAAGTCTGCTTTTTAGCAGTTCTATTGCTTCGATCTGATTTAATTCGCTCAAGACTCTTCGGAGCCGATATACCAGTTGAAGCTCTTTCGGGTCGAGCAGGAGCTCTTCGCGTCTGGTTCCACTTCGGCTTATATCTATCGCCGGCCAGGTCCTTCTGTCGACAAGGCGTCTGTCAAGGTGCAATTCCATGTTTCCGGTTGCCTTGAACTCTTCGAAAATAACCTCGTCCATTTTCGAGCCTGTGTCGATTAATGCGGTTGCAAAAATGGTTAGTGAACCGCCTTCTTCAATATTTCTTGCCGCACCGAAAAACTTCTTGGGCATCTGCATGGCACCGGCGTCAACACCACCGGTCAGGATTCTGCCCGAATGCGGCATCTCGGTGTTATAGGCACGGGCAAGGCGAGTTATCGAATCCAGCAATATCACCACATCTACGCCGTATTCGACGAGTCGCTTTGCTTTTTCTATGACTATTTCGGCGACCTGACAATGGCGTGCCGCCGGCTCGTCGAAGGTTGAACTGATAACTTCGACATCTTCAGCAGTCTTGCGTTCCATTTCCGTAACTTCTTCAGGCCGTTCATCAATCAGTAACACTATTAGCTTGGCGTTTGGGTGATTTGTGCTTAGGGCATTTGCAATTTTTTGCAGCAGAATCGTCTTGCCGGTTCGAGGCGGAGCAACTATCAGGCCGCGCTGACCTCTGCCTACCGGTGTAACCAAATCGATAATGCGCATATTCAATTCTTCCGGTGTAGTCTCAAGGATAAATCGTTCTTCCGGGTGCAATGGTGTTAAATCGCTGAATACCACCTTTTCCGAAAGATTGTCGGGATCTTCGAAGTTGATTGCTTCAACCCGCAGAAGTGCAAAATACTTTTCCGAGTCTTTCGGCGGTCTGATCTGTCCTGAAACAATGTTTCCCGTTCGCAGCCCGAAACGCCTTATCTGAGAAGGTGAAACATAGATGTCGTCCGATGATGATAGATAGTTGTAATCCGTGTTTCGCAGAAATCCGTAGCCATCCGGCAGAACTTCCAAGACACCTTCGCCGTACATAAGACCGCTCTGACGGATTCGCTCCTTAAGAATTCTGAAAATCAAATCCTGCTTTTTTAGAGCGCTGTATTCTGTGATGTTGTCATTTTTGGCTATATCATGCAACTCTGCGACGGTCAGTTTTTGCAGATCGGTCAAATATAAGTTACCTTTTTTAATCCTCTCGTACTTAGCGTGGGTAGATTCCTCATCTGTAAGCTCGGTATCCTGGTCCTGTTTCTCGGTTTCTACGGTTGAGGCATCTTCGGCCGTAGCAGTAGCTGTAGACGGTTCAGTCTCAGGCTCAATTTGTTCGGTTTGTTCGGCCTCAACTTTTTCCTCTACAACTGCCTTTTTCTTTGAGGTTTTGCGCTTTTTGGTTGTGCTTTTTACAGCTTTAGCCATCGTTACTCCTTTTTCATTTGTAAAATCTTTTTTTCCACCCCTGCGAGGTTTATATCAACCGGTGCTTTTAGCAGAGGTAAAATTTCTCAGAACAAATTTCCTATTTCCCTTAGGGATTAAACAGGATTTGAACTTTGAATAGTTGATGTTTAAATTATTTGTTATATAAAACGGGTATTACTGACACGAGATATCTGTAACTAACCCCTCTTACTAATTACCCACAATATAAGAGAAAATGCCAGCGACCTGCCTGACTAATGCCGAGAAACCTGAATTGTTTTCAATGATATTATCGGTGAGCCTAACCTTCTTGTCCAGAGAAATCTGAAAATTTTCTCTAATTTTAAGCTGATTTTTATTAAAACCCATTTTTTGGGCTCTTTTTGCCCTTAATTTAGGCTCACAATCGATAAAAATAAGCTTATCGCATCGTTTTGCCCAACCAACTTCCACCAGTAAAGGCATATCAATCACAATTGCCTTGACCTGATTTTTTTCATTATATTTTTTTATAAGTTGCTCGGCCTTTTGGAAAACAAGCGGATGGATTATCTCGTTAAGCAAGGCAAGTTTATCGGCATCTGCAAAAACAATCTCGGCTAATTTCCTGCGGTTGATTTTTCCTTCTCGGTTTAAAATAGACGGATCGAAAAGTTCTAAAATTTTTTCTTTTACAGACCTTTTTTCAAGTACCTCGTGGGCGATCTTGTCGGCATCAATGATACCGCAGCCTAATTTAACAAATTCGGCGGCAACGGTGCTTTTCCCAGAGGCGATACCACCGATGATACCAATAATTGGTTTCTTTCCAGCCTTGCCCACAAATGCGAATTGTAATTAGCCTCTGCCTGGTAGTCAAATGTTTTTACTATTCTGGATATCCGTTGAGATTCGACTGTCAGTTATTATGAACCCGGTCGACTTTTTAATCACGTAGCGGTATGATCCAGATTACAATCTGGTTTGAAGTTGTAATTGCTCCCCCGTTGTCCGTTGCTCTTGCGGTAAGATAATATTCGCCGAGAAAATGTTCTGTCCAGTTGAAACCCCAGCCGTCAGAGCTGTCGTTATCCTCACCTATCTTTATTCCGTCGGCAAAGAATTCCACTTTCACTACCGAACCATTCGTATCCCATGCTTCAGCTTCGATCTGAATTTCAGCAGATCGACCATCGAAAACTTCGCCCCAGGGTGGAGATGTGATATTAACAAAAGGCGGCTTTATATATTTTAACCAGTCATCCGCCAGTTTGGTAAGGTCTGCCCTTTCCACTGTACCATTTCGATTCAGGTCTCCCGGTAGTTCATCTTCGGTTCCCGCCCATGTTTGAATTTGGGCAGCATAGTCCTTCAAATTTACATTACCATCGTTATTCAAATCTCCCAGCAGAGCCCAGTTGTGTGGGGCCATACTTGCCTCCGCTGTGCCACCGAAGGCTCCCATATTGATGCGTAAGTTGATCCCCCAGTTATTTGTAGGATCATCCGGTATGGCCAGTAACTCATCTTTCAAAGGTGAGCCGGGATTACCTGTATCAATGCATGGACTGGTTTTGCTGGTTTTGTTGTCATAATGCCATCGTTGTCGCAGTATGTCCCATTGCCAGCCTGTACTTTTTAAGCGATAGTCGTCTTCTTCTGCATCTATAAAGAGCGGGTCACTATCTATATTTCCGATACCTTGTATATTTCCGGTCCAGCCCTGGATACAGGAATAATTTACGATTGTATTTTGGCTGCTTGTAGTGCAATCGATCTGGGCAGATTCATCTGTACCGTCCATGTCATTATTATCCCAGATAATGCAATTATTCAGTATAGAAGCGCCGCCGGATGAGTTCCTGATTCCACCTCCCATCTTTTCCGCGCTGTTTTTGAATAATGTACAGTTATTAAGAGTTGTAATTGAGGGCTCAAGGTTTATTGAGGAGGCATTTTGTATGGCGCCACCAAATTCAGACGAGTTGTCAACGAGTATGCAATTGGTCAGCGTGGGATTACTATTGGAAAAATTATATATGCCACCGCCGTTCTTTGAATCATTTTCATAAAAAAAAGATTTAATTATATTTGGACTGCTGCTTTCTTCGTTGTACATCCCACCTCCTTGATAGGTAGCAGAATTCTTGTAAAATTCGCAGTTAATCAGTGTTGGGTTGCTGTTTACAAGATTGCAGATTCCTCCACCGTTACCGTATTCGGATTGGCTTGATCCTGCAGAATTTTCTGCGAATAAGCAGTCAATTAATGTCGGATTACTGTTATTGAAATTATACATCCCACCGCCGTATTTTCCCGCTTCATTCCATGCGATTTTGCAGTTAATAATTGTCGGGCTGCTACTATTACAATAGATAGCGCCACCTCGTTCGCTGACCTTTCCATTTTTAATAGTAAAACCGTTCAGAACAGAATCTGGTCCTTCACCCGTATGGAAATAGAATGCTGTTCCATAGTTTGTATCACCGGTTTGACAATTAATTATGCAATTGTTAGGTCCATTTTCACTTCTGACAGTAATAGCTTTTCCTTTGAAATCTATGTGTGTATTATCTGGACCTTTATAAGTACCATCAGCTACCCATATCGTATCTCCGTCGGAGGCGTGATCTATTGCCGACTGAATGGTTAAATAAGCCTCCGGTACATGGAAGCCGATAGTATCTGAAGAGGTAAATAAAGAATAATACCGGCCGTTATTTTCGATGGTGACTTCGTTTCCCGCCACATCAACCAAATCTATAACAAAGTAGTAGTCTGTTTCAGGATTGAGAGGTTGAAGCTTGAAAGTATGACCTGTAGTCACAGTAAGGTCTTCTTTGGATAAAGTGAATTGTTCGTCAGGTGCCAGTCCGTAACGGATTGTAGCTCTGGTTGGTTCATTTGTTGTAAAAGTGATTGTTGCCTGACGTGCCTGTACTTCAATTTGGATATCTATTATAATCGGCGATTCGTAGTCTATGTAGGCGTTGTCGGTCGAAGTTGCATTTTTATCGGGGTCAATATATGTTGCAGTGATCATTTCGCCGGATGCTGCCTGTAATATGCCATCGTTTATATTGGGCAGTTCTGAGCTGATAGAGATTCTGCCGGTAAAGACACCAAAAGAGGCATCTGTTTCAGATAATACTACGTTTTCTATATCTCCTCCTTGAGTTGTGACAGTTACTTGCTGGTTTACATTACCACGAAGGTCTCGATCTGCCAGTAATAGACCTACCCTGCTTGTATAAGTATAATAATCCTGGTCAAAATTGATATATCCTTTTGAAGGTACAACTGCCTGCATAACTTTGGCAAGGTTAATACGTCCATTTGAGTGGCAAATTCCCGATGAGATTGGGTCAACTGTTTCAATCAGTTTATTATAAATATCGCGATATTTCATCGTCGGATTAGCTGAAAGTAGAAGTGCGCAGGCGCCGGCAACATGTGGACAGGCCATTGAGGTGCCTGTATTGTAAATATTATAATGGTCGAAAAATGTCATCCCTTCATACTTACCATTTGCAGCTCTTAATGAAAGAATGTTGACTCCTGGTGCTGCTATATCCACCCACTCACCGTAATTTGAACCATCACCTGTATTATTATCAATCCATCTATTGTCTTGTGAGTTGGTTGCCGCTACGGCAATTACATTTTGATAACAACCCGGAGGTCTCGGCTCATTTAAATTATCATTACCTGCTGCTGCAACTGATATTACTCCTTGGCTGTAAGCATAATCAAACGCTTCTTTAAGTAACTTTATTTCGTTGTCAATGGGATCGGCAGTCCAGCTGTTGGAAATAATGTCAGCCCCGTTTTCTACGGCATAAAAAATCCCTGGTACTATATCACTTATATAACCACCTGAATCATAGTTAAAGGCTTTTATGGCCATAATTCTGGAGTTCCAGCATATTCCGGATATATCAAGGCCGTTATTTCCTTCGGCGGCAATAATGCCCGCGCAATGTGTTCCATGACCGTGGTCATCGTATGGGTCATTATTTTTATATGCAAAGTTATATCCATACAGGTCGTCAATATAACCATTATCGTCGTCGTCAACTCCTTCAATACCCTCGTATTCTTCATCATTGATCCACATATTGTGTGCCAGGTCTCTGTGATAGTAATCTACACCGGTATCCAGTACTGCAACGATAATTTTTGAGTTTCCAGTGTATATATCCCAGGCATCCGCTGCATTTATCTTACTTAATGACCATTGCTCATGGTACAGGGGGTCGTCAGGTGCCGATTCTATTGATGCTCTGTAGTTTAATTCGGCATATTCGACTTCAGGATTATTTCTGTAAGAATCAAGTGCTTCTTGGAGTGATTGTTCGGTTGGACAATCGAGTTTTATCTTATATATGCGTTCAAGATTGGGAACCGTTCCTTGCGCGGGTGTTCGTTGCAATCTTCTAAGTATGCGTTTATCTTTTTGCGTTAAAAGGTCCGCTCTTTTTTTGCGGAGGGACTGTAGCCGTTGATGTCTGGTTCGGAAATCTTTCACGAGGGGTTTAATCTGCCTGACTCTGTATTTTGCATTAAGCTGGGCCAATCGTGGAGATGAATTTAAGGTGCCAATTGGATTTTCTAATTCTTTTTCAATTGTATTCGCAGCATTTTCCCGGAATTTTACTATAATTTCATTAGGAGCAAAACTGTTCGCGGTCTCGGCGTTAACTATTTGCGTCAGAACCAGCATTAGCAGAAGTATGGTAAAGTTTGGAAATATTTTCTTTTTCATTTGTTTGCTGCTATTGATTCCCCCCATATATTCGGGGTGGTAGCATGTGTGGGTATCATGGAGTTTCGATGCTATTAAATAAATATAAGGGCTATTAAGGCTAAAACTCGCTATGACAAACCCACATAGATTCTATTTATTATTTACTTATATTAACACAAAAATTGTCAATTATCAAGGTTTTTTGGTGGTTTTTATAAAAAAGAGATTGTTTGGAAACAAGATTTTATGGGCTTTTAACGCATGGATGAGGGATTTCTTTTATATCCAGTATGGTAAATTTAATAAACAATACATAAAAAGAGAGTTTTTATCCCGATATTTGGATTTTATCCGGCTTTTTTTGCAGACTCCTTAGCAGATAGTCTTTTACAACAATATCCCAGCTCATATTTTTTGCCATTTCATATCCGGCCTGAATCATGCTCTCAACATCGGCGTCATTTTTTGGCAAACGTGAGCATATTTGCATTGCGACCTTTTCGCTTTCACTTGCTTCAATCCGGTCTCTTACGGCTCGGTCAATCTGCAAAAGATCTTCAATATCGGTATAATCGTGGATTGCCAGGTTAGTGTAATCGGCGATGATTATGTTCTTAATGGCTTCCCCGCAGGTAATATCTCGCAGGAAGCCCGAACATCCACAAACGCTGCTAAAGACACATATACCACCAAAAGTCAGGGGCTCAAGCTGGGCAATTCCGAACGGTTCATAAATACTCTGGCCAAATTCGACGTCGCTACCCTTGCGGATGTCAATAAATTCCATATTATAAGGCATATTTTTGCCACATTTTTGGGGCTCGAAGCCGAATTGGTTAATAAAAATTATTTTTATATTCCGATTTTTGGCATTGAACTCCTGAACCGCGGTATAATAATTAGCCTCTCCCCCGGACATATCAGGCCAGCCCTCGCGATGAGCTACAGGCCACTTATATGTGGATTCCATCGTTTGAATATCCTGGCTTCTTCTTGATGAAACTTCGGTCGAAAGGACAAATAATACTCCGGTTTTGCCCTGGGCTCTAAATTCCTTTTCTATGTTTTCGAGCACTCGTAAATCTCGCCACATTCCCTTGCTTTGTACCAGTCTTGTTACATGTGTGAATATGAAATCCGGTCTATAATCCAGAAGATTTTCACAGTAATTTTGCAGTTTTTCCTTTGACGCAAGTTTCTCGGCAACGCTGATTTGATACGCTGGTATTCCATTATAAACTATATCAATATTGGCTGTTTCAAATTCCGGTGCAAGAAATCGTAGTTCATCCATCACATAGTCACCTACTGCATATATATAGTCGCAGTATTTTGAAGCTTCGACAAGGGAGTGCTTGAAATATGAATTCTGATTTCCGAATACGTCGTTAACGTATAGTCTGTCTTTGTGGGCCTGTCTCATAACGTTATAAAACATTGTGTCATGTCCGGGATGTTCTTCTACAATTCGGCGCATTGTAGCTACCTCGTGGGCATAGAAGACGGTCTTGAAATGACAGCATGGCTCAAGAATAGCTGCTAAAGCTGTGGCCATTCCCATAAACTCATGAGCAATAATAACTGTCGAATCTTCAGCGGCACCTATTGCTTTTAACACTTCAATAGCCGCAGGAGCTAACCTGATATATTGTTCGAACTCCCACAAGTGTTCATACAGATTACTTTGTACTCCGAATTCTTCAAAGAGATGCTTTTTAAATTCATTCACCGGCCCCTTATCCATATATCTTACGTCAATAAGGATTACTTCAGGTGAGCTTTTTATACCTGTTTCCTTGTCTATAAACGTTCGCCTGCCGTAAATAATGCCTGTGTTGTAAAAATTCTCGATTTTCCTGAAAGCCTGGGCATACCCCGTGTTTACAAAACCGTCCAAAGAGGAATAAAGAACTTCACTATTCTCGCCAAGTCTTTCATGTACAAAACCTTCGGTAGTAAATAAAGGTCCGACAAGTATGGATCGATCGATGGCATCAAGGTAGGATTTGGATGTAAAGAAGCCCTGTAGAACGGCGCCTATACCGCCGACTTTACTAATCGTCTCGTGTGTCACGTGTACTGTAGTTGTCTCGAAGGACATAATAAATTTCCCTCCAAGTTGTCTTATATCTCTGGTAGGGTTGTGTCTCTACTATTTCTACGTAAAGTATAAGAAACAGTTTCATCAAAACCAAACTTGAGGGGGTGGTTACTTACGTACTATTTTAGAGACCGATAAAATCTGTGAGGATTTATTTGTAAGAAATGTCTTTTTGAAGACTTTAGTCGAGCTGTGACATTTTTTCAGTGTTAGCTTATTTTCGAACGTAAAGTTCTTATCAAGCCTGAAAGCACCTGGGGAGCGATATCAGATAATTGTGGTTCGGGTATTTCGCTGAGTGCAATTCTGTCGAGTATTTGTGTAACCTTGGACTTATATGGAGCTATTAGGGCGGCGGTTCTTTCGGCTTTGTCCAGTTCACCATTTTCCATTTGCCGAAGGTATATTATAATGTTTTGTTTCAACTCCTTGTCACTCATTTCGTAGATTGCTCCTTTAGGTGCGGACGATCCTTCAGGGACTTCCCTTTCCTTTAGTATATCCTGAGTGAGTCGATATGTTTCTTCCATTAACTTTTTTTCTCTTTCCAGGTCATTGATATCTTCCGGAGCAAGTTTCAATTCCTCCCCGGCGTCTGGACTTGGTACGTAAAGCTTATGTTGGCAATTAGGGCACTTACCCCATTTTCCGCCGGCATCGTCAGCCGCTCTTATTTCTTTGCCACAATGCTCACAGTGAAATACTATTGCCATTTTATCACCTCTGACAAAAATTAACTTTATTTCTGAGATCCATATTCCGTGACTACCTCGGTGGTTATCCCACCCCGAGGTGTGAATCGAGAGATAACCTTCATCCAGCGTGGTTTGCAGCTACTGGATAATTCATCAAGTATATCATTTGTAAGAGCTTCATAAAAAATTCCCTTATTGCGGTAGCTCTGCAGGTAGAACTTCAGACTCTTTAGCTCTATACACAGTCTGTCGGGACAGTATTCTATGATAATCTCGCCGAAGTCCGGCTGGCCTGTTCGAGGGCAAACACTCGTGAATTCGGGTGATTTTATTGTGATACAATAATCTCGTTCAGGACGGGGATTATCGAACAATTCTATCTTTGCCTGTTTACTCATTTTTGCCTCTCTAATCAATCCTTCACTAATAATATAATCGAAATTCTAAGTCAAAACAAGCAATAATCAGTATGGAAAATAACAAAAATCTATCCGGCGTATAGTCAGGAATAATACCACCAAAAGAGTTGCATCAGGCCGAAAGCTCAGATATATTTATTATCCCGATAGTAGTTTTATAAAGAGTTGCTTTTCAGATTTGTGATGAAAGTGTTCGATTCCATGATTAAGGGCACAGAGGTATTCCCTGAGCAGTTTAACTATACGAGTGTTGTTTGACCGGTATTGATTTATGGCAGAAAAAAGTGCAATAGTTTTATTGAGCGGTGGTTTGGATTCGGCAACAACTCTTGCAATAGCTCGAAGTGAGCATTTTCAATGCTATGCTTTAACGTTTAGATATGGCCAGCGGCATGATAGGGAGATTGATGCTGCTAAAAAAGTCGCTGAATCACTGAAAGTCGTTGAGCATCGCATAATTGATATTGACCTTTCTGTTTTTGGCGGTTCCGCTCTTACCGATTCTAATATCGACGTGCCAAAAAACAGGGCAGGTTTGGGTGACTCATGTGAGATTCCGATGACCTATGTGCCTGCTCGGAACACTATATTTTTAAGCTATGCACTTGCCTGGGCTGAGGTGTTGGGTGCTTTTGATATCTTTATCGGTGTTAATACAACCGACTACAGCGGGTATCCGGATTGTCGGGATGAATTTATTAAGGCTTTTGAAAAAACCGCCAATCTTGCCACCGCCGCAGCAGTCACGGGTAAGGGCCAATACGTAATCCATACTCCTGTTATAAGTATGACTAAGGCTCAGATTATTCTCAAAGGTACCGAACTCGGTGTAGATTATTCTCTGACGCATAGTTGCTATGATCCTGACCGGCAGGGCAGAAGCTGCGGTCGATGCGACTCATGCCGGCTGAGATTAAAAGGCTTTGCCGAAGCAGGATTAAAAGATCCAATTGAATATACGAAATAGTAATTTTATGTAATCTGACATTACGGCACAGGCGGGATTCCATATATGAGAATGTTCGTAAATGAAATATTTTATTCCCTGCAGGGCGAAGGATTTTTGGTAGGCGTCCCAAGCGTATTTGTACGTCTGGCGGGTTGCCCTTTACGCTGCCGATGGTGTGACACGAAATACGCCTGGTCCAAAGAAGCAGGGCGGCAGCAAACTATTAATGAAATAGTTCACCTTGTTCAGAAATGGCCCTGCAGATATGTAGTGGTAACCGGCGGCGAGCCAATGATAAATTCAGATATGCCGCAATTGGTAGAAGGGCTCAAAAATATCGACAAGCATATAACGATTGAGACCGCAGGTATAGCATATATCCCAAATATGCCATGTGACTTAATGAGTATCAGCCCGAAATTGAGTAACTCGATACCGAGTGATGAAAAGTTAGCAGCGATTCACAAGAATTCGCAGCTCGACATGGCAGTTCTTGGAGAACTTATTGAAAATTATAGTTATCAACTAAAATTTGTAGTTGATGCCGAGTCGGACCTGAAGGAAATAGAACAGACAATAGAAAGGCTTGGCAATGTCAATGTGGAAAAAGTAATGCTCATGCCGCAGGCAGTTACCAGAGATGAATATCTTAAAAAAGCCCCCATTGTCGCCGATCTATGCAAGCACACCGGTTATACTTTCTGCCAGCGACTCCATATCCTGCTCTGGAACAATCAAAAAGGTTGTTGACAAGCGTTTTTTCATTATTGATAATCTTTTATTAAAGCCCAGGTGGCGGAATAGGCAGACGCGCCAGCTTGAGGGGCTGGTGACCTTCGGGTCGTGCTGGTTCGACTCCAGTTCTGGGCAGTGGTTAGGGAATAGGGGATAAGGTTTAGGGAAAAGCATACCATTACCCGGCTTTGACACGTCAAAATTATGCTTAGTCCTGCCGCATGTATACGGGCTTTTACTGTCCATTGTCTTTACAGGCTACAACAAACAAAAATATATATTGTTAAATTGAAAGATCATAAAGAAGCTTTATTTTCTCTTGATTTTAAGAAATCCAGGAGTATTAAAATGATGATAATTATTTGTACTATAGCAATGCCTTCGAAAGTAAAAAATGCCAATAGTCTTTCGTTTATGAACTTCTCCCATCCCAGTCTTTTGAGCATAATAACGGGAGTTATTATAATTTCTATTATTAACACACATAAAGAGATGTAAAAAAAAGCCATTTTCTTTTTTCGAAGAGCAATCAATAAAAATGACAAAGGAACGAGCCCAAAAATTGTGGATGCTATTATGGCCCTCGGTGCGCATACCAGATTGTTCTTTAGATAAATGAAAAATAGAACAGGTGCGAATAAAACCGTGAAGATGAAAGCTAAGTGTAGTTTATTCATTTTCTACTTCTCCTTTTGAATGTTGTTGAAGGAATAATAAGCAGAGTTTCTGAGATATTTCCCGACATATTTTTGAGCAGAGTTTAATTTGATCTTTAAGTTTTTTGTTTTTTGGCAACATAGCTTTTTTAGTTAGTGTTGATGCATATCTTCTTGTAATATATCTATGTAAGCTTATATATCAATAAGTTACTGCTTATATATATTTATAAAAAAATTATTCGCTTAGCAGAATAAACTCATCACCTAAATGTTTTCTTATACCTTTTTTGAAGTTGTGAAGAGTTCTTGTGTTCATTTTATAATGTATAATTGAACCATACCTATCACTTTCAACCAGACCGGCTTCTTTTAGTATCGAAAGATGTTGTGATACTGCAGGTTGACTTATTTCTAATTTTTTTGTTATCGCGTTGACACATAATTTCTGATTCTTTATTAATTTTAGGATCTGCAATCGAGATTTTACAGATAGTGCCTTGTATATTTTTACTATTTCTTCTTCTGTCATAATATTAGTCAATGCTAATACATAGATAAGTTTATAGTAATATATTTATTATTTTTAGTGTTGTCAAGCAGATGGATAATAATTTTTTATTAACTTCTAAATCAAACGACCGTCATGCTTTTAATTGTTGAGAATGATTTGTACAACTCTTTATATATTTCTCTATATTATCAGCAGATTTCCTTTTTTTATCAAGTGGATACTACTAAAGGGGACAAAAGCTGATGTAGAAAGCGGATATAGAGATGGTAAATATAACGGTATTAGGCAATTCTGTAGCGGTTTAGTATTTTAGCTGATGTTGTAGCTTGCCGTGTTATGGAGTGTAAAAATATCTCTGAGAGTCACGCCGGTTATATGCTGGTATGGACGGGTAATGCATATATATCAACTCTTTTCGGACGATGGTAAAAAATAGAGGAAAAAGCCGTTTTTCCGGCTTATTTGCGGGTTTTTGTATTGACCTGAAGCCTCAAAATGGGATATAATACCTATAGCTTTTTCATTTTTGCCCCTGCTTTTCTCTTCCTTCTCCCCTCCCTCCGCAAAAAGCAGGGGTTTTTTATAGTATCTGTGTGTTAGATATGGACATATAACAAATATTAGAAGTTCTCTCAGAACGGATTTTCTTTACTGGTATATAATTTAACCACCTTAAAAAGCTTATTCGTTCAGTAATCAGTCTTTTCAGGTCAATCCTAATTGTTCAGCTTCATCGTAAAGGCCGTAGTGCTTCATTTTTTTGAATAAAGTAGTTCGATTAATCTGAAGTGCTTTAGCGGTCGCCTGCCTGTTCCAGTGATTGGCTTCCAGGGCCTGACGGATAATATTTTTTTCAGGCTTTGCCAAAGCTTCTTTTAGGCTCATTTGTTGATATGTTTTCTGAAGCTGGTTTTGCCCTTGTTTGATTGCGTCCGGCAAGTCATCAGTACCGACGAAACTACTTTTACCTAACAATGCAGCCCGTTCTATTACCTTTTCCAGTTCACGAACATTTCCTGGCCAGGAGTAACGCTCTAAAAGTTGCATAGCTTCATCGGTGATACCAAGCTTTTGCCTGTTGTTCTGTGCACAATAAATCCGTAAGAAATGTTCCGCCAACAGACGGATATCACTGACTCTTTCACAAAGAGGTGGTAATTCTATGGTTATCACGTTTATCCGGTAGTATAAATCATCTCGGAATCTTCCCTGTTTTACTTCCTGTTCCAGGTTACGATTTGTAGCAAGTATGATTCTCGTGTTCACAGTTTTTGTTTTATTACTGCCGACCGGCTCGAATTGCTGGTTTTCTAAAACCCTAAGCAGCTTGGTTTGAAGTGCCGAGGAGGCATTTGTAATTTCATCCAGGAATATTGTTCCACCGTCTGCAGCTAAAAACTTTCCTTCTTTGTTATTAACCGCTCCGGTGAATGACCCTTTTACGTGCCCGAAAAGCTCGCTCTCGAGTAGTGTTTCTGGAAGGGCTCCGCAGCTTACCTCTATAAACGGCTCATTACGACGGCTCGATCGATTGTGTATTGCTCTTGCCAGCAGGCTTTTACCTGTGCCTGATGGTCCTGCCATTAGTATTGTTGCTCTTGTGTCTGCAATTGCTTCAATCAAATCAAAAATCTTTGCCATTTTGTAATCCTGGCTGATGATATTCTCCAGTCTGTATTTGCGTTCGAGTTGCAGCCGCAAACGTTCATTTTCGCTCATAAGAGATTGTTGGTAAAAGGCTCTTTCGACAACCAACCGTAATTCGTCATCAATGATAGGTTTGGTCAGATATTCGTATGCGCCTTGTTTGATAGCTTTAACTGCGCTATCGATTGTGCCGTAACCGGTTATTACAATCACTACTGTTTGCGAATGGTTTTTCTTTATAGTATCCAACAGGTCAAGGCCGTCACCATCAGGTAGATTTACATCCGTTATGACCACGTTATAGCGCTTTTGGTCCAATTTCGCCAGGGCGCTTTTGATTGTTTCTACACCATCGGCCCTGAATCCTTCGAGCGAGAGAAACTCACATAGCGAATCTGTTATGATTTTGTCATCATCAATTACAAGAATGTTCTTTTCGTTCATAAAATTACCAAGTTATTTTGTGCAATACATGTTAAGGATTAGTTTGTACCGGTAAACATACAGTAAAAATACTACCACTTTCATGAGCATTCTGAGCAGTTATTGTGCCGTGATAGCTTTCAACTATATCCCTGCATATTGCCAGCCCGAGGCCGGTCCCTTTGCCTTTTTCCTTTGTGGTAAAAAATGGCTCGAATAAAACTTCGATGTTTTCGGGCGGTAATCCCGTACCTGTGTCACAAAACTCAATAACGATAGTGTTGTCCTCTGCCAAGGAGGTTGAGATTCTTATTTGGCCACCGTTAGGCATTGAATCGAGTGCGTTTTTAGTAATATTACAGAATACCTGAAATAGGTTACCGCTTCTGATTTTTGGTAAGCCGGTATTATAGTTTCTTAATATCTTCACATTAAGAGCTTCTGCTTTTAGGCTCATCGTTTTGATAGCATCTTCGATAATTTGTTCAATTGGAACCAATTCAGATGTTGCATATGTACTGCGGGAGAATTCCAGTAGCTCTTTTACGATTTGGATCATCCTCATAAGTCCCTGGCGGCATTGGTTAAGATACTCTTTTGGCTTATCGAGATTTTCCTGTTCTATAGCCCTTAATGTAAGATTTATGTATCGAAGTATTCCATCCAAAGGGTTATTTAGTTCATGGGCGACCTTGGAGGCAAGTTTCCCAACAGCAGCCAGTCTTTCAGTGCCGGTCAGTTTGTTCTGAAAATTGGCTTTTTCTGTAATATCTTCTATTATGATGATTCCTCCAGAACTTCCGGATGTTTTGGTTTGCTGTAGGGCTGTACAGATTACTCTCAAGAGTTTGGTTTTACTATTCGAATTATATTCGACTTCGTCAAATTTGTAAGTTTTGCCTGTTGAAATTACTTCTTTTAGATGTTTTGTCCAACTCTGCCATATCCTATCATCAGTTCCTTTTGCCATGGATTTATCAATGTAAGTTTCTAATTGTATCAGATCGGCTGCAGGGGGATTGGCCTCGACAATTTTCAAATCAGGATTAAAAATAATGATTCCAAGCGGTATTGACCTGATGATTGAGGTGACAGATAAATCGAATCCTGACAATGTTTCTGCATTATTTCCTTTTGATATATCTGAAGTATTTGATTCAATTTCCCGATGTTTGCCCATGGTTCTGATAATAAAGTCTCTATTTTATATTGTCAAGCACACGCGTTGATAAATAACAACATGCCTGTTCCTTTTTTCGGACAGATGGAGATGCTTGTTTAGATAGAATACATAACATTCTGTAAAACAAGCGACTAAAGCGATATATTCCAGAGAAATTATGGGTTATAGAACGTTTAAATAATTGACTGTAGTTGATATTTGTCAACGTTGCAGATGATTCATCCTGCGATTTTACGCTGTGCATTTCATAATCTTTCCTAACCTTATGGTGGTTAAGGACTTGTAGAAGTTAAAATGGGGTATTAGTCGGGCAAAGGTTTTGGAATATGCTTTGCTACTTATTTCGTTATGATTCTATATGTATGATGGAACGTTAAGGATTATACATGGAGGTGTCCGATGGATAGGTCTGAAAGACGAAAATTTAAACGGTTGTGGGCAAAGTTCGACATATCATGCTTTCAAGTTGGCTCTCCAATAGAACAGCCTAAATCTGGTTATACTATTAACCTTAGTCCCGGTGGCCTGTATTTTAAGACTTCAAAGAATATATTTGGGCAGGGTGATTTATTAAAAGTGCAATTATTAATACCCCCAACTCACGGTTTGCTTGAATTCGGAGGTAAAATAGCAAGTTTCGCCAGAGTTTTGAGAACCAAAAATATTGTAGATTCAGCAATGAATAGAAATTCACCCTCTGTTGAATATGGAATAGCTTTAGAATTCTGCCGACCACCAAAGCTTTGTGTATGAATATTATTTTGACGGCCAAATGCCCTCATATACCTCAACTGCTGGTCCGGTCATGTACACACAATTATCTGCTTCGCACCAGTTCAAAGCGAGATCCCCACCAGGTAAATGTCCGATACACACACGTTCTTGCCTTCCGGTGAGTACTGATGCAACACAAGAGGCACAGGCGCCGGTGCCACAAGCTAATGTAATTCCACTGCCTCGTTCCCACGTTCTCATTGTAAACTCAGTAGGTTTGTTGATTTGAACAAAATGGACGTTGATCCTGTTTGGGAACAGGCTGTGGTTTTCGATAGCTGGCCCAAATTTTTCAAGCTCAACTGAATCAATATCATCATGGAAAAAAATGGCGTGGGGATTACCCATTGATACACAGGTCATTAATAATTCTTCCCCAAATATTGATAATGGCTGATCAATCACTGTTTCGCCGGTCAAATCCACCGGAATTTCTTGTGGTGAGAGAATGGGCTGGCCCATGTTCACACACACCTCACTTACCGTATCATTTTCATCTAACATTAGGCCAACGGTTAAAATTCCGTTACCAGTTTCTATGTTCAATGAAGCAGGAAAAGACATCTGACCCGGCACCGAATATGATTCACCGACTGCGACCAATTTATGTTCGTAAGCATATTTAGCAACACAACGGATGCCATTACCACACATTTCAGCCTCAGAGCCGTCTGCGTTGAAGATGCGCATCTGCATATCAGCGGAATTTGAGGGATTCATAAGAATCAATCCATCGGCGCCAATACCCCGATGTCGGTCACTGACGATTTTAGCAAGCTCTCCCGGCTTCTCGATTGTTTCGGCGAAGCAATTAATATAGATATAATCATTGCCTAAACCATGCATCTTGGCGAATTTCATTTTACTTTTCCTTGCAAAAGGGCAATTTAGTATAAACAAAATGTACAAAAAATCAAATCTGATTGGAAAAGTATACAGAATCTGTGTGGAGAGCCAAGTTATATTAGGAAATACTACACTTGAGACCGAAAATAAAGGGGATTTTAATGAATTTATACCAACTCATCTTAGTTTTAAGATGGCATTGGTCAAATTTTTGATTGGTTTTTAGGTTGGTCCAAGGTTCGGTGAATGGGCAGTCATCCAACTGAGAATTCTTTTTTACGAGTGTTCATCTGCGCTTTGAGACGAGCGACGATGGATGAGTGCATCTGTGAGACTCTTGATTCAGATAAGTCGAGTGTTGCACCAATTTCTTTCATCGTCATTTCCTCGTAGTAATACAAAACAATTATAAGACGTTCTGCCCGAGTCAGGCCTTTTGTTAGAAGATTTTTGAGATCACGTTTTTGGGCTTCGATCACAGGATTTTTACTTCTTTCATCCTTGATGACATCTATTTCACGAATGTCTTTTTCGCCATCGCCTTCGTTGTATTTTGTGGTGAGAGAGACCAGGCTAACTGCGTTTGCATCACGCTGGAGCCTGTTAAACTCATCCATATCCATCTCCAGCTCTTCAGCGAGTTCTTTCTGAGTAGGTTTGCGACCTAAGTGTGTTTCGAGTGAATGTGTGGCTCTTGAAAGTTGGTGGGCTCGAGATCGGACTAATCTCGGAACCCAATCCATGCTCCGAAGCTCATCGAGAATGGAACCTCTTATGCGGGGTGAACAGTATGTTTCAAACTTTACACCACGACCCGGGTCGAATGCATCTATTGCATCCATAAGTCCGAAATTACCGGCACTAATAAGGTCATCCAACTCAACTTTGTCAGGTAACTTACTATGCAATCGCTCAGCACAATACCTTACAAGATTCCTGTAGTTTTCCATCAACAGGTTACGAAATTGGTCGTTTCGAGTTTTATAGAAATGCTCCCATATTTGGTCGATTGTGAGTTCTTGTTCGGTCTTCACAGTATTCCTCCATGAAAAAACTTCCACTAAGCGATCATTCAGATCCTAGGATGACAACAAGCTTCTCAAATTCTTATCGATCATTAAGCCGATAACTTTACAGGACTCTTGTCAGATTTTGCTAAAAACTCAAACCAAGGCGAAATATCATATATATTGTTCAAATTTGCCAAGATATCAGGGCATGCCAGCTGCAAATCCGCTTCAACAAAGGATTCTTCTGCTAAGGAATCAGTTGTATCGAATGGTTTGTTATGAAATTGTCTTTAGTTCCTTCTATTTAATAACTTAACTTCAAATGCTCGCTGACTTTTTATAGCTTTATATTATTTCCTGTAAGCACAATGCTTTGGTTCCATATATGCTTTCTATTGAAATATTTAATAATTATTCGAAGTGAACTCTTGTTTTTGTCTAAGTAATTCCGCTGCCATCTTTTGGTTTAGTGAATTTTCCCAAAGCTTGTTAATTTGTAGTTCGAGATATTCATCTCGATTTTCCTTAAGGATTTCTTTGGCGATTTCATCGTTAACCGGCTTGACCATAAAGTTACCGCTTAGGCCGAATTTAATATTTTCACTGTCATGCAAAATAAGACGTTGAGTTCGAATATGCTCATCAATGGCATTGTGTAACAAGTCAGAAAACTCATCCACCTCTAACTCTTGAGGGATAAAATTAGGTGTGTTTAGATTTGTTATGTTTTGGGCGAGAATTTTTTGGCGAGCATGCGTGAACTCTATTATCTTCATTAATATCTCAGAAATGTTATCTGTTATCAATGATGTAAGGTTCATAAGCAATCCTTCCTATGAGGTCTTTATTGTATAATTTGATGAGTAAAAAATTCTGTTTTGCTACGGGAAAGAGTGAGATTAGGGAAGGGAAGAAGATATATTAAAAGCGAAACTGAATTTATCATCCTTGATCCTTTCGTTTCTCTCTGCAAACTTTACGGTGTAGTAATATCAAACTGACAAGAAGTAATAACTTTTGTTTTTTTATATTTTTTATAGGAAATTATTTCTCTTGCCTCTTGTTTTTTTCCCTTGTTTGTGAACCAAAAAAATCCTCTTTAGCAAATATTTCTCTTATTTCCGCAAGGGTCTTTTCCTTCCTAAGCTTGATAATTTGTGATAGTCTTTCAAATACCGATTCGTCGTATAAACGATGTCCGCCGTCTGTCCATCTTGCTTCTTGAATAAGACCCATTATCGTATAATTATGAATTGTCTGTCGTGAAAAGGGAGTATAGTCTACTAATTCGCCGATTCGATAAAGCTTAGCAGGTATTTTCATAGTCTCGGTTTTAACTTTTTGCTGCATTTGTGAAGGCTATTTTCTCTCGATGTTATAATTTACTTTCTTTCATCAATGATGGCCTGAGCATGGAAGCACTACTGTTAAACTTTGAACCTATATATCCGAGTGAAGAGTATGAGCTTTTATGACCGTTAGTCAGCATCAATCCATATAGTTTTTTGAATGCAATACTCATCAGATTACTTTTGACGATCGATTAAAAGCTCGTAATTTTGATTAAATTGTATAATACATTTTGCAAAATGTAAAATACCTTTTTCATTTCGTCAACTTTTTTTTGAATTTTTTTGAATTTTTCCTTGTTTTTTCCCGAATATTTTTTGCCAGACTGGCACATTTCAGGATGAAAGCCGGCGATACCTAAATTTAATAGAAGTGGGATTCTTTGTTATTGTTAAGGATTGAATTTTCGCAGGTGGTACGTTTCTGTCTTGTTTTAAACGTTGAAATAATACTTTTTACCAAATGGACTTTCAAAAATATCCGATACAAAAATGAATAGAATTGTATCGTTGCTTTAGATTAACTAAGTGCAATAAGCATTATTATTTTGTATATGAATCGGACCGATAATAATTTCGATAGCACCATAAAGAATTCTGACAGAAGCCTCTCACTTCTCGAGCAGGTAACCCCTTTAGCTCGTCAGATAAACTGTCTTGACATAGATCGCATTGCCGATGTTTGCATTAAAAATATACCTAAATTAGTTAAAATACGGTATGCATCGCTATATATACTCGATGAGAAAAACAATATTTTGCATCTCTATAAGCACAATCATCCCTTTCTCATTAATAAAATAGTGTCTTTGAATCAAACTCCTACATCTCTTATGGTTATGGCCGTAAGAAGCAAAGAGTTAATATTGGTTGGAGATATAGATAAACACAAAAAGCCCGTCATCAGAAAATCGCAACGTGCATTTGCTGAAAATTATAGGACTAATAATTGTGCCATTGTTCCCTTGATTTGCCAGGATAGAGTAGTTGGTGTGCTTAATTTGGCAGATAAATTAAAAGGAGAATGCTTTGATTCTGGTGATATAGCACTTATAGAATTATTTAGCCAATTAGTGGGGGCATCGATCGGTAATGTAAAACTGTTTGAAAAGATACAACGTCAGGCTACGACAGATGGATTGACCGGTCTGGTCAATCATAAGACTTTCTATGAAATTCTGGAAAAAGAGCTATGGCGTTCGCGTCGATATGGTGGAAAAATTTCCTTGATTATGGTGGATATCGACAACCTTAAGAAGATAAATGATATTCATGGACACCGAGCTGGAGACAAAGCCATTCGTGAGATTAGCAGGAGGGTTAAAGAATGTATCAGGCAAATTGATACTGCTGCAAGATATGGTGGTGATGAATTTGCTGTTATTTTGCTGAATACTTCTCTCAGTGGCGCTAATGTTGTAGCTCAACGTATGGTTGATGCGGTCGCCAACTCTCCTATGAATTGGAATAAGGACAAGATTGCACTTTCTATTAGTGTTGGTGTTTCACAATATGATGCTGATAACACTCCTGAAGATATTACAAACCGATCCGATCAGGCTCTTTATGCAGCTAAACAAGCGGGTAAAAACACTGTTAGAATCTTTGAATCTATGAAGGATGATCATTAGAATTTTCAATGATATCTTGTGTGATTTTCTCAAAAAATCTTGATTAGCTTGTATTTTTAACCTCGGGCTCTTCGAATCTTAGTCGGTGGATACCTTTGCTCATACGAGGATATTGCATTGTACTTTTATGAAATAGCTTAATCTTCAGAGATGGAGACTTTTACCACTGTGCATTTTAAGAGAATTTATCTTGACTATATATGGTCGATATTGTATGAATATAATATGCCGTGATTTTAGGTGATAAGTGTAGGTTTTGTTCTTTTATGAACGAAACTAAATTGTTCATCTTAAGAGCAGTGGTAAAGGTCTTTCATGGCATAATAGGATCAAATCACCGAACTTGTGGACAAAGAATTGAAGCTTTTCACATTTCGCTTGATGATTTTGTAGGAAGGAGATCGGGTCGAGAAATATCCTTATTAATGAGCGTTTTTCGTGATATTAGAACATTAGGAATTGCAGTTATTGTAATTACTATGGAGAAGGAGGGCGATTATGTATAAATCAATCCTTATGACTTGTGCGGTTCTTATACTCGGTCTTTTTTTATCAAATAAGACACAAGCTCAAGATACAGGTCTTGTGGGATGGTGGAAGTTTGATGAAGGCTCTGGTGATATCGCTTATGATGCAAGCGGTAATAGCTGCGATGGTACAATCAAAGGCAATCCCGAATGGGCGTCCGGGATTATCGGCCAAGCCCTGGAATTTGACGGAATCGACGATTTTGTTGTGGTCAGACGAATGGTTGATACGGATTTTACCTTGATGGCCTGGATTAAGACGGATCAGCCTGGTGATGTTGTAGAAGGAGACTATCCGGCGACGGGGGGAGATGGATTGTTTTTTGCTGGTGTTTTAGGCGGCGCTACTAATAATGATTTTATATTAGCGTTAATGGATACGGAGTTGATATTCGGAGTTGGTGATAGTTCGGCCGGCCCTACAAATCAGGGTGTCGTAACCGGTGATTGGATTCATATTGCATTAACCAGAACAGCTGAGACAGGGGATGTTTCGATATTTATCGATGGTGTTCTCGATCTCACGGAGACCTTGGAAAACACAAATCCTCTAACACAGAATCCTTCGATTACCTTTGGAGCAAATACCATCCACTTACATTATTATGCAGGATTAATGGACGATGTTCGCATCTATGACAGGGCTTTGGTCCCAGAGGAGATTAGAACCATTGTCTCAGACGTGATAAGTTATAGCGCTGCTCCGACACCTACCGATGAGGCCACCTATGTTCCAAAGAATGTGCTCTTGAGCTGGAAGCCTGGCATGTTTGCTCACGAGCATGATGTTTATTTCGGGACGGAGATAGAAGATGTCAGTAACGCCAATAGAGAAAATCCGTTGGGTGTGCTGGCCAGTCAGGGCCAGGATGCCAATACTTATAATCCAGGTCCTCTCGAGTTCGACCAGAGCTATTATTGGCGGGTCGATGAGGTCAATGCCCCACCGGATTTAACAATATTCAAGGGTGATGTGTGGAGCTTTACAGTTGAACCTGTCTTATTTCCCATTCCAGGTGGGAATGTTACTGCAACGGCTTCCAGCCAGTATTCAGACGACCAGAGTCCCCAAAATACTATCGATGGCTCTGGTGTGGATATCAATGGGCTGCACTCAAATTCAACCTCGGCTATGTGGCTTAGTGCTTCCAGTGAGCCTGGGTCCGTCTGGATTCAATATAATTTCAACAAAGTTTACGAGCTGCATGAGATGCTTGTCTGGAACTATAATGGTGCACTATTTCTTCCCGGGTATGGCTTGAAGGATGTAACTATTGAGTATTCAGCCGATGGCGATACCTGGACGGCACTTGATGGGGTTCCTGAATTTGCCAAAGCCGCAGGTGCTGATGGTTATGCGGCAAATACCACAGTTGATTTTGGGGGAATCGTTGTCAAATCTGTCCGGATTACCGCTCAAAGTAACTGGGGAACGAGTATTTTTGATAAGTATGGTTTGAGTGAGGTGCTCTTTCTTGCCATGCCTTTTGATGCAAGAGTGCCCAATCCGAGGGATGGGGCAAGGAATATTGCTCTGGATACAACACTGAATTGGATTGCTGGCCGGGAAGCGGCTGAGCATAAAGTCTATATAAGTAAAGATAAGCAGAGCGTCATTGAGAGAACTACTGCTGCTGTTACCGTCAGCCAGACCAGTTATGGACCATTATCTCTTGAACTGGCAACTCCGTACTACTGGCGGGTCGATGAGGTGAATGATTTGGAAGCTACTGCCTTATGGCAGGGTGACCTTTGGAATTTCATGACAACTGAATATCTTGTCTTGGACGATTTTGAATCCTACAATGATATTGAGCCGGGCCAAGAAGGCAGCAATCTGGTTTATGAGACATGGATAGATGGATATGCAAATCCGTCAACGAACGGCTCAACGATTGGTTACCTTGAGGGGAGTGCTTTTGAAACCGAAATTGTTCACCGTGGTGAGAAATCAGTTCCATTGTTTTATGACAACACCACGGCCTCTGTTTCAGAGGTCACAGTGAGTACGGATGATTTGGACATTGGCAGGGACTGGGCAGCGGTTTCGCCGGAAGTGTTTTCATTATGGTTTTATGGCGATCCTAATAATGCAACGACAGAGCAGATGTACATCGAACTCAACGACAGCAAAGCACTCTATGATGGAGAACCAAACGATCTGATACAGGAAACATGGCAACAATGGAATATCAACCTATCGGAATTTGGTATCGATTTGAGCAGTGTTACAGAAATGACGATTGGCTTTGAGAGAACAGAGGCTTCTGGCGGCCTGGGTGTGGTGTTCATCGACGATATACAGTTATATGCCCCTTTGAATGACAAGGCCGTTCTTGAACAGCAGTGATTATGAGAGTGAGTTTTTGTATGGATATCTGGTTTAATCAGGATAAGTTTAGACCATCGGTGTTGTGTACTTCGAAATAACGTTTTTTACCTAATACATTAAAATTTGTTAGGAGAAAGTAATTTGTAAGAAACCGACAACATTATCCTGGGCAGATAATTGTTTTAGGTGCGAGAAGGTAGAAATCGTTATTGGTCATTTTATTATAAATCCTTGATAGGGAGGACAATTATGTTCAAAAAATTGATGTATCTAACTTGTTTTATTTTAGTGCTGAGTGTAACAGGTAATGCCTTGGCCGAACTTTTAGTTCACTATAAGCTCGATGAGACTTCTGGTGCTGTTGCCTTTGATTCAAGTGGCAATGGCTACGATGGCACTATAAACGGCGGTTCGAATTGGGTGACCGGAACAATGGGTGGTGCGTTGGAATTCACCGGCGGCGAAAACGTAACTCTGCCGGCCAATGATATGGGACTAAGTTCAGATATCGGCTCAGTGGCGTTTTGGATGAATGCAGATGTACCATCAGCTATCTATACAATGTTTTGGGCTGGCGATAATACGACCGGTGGTGGCTTTGGTGCGGAGAATGAAATGCACATACATCTTGAATCCGCGAACCAGTATTGGCTCGGCGGTGAGCTTTCGTTTTTTGCAATTGCCAATCCGAATACGTTTCTTCATACGGACCCAACCAAAGGTGCCGCTGGGAGTACGCCTATCGATCCTATATTAATGGGCGATCTCCAATGGCATCATGTCGCAGCTACATGGGGTGACGGCAGTGTCAAATTGTATGTTGATGGGATTTTGATTTGGGAAACGGCTTATACCTCCAGCGGCTATGATTTGTCTAATATATATTTAGGGCAGATGGCTAATGCAAGCCGAACATACATTGGCATGCTTGATGATGTACAGATTTACAACCATGTCCTCTCGGACGCTGATGTTGAATCAGCAATGGCCGGAGGGGAACCTCCGGGACCTGCTTCCGAGCCGAGCCCTGAAGATGCGATGACAGACGTACCGAGAGATAATGTTATTCTAAGCTGGAAACCGGGTGAGTTTGCCGACACGCATAATGTGTACTTTGGAATGGTTGCCGATGATGTGAACAATGCTGATACAGACAGTCCGCTCTTGGTTAGTCCTGCCCAGGATGCTAACAGTTATAATGCCGGTCGGCTCGAATTCGGACAGGCGTATTTCTGGCGGGTCGATGAGGTTAATGCTCCGCCGGATGAAACAGTCTTTAAAGGTCCGCTCTGGAGCTTTGTGATCGAACCTTATTTGATCCCGATTTCTGGTGAAAAGATTACTGCCACTGCATCCAGCTATACAGAAGGTAGTGGACCGGAAAATACAATCAACAGCTCAGGTCTGACTGATGACCTGCACTCTATTGAAATAGAAGGGATGTGGCTTACCAGTGAGACGGATCCTGGCTTGCCATGGATTCAATATGAATTTGATAAGGCCTATTTGGTGGATGAGATGATTGTATGGAACTATAACGGCGAGTCAATCCTTGCCGGATTGGGCCTTAAAGATGTCACAATTGAGTATTCGACAGACGGTACCAACTGGATGCAGTTGAATGACGCCTTTGAATTTGCACAGGCACCTGGTGCAAATGGTTACGCATCAGATATTACTGTTGATTTCGGTTTAACAGCAGTGAAGCTTGTTAAAATTAGTGCAACGAGCAACTGGTTGGAATTATTTCCCCAGTATGGCTTGAGCGAGGTGCGATTCATGACGATCCCCGTATCAGCCAGAGAGCCTAATCCGGAATCCGAAGCGACAGGTGTTGCAATAAATGCTACCCTGAGCTGGAGGGCCGGAAGAGAAGCAGCGGAGCATAATGTATATATTAGCACTGATGAACAGGCTGTTGTCGATGGTACGGCACAAGTTATTACCGTAACACAAGCCAGCCATGGTCCGTTATCCTTTGATTTAGATACCGCCTATTTCTGGCGGATCGATGAAGTTAACAATGCAGAGGCTATTGCCTTATGGGAAGGTGATCTTTGGAGTTTTACAACAACCGAATATCTTGTCGTGGATGATTTTGAGTCCTACAATGATATTGAATCAGGTCAAGAGGGCAGCAATCTGGTATATGAGACGTGGATAGATGGATATGAAAATCCTTCAATGAACGGCTCAACGATAGGTTATGTTGAAGGAAGTGCTCTTGAGAGAGAAATTGTTCATGGTGGCGAACAATCGGTGCCGTTAATGTATAATAATACCAGTGCAACTATTTCTGAGGTTATAGTGAGCCCTTCAGATCTGGCAATTGGACGGGATTGGACAAAAGGTGGTGCCCAGGCGTTAGTGTTGTGGTTCTATGGTGACCCAAATAATTCTGTAACCGAGCAGATGTACGTTGAGATTAATGGTATTAAGGTTATATATGATGGTGATTCAGGGGATATAGCAGTTCCAGACTGGACTATGTGGACTATAGATATTGCGTCGCTTGGAGTGAATCAGAGCAATGTGACTACGCTTACTATCGGTTTTGAGAGAACAGGAGCATCCGGTGGCTCAGGCACCATATTCCTTGATGACGTACTTTTATATGCTCCTGCGATTCTTGAACAGTAACGTGGACTTGAATACTATCTGGTATAGTGGCTATAAAGAGTTAAATTTATTGATTAATGTGTTACGCTGCTCAAAGTAGTGGATATGTATTAAAAGGGGCCTATATTTGATATATTCGATATAGGCCCTTTTTGTTGGTGGCTTAATATTGATTTACAAAATTAAAATTAGGAAAAAGAACGGGATTTGAAATTAGAATTGATAATGTTCCTTTTATCGGCGCCATTCAGCCTTACGAACCATCAATGGTGGCATCTGCTGGGGTTTTATCTTTCGGTTTCCTGGATTTACACAGCTTCGGTTGCTTGGATACCAGGGAATTGTAAACAGTTTGAGTTTTAAGAGTATTCTGTTTTTTTTCGATTTTAAGAACATAATAGTCAATAGTCTTCATTAAGAGGGTTATAGAAATACCACCCTCCTCCTATCGGCTAATTTAAACAGCGACTTTTGGAAAATTGTCTGATTAGAAATTATTAATATTGGAACGCTATAAAAGGTTGTTAGAGAAGCTTTTAAAGCAGGAAATATCGGTTAAGGCCGACCTATCTTATTTGGTTCCAATTGACTTGCTGTCGATTGATTTCAAGAACCTCCAGGCGAGTGATGAGCCAATTATTGTCTCGCTGTTTTCGCAGGTAGAGCTTTACTTTTACGTGGATGAATGATAGATAATTTTGGGAGATGTAACTGTCTTTTGTGAAAGTTATCATTACAAATATAGTCGCAGTTGCATCAGGTCCGGATATGGATATTAATTGGCCGGTCTTTTTACTTTTTTCCACTATATTCTGCGATAACTTTTGCCTGCAGTGCGCTATCAGACTTGCTTTGGAATCGTGAAGTGAATCACTGTAGTTATCTGAAATAATATTTTCAATTATTCGATAGTCCTTATTTTTAACAGCTTTCATGCCGGTATTAATTACTGAATTGATTTTTTCATGGTCGGTTTGCACAAGGTAATCAGTGCCGAATGCTGTAACGGCCATCAAGACAGGCAGCAGCCATTGCCACCAGTGTTTTTTTTCAGGAAAAATACTGCGGAATGTCAGTATCCCAAAAAGAGTTAAGATTGCTACTCCAACTAATGTCCATGGTTGTTCAAAAATATCAAACATACACCAACCTTTAATTGCAAGTCAATATCCAGTACTAATTAAAACACACCGCGTTGGATGTTTTTTACATTGTTTAATAATATAATTGAATCACATAAAAGCTCAATAAGTGATTTTATCATCTATTGTTCCGGGTCTGGTTATTTATGTGTCTGGATTTGGAATTAATCGTGGGATTTACAAGGGAATCCCTTAGCTAAGAAATTGAGATCTGTAGTTTCATCGCTGGTGGCTTCAAGGTAAAACTGGAATCTCGTTGGATTAAACATTGCCTGCTCGGTCCATTCAATGAAACTCGGATCGCGCCATCTATGCATTTCCGAATGGCCATCTGCAAAACCTAAGGTAGTCTGCTCTTTGTGCCACGTTGCTAAAGGATCAATGAAACCTGGAGGATTTAAGTACATTTGCCACGAGCCAACATTGCTGCCTCTGGGATCGACATCCTCCAGGAAAATATATTTTGCGGCGGGATTTCTAATATCGACATATTTTTTTGCGGTAACATGACCCCGTGGAGGGTCCGGCCAGTTAGTTTGTCCATTTGCTCCGTTGGCAATTGAGTAGCTTCTATAGGCGGTTTGTCTGGGGTCCTTCATTCTTGCATCGCTCGGACAGCGATAAATTTCTGTTGTATTACCGACGTATGGATAAAGTGCACCTTTTTCGATCGCTTCTTCAATTTCTTCTTCGACGGAAGAAGAATCGGAAGGTACCGGGTGCGCCCATGCATAGGGTTGTTCATTAATCATGGCTCCGATCAGCTTGCCATCGTTCTCATCTGAATATACCGTCCATGCTAAGGACAGAGTTCTAACGTTGGCGGTACAATGCGTTTGCTTAGCCTGATCTCTTACCCTTTGTAGGGCAGGCATTAAAATACTCATTAAAAGTGCTATAATTGCAATTACGACAAGTAATTCGATTAGGGTGAATGCTCTTCTTTCCATTTTTATCCCCTTTTTTTAGAATAGAGCAGGCTTTTTTATAATTACATATTATATTAAAAAAGCCGAGGAAAATCAATAATTTATAGGACGAAATTTTCGAACTCAGCTTTAAGGTCTTTGGTCTTTATTTTGTCGGTCATATCCGGAGTTAATGCCGTAATTGTTATAAAACCCTCTTCTAATGATTTTGTATCGGCAGGTGCTTCATCGGCCAGATGAGCCCTGCCGGTCAATTGAAATACTGTTTGCTCTTGTTCGTTTTTTTGCTGGATATAATTCTCGTCAAAACCTTTGCTTGATTGAGCAACAACTCTTACTCCTTTGGGTCGGCCTTTTGATAAAAGTGGGATATTGATATTGATAACACAGCCTTCTTTAACGGGCATTAGCTCTTTAAGAATCTTTGCACAGTAGTGAGCGGCTGTTTGGAAATCCATATTCTCTTCCCAGGCAAGGCTCATTGCTACTGATGGAATTTTCAGGAATGCACCTTCCATTGCGGCGGCTACGGTACCTGAATAATAGACATTAATTCCTGCATTTGCTCCATTGTTGATACCGGCGACAAGTAGATCAATCGGGTTTTTATGCAGTTGCATCACTGCGAGTTTAACACAATCGGCAGGGGAGCCCTGAACGCTGAAACCGGTAAACTGGCCGTTGATATCAACTTTGTTGCAAACTAATGGACGGGAGAAAGTAACGCTATGACTGGCGCCTGAACGGCTATCAGCCGGTGCGACGACCGTTACATTTCCTATTTTAACCAGCTCTTTATAAATTGCAGCTAAGCCTGGAGCAAATATTCCATCATCATTTGTCAATAATATCTGCATATTGTCAATGGAGTATTTTATTGTAATTTTTCTGCCGGCACGAGAAAGACCGGCCTGATTATCGCTGTTGGTTATTTTAATAGGATGCTGTTTTTATGTCAATTGACAGATCTATGATATGCTATATAATGTTCAGATATGGAAAAATATTCGCCAGATAAAAAGTATAATGTGATGACCAGAGATGAAGTTCGTGCCTTTGATAGCTGGGCTATAAATACACTCGGTATCCCGGGTGTAGTGTTAATGGAGAACGCCGGGCGCAGTTGTGCTGAATTAATTAAAGAGAAATTGGCAGATACTACCAATCCAAAGGTTTGCATATTTTGTGGAACCGGCAATAACGGCGGGGATGGATATGTCATTGCACGGCATCTGTTAAACAGTGGCTTTAGCGTTACTATCGTCATATTCGGAGACCGAAATAAAATAAAAGGTAATGCAAAGGTGAATCTGGATGTTTTAGAATCGATGGGCCAAACGATTGAACAGATGACTCTGACTGACGATAATATAGCTGAGCGAGTGGAAACTCTCACCGCTGGTGCTGATATGATTGTCGATAGTCTGTTTGGTACAGGATTGAGCGGGCAGTTGGGAGATGAATATAATCAACTGATAAAAAGTTTGAATTCGCTAAATTGCCCTGTTCTTGCTGTTGATATTCCATCCGGACTGGATTGTGACACAAGTCAACCGCTAAGGACAGCTATTCAGGCGGATTATACTGTAACCTTTGTAGCACTAAAAAGGGGCTTTACTACCAAAAAAGCAGCGCAGTACACGGGTGAGATTTTTATCGCTTCAATTGGTATTGTTCGTTAATTAAAAGGCGCCTGCCTGACTTGCTTGTGTTTGATACCCGATAAGATAAAGAAATTTATCATATGTAAATATTGGAATCCACAAGGCCTGCGCCCGCTCCTGCATATTAGTGTATCGGTTTAATCTTTCTAAGGAGGCTTTGTATTTTTGCATGGCCGTTGGGTCAAGTTGCTGTTCTTCCAAAGTTGGCCTGTCAGGAACGTGCGGTGGCTGACCAAGCAATAGGAAATCGGTGTCTATGGAAATATTTTTGTCGACCCTACCTCCCCATTTTTCAATAATAGCCGTAATTCTATCGATTGCGTTGTAATCGATGGTTCCATCACCCTCAAGGTCAAAGTCACCGGCGACCACAAATACATTTGTCTTGGAACTGTCCCAAATCATATTTGCTACAATGTCATCCAGCAGTATAGGTTTTGTTAGTTCGGAGTTAATAATCTGAGCGGCCGAATGTGTTTCTGCTATGTCAAAGACCTTGATTTCAGCTTTTCCTTTGATGTCTTGCTCAATAGACGTACCTCTATCATAGACTGTGAAAGTTAATCCTCGATACACATGTTCGTTGCTGCCGATATTCAAATGTACTACTTTGGACTTGTTATCAACCAATATTATTTTACCATCGGGTTTGTATGCCGTAGCTTCCTGGTCAGGTCCTGGTGCTATCTTAGCGACCTCGGCCTTAGCAAGTCTCATTTCCTGTCGGGCCTCTGCTAATTCTGCCTCTTTTAAATTCAACTTGTCTTCCAGGGCTTCCTTGATGACAGTAAGCTCCTGCAGTTGTGTTGCAAGGTTCTTCACTTGTTCTTGTGTGCTTTGTCTTAAAAGGTCTTGAAGATTTTTGTAGTCTTGTTTTGCCTTTTCGACGTCCTGCATTAATTTCTCTTTTTCAGCCAATAGAGCTTGTTCTTTTTCGATATTGGCTTTATTCGAATTTTCAAATTCTTTTTGAAGATTTTCTAACTGTTTCTGCGTTTCAAGTTGTAGATTTTTAGTGCTTTTCAGTTCGGCCGTTAATCTTTCGATTATAGGTACTAATCCTATCATGTTGGGATCTTGAATATCGATATATTCTTGAGCCAGCTCAATGGCTGTTTCGGTCTCAGTATTGGCTTGATTTACTTTAACCTCAGCTGATGTTGATTCGGCTACACCTCCGACTATCAATGTGACCATATTGTCAAGATGGTCAATCATGGTACCGAGCCAAGTCATGCCGGATGTTCTCGATCCAATGTTTCTTCCGACATCCTGTCGTTCATCAATGGTGGCATGACTGTCAATTTCATTTTGTAGATTATCTCTCGCCGTTCTGTACTCCTCGGCTTTAACATAGTAGATTACCGCAATTGTAGTTGTGGCGATAAAAAGGCCAACAAAGATTATCAGAGTATAAAGCATAGCGTTGCTTTGCTGTTTCCTGCGTGCCGGCATAATTGAAACTCCTACGAAAAAACTGAAAAATCACCCTTAAAAGCTTGTTTAGATAATATATTATCTCTTGAAAAGGTTAATAAGTCAACAAAAAAAGCACTCTTAAAGGGCGTTTTTGCTACATTATCGTCGTTTGAGTAATTTCCTTTTTAATCGGAGTTTGTGGGAATTGCCGGAGACTGGCTATCAAAGTGCATTCAGGAGGGCGGGTAACCGGCTTATTTGGTCTATTTTATGTTGTGCCGGAGCATTTAAGTCCCGACTGATATTTCTATGAATACGGGCAGGGCGGTTTAGCTGTATTGTTGCAAGGCCTAATTTATTTGGAGCGATAAAATCCTTTTTTTCGTTGTCAGCGATATAAACGGCATTTTCCGGTTT
Organism: uncultured Pirellulales bacterium; assembly: GCA_964508785.1. Taxonomy (GTDB): domain Bacteria; phylum Planctomycetota; class Phycisphaerae; order Sedimentisphaerales; family Anaerobacaceae; genus JAFGPS01. The sequence goes on along the minus strand of CAZDVE010000012.1, from coordinate 35,366 downwards.
TGTATTGAGATTATGCAATATTTTTTCAAAACCTTTCGTTGAGGGTTTCCAATAGCTTCTACCGAGTTCTTCTGTGTATATTATGCACTTGAAGTATTTCTCGATTCCCAAAGCCTGCATTTTTAATTGTTGAGCGGGCAGGAAACCGTCCGTGAGCAGGCCCAAGATATATTGAGTGCTAAGCTGGCAAAGCATATCGCTGCTGTCTTGTGGTAGTTTTATGTTCGGTAAATGATTACGATAAACTCTTACTATATCATCGATGAGTTTGTCATCATAAGCTATTCCAAGCTCATCGAGAGTTGCGTTGAAAGTTTTTGTGTGATTACCCTCGGCGAAATGTTTCCAGATAATACCGAATATCCGCTCTGCGGATTGTTCATTAAGCTGGTCGGTAAGAAATTCCGCTATGCAGGTAAAGCCGCTTTTACAATACTCGATCTCGTCGTAAAGTGTATCGTCTAAATCAAAAATAACAGTGGTTATCATATTTCGTGTTTGCTATTGTTAGCTTTTTTCTGACAATTTGAACTAATCAAAGATATCGACATTCAGGCCGACAATGTGTAATATTATATTGCAAAGAACCTATTATGTATAGGGACTGTTTTTGATATATGCGGTTCATGCGAAGGGCTAAATATCTAAATGGCTGTTCAACGGTTACAGAAAATATTAGCTTCGGCTGGTATCGATTCCCGCAGGAAATGTGAGGAGTTGATAAAAAGTGGAATTGTGCAGGTAAATAAAAATATTGTGACTAAGCTTCCTGCATTTGCCGATCCCGATAAAGACATTATTATGGTGGACGGGAAAAAAATTTATGCAGAACAGCGTGTATATCTTCTTCTGAATAAGCCTAAAGGTGTAATTTGCACGAACCAAGATCCTGCGGGCAGAAAAAAAGCCATAGATTTAGTTCATACTAATAAACGTGTTTTTTGTGTCGGCAGACTCGATATCGATACGACGGGATTAATTATCCTGACCAACGACAGTGAGCTGGCAAATAAATTAGCTCATCCGAGATATGGTCTGCCTAAAACTTATGTTGCAAGGGTTAAGGGACAGATTGTCGGCGAGCAGGTAGAAAAAATTAAAAAAGGAATATGGTTGGCTGAAGGTAAGACAGGCAGAGCGGCGGTGAAAATATTAAAACGTAGTCACAAGGAATCTTTAATCGAAGTTACAATACGACAGGGTCTAAATCGTCAGGTTCGCAGGTCACTTGCACGAGTAGGCCTTTCTGTTAAATCGTTGTCAAGAACGCGAATCGGCAGACTAAATTCTCGCGGTCTGGGTCTTGGAAAATTCAGAACATTAACTAAAACCGAAGTGGGATACCTGAAAAAAACACTTTCGGCTAATCTAAAAGATGCTTAACCACCTGGTAAATATGAAGTATGTTTCGAAAGAGAAGTATCTGTTTAGGCGGAGACTGTAATCTAAGAGACGAGATAAATGGGTGCCAAAAACCGAAAAAACAGGAAAATTCCTTCACGTACAAAAAGAAACGCCAAACAACGCAATATAAGCAAGCACCCACTGTTGGAAACAAAAGTTACAAGCAGAATCTTCGGAAGAAAACAAAAAACCGGTAGCCAAGTGACGTTCACACCTATAACCGGTTGGCGACTCTGGATGTTCCGTTTTACTGCGATTATTATCATTCCGGTCATTCTTTTTTTAACGTTGGAGATTGCACTGCGAGTGGTCGATTATGGTTTCCCTACAAATATGTTCGTCAAATGTAGGATGAATGAAACAGCTTTTTACTGTAATAATATCAAATATTCCTGGAGTTATTTTCCTCCTAACATAGCTCGAATGGCAAATCCATTTGTGTTTCCTGCAACTAAATCAAAAGACACTTATCGAATTTTTACATTAGGGGCTTCTGCGGCTGCGGGTACACCGAAGGAGGCATTTTGCTTCGGAAGGATTTTGAAGACGATGCTGCAACAGCAGTATCCACAGGTGGATTTTGAAGTGATTACAACTGCGATGCCGGCTATAAATTCTCATGTAGTCCTGGATATCACAAAGGATTGCACACAGCATCAAGGCGATTTGTTCGTAGTGTATCTCGGAAATAATGAGGTGGTCGGTCCATACGGGGCGGGTACAGTTTTTACTCCGCTTAGTTCCAGTCTGTCTTTAATCCGCTTTAGGATTGCGCTTAAAGCTACTAAGCTGGGACAGCTTTTAACTAATATTCTGAAATCGGTGTGTGGTGAAAATGCCCCTGAAGTTTGGCGAGGCCTGGAAATGTTTCTCGAAGAACAGGTACGAGCGGATGATCCTCGTATGGAAGTTGTATACAGGCACTTTCAAAGGAACCTTCAAGATATTCGGCGTCTTGCCTGTAAAGGTGGAACTCCGATAATTTTTTGTACAGTACCCGTTAATTTAAAGGATAATCCACCATTTGCTTCACTACATCGGCCTAATCTCACAGACGGGGAGAAAAAGAGCTGGGACAAGATTTACAGGCTTGGGATGCAATATGAAGAGGATGGCAATTTCTCCGAATCAGTGAAACAGTATTTAAAAGCTGCCAAAATTGATGATCAATACGCAGATTTAGAGTTTCGCTTAGGTCGTTGTTATTGGGCTATGGGTGAATATAACACAAGCAGGGAAAGATATACTCAGGCATGTGAGCTGGATACCCTACGTTTTCGGGCAGATAATAGAATTAACGATATAATTCGCAATACAGCATCCAATCAAACCGATGAGGAAGTTTATCTTTTAGATGCAGTGAAGATATTTGAACAGAACAGCCCATACAACATCACAGGCCAGGAGTTGTTTTATGAGCATGTCCATATGAATTTCGGCGGTAATTATATTCTCGCATCAGCGATTTTCAAACAGATGCAGGACATTCTTCCAAACCAGGTTAAACGTTATAATGCAAATCCTGATTCCTCTGATTTACCAACTGAGGCCGAATGTGCTCGTTATTTGGCATATACAGATTGGGATAAATACAAGATTGCAGAAGATGTTTTAAGTTCCTATATCAAACATGCTCCTTTTACCAATCAGCTCTATCATGATCAAAAGGTAGAACGGATGGAGCAACGGATTCAGATTCTTATGAAGGCTATTTCTCCGGAAGTAATTAAGAAGGTCGAAAGTCAGTTTCTCTGGGCTATTAAGCAAAATCCATCCGACTGGTGGCTGCACTGGAATTATGGTGAATTCCTCGAGGAAATGGGCAATTATGCCGAAGCAGGCCGTCAGTTTAGTTTGGTTCTAAATTATATGCCTAATCGTTACGAAGCCTGGGCTAAGTTAGGGCGATTGTCTGGTTTGCAGGGTGATATCAATGCGGCTGTCACGAATAATTTAAAAGCATTATCTATATGTCCTTTATTCCCCGATGCACTGTTCAATTTAGGTTTGGCATATCAGCTTCAGGGGAACTTTGATGAGGCTATTAAAAAGTATTACAAAGCGGTTCGTTTGAAACCGGATCACATCCAGGCGTATAACAACTTAGGGGCGGTGTTTTACCAGCAGGGTAAGATTGACAAGGCAATCCAAACATATCGAGATGGTCTCAAATTCGTGCCGGACGATTTGGATATGCACTATAATCTTGGACTTATATTGGAAGCTAAGGGACATAGAGACGAGGCCGTTAAAGAACTTCGTACAGCTTTATCAATCGATCCTAATTCAACAAAGGTACATCGGGCTCTGGGGGCGATTGAAAAAAACAACAACTAAATCCGGACATTATAATGACAACGGTTTTTATTCCGTTCCATATACTATCCTCAGAAAAGCGGGTAGATAAATGGAGCTAATGCCGTGCCACTTAGCAAGATAAGGAGACTCAATAGCAGCAGAATAATTATAATGGGTAGCAGCCACCACTTTTTGTTATGTTTAAGGAAAAACCAGAATTCTGATAGCAGAGACGGACGTTTTTCTTTTACCATCTTGTTGAGTTCACTGGTTTTTTTCTCTTGTGACTTTTTGACCATATATAGTCTCCGGTTAGATTAGAATTGATGGAAATATCGGTCAATTGTATTCGGTGGATTTCGTCTGAGCCAGTAACTTTTTTCCTTTGAGTTGAAATTTCGTTGTAGTGGATCTCGCCCTATCAGACGAAATACGAGTCCGAGTGGTGTAAGTATCAAAAAGTAAAAGATTGCCAGCAATATAAAGCTTACTGCCCAGCCAATCGGCAGTGTCAACAGTGTTAAACCAATATAAATCATCCTGGTCAGTTTACCTGATATTAAACTGCATAAAAAGATGGCAAAACCGATACCTGTGATTATTAGGATCCATTGGATCCCAAGGTCCTTTATTAGATATAACAGTAAGGATATTACCGCTGTTGCAATCAGAGCAATTATCCCGAAGTTGCGAAGCTCCTTGGGCTTGGGGTTCCAGTTAATTTCAACCATTGACATTTCTAAGTCTTCAGCCTTTCTATGATTTATTTAATCCAGCTCGAATTGAGCTTTATATTCGTCCACCTCGTGTTGGATTGCTTGTGGTTGTTCTTCTTTATAAAGCAACTGATTTTCAATGACTAAAACATCCATATTTGTGGCCATAAAACATCGATATGCGTGCTCCGGGGAACATACAATCGGTTCACCACGGATATTAAAACTTGTATTAATTATTACCGAACAGCCGGTCTTTTTCTTGAACTGGCTCATTAGACGGTGCAGTCTGGGATGACGTTCTGCATCTACAGTCTGGATTCGTGCTGAGTAGTCCACATGGGTAATTGCAGGTATTGAACTTCGTTTTATTTTTAATTTATCCAATCCTTTCAGTGTTTGTTTCGGCTTATTGAGAGGTAAGCGTTTATCATTTTTAACGGAAGCGACAAGCAGCATATAAGGGCTGTCCTGACTATCGGGCATGTCGAAGTAATTTTTTGCATCTTCTCTAAGCACGCAGGGTGCAAATGGCCGGAAAGATTCACGAAATTTTATCTTCCGGTTCATTATCGATTGCATTTTTTCGCTGCGGGCGTCACCAATAATGCTCCTGTTGCCTAACGCCCTGGGACCAAATTCCATTCGTCCCTGGAACCAGCCGATTACTTTTTCCTCACTTATTAAATCTGCCACCTTGGTAATCAGTTGCTCTTGGTCTGGATAAACATGATATTTAGCTGCTATTGAATCGAGGAACTTCCGAATTTGTTCGTTACTATAAGCCGGTCCCAATAAAGAAGCCTGTTGTCTGTCGTGACCTTCAGCCTTGCGTTCGTTATCCAGCAGTTGGTACCAGACAAACAACGCCGCTCCCAATGCACCGCCCGCATCTCCGGCTGCCGGTTGGATCCAAATGTTTTTGAAAGGACCTTCCCGAAGAATTCGGCCGTTACCGACACAATTTAAGGCTACGCCGCCTGCCAACACGAGGTTTTGCATTCCTGTTTGTTGATGTACGTATTTTGCTGCCCGGAGCATAATCTCCTCGGTTACGGCCTGAATCGATGCGGCCATATCCATTTCACGCGAGGTTAAAGGTGATTCAGCTTTGCGTGGGGGGGCTCCAAACAACTTTTCAAATTTTGAATCCGTCATCACAGTCTTATGGCAGTAGGGAAAATATGACATGTTCAAGCGAAATGAGCCGTCTTCTTTAAGGTCTATTAGTTCTTCCATAATCAGGTCATAATATTTCGGTTCACCATAGGGGGCCAGACCCATAAGTTTGTACTCTCCGGAGTTGACTCTGAAGCCGGTGAAATATGTGAAAGCCGAATATAACAACCCAAGCGAGTGGGGAAAGTGCAAAATATGAGTTATTTCTATTTTATTGCCGCGTCCTGTCCCAAAGCTCGCTGTGGCCCATTCACCAACACCGTCCATAGTAAGAATGGCGGCTTCATCGAATGGACAGGGAAAAAATGCACTTGCGGCGTGGGATTCATGATGTTCAGTAAAAACGTAACGACCTTTATATCTTTTATGCAATGCTTTGTCCATCTCACGGGGCAAGTGAAGTTTTTGGCGCAGCCACAAAGGTATGCCCATCACGAATTGTTTGAAACCACGTGGGGCAAATGCGATATAAGTTTCAAGTAGTCTTTCGAATTTGATAAGCGGTTTCTCGTAGAATACTACAAAGTCAAGTTCCTCGACTGTTATACCTCCGGCTTCCAAACAATAGTCAACTGCATTCTTTGGAAACCGACTATCGTGCTTTTTTCGGGTGAATCGCTCTTCCTGGGCGGCGGTAACGATTTCGCCATCCCGAACGAGAGCTGCTGCGCTGTCGTGATAGAAAGCTGATATTCCTAAAATGTTCATATCATTATTGCCTTTAGTATTGCCCCATATTATTGCAGCCAATTTAGGGCTGGAGCCGAGACTTGATTATAAGCTAAATATGAGAGTGTGCAAAGAAACATCCTTATCTCAATTTTTTACCGGAAAAATATTTTTAGAGGGCAGTAGGCAATATTTTATTGTATGGCGATTTCGAAACCGGTTTAACAGCATCACATTATGAGATATGCATCACAAATATCTAAAATTCATTACAGGTTTTCCTGCCAGAGCCATTTATCGGCAACAAATGCAAAATCTTTCAGATTGGTTGTCCCATCAAGGTTGAGATCTCTCATATTGCTGTAAATACTTGGCTCCTGAATGGTATTGCATAATGTGTGATGCTTTCTCTAATCGCCGCTCCCCAAATTTTCCTTCGGTGGTCAGTTATAGTAAGACAAAATATCAATGAAATTATCTCAGGAAAAGATTTGTTGGGATACAGAACAGTTTTTGAAAGAAAAATTGGTTTTGCTCTTGCATTTTCTTGGCAAAATCATATATTTATGCTTCTGCTTTTGCAGATTTGTGAAATTGAACGATAAATACTAACTAGGCAGTAAAAGGGTATAATCGATGTCAAGAGAGTGTTATTTTACCGGAAAGCGAACGGTTTCCGGCAGGAGTATATCCCGGCGTGGTAAGGCCAAGCATCTGGGTGGAGTCGGCAGAAAAGTAACGGGTGTTACAAAAAGAAAATTCAAACCAAACATACAAAAAGTCCGTGCCGTTATTGATGGCAAAGTCTGCAGAATCAAGGTATCGGCCAAAGCTATTCGTATGGGGCTGATTCAGAAGCCGCAAAAGCGAGATTACAAGCCCTCTGATAAGGCAACAGGTTGATAAAGTCAATTTCCCGGATAAGATGTAATTTATAGCGGGGCGGGTTCTGCCTCGCTTTTTTTATTTAGTCAGATATAAACAAAATGGCACAGAAAATAGACCAGAAGCAGGTTCGCAAGGTTGCAAAGCTCTCCCGCCTGGAATTGACCGAGCAGGAAGTACAGGAATTTACCGGCCAGTTGGGGGCGATTCTTGAATACGTCGAAAAAATGAACGAGTTGGATACGGAAAATGTAGAACCTCTGGCGCACTGTCTGCAGATTAGCAATGTTTTTCGACAGGACAGTATTAAAGAATCGCTTGGGACCGAAAAAGCATTAGCAAATGCACCGCAGCGGGATGATGCGTTTTTCAAAGTGCCGAAAATACTCGATGACAACTCCGGTGCATAAATACCTTTAAAAACAAGTATGGAAGAACTAACCGCCAAAGAATTGCGTGATCAAATTGCTGCTGGTCGTGTAGGTAGTGTTGAAATAACTAATGGTATTTTCGAGCGCATTAGGAAATTCGAGCCGATTGTCGGTGCCTACATTAGCACCTTCCAGGACATGGCACTGGAAAAGGCTGCCGATGTTGACAGGCGTATAGCCGCTGGAGAAGCTGTGGGGCAATTAGCTGGGGTACCAATTGCTATAAAAGATGTTATGTGTACAACTTTCGGGAATACTACATGCGCATCGAAAATATTGGAGCATTTCCACTCTCCCTATAATGCTACAGTAGTAGAGAAACTTCTGGCCGAAGACGCGGTTATTGTTGGCAAGACAAATATGGATGAGTTTGCGATGGGTTCGAGCACGGAGAACTCAGGACTGAAGCAAACCGTTAATCCCTGGGATACGACTCGAGTGCCTGGTGGAAGCAGCGGTGGCTCGGCGGCGGCTGTTGCAGGACAACTTTGTTTTGCCGCCCTTGGTTCCGATACAGGTGGTTCCATACGGCAGCCAGCCGCTTTTTGTGGTGTAGTGGGCTTAAAACCGACTTATGGAAGAGTTTCACGGTACGGACTTGTTGCCTATGGTTCAAGCCTCGATCAGATCGGACCGGTTACAAAGACGGTTACCGATTCGGCGTTGATGATGAATATAATGGCAGGTCACGACCCGGCAGATAGTACCAGTGTAGTTGAGACAATGGCCCCCGTATGCGATTATCTTGAGAAGCTCGAAGAACCGATAGACAAACTCAAAATCGCAATCGTGCCGCAATTCAATGCGGGTGCTGATGAGCGGGTACAAAAGGCTTTAGTTGAGGCGCTAAATATATATAGGAATCTCGGAGCCCAGATTATTGAAATAGATATGCCCCATCTGGATTATGCGATTGCTGCTTATTATGTTATTGCTACAGCAGAGGCATCGAGTAACCTGGCTCGATATGACGGCGTACATTATGGTCACCGCACAGAAAATCCCCAGAACTATGTCGAAGTTTATTCAAAATCTCGTGCTGAAGCATTCGGTAAAGAGGTCAAAAGGCGTATAATGCTCGGAACCTATGCGCTTTCGAGCGGTTATTATGATGCGTATTACCTCAAGGCGCTAAAGGTCAGGAACCTGATACGCGGTGATTTTACAGCCGCTTTTGAGAAATGTGATTGCATTATGATGCCGGTTGCCCCAACAACAGCTTTCAAGATTGGCGAAAAGATGAATGATCCGCTGCAAATGTATCTGTCGGATATTTATACGATAGCTGCCAATTTGGCCGGCATTCCGGGAATTAGTATACCTTGCGGTTTTGACGATAAGGGCCTGCCGATCGGTTTACAGATTATGGCTCCGGCGTTCGCAGAGGAACAATTGCTGCGGGCGGCAAGAATGTACGAAGCTCAAACGGATTGGCATAAGAAAAAGCCGCCGATGATAAGTCAATAGAATGATGGCTGATTTAAAATACAAAGTATTGGTCGGACTGGAAATTCACGTCCAATTGTGCACGAAGAGCAAGATGTTTTGCGGTTGTGCGGTTGAATTCGGTGCCGAGCCTAACAGCAGGGTATGTCCGGTATGCCTTGGTATGCCAGGTGTTCTGCCGGTAATGAACAAGCAGGCATTCGAATATGCTGTAATGGTGGGGCTGGGTTTGAACTGTGAAATACCCATGTTTACAAAATGGGACAGGAAGAGCTATTACTATCCTGATTTACCGAAGAATTATCAGATAAGCCAGTATGATTTACCGCTCAGCAAGAATGGTTATATTGAGATTCCGCTTGAATCGGGCCGGACAAAACGGATAGGCATAATCAGGGCGCATCTCGAAGAAGATGCCGGTAAGAATCTGCACACGGCCGGTAATTTTTCGCAGGTGGATTTAAACCGGACTGGTACGCCTTTACTGGAAATTGTCACCGAGCCGGATATGAACAGCGGGGCAGAAGTTCGCGCGTTGGCCGTCGAATTACAGCGAATGGTCAGATTTTTAGGAGTCTCCGAAGCGGATATGCAGAAAGGGCACATGCGTTTTGAGCCGAACATAAATTTAATTATCACAAAAGACGGCGCTGAATATAGAACGCCGATAGTAGAAGTGAAAAACCTGAACAGTTTCCGGGCACTTGAAAGAAGTGTCAACTATGAAGCAACCAGACAACTTGATGAATTCATCGAGAGTGGGCAAGTGATGGAGATGGGAAATAAAACAACACGGGGCTGGGACGATGAAAAGGAAATCACCGTCCTGCAGAGAGAAAAAGAAGAAGCCCATGATTATAGGTATTTTCCCGAACCCGACCTCGTTCCTGTGGAATTAACGAGGCAGTGGCTGGAAGATATTAAATCGCGATTGTGTGAGTTGCCGCTCAAAAAGCAGATGCGTTATGTTCAGGAATATAATCTCAGTGATTATGACGCCGGTGTTCTGACGGCCGAGCGTTCAACCGCGTATTTCTTTGATGAGGCAGTCAAGGCCGGTGGGGAACCTAAACGGCTTTGTAACCTGCTGACGCAGACCGGTTTGAAAATTACAAAGGAAAAGAACCTCAGCATAAATGATTTACCTGTAACACCGCAGGGCATCGCAGATTTAGCGGCAATGGTCGAAGCGAATACAATCAGTGCCGGTTCTGCTGCGACGATATTCGAGGCAATGGCTCAGACAGGTAAGGAGCCAGAGGCATTAGCTCAGGAACTTAAATTGATTCAAAAAAGTGACGTAAACGAGCTGGAAAAGATTGTGGACCAGGTGCTGGTGGAAAATGCTCAGGCGGTTGAGGATGTTACAAGTGGCGGTAAAAAAGAAAAAAAGGCCAGGGGATTTTTATTGGGGCAGGTCATGCAAAAAACAAAAGGGCAGGCTAATCCAAAAGTTGTCTCGGAAATTCTCTCGAAGAAACTTGGTTGAAGTATCAGAATATATAAGCGGAGCTATCAAATGAAGATAGAAAGAAGCAGTAATATAAAAAAGTCGCCGGTCGCACATGAAGGGGCAAAAGATGTGGAAATCCGATGGCTTATTTCCAAAGTGGATGGAGCTAAGAATTTTGCGATGCGGATGTTCGAGTTACAACCCGGCGGCCATACGCCTTTGCACACTCACCCGCATGAGCACGAAGTCTTTATAGTTGACGGAAATGGAACTTTTGTCTTTGAGGGAAAAGAGCATGAATTCGGACCCGAACATGTGATATTTGTGCCCGGCGGAAAGGAACACCGGTTCAAGAATACTGGTAATTCACTTTTGAGATTGTTATGCCTTATTCCCGCTTCGGCGGTATAGCGTATTTTAGTGGTTTTTTACATTTCCGATTTTGTTTTCTGTGCCGGACAGGAGTCTTTTGATATTTTCCCGGTGTCGGATTACTACCATCAATGGTATTGCTGTGGCAGCAATAACCAACGGCCATAGGTGAGCAAATTCCCAACCGGGTTTCAGGACTATTAATGAAATCAAAACGAGAGGAAAAGTCACAGAAGCAATAACCGATGCTAATGAAACATACCGCCATATGAAAACAACTACCGTCCATACTGCTATGGCGATCATAGCGCAGATTGTATAGTAAGGCCAAAGACCGAGAGCTACTCCGAAACTGGTTGCAACTCCTTTGCCACCTTTTAATTTCAAATATATCGGGAAGATATGGCCGAGAATAGCTGCACATCCCACTGCAAGCCACCAAAAGACCAGAACTTGTAAGCTTTCATTTTGAATTTGATTAGACAATTTATTGAACAAAGGTAAAGTTGCAAGCATTGGAATAAGGCCTTTGAGGACGTCGAGAGCGAAGCAAACATAGGCCCATTTTCTACCAAGTGCCCGTGCGACATTAGTTGCACCGATATTGCCTGAACCAATTGAACGTAAATCTTTGCCGTGTGCCCTGGTTATAAGCAGTCCAAATGGTATCGAGCCAAGTAAATATGCAACAATGACGGCCGGTATAAAAATCAGGTACATTATTCCGAACCTTTCTTTTGCAATATGGAGTCGTATACATTGTGCAGTTGTTTGGCAACTCTGCTGATGGAGATTTCTTTCCGAAGATTATCCTCAATTATTGCCTGTGATGCTTTTTGGATATTGTTTGAATCCGTGAAATAATTAATAGCTTCGGCCAGAGCCTGGATATCATCAGGAGAGTCAATGACTTTACCGTGGCGGTCATTAACAAACAGATCAATAGCCCCGTTAAACTTCGTTGTAATTACTGGTTTATCAGCAGCCAGGGCTTCGAGAATGAACCTGCTCGAAGGGTCATAGAAAGTCGGCAGGACAGCCACATCAATTATTGAAAGCGCGTTTTGAATATGGTTTAAAGGGCCTAATAAAACCACATTTTTTTCTGTTGAAGAACGTATAAGACGCTCGTATTTTTTCTTTTTATCATGACCGGTGACAATCAGATAAGCCGGTCGTTCGGAATTTTTACGAGTTGCGATTTGCATAGCCTGAATAAGTGTTAACAAACCTTTGAGCTGGAAATTATTAGCCACAAATAAAAAGAGGACCGGATCATCAGCTTCTTTAAGTTTTAGTTTTGCCAGTATTTGCGAACGGAGTTTGTCGGCCTGAGGTGGTTCAACGCGTTTATCGGTTTTCACCCCGTTAGGTATCACTCCTATCTTTTTGTCATCGGTGTTATAGTGCTGCTTAAATTGTTCTGCAACATACTCTGAGAGCGCAGCAATTACGGGCCCATCCGGCGTCTGCGAAAGCCTACGCTCGGCCCGCAAGAGTGTGGTTCGGCGGGAATTGGTAATGGCTGTTAGTCTTTTGTAATATTCGATAAACTTATTTTGGTAGCTGGCGGCGTTACGTATAATAGTCTCAGCGTATGTCCCGCCACGGGGCTGGTAAACATCGGCGAAATCAAAAGGTAAGACGCTGTGAATTATATCATATTTATTTTGATATAAATGTTGTCTTATTGCCTTTTCGAAAACGAAATAGTTTACGCGTTTGCCGGGCGTGTCCTTACAAAGAATATGTATGTTTTTGGCGTTTGTCTGGCCTTTTGCCGCAAGTATATCAACTGTGTAACCAATTGCGGATAGAGCGCCTCTCAGCTCAAAAACGGAACGTTCTGCTCCTCCGAGTGTTATATCTGCACGTTCAATAATTATTGCTACTTTCCTGTTCATAGCCGAATATTAACCTTAATGTTTTAACCGGTAAAAGGAGCTTGCTTGCCGTGTTTATTGTCGTGCTGTGCCATTCGCTTTGCTTTATTTATTACTCTATGTATGAATGTTTTGTCTGGTCCTGTGAGTTTACTATGCCCGGTGTAGTTCAAAAAAAAACGCATTCTGTCTGTTCTTGAAAAATACTTTCCAGGTGCCGAATAGTAAATCTGTGCGATGTCTTTTATCTGGAATCGCCTGGAGAAAATAATTGGCTTAAAAGCACGGGCTAAATCTATCAGGTATAAATTTCCGTTGTTATTGTAAAATATATGCGAAAGATAGAGGTCGCGATGGCGATAATTAGTTTCGTGAAATTTTTTGATGTAGCCCGCTAATTTAGCAATGAAATCTCTTCTCGACTTCAAATTTTCAGTAGTGGCTCGACCTTGAAAATAATCCGGAAGTTTACGCTCGAGAGCATCAGCGTCCGGAATTTTCTCGGTAATAATGAAGCTTCGTTTCTCAAAGATAGTTCCCCACTGCTGGCCATACGCAATGGTTTTTGGAGTTTTTACACCCGCCAGTGCTAATATTTCTGCTGTTTCAAACTCATGGAAACTACAACTCTTACAGCTGTGTGTCGTAAGCCAGTTTTTCAATTGAATCCAAATCGGAGGTCTGTCGTATCGTTTGAGAAATAGTGTAACAGGCTTTGCAGAGCTCGGTTGATTAACTTCTAACTGCAGGCGAGACCGGAAAGCGGCGAGATTTTTCTTAGATAGATTTCTGGCGGACTTAAAAGAAAATACGTTGTCTATCGAGTTCAGGCCCAAAGTCTCAAGCGCGGATTTGTAATCAGGGTCGATAAAGAAGGAATCTCCAATCTCAGCAAATTCCTGTTGAGTGTAAATCTTGAAATGTTTGCGATTATTTTCAATTAATTCTTTAGCCGCTTCACAAACCATATCGACTGTGATTGACTGCATGCAAAAATGTTCGCTATTTATACATGTTGGTTTATGACAGGGTGCACAATAAACGTTACCGATTATTTGAATTTCATTTTCATAACCTGTGTCCGTCCAGGCTGGATTGTTCGGCCCGAAAAGACTGATAACTTTACGGTCCAGTGCCACGGCAATGTGTCGCGGGCCTGTATCGTTAGTTATCACCAAATTTGCCATGGAAAATAGTGCTTTTAATTCACCGAGACTGAGGGGCTTTTCTGCCAGGTTGATGAGTTTGTTTTTTGGATTGTTCTGTTGTGCCTGCGGAGAGTGTTTACTTGAGCTATATATCTCTTCTGCGATTTGTTGCTCTGCAGGATTGGAAGCTACAGATATGACTACCATAGCATTATAGTCGCTAATCAGTTGATCTGCTGTTTGTGCGAATCTGATACCGGGCCAGCATTTGCTCGGGCCAAATGCTCCGCCGGGGACAAGAATAATAATCGGCCCATCGGTCTTAAATAATTCCGGAAACTTTAATCTCAGAGTCTCTTTGGCCTGTTGATCAATGGATAATTCAAGGCTTTTGTTGCTTATATCGGCGTCAATTCTGGAGGCGATAGCAAGATAGTAATCAATCATTGAAACGGGCTTAAATTTTCCGTTACAAAGTTTCTCCGGATAAAGTTTTTTGGTGAGCATGAAGCCACGTTTTTCGCGAGTATAACCGATACGCATTGGTATTCCCGCCAGGAAAACGGCCAGTGCCGAAGCGAAGGAGTTCTTTAAAAGAATTGCATGGGAGAATTTATGTTTTTTGAGTTCCTTTGCAATTACGAGTGGGTTATTGCTGTTTTGCTCGAGCCAATTAAAGTTAAAATTACATGGAGACAATACCTCACGTGCCACAGAATTTGCAAAAAGTGTTATTTTACAGGGTTTGAAATGCTCTTGAATGGCTCTTAAAGCCGGTGTGCAAAGGATAACATCTCCCATTGGAGAAGGGAGCCAGACTAAAACGTTTGTATCTTGCATTTTATATCTCGTATCTCGCTTCTGACTTTATGGGATACGCATCTAACATTTTTATTTTCGGCTATGCATTATATAAAGGGTCAATGCCATCAGTTGAAATACCACCGCATAACCAAGAGCAATATAGACTGAACTAATCTGACTTTCCGGGCTCATTAGGTACCATATAGTTATCAGCAGGCAAAAAAGAACGATAATTTGCACGATTCCGGCCAAGAGTCTCATTATAGAAAACTCACTGAACATTTCCGCTCGCTGCATGCTTTTAAGTTGTCTCAAAATTTCAACTAACAATTGTTCATTTTTGTCTTTGTTTTTTTCTATATGTGGGATATTAGCTTGCGTTTTTTTCGTTTTTGATTGGGATTTTTGTATATTATTTTGCATATCTGGTTTATTGACCTCATCAACTACATCGTTAGTCGCGGGTGGGGATTGCTCTGCTTTAGAGTTCATTTTATCAGCTTCAGGATTCGATTCGGCTGCCTTGGGAATTGATTTAATTATTTTGGATGCTTTTGAGCTCGCTTTTTTTTTAGTTGTGGAATTCGGTTGCTTTTGCGATTTTGTACCTGTAGAAGAACGAAGATATTTCTTAATGATATTTACTGCTTCTCTGAGATTTACGCCCTGGTAATCGGGAGTTATGCCTTTTAGTTTTAAATCTGAATCGGAATATTTCAGATGGGATGGGACATCTATTAGTATAGTTTTGCAGCCGGCCATATATCCAGCCTCGATATCTCTGCTGCTATTACCTATACACCAGGATTGACTGAGGTCGATATCCATATCTTTGGCAGCTTCCAGCAGCATTCCCGGATTTGGTTTTCTGTTGTTGCTTTCTTTACGGTATTTAGGGACAACGCCTTCGGGATGATATGGACAGTAGTAAATCCGGTCTAAAAACGCATTTTTTTCGGCCAGCAGTTGCTTCAATCGGTTATGAATTTTATTGAGGGTTTTTTCTGAAACAATCCCACGTGCGACTGCTGATTGGTTGCTTACGACGATTAACTTATAGCCCAGGTCTTTTAGCTTAACCAGTGCCTCTGCAGCACCGTCCAGCAGCTTAACTTGATCGGGACTGCTGATATAACCTGGGTCTTCAATCAACGTATCATCCCGATCTAAGAATATAGCTCTTTCGGACATGTTTGTTAAAATCCATTCCTGGTTTATTTTTCTGTAAAATTGTACTCTACAATGTCGCAAATAATATGATAAGCGAGTTGGTGCATTTCCTGGCTGCGAGCGGTTGATTTGTTGTCAGCACAAAAGCAAATGTCGGCAATTTTCTCAAGCTCACTATTTTTTTGTCCTGTAAAAGCTATTACCCGGGCACCTTTTTCTTTCGCTAAACGAACAGCAGCAGTGACACTTGCCGAAGCTCCGCTTGTAGAGAAAGCCCATAGAATATCACCTTCTCGTACGAGCGCTTCGACCTGTCTGGCAAAGACGTTTTCGTAAGCATAGTCATTAGCAATCGATGTCAGTATTGATGTATCGGTTGAAAGCGCTACGGCGGCCAGGGCTTTTCGTTCCCGGCGGAATCTACCCACAAATTCGCTGGCTATATGTTGAGCATCTGCCGCCGAACCACCGTTACCGCAGAGATAAATCGTGCCGTTTTGCTCCAATACTTTAATTATCGCCTCAGCGGCAGCAGCAATAATTTCTATGCTGTTTTTTTGGAGTTCGGCGGTCGTCTTTTTGTGAATTTCGACGGCCTCGGTTATTTGTTTTTTTGTATAATCATTCATCAGGATTTTGCCTGTAATGGTTTCATTCTGTCGATAGTTGCAGATGAACTTTTACCCTCAACGATTGGTGCAAGAACGACCTTTCCTCCACAGGATTCAACGAATTCGCGTCCTATTACACCTTTTTTTGCCCAGTCCTGACCCTTAATCAAAATATCCGGCTTTATCTTCTTAATTAAATTGAGCGGGTCCGGCTCATCGAAAATAGTAATATAATCGACCATTTCCAATGCCGCCAGGACAGTAACTCTGTCTTGTTGATTATTTATTGGTCGTTCGGGACCTTTGATAGTCTTCACAGAGCTGTCACTGTTGAGTCCGACGACAACAATATCACCCTGGGACTTGCAAAATTTCAGAAATTCTATATGCCCTGTGTGTATTACATCAAAACAGCCGTTGGTAAATACTACGGTCTCTTTGCGTCTGCGGTGCCATGTGAGCTCATCAATCAATAAATCAACAGGGCGTACTTTACCGCTGTTGGCCATTTTTTGGCTGACAATTTCATCTATCATCTCTTCAACGGTTACTGTTTGGTTGCCGAATTTTTCTACTTCTATCCCGCCCGCTATATTTGCTAATTCAACCGCCGTTTTAAGATCACAATTTGCAGCCAGAGTTGTAGCCAGCGAGGATAAAACTATATCACCCGCTCCGGTTACGTCATAAACATCACGGGGTCGAGTGGGTATAATTTGATCCAGGTCTTTTGTCTTCAGATACGCACCGAGTTTATCAAGCGTAATTACAACAGCATCGAGTTTGAGCTTCTCCAGAAGTTCCTGTGCTGCTCGCGCAAAATCCTTTTCATTTTGCAGTTCGAAAGCAACGGCTACTGATGTCTCCTGCCTGTTTGGTGTAATAACAGAGGCACCAGTGTATTTTGAATAATCACTGGTTAGGCTTGGATCGACTATTACCTTCTTTTTAGCCTTGGCTGCGGATTGTATCATTTCGGTACAAAGTGGTTTGCTGAGTAATCCTTTGTCATGGTCCTGAAGGCAGACAATATCGACCTGTGATAAACTTTCTTTATATCTGTTCAAAATTTGTTTATATTGTTTTTCTGCGAGTGATTCCGTGGACTCTTCATCCATTCTGAACAATTGTTGTTGATGGCGATGTTGAGCCAGACCTATGAGTCTTTGTTTGCTTGTTGTAGGCCTGTCGGTTACTTTAAGCAGACCGGTTATATCAGCTCCGATTTCTTTGAGCTTTTTGGTAAGGATTTTACCGTTTTGGTCATCCCCAATGATACCGAGACAGACAGGAACCGCACCCAGTTCCGCAAGGTCGGCGGCTACGGAACCTGCACCTCCGCAGCTATATTCGGTTTTGTGAACTCGCAGTACCGGCACAGGTGCTTCAGGGCTGATTCTAAGAGCATCGCCGTAGAGGTAAATATCCAGCATAAAGTCGCCCACAACCAGCACTTTAGGCGAGCCAAGATTTGTTATCGTCTTTAGCAGGTTTTCATACATAAAAGCACAAGCGTAAAATAGTACATGATTATATGTTAATCATTCATTGTTTTTCATGATTTTACCCGCTAACGTCTCCTCAATCAAGTGTCTTAATTCGTCCTCGCCCTCCAGAAATTTTATCTCGATTGCCAGATATGCAAGAGGTATGCCATTTGTTTCCAGTTTCAAATGCTTAATTTTAGTCCAGTCTTTTTGTGTTGTCAGTATCAGGTCAGCTTTTATATGTTTGGCTTGCTTGTAAATATCAGCTAAACAAGCATCTGTATATCGATAGTGGTCGTTATAGATTTTTGAACCCGCCAGTTCAGCTCCAAGGGCTTTGATTGTATTCAGAAAGGCGTTTGGGTTACCTATACCACAAAAAGCGAATATTTTTTCCCCATTTATATTTTCGATATTAATTTTTTTCCCACTTGCTGTTTTTGCACCGACAACAGTGTGTACTGAGCGGGCAATTATCATATTAGGGTTGATCACTTGCAATGTTTTTTCGAGTTTGATTAATTCGGATGTGGTGATTTGGTCGCATCTTGTAATAATAGCAGCATCAGCACGTTTGAGTGAATTAACGGGTTCTCGTAGCAAGCCGGCCGGGAAAATCTTCCCGTATCCGAAAGGCCGCGTTGAATCAATTGTGACTATATCCAGATTTCTAGCTAATCGACGGTGCTGAAAACCATCATCCATAATTAGGACACTGGCCGCGAATTTGCCGATGGCTTCGGCTGCACTCGCAACACGATCAGGATTTACGATAACTTTTGATTGTGGGCAGCTTTCATAAAGAATTGCCGGTTCATCAGTGTAGTTTTGAGTTGCTGGTTCACTCGACTCGACTTTGAATAGATTTGATTTTTTTTTTGTTTTATAGCCGCGGGTGAGTATTGCGCAATTAATGTTCCGTTCGCAAAGTAAGTTGCACAGCCAGACGACCAGAGGTGTCTTGCCTGTTCCACCGGTTGTTATATTGCCAACACTTATAATGATAGCTTTCTTATGATGTGTTTTGAGTACTTTCGTGTTGTATAATAAATTTCTCAGGGTGATTATTATCGAATAAACCTGTGCTACTGCAGTTAAGAGTATTTTGAGTAAAGCTGCAAAACAGCCTTTCTTGTGACCCGAAATCAATTTGTAGTAGAAATCTTGATTCATATTATAAGACCTTTGGTATTTATTATAATTTTGTTAACAATAGATTACTAAAATAGGACATTTTTTACCACAAAAAAGGCTTTAATCAAACAAACATATACTCGGGTAGCCTGTAACAGTTAACTAGTTCAGATTGGTTATTATATAGGACTGTTTTTCTATCCGACTGTTAATGTTTATTAATTTTTGTTGGTTTCGGCCGGTAAATTGACAAGCGTTTGATGGTGGAATACGAGACTCAGGTTTAGATAAACGCCTTGAATGACGATTTAGTGTGTGGAGATTTTGATGGATGAGCGCCTTTTTATTTAGCTGTAATTAAAATATGAATAAGGTTACGTCACTTTTTTAAAAACAGATGAAGTTTAAGACTTTTTACTCGGCTATATCACAAGCTTTCAGTAACATGACGATACGGCGTAAACTTATATCGATCATCATGCTGGCTTGTACTTCATCCTTACTTTTAGTATGTGCAACATTTATTATCTGGCAGTGGTTTAGTCTTCGCCAGTCGATGGTCCGCACTTTGTCAACTCAGGCCAAGGTGATTGCTGATAATTGTAAAGCATCGGTAATTTTTGAGGTGCCTCAGGATGCAAATGATGTTCTAAAGGCTCTGAGGTCAGAACCATCGATTGTTTTTGGAGGCGTCTATACTATTGAAGGTGATATTTTTGCAAGTTATTATCGTATTGACCATATCCAGGAAGGTGCGCCGGTTGGAATTAAAAGGATTGGATATGTTTTCAAGGATAAGTTATTAACTGTTTTTGAGCCGATTATTGTCGAAGGCAAAGATGTCGGGATAGTTTGTTTACGGTCCACGTTGTCTAACTTATACTATGCATTAAGACGGGACATTGCTGTAGCTGTTGGAGCTTTATCGCTTGTTTCATTACTGATATTTTTTGTTTCAGCGGAACTACAGAAAGTGATTTCGGAACCGATTTTGAACTTGGCTGAAGTTGCAAGGATTATATCAGAAAAGAAAGAATATTCTATAAGGGTAAATAAGTTTAGTAAAGATGAGCTTGGTCTGCTTATAAAAGCATTTAATGAAATGCTTGCACAGATTCAGCAGCGGGATTTGGCTTTAGTCAATGCCAACGAACAATTGGAGAGAAAAGTTGAGGAACGTACTTCCGATCTTAAACAGGAAGTTACCGTGCGCAGAAAAGCAGAGAGCGAACTTGCTCAGACCGTCAAAAAGCTAACGATATCCAACAGGGAACTTCGGGAATTTACCCGTATCGCTGCCCATGATTTACAAACACCGCTTCGTGCAATTGGAATTTTGTCTGATTGGATATCGGAAGATTATAATCGTAAATTTGAACAAAAGGGGCATAAAAACGCACAATTGCTCGCGGGCAGAGCAAGGAGGATGAGTCGACTTTTGAATGCTGTTATTCAGTACTCAGAACTTTCCCTTGTTGACAGGAAGCAGGAACGTTTGGATTTAAATCTCGTTTTGTCAAATGTCATTGCGAGTATCGAACTTCCTGAAGGTGTCGAAATCATAGTCGAAAATAAACTACCTGTTGTTAAAGGTGTTCGAAAATTTATGCAGGAACTGTTTATTAATCTTATAACTAATGCCATCAGATCTATTGACAAGCCGAATGGTTATATAAGGATCGGCTGTGTCGAAGACGAAGATTCTTGGAAGTTTAGTGTTTCTGATAATGGTACCGGTATAGGTGAAAAGTATTTTGGTAAGATTTTCGAAATTTTCCAGACGCTCTCATTGCGAGATGTGACGGAAAGTGTCGGTATTGGTCTTTCAATTGTAAAGAAAATTGTCGAATTATATGGTGGTCAGGTTTGGATCGAATCAAAATTAGGACATGGTAGCACGTTCTTCTTTGCACTTCCAAAATCAGAAGTAAGCTTTCCCGGTGATATTCGTGTTTTAGCTAATACCACTGGTTGATTGTGCTCTTGCTTATAGCACGATAGTTGAAGTTTAGGCAAAAAATACTCATATTTCAAGTTTTAATGCTCGTATAGTCAATACCAAGTATCTCTAATCCTGATATTCTATCTTGGATTCTCAACCGTTATTGATTTTTTGGATGATAGCGTCTGCCATTTGGCTTGTACCCACGGCGGTAGGGTCATCGCGATGCGGCTTCATATCGTAAGTTACACTTTTACCTTCGGCTATGACGGCTGCAACGGCATTTTCTAATCTTTCAGCCTCGGCTTTTTTACCTATATGTCTTAGCATCATCACACCGCTGAGTATCAGGGCGGTTGGATTGACCTTGTTCTGGCCTTTATATTTTGGGGCACTACCGTGGGTTGCCTCGAAGATAGCTCCTTTATCACCGATATTGGCACCCGGAGCTACGCCAAGACCACCAACAAGGCCGGCACATAAATCACTCAATATGTCACCGTAAAGATTCGGTAGAACTATTACGTCATAAAGTTCGGGTTTTTGTATCAACTGCATGCACATATTGTCAACGATGCGGTCCTCAAATTCGATATCAGGATATTTCTTTGCAACCTGGCGGCTCACTTCGAGCCATAATCCATCAGAGAATTTCATGATATTGGCTTTGTGGACGCTGGTGACCTTCTTGCGTCCTATCCTGCGGGCGTAGTCGAAAGCGAAACCGACTATGTGCTCTGTGGCTTTAACCGAAATTGGCTTAATACTAATGCCTGCATCAGTGCTGATTTTTCTGCTGCTGTGCTCATTGATCCAGTTGATAAGCTTGGCTGTGTCGTCTTTGCCTTTTTGGAATTCGATACCTGCGTAAAGATCCTCGGTGTTTTCTCGCACAACCACAAGGTCAATGTTACTATATCTGCTTCTTACACCTTCGTAGCTTTTACAAGGTCTGAGACAGGCATAAAGTTCGAGCGATTGGCGCAGATGCACATTGATACTTCGAAATCCCTTCCCGACCGGTGTGGTAATAGGTGCTTTTAGTGCAACACCGGTTTTTTTAATTGATTTTACAGTTGCCTCCGGCAGGGGGTTGCCGGTTCGTTCCATCACATCTGTACCCGCCTCGGCGATTATCCAGTTTATTTCGGCACCGGTTGCATCTATACATCTGCGTGCGGCTTCGGCAATTTCCGGCCCAATACCATCGCCGGTTACTAATGTTACGTCAGTCATTTCAATACTCCAAGATATTCATGAAGCGGTAATGCTATCTTTAAACGACGGGGCTGTCAACGATTGGATTTTCCAATCCGTTTTTTTAGTTCGGAAAAACTTGGTTTGGTGTAAATTCCGACCGGACTTTGAATAGATAATTGCGGTTTTATTTCCTACTATTTATAATTATAAAACAATTATTGTTTTGAGAAATATGGAAAGCATACTTGAGGTTATCGATGAGAATAGCCATATTTACACTAAACATCGGCGAGCCTTCCGGATTCATTCCCTGCATGCTCAGCGCAAGAAAATATGCCCAGAGACACAACATTAGTTATTTTATCTCTGACAGGATTGTTATTCGTTTTTATGCCGCATGTTTCGAAAAATTCCAGGGCTTTAAACTTTTCGATATGGATTTTGACCAGTTCTGTGCAGAGATAGTAAGGCAGGATGAAGGTGAATATGTAGTTTTCGCCAATAGGCCCGTTAGTAAGGCACAGGTCTTTGAGGCGGTAAGACAACTTGAACAAACCGGCATAAATACGGCGATGGATAATGGGAAAAATTTCATAATTGTAAAAAGACAACCATTACTCGAAGCCGGAAGTTTTGCCCATCTATAAAGACCGATACGAATAAAAAGATTTTGCTGTAACAGTGCTACAGAGATTCTTTTGTGAGGGGATTTTAAAAATTAAATTATACCTTGTCCAACACGCAAAGGCAACATCGAAAGATGTAAATCCGGAAAGACCACTTACAGAGGAAGGTCGACAGGATATAAACAAAGTAGCTACGTTTATCAGGCCTCTAAATATCGCGGTCGATTATCTATGGCACAGTGATAAAACTCGTGCTATGCAGACAGCCGGAGTTCTCGCTGAAGTTATGACGGTTAGAAACAAAGTGGTCGCCCACGATGGCCTCGCACCAAATGATGATGTTCGGACAATTATGGACAAAATTAATGTGGCTGGACAGGACGTTATGATTGTCGGCCATCTGCCTTTTGTTGCAAAACTGGCTTCTCTACTTCTAACCGGCTCTGAATCAACAAGCACAGTGGCATTCAAGCAGGGCGGTGTCGTATGTCTTGGTTATTCAGATGAGTGCAATTGGCAAATAAAATGGATGATAATACCTGATTTGTTCTTATAAATTTTTTAGAGCCCTTGACTACCCATGTTTCCCTGAGCTATATGGAACAGCCATAATATGCCGGCGCTATTCTGTGTGGGAACCTGAGAGGTATCTGATGGAACCGGCTCTGTTAATTCGATATCGGTCTGGCTGATATCCTGAAGATATGAAAAGTAAATTTGCCCTTTGGGCTTTCCATTTATGTCAAATCTGATATTAGTGACGATATCTTTATCCATATCGATGTTATATATCAAATCGATATCTCTGCTTTGGTCTCCGTAAGTCAGTGTGATAATTACATTATTTTCATACGCGAGTCTTTCGCTGAAGAACCATATCTTTTTTTCTACGGCATCCCTGCGGATAATATCTGCGGTGTGCATACCCATCCATGGCCGGGGGAGGCCTTTGAAAAATGCTCCTACCGGATAATCGGCGATAACAGTTCCGTCAGCTCGACGTAATTGTGCACCATCGCTGCAATCGATTATCTCGAGCTCGTTTCCGATATTCAATCTCATCCAGGCGGGGTATTTTTTGCATGTTTCATATACGAACGGAATTTGTCCCTGGCCTGAAATATCTTTGCCGTTCAATCTGCCATTGATATGAAAATACGTCCAGCCTCTTTTATGCATCTGGTCACGCTGGTCGATAATCGGGACAGAGGCAGGCCAGTTGTATTCGAAATTCTCCGGTCCTATTGTGTTGTAACAATATTCCGTAAGGAAATTTGGTGCGTTCACAAATCTATAATCCACAGAGCTGATTAGAAAACCTGTTTTTTCATCACGATTATAGTCATGAAATGCCGGCAGGTCCCCTTGTACTTTTGAAAGAAAGTCTGTAAATTCTTCGCTGTCGGTTGGCAGGTGGCATACTTTCAAACTGCTCCAGCACACACGGTAGTTGTGCAGATAAATCTGTTTTTCGCCACTTTGGTAGTAATAATTACCCTGGCTGTTCTCAAGCCAGGAGCAGAGTTTTTTATCTTCCTCGGTTGTCCATCGCTGCATACGCATAAACATCGGCCCGTCAATACCATCAGGGAAATAGAACCATTGTTCATAGGCCCCTTTACTGAGACTGCCGCCGGAATTTGGATCACTATCCTCTAATTGAGTTGTAAAGTGAATACTTGATATTTCATTTCTATTGGGCAAAGATGGTGCAGATGGTAAAGCTTCCGGATTGGGTGCGGGATTGTTTGAAAAAACGGTTAAGCCGATACTCGCAAATGCTACTGCTGCTGTTATTGTTACAATGCCCAATTTTGAGCTGGCGGTGGCCAGTGCCGCAGCCGTCAGACCGACCTTCGTGGAAGCGGCGGTGACCGTGAATGAAGATGATGCCGCTTCAGCAGGAGCGGTCAATTTGCCGAAGAGACCAATGCACATTAACAGAAGACTCTTACTAAGGTCCTGGCTTGCCAGTTGCTTTTTAATTGCCTTCTTGGCACGGTAGAATAGAACGCGAGCGGTAACCTCGTTACACTGCATAGCTTCTGCAATATCAGAGTAGGATAATTGCTCGAAACAGCGTAATGAAAGTACTGCCCGATACTGCTGCTTGATATGCTTCATAGCAGTCATAACTTTTTTAGATAATTCTTCCTGAAGTATTTGTTTCAATCCGTCTTCCTGATAATATGCACGTCTGCGTGAGATAAAATCCTTATAGAAAGCAGATTCGGAAATCATTTTTTTCCTCTGTTTAGACTTGTAATGCTCCTGTATTTTGCTATGTGCAATCCGGTATATCCATGGCCAAAAACGTTCTGCTTGATTCAGGTCATCAAGGGATTGCACCATCTGCAGTAATATTTCCTGAGACAGGTCCTCAGTAACATCGTGATTCAGAGTTACACGGTAAACGTAAGCGCGCAATCTATCTTTTGCATCGTGAACCAGTTGACTCATACAATCTTCCTGGCCACGCTGCGCCTGTTGTACCAGCTTACACCATGTATCTTCTTCAGCCATAAAATTTAAGCTCGCATCCCAATAGACGGTAAAAAAGGAAATTCGTTACAGAGTTTCTGAAAAAATTAATAATTTCTTAAAATTGCTGCATTACCTCCTGCTATAATCATAAAGTTGTTATTTAGCGACATACCAGTATCTTTTACTCTTAATAAAGGCGTCAGGGCCTTGTTTTCTGATTTTTCGTAAGTTTTTGATATGGGCGGGGCCATGGTGAGGCTCAAGAATTTTGAGCTTTTCGCAGGTTTCAAAATCATCGCACTGCCAGCAGCCGTCGAGCTTTTTCTTTCTGACACAATTTCTTATCTTGCACTCTGGTGGTCCGCCATTACCTCTACAGGTTTTTTTGCAGCGTAACTTCATCATAGTGCCCAGCAGTTGATAGCATTTATCGTAGTTCTTGAATTTTTTGAAGAATGGCACCTGTGCCAACATGTTGGCCATTTTATCGAACCGGTAGTGCCTTAATTCCTTTCTTAAATCTCTGGCGAGATCCGGTACTGTCTGTGTATAGCCGACACAATCTCCGCAATAAAGGCCGCAATAAGCGATTAAGTCTTGCTTTTTTGCCATTTGGATGGCCTTTCAGATAGGTATTGAATGCTTCGAATAATTACTCTATCTGAATTGTAGCATAAATCAAGTTTGAACAGGATTTGACTATTGATAAATTATTATATCTCTACGGTGAGAATATAGCAGTAATTAGAGGGCCTTTTCGAAATCCTTAACCTTCAGTTTGGTTTTATTTCTGCCCGTTGTAATTTTGTGCCCTTCTTTATTTAAGCAGCTCAGCCTGTACCTTTATACCGCCCGGAAACTTAGGATTCAGACTACCATCGTCTTTGACTACTCTCCAGTACGGCGTTATTTGCTTCTGACCTTTGCTCCGGTCTTCTTCCGCCGTTTCGGAAGATATTCTCAGGAAAATCCCAACAGTCATAGGACATGTCGAGTCCGCCTTAAATTGCTTAGCGAGCTTTTTTCTTATCTGTCCTGTTGTGATAAGTTTTTTCTTCGGCACTTTTCGTATCATCTCATCGACGAGCATCGGTGTTGGTACAAGTATCTTTTTACCGCCCATCTGTTTTTGATATTTAGCCGGCACATCAACCACTTTTGGCAGTCCTTCCACCGGATTCTCAAGCTTTTCCCTCCAACTCTTATATTTCTTTGGTTTTGCACTCATACTTTCATTTTCATTTGCGGTTTTCGATTTTTTGAACGACAAGCTCGACAATTTCTTTGGGTGCTTTATCATATGAACCGACATCGAACGGTGGAGCTGGGTCGTATTCGATGGCAAGCTGGATTGCCTTGGCTGTGGTCTGGCCGGCGATAAGACTTGTAAGAGTCAGTGCCATATCAATCCCAGCCGATACTCCTGCACAAGTGACGACCTTGCCGTCGATAACAACACGCTGTCGCTGCGGCTTGGCGCCGAAATCTTCCATGCAGGGTAGCCGCACCCAGTGAGTTGTGGCTTTAAGCCCTTTGAGGATTCCGGCCGCACCAAGCAGAAGGGCACCTGTGCAAACTGAAACCGTCCATTTGGTGGTATTGTGGCAGTCGTTAATCCAGTCAATGGTTTCTTTGTCGTTGGTCATTGATTTGATACCCTGGCCGCCGGGGACAAGAAGGATATCCGGTTTTGAAATACCTGAGAGTGCGTATTCGGCAATTAATTTGACCTGGGCATCTGTTTCCTTCGGGCCCGACTCTTTTGCGACATACTTGATAGAAGTATCAGGAATCTTGGAAAAAATCTCACACGGTCCGACAATATCAAGGGCGTTTACATTATCAAATATCAGAACAGCAATTTCCATGAATGTGCTTATAAATATGGCAAAAAGGATAGTCAATAAAAAAAGTCACTTGTTTGTTCGACCGGTTCGGAAAACGAGTAGAGTAATTACATAAAAATGGAATTGCTGGTGGTGATAACCTTGCTATTACATGCCAGGGACCGTGACTGAGCCGGCAGGTGGTAGAACACGCATATTTATCTCCTAATCGGTGATTAGCCGAAGTCGATTTATTATATAGTGGTTTTTGTGAACCATCTAAATCTCATCTGTGTATATATAATTAAAGTCATTAATTTATTTATGTATTAATTAAAGGAGCACGGAAATGAATACTGTAAAAGGAATTATAAAAAAGCAGTTGTTTTTTATCCTGACGTTTTTATTCATCGTGTTAGGTGGAGGATTGGGAGGATGGTTGATTAGTTCAGGCCAGAACATGCCTAATCCAGTCAGTAATATAATAATTGATGATTTCTCAACGAAAAAGGCCAATTCTCCCGGAAACTTCAAATGGTCCCTTGTTGTGGACAGTGAAAAATCCGGAAGAGCAAAAGACAAGATAGAAGTTCTAAAAAATCAGGATAAGTCTTACCTGCATATAAAAAGGGCTGTTTCTTCGGTGGATAAATGGAGTATTGTTGGAGCCAGGACCGGTTTGGCCAATTATGGACAGGGCATACGCACCTCGGCGTATGAGGGTGTATACTTGCGGGCAAAAGGAATACCCGGCCAGTGGAACGTGGGACTATGGATAGAGGATGAACAAGGTGATGTAAAACTCTATCAAGCATCGATTGAATTGAAAAACCAATGGCAGGAAATCCAGGTGCCGTTTCGCAGATTCCGAGGATTGTCAGTCAAGAGACAACAGGATAGCCCGGAATTGATACACCTTGGTAGTGTTGTAACCAGACAAAATAAAACCGTAGAGATTTTCCTTGATGAGATAGGATTTTACAAGGAGCGAAAGATGTTTAACAAGCTGACACCCGAGGAAACGAGGGTGATTATTAACAAAGGGACAGAGCGTCCTTTCAGTGGAAAATATAACGACCATTATGAAAAGGGAATATATACCTGCAAACGATGTGGGGCTGAATTATTCGAGTCGGATACAAAGTTCAAGTCCGAATGTGGCTGGCCCAGCTTTGATGAACAAATAGAAGGAGCAGTGAAGTGGCAGCTTGATGCGGACGGTGTTCGAACCGAGATTCTTTGTAATCAATGCGGAGCACACCTGGGACATGTTTTCTTGGGTGAGGGACTTACGGATAAGAACACACGTTATTGTGTGAATTCTGTCTCAATGGACTTTAAGCTGGCTCAGCAAAAACAAACCGAGGCGGCGATATTCGCATCCGGTTGTTTCTGGGGCACCGAGTATCACTTTCAAAAAGTGCCGGGTGTCATTTCGACGACCGTGGGATATACCGGTGGGCATGTGGACAATCCAACGTATAAACAAGTTTGCACGGATAAAACAGGTCACGCTGAGGCGGTTGAAGTTGTATATGATCCATCGAAGACGAATTATGAGCAATTAGCAAAGCTGTTTTTTGAGACGCACGATTTCACGCAGCTCAATCGACAGGGACCGGATATAGGTACGCAATACCGATCCGCAATTTTTTATATGAACGATGAACAAAAAGAAACAGCGATGAAGCTTGTCAATGAACTTGAGAAAAAAGGTTACAATGTTAAAACCGAAATAACAAAAGCCGGTAAATTTTGGCCTGCCGAGGAGTATCACCAGGAATATTATGAAAAGACAGGTAAGAGTCCGTACTGTCATATATATCGTAAGATATTCTAACTGGATTTTTTATTAAAGAGCCGGGAGACGGAGTCGAGGAAATATTAACTTCCGGCTCTTTTTGCATATCACAAGCGATAATTTATCTTTAGACTAAACCGGCTAAGGTATTTATCTGAATCCATATCCAACTTCTGTCCCTGTAGCTTCAAAGACTTTTTTCTTGTCTTGTCTTCTGATTCCAACCATAATGGGTCTTTGAAAGCATAATTTTTATATGTCATTGAAAAGGAGCATAATATGTATTTCAAATTGTTGCGTTTTTTTATGTTTCTGACTTTTGTTCTATTAAGCGGCTGTACGAATAGCATTATTCAAAAACAAGATGGCAGCGTTATGATTAAACTCCAAAAACATAGGGCAACGGACCCCGGCATCATGAAGATAAAGGTTTGTACCGAGAATATTTTTCGTATTGTGGCTTACCCCAATGAATCGTTTCCCACCAGAGAGAGCCTGATTGTTGAAAAAGAAGATTGGGAACATGTGCCGTATGTCGTAAGAGAACTTGGCAAAGTAATACATATTTCCACCGCCAAAATTACTGCTAAAGTCTCAAGGAAGACCGGGGAAATAGCTTTTTATGATAAAAATGGTCGATTAATTCTGCAGGAGAAAAAGCACGGTAGAAAATTTACTCCTGCCGAAGTCATGGGCGAGCAAACTTACCATATCCAACAGCTTTTTGAATCACCGGCCGATGAAGCATTTTATGGGCTGGGTCAGCATCAAAATGATATCTTCAATTACAAAGGCCACAACATTGACCTATGGCAGCATAATATGGTGGCCTCTGTTCCATTCCTGGTTTCCAGCAGGAACTACGGCATATTGTGGGACAATAATTCACGCACGAAGTTCGGCGATATTCGTGATTATCAACCGATATCGTCTTTAACTTTGTATGACATCGAAGGCAGCAGAGGCGGTTTAACCGCCGAGTATTTTAGCACGCAGAATTTTCAAAACTTGTTAACAACGCGAAAAGAATCTGTTATTGCTCACGAGTCACTGGATGAGCAGGGCGGTTATCCGGAAGGTTTTAATACCGGCAGAGGCAGTGTTCGCTGGAGCGGCCAAATTCAGTCTGGTAAGAACGGTGTTCATACATTTAGATTCTATAGTTCACATTACGCTAAAGTTTGGCTCGACGGTGAGTTAGTCGTCGATTCATGGCGACAAAACTGGTGTCCCTGGTCGCACATACTGCACCTGCCGATGAAAGCCGGTAAAAAGTATCCGATTAAAATCGAATGGATTCCGAACGGCGGTTACATAGGTTTGCGTTATCTGGGCCCGGATAAGGAACTGTATGATACGATGTCACTTTACTCTGAGGTGGCAGACCAGATTGATTATTATTTTATTTTCGGCGAAAGTCCGGACAGTGTGATTGGAGGTTATCGCCAAATCACCGGTAAAGCACCCATGATGCCTAAGTGGGCGGTGGGATTTTGGCAGTGTCGTGAACGCTATCAAAGCCAGGATCAGTTACTCTCTGTTGTAAAAGAATTCCGCAAACGCCGGATCCCGCTGGACAATATTGTCCAGGATTGGTTCTACTGGCCTGAAGACGAGTGGGGTGACCATAACTTTGATCCCGAACGTTTCCCCGATCCGGCCGGTATGGTAAAGGAACTTCACGATGAACTCAATACCCATATTATGATTTCAGTTTGGCCGAAATTTTATGTCGGTACGGAGTATTATAACCAGTTTAAAGAGAAGGGCTGGTTGTACATGCGTAACGTTGAAAAGAAAGAACGGGACTGGGTTGGTCCAGGTTATCATTCGACATTCTATGACCCGTACAGCGAAGGAGCAAGAGAGCTTTTTTGGGAGCAAATAGAAAAGAAGCTGTTCAGTAAGGGATTCGATGCGTGGTGGCTGGATGCGACCGAGCCGGATATCCATTCCAATCTTTCGCAAACGGAGCATTTGCTGCGGATAGGTCCTACGGCTTTAGGCACTTCCGCACGGTATCGCAATACATATTCTTTAATGAATGCCAAAGGTATATACGAAGGCCAGCGGAAAAGCAGGCCCGACCAGCGTGTGTTTATCCTGACACGCTCGGCCTATGCCGGTCAGCAGCGGTATTCTGCCGCTACATGGAGCGGAGATATTGCCACTCGCTGGTATGATCTCAAGGCGCAGATTTCAGCCGGGTTGAATTTCTGCCTGTCAGGCATTCCTTACTGGACCATGGACATAGGTGGTTTTGCCGTTGAGCCGCGTTTCGAACGTAATGTAAAACGGGAGGATTTGGAGGAATGGCGCGAATTGAATACCCGTTGGTTCCAGTTTGGTACATTCTGTCCCATCTTCCGTGTGCACGGCCAGTTTCCATATCGTGAAATGTTTAATATTGCGCCGGATAACCACCCCGCATATCAAACCATGCTGGCATACGATAAGCTGCGTTATCGTCTGATGCCGTACATTTATTCTCTTGCCTATATGGTGACTCACGATGACTATACGATTATGCGGGTGCTGGCAATGGATTTTGGCAGTGACAGGAACGTCCTCAATATCGGTGACCAGTTCATGTTCGGCCCGGCACTTTTGATAAATCCGGTCACCGAATATAAAGCCAGGTCCCGTAAGGTGTATCTGCCGGCTGGCACGGGCTGGTACGATTTTAAGACCGGCAATTATTTCCAGGGCGGTCAAACCATCGAGGTCGAGGCTCCATATACGAACATCCCGATTTTCGTCAAAGAAGGCTCAATAATTCCGTTTGGTCCTGCCATTCAATATTCCATGGAAAAACCTGCTGAACCTATTCGTTTGATTGTTTACACCGGTAAAGATGCCGTATTTACGTTGTATGAAGATGAAAATGTAAACTACAACTATGAGAAAGGGGCTTTCAGCAGGATACAATTCAAGTTTGACCAAGCGAACAAGGTGCTGAATATCGGTGCTCGGCAGGGTGAATTTCCCGGAATGTTACAGCAGAGAACTTTTGAGATAGTCTGGGTACAAAAAGATAAACCTGTTGCTTTCAATCTTGATGCAAGCCCGGACCAGATAATTACATATGACGGGAATGATTTAATAGAACTACAAAAGTAATCAAGATTAATTATCTATTCCATATGATGGAGATAGAGGTCTTATGAAGTATGGACATTTTGATGATAACAGCAAAGAGTATGTTATTGAAAATCCAAAAACTCCATATCCATGGATTAATTACTTAGGTTCGGAGGAGTTTTTCTCGATTATATCAAACACCGCTGGAGGATATAGTTTTTACAGAGACGCAAAGCTCAGAAGAATTACAAGGTATAGATACAATAATGTCCCAATCGATGAGGGGGGGAAATATTTTTATATCAATGACGGGACTGATATCTGGTCGCCGGGTTGGAAACCTGTAAAGACGGCCCTGGATTATTACAGGTGCAGACACGGCCTGAACTATACGGTAATAACAGGCGAAAAAAACAAAATAACGGCGGAAGTGATGTATTTTGTGCCTCTTGGTGACAATTGCGAAATCCAAAAAGTCACACTAATCAATAATGGCAAGGCTACAAAAAAAATTAAGCTTTTCTCATTTGTCGAATTTTGCCTCTGGAATGCAATGGATGATATGACAAATTTTCAGAGGAATTTTTCGACGGGCGAGGTGGAAGTCAAAGGCTCTGTCATTTATCACAAGACCGAATATAAAGAAAGGCGAAATCATTATGCCTTTTATTCCGTCAATCAACTCGTTGATGGATTCGATACGGACAGGGAATCTTTCATAGGTTTGTATAACGGCTTCGGAAATCCTCATGCTGTTACCGGAGGCAAAAGCTGTAATTCGATTGCTCATGGGTGGTCGCCGATTGGTTCACACATGCTGGAAATCGATATTGCTCCCGGGCAGAAGAAGGAATTGGTTTTCATTCTTGGATATATTGAAAATAAAGAGGATAACAAGTGGGAAAGTCCGGGGATTATCAACAAGCAAAAGGCCGAAGCTTTAATTGCAAAATATAAGAGCTCAGAATATGTCAATAAGGCATTTGATGCATTAAAAAAGTATTGGTCGGAACTTCTATCGGTGTATCAGCTAAAAAGCCATGATGAGAAGCTCGATAGGATGGTCAATATATGGAACCAGTATCAATGTATGATTACTTTTAATATGTCACGCAGTGCATCATACTTTGAATCGGGCATCGGCCGGGGAATGGGATTCAGAGATTCCAACCAGGACCTAATCGGGTTTGTGCATCAGATTCCAGAAAAGGCTAAAGAAAGGATTTTGGATATTGCCGCTACGCAGTTTGAAGACGGCGGCGCCTATCATCAGTATCAACCTTTGACGAAAAGGGGCAATAATGAAATCGGAAGCAATTTTAACGACGACCCCCTCTGGCTGATACTCTCGACGGCCAGTTACATCAAAGAAACGGGCGATTGGGCGATTCTTGAGAAAAAAGTCCCGTTCGATAAT
This sequence comes from uncultured Pirellulales bacterium, assembly GCA_964508785.1. GTDB lineage: Bacteria > Planctomycetota > Phycisphaerae > Sedimentisphaerales > Anaerobacaceae > JAFGPS01. Next base: position 1,899 of record CAZDVE010000012.1, on the reverse strand, counting down.
GACAAGACCAAAGCTAAAAGTTTATTTGAACATTTGAAATGCTCCTTTTATCACGTGGTTAATAATCTCGGCCCCCATAATCTGCCTCTTATCGGCAGGGCGGACTGGAACGATTGTTTAAATCTCAACTGTTTCTCGAAAAATCCGGATGAGCCCTTTCAGACAACGGAAAATAAACAGGACGGCGCCGCCGAATCCGTTATGATTGCAGGAATGTTTGTGCTTTATGGTACCGAGTTTGTGGAATTGTGCAAAAAACTTGATAAGAACAAGGAAGCTGATGTGGCTCTTTCCCACGTGAACAAAATGAAAGAAAGCATCGACAAGTATGGATGGGACGGCGATTGGTTTTTACGAGCTTACGATTATTTTGGAAAGATGGTTGGAAGCAGAGAAAATGATGAGGGCAGGATTTTTATCGAATCACAGGGCTTCTGTGTGATGGCGGGTATTGGGGTTGAAGACGGCAGGGCAAAATTGACTCTGGATTCTGTAAGAAAATATCTCGATTGTGAATATGGTATTGTCCTGAATAATCCTGCATTTACAAAATATCACATCAATTTAGGTGAAATATCCACATACCCTGCGGGATATAAAGAAAATGCCGGTGTCTTCTGCCATAATAATCCCTGGATTATGATTTCCGAGACGGTTCTTGGCAATGGTGACAGAGCGTTCGAGTATTATCGAAAAATTTCACCGTCTTATCTTGAGGATATCAGTGACCTGCACAAGACAGAACCCTATGTGTATTCCCAGATGATTGCCGGTAAGGATGCATTTACGCCGGGCCAGGCAAAAAATTCATGGCTGACCGGTACGGCTGCCTGGAATTTTTATGCTATAACGCAATATATTTTAGGCATCAGGCCTGAGTATGATGGATTGTTGATTGATCCCTGTATTCCTAAAGACTGGGATGGTTTTACAGTCCAAAGAATATTCAGAAATGCAGTCTATAAAATAACTGTGAAAAATCCGCAGCACATCTCAAAGGGTGTTAATGAAATCTTAGTTGATGATAAAAAGCTCGACGGCAATATTCTGCCTGTCTTCGATGACGGCAAAACTCACAACGTTAAAGTCATTATGGGATAAGTCGGCAGTTACTTACATATCTATGATTTTAATACCGTATGGTTCCAGACTCACGTCGATAGCCTTTGCTTTTGAATCGAATACCTTTGTTCTTTCCGGCTTTTCACTGCTGTTTATGACGACCAGCTTTTTATTTTTCGGGTAATAAGCAGAATCTGTTTGGATGTTGTTGCAAGTCCATAGCTGGAATTTGCTTTCACTATCTGCCGCCCAGAATATCGAACGGTGCAGGAGCCTGGTGTTGTGCGGCGTAAACTTAAAGCCGGATAAATAAATTGATTTCCCCTTGCCGAAGCTGTGAACGGCTATTCTCGGAAATCCGTCCTTGTCGGCGAGTACCTGAGTATCTTTATTGACGATATAAACGTTATCGATATCATCTCCGAAATCGAGGTCACCTTCGGTATCTTCGAGGATGAAGTGCTTCTGGTTGGCTACGTTGTATTTTCGCTTGGGCTTGCCACAGGTCCGACCTGTCTCACGGTCAACGCCCAGGATATGCGCAAGCTGAAAATACTGGCTGCTATGCCGGCAGGCCGAAGGTTCACCCACACCGATGAATCCTCCGCCGTTTGCTACCCATGCAGTAATTGCCTCGATAATCTTCTCGTTCTTCCAGTGTTCACCACCGGTCCAGGCCCTGCCCTCACGGCCTGAGTTGATAATGACCTGGATATCTTTTGGGACGCCGTTTCGAAGAATATCGTCAAAACTCAGGAACGTGACATCTACCGGTAGACCCGCCAGGGACTCGGTTAGCTCATACAATTCCATCCCGGCGATGAAGTGGCCGACATA
>CAZDVE010000011.1:0-96440 GCA_964508785.1 uncultured Pirellulales bacterium | reverse complement strand
GTTGGTCGGTACTCAGGTACACGTTATGCTCAGCCGCTTCTCTGCCGGCCCTCCAACTGATATTTACGTCCACATCTACTTCCGTCGCCCCATCTGCAGGGCTGGGTTCTCTTGCACTGACCGGAACATTTAAGAAGCGGACTTCACTTAGACCGTACTGATTCAGGAAACCGCTGCTCCAGTTACTGTTGGCGGTAATTTTGACATACTTTACCGCCACGTTGTTGAAATCAACGGTGGTATTATGAGCATAATTTTTGGCGCCCGGTGCCTGGGCAAATTCGGTAACGCTGTCAATCTGCATCCAGTTGGTCCCATCGGCTGAATAATCGACGACAACACCCTTAAAGCCATAACTGTAAAGAATAAGGGGGCCATTATAGTTCCATACCAGCATCTGATGGAGCTTGTAAGCTTTGTCAAACTCATATTGTATCCAGACTGAACCCGGTTCGCTGATGTCGCTTAGCCACATACTGTCGGTATCCGTTGAGTGTAGGTCGTTAACATCCAGACCGGAACTATTTATAGTATTTTCAGGTCCATCGCCTTCTACCTGGCTGGAGGCTGTTGCGATAACACTCTCTGCAGGAATCGGGTATACATAAGGCTCAACTGTAAAGCTCCAGACGGGGCCTTTATAAACAGTTGTATCCGGCGGGGCGTTGATTTCATCGACTCGCCAGAAGTAAGTCTGGCCAAAATATAGCCGACCAGCGTTATAACTGTTTGCATCCTGGGCAGGACCAACCAGCAGCGGACTGTCTGTCCCTGCGTTGTTGACATCATCGAAACTTGTACCCAGATAGACATCGTGTTTATCAGCAAATACCCCCGGCGTCCAACTCAAAATTACATCACGCATTACGTCTATACCATCATCCTCAGGCACGGGATCAGTGGCACGCCCGGGTTCTCCTCCACCAGCCATTACAGTCTGGATCTCTGCTGCTGTCAGAGCACGATTATAAATGCGGGCTTCATCTAAAAAGCCATCGTAAAAGCGGCCACCCTCCTGAGTGTTTGTAGCCAGAGCGACATCATGAGTTGTGACATTGATAGTCGAGTTCAGTGGCAGGCTTGCCCCAACAACACCATCGACATATATCAAAAGCTGTGTTCCATCATAGGTCCCGGCAACATGGTGCCACTCATTATTGAAGGATTCATCAGTAATATAATGAGCCGAGTTCCATCCCCCATCATAAATAAAGAATTCAACGTCGTAACCCGTCCGAAAACCTTTGATCATGTAAGCATTGTCACCTTTACCTAGCCAGGGATTATTCTCACTATTACCCATATCTCGCGTGTTGACCCATACGGCGAGTGTAATCTATTCGGTGATATCGAAGATTTGGTCATTACCAAAATTTATGGCATCCCCATCTCCATCAAAATCCATTGCTCCATCGATCCAGCCTTCCACCCACTGTGGATCACCCTCTAATGTCCCATCGTTGCCGTTAGGTGATGAATCAACGGCAATCATCCCAGAGCCATCATCAAGCTTCCAATAACCAACGAGACTTGGATCAGCATTAGCATCAAAACCGAAGGCTGCCCCACCTTGGATGATCACCAATACCAGAACAAAATTAGTTAAATAAATCAATCTTCTACACATAATAAATCTCCTTCAAAACTGAATTGGACCAGAATTGATAATAATACAAACTCCCTACTCCATAATAACAATTGGTATCAGATGTTATTCGTCAGCCTAACACCATCTCCCAAACTCATTAAAGACGCGATGATTTGTTACTTACAGGTAAAGCACAAAGAAAGTGCTGAAAAAAACACCCTACACACGAATACTCCACCACAGATTTTTTATTTTTATGCAGGAGATTACGGTCGATGCTTACCACGAAATCACCTAATATAGTGTATCAAATTAGCCGTCATATAACAAACCAATTTTATCAAAGAATAAAGGTTACCACAAAGCACTAAGGGTCAATTCAACAAAGTAAATGTCCATTGTTCACCTAAACTTATTCGACTCAACAATTGCCCAAATTTCCATTTTTTAGGTTAAAAACTGCGTTTTAAGTACCATAAATAAGGATTAGTTAAAAAGTTAAGACATATCACATAGCTGAGCCGGGACTTCGAGCGAAAAAATATACCATTGCGAATCCCATATTAAGCACTCGGCCTTAAGCTGGGAGCAAAAAAAATCGCCGGATTTGAAAAAGTGTTAGGCAGAATCAGCTCGCCGTCCAGGAATGCCTGTCGATGGGACTATAATATAATTTAAAAATGCAAGTTACGGTTGGTTTGATGAGATTGATGTTATTTGCATTCTGGAATTTCCAATGATAAAATGTTATTTTGCATGTCATAAGTCTCAATACAAAAGAGCAGTGATGAATTTAGTTGGGGACTACAGATATGAATATGATGAAGAAGAAATTAACTTTTGGTCTGATTGTAGGGACAAGGGGCATTTTCAATCCTAAACTGGCCAGGCAGGGCAGGAAACAATTGTTGAATAAGCTTAAATCGCTGGGCTATTCGAATGTGATTCTTCCCCAAAATGCCACTGCGCACGGTGCCATTGAAACACTTTCCGATGCGCACAAGTGCGCCGAGCTATTCAAACAAAAACAGGATAACATCGATGGAATCATCGTAGTCCTGCCGAACTTCGGTGATGAGCTGGGAGTGGTACAAACTATTGCTTTGGCCAAATTGAACGTCCCCGTGCTCGTACAGGCCTGCAATGACAGGCTGGATGCGGTCGATGTACACGGCAGACGGGACGCATTTTGCGGGAAGTTGTCGGTGTGCAATAACCTGTATCAATACGACATACCCTTTACCGATACATCCGAACACACCTGTGACATCGACGGCGATTTGTTTGGAAAAGACATCGATTATTTCGCCCGCGTCTGCCGAGTCGTAAAGGGATTGAGAAACGCCAGAGTGGGGGCGATTGGTGCCAGACCGGCTGCCTTTCAAACGGTGCGATTCAGTGAGAAACTTCTACAGGATTCCGGTATCACCATCGTGACGATAGATTTGTCTGAAATCATCTCAAAGGCACAACAACTTGATAATAAGGCACCGAAAGTCCGGCGAAAGCTCGCCCAAATAAAAAACTATGGAAATATTCCCAGTCACATAAAGCAGGAAAGTATCCTCAAGCAGGCCAGGCTCTCGGTTGTCATTGACAACTGGATGTCGGAAAACCAACTGAACGCCAGTGCCGTCCAATGCTGGAACTCAATACAGGACAATTATGGATGTGCAGCCTGCTTATCAATGTCTATGATGGGAGAAAGACACATGCCCAGTGCCTGCGAAGTGGATGTTGCAGGTGCGGTGTCTATGTATGCGCTCTTGCTCGCCTCGGGAAATATTCCCGGCTTTCTGGACTGGAACAATAATTACGGCAAAGAAAAAGATAAATGTGTGTGCACCCATTGCAGCAATTACCCGAAGAGCTTTATGGGGAATGATATTGAAATATCCGAACTTGATATTTTAGGCGAGACCATAGGCAGGGAAAAATGTTTCGGGGCTATCAAGGGACATGTAGCCCCCGGTGAGATGACTTATTTCAGGATTTCAACCGATGATGTTAAAGGCAGGATCAAGACCTATCTTGGAGAAGGGGAATTCACCGATGACCCATTTGATATGGATGGAGGGATTGCCGTCTGTAAAATTCCAAAGCTTAGGAAACTCTTAGCCTATTTATGCCGGAATGGTTTCGAGCATCATGTGGCTATGACACGCACACATTGTGCGAATGTTCTGCATGAGGCCATATCAAAGTACATGAAATGGGACATTTACCACCACGAGTCACCGGAAATAATATAAAAAATTCTATGTAAAAAATCTCATGGTTAATGACTATTTTTAATAAATAATCAGGAACAAATCGTGACCGATGAAGAACTCAAAATAAAATCGATTCATTACCGGAAAAAACTGCTGCAATACATTAAAAAGGCAAATGCCGGCCACACAGGCGGAAGTCTTTCCTGTGTTGACATTCTAAACGTTTTGTACAATCGTATTCTGAATGTCTCGCCGGAAAACTTCAATGATCCCGGGCGTGATCGATATATCCAGAGCAAAGGGCATTCGGTGGAAGCGCTGTATGTCGTACTGGCGGATAAAGGATTTTTTCCAGAATCGGAGCTTGAAACGCTCTGTCAATATCGTTCGCATTACGTTGGTCATCCGACCCGGAAAGTAAACGGCATCGAGCACAATACCGGCGCCCTGGGTCATGGCCTGGCATTTGGTATTGGTGTGGCGCTTGCGGCCAGGAAAGATAAGGCGGATTATAAAGTCTATGTTCTTCTTGGAGATGGCGAGCTGGTCGAAGGCTCGAACTGGGAATCTTTTTTGATTGCGGCACATTATGGTCTGGACAACCTTACGGCAATTGTCGACCGGAATAACCTTCAGATTACCGGCAGAACCGAGGACGTATGTGATGTCGAGCCGTTGGAGGATAAATTTCGAGCTTTCAACTGGCACATCGAAATCGTCGACGGCCATGACACCTCGGCTTTGACAAGCATTCTGAGTAAAATCCCTTTCGAAAAAAACAAACCCAATATGATTATTGCCAATACCATCAAAGGTAAAGGAGTAAGTTTTATCGAAAATGACCATACCTGGCACCATCACGTCCCGAACGACCAACAGTATCAGCAGGCACAAGAGGAATTAGACAGACTTTTAGCGAAATTGGAGTCATGAAATTCGAAGCGGGCATAGAATTGGGCAAAGCAAACCTGGAGGTTTTCTCCGAGACTCTGCTATTACTGGCAAAGAATGACAAAAATATTCTTGCTGTCACCAGTGACTCACGGGGTTCCGGGAAACTGGCGCCTTTTGCCGCCGGTCTTCCCGAACAAATTATCGAGGTTGGGATTGCAGAACAGAATCTTGTAGGGATATCCGCGGGTCTTGCCTCGACTGGAAAAGTAGTGTATGCCGTTTCACCCGCATGTTTTTTAACCGCTCGTGCTCTTGAGCAAATCAAGAACGACGTTTGTTATTCAGACCACCCGGTCAAACTTATTGGTATTAGTGCCGGTGTGAGCTACGGCGCCCTGGGCTCAACTCATCATTCAATCCATGACCTTGCTGTGCTCAAAGCGATAAACAATATTGTAATTATAGTACCGGCGGATAATTTCGAAACGGCACAGGCAGTCAAAGCGGCAGCGACCATGTCCAGTCCGGTTTATATTCGATTCGGCAAACGACCTATGTATCATCTGCATAATCACCATACGAAATTTGAAGTAGGTAAATCGATTACCATCAGACAGGGATCGGATATCACATTTATCGCCACAGGTGAAACGGTATATCACGCCCTAATGGCGGGCAAGATACTTGAAAAGAAGGGACTATCCTGCCGCGTAATCAGCATGCACACGGTCAAACCTCTGGATGTCGAGGCAATTCTAAAGGCGGCGTCTGATTCCAGAGCGATAGTGACGGTTGAGGAACACAGCATCATGGGCGGACTGGGCCAGGCGTGTGCTGCGGTTTTGATGCAGGCCGGCGTTAGTATCCCTTTTAAGATTGTTGGCTTGCCTGATGAATATACGGTTACAGGCAGTCAACTGGAAATCTTTAACCATTACGGCATTAGTTCACATGGTTTAGCTGAAACGGCGGTGGGACTTTTAAATCCATAAAAAATGAACATTTCGTAACGAAGGAACAGTTGTTATGAGTGACAGTTACATCCTGGCAATCGACCAGGGAACCAGCGGCACAAAAACCGTCATTTTCAACACTCGGGGCGAAATTATCGTTAAGGCCACCGAGCCATTGAAGTCATATTTTCCACAGCCTGGTTTTGTTGAACAGAATCCTCTTGAAATATACCAGAATGTTTTGAGCTCCCTACAAAAGTGTTTGAATGAATTTGCTGAGAGAGCTCATGGAAATTTAAAAGATATTGCCTGCTGTGGTATCTCGAATCAGAGAGAGACATTTGTCCTCTGGGACACATCAGGCCGTCCCCTTTACAATGCTATTGTCTGGCAGTGTAAAAGATCCGTGGAAATCTGCAACCGTCTTAAAGGCACCAAGCTTGAAAACCAGGTCAGGGACAGAACCGGCCTGATTATCGACCCGTACTTTTCCGGCACCAAATTGCTTTGGCTGTATGAAAACGATGCCCGGATAAAAAACGCCATTGATACGGGACAGGCGTATTTCGGAACCGTTGATACATGGCTTCTTTTCAAGCTCACCAAAGGCCAATGCTATTTCACTGATCACACAAACGCCTCCCGTACCTTGCTTTTCAATATCAACGACCTTCAATGGGATAATAATCTGCCGGGAAATTTCAACATGGACAATCTCAACCTGCCGCAGGTTCAACCTTCTTCGCATAGTTACGGCCAATCCGACTTTGAGGGACTTCTGCCGAACAAGATAAATATATCATCCATGGTGGGTGATTCCCACGCCGCCGCTTTTGGAGAAGGCTGCTTCCGGCCCGGCATGGCAAAAGCAACCGTGGGGACCGGCTCTTCTATCCTGCTCAATACCGGCTCAAAAAGAATCAAATCGAAACAGGGCATGGTCGCTACCATTTGCTGGAGCATGCCAGAGAGAGTCGATTTTGCCCTCGAAGGCATTATAGTGACATGCGGAGCAACAATCAATTGGCTGCGCGACCGAATGGGACTATTTGCCGAGAGTAAGGAAACCGAGCAAATGTCCATTTCTGTTGGAGACAACCACGGCGTGTACCTTGTCCCTGCCTTTAGCGGGCTGGGCGCCCCCCACTGGAAGATGGACGCCAAAGCTGCAATTCTGGGATTGACTTTCGGCTGCGATAAAAACCACATAGTCCGCGCCGCTCTGGAGTCAATTCCATACCAGATAAAAGACGTAATTGCCGCTATGGAGCAGGATAGTAAAATCAAATTAAAAGAACTCCGGGTCGATGGAGGTATCACGTCCAATCAATTTGTCATGCAGTTTCTTGCCGACCTTTTGAAAACCAACGTTGTCAACATCGGCATGGAAGAGGTCTCCGCACTTGGTGCCGCTTACCTGGCCGGCCTTCAGGAAGGTATTTTTACAGATATCAATCAATTGACAAGCCTCAACGTTAATACAAAGCAATTTTCTCCCGGAACAGATGCGGAAAAAGTGTTCGACTTTTATCAGGGCTGGAAAAAAGCTTTGCAACAAGTTATATAATCCGCTCGACATTTTAGAAGTGACATCCGAACTCATGAATGCAAGCTCGAATAAAGCCAATGGGCGATACAGGATTCGAACCTGTGACCTCACGGGTGTGATCCGTGCGCTCTAGCCAACTGAGCTAATCGCCCCTGCTTGATTCCAAATTCAAACTATGTGAGATTATAAATTTCATCCGCACAAAAGTCAATCCAAAGCTAAGCCGCGATAACATTAACACGCCCTAACTTGACTCCCTTCATGCTTAAAATGCTCTCCGCCATTTTATTGATTTCACCAACGCTGCCCCGAAGCACAATTATCTCCAGACAGTCATGCTCATCCAGATGCACATGCAGCGAAGAAATTATCTGCAGCGATTCGGCCAGAATATGAGCATGTTGCAGGCCGATTAGAGACTCGATTAGTTTTGTCGCATGATGGTCATAAACCAGAAATACAGCACCAATCGCTTCGGCATCGGGATTCTCAAGCTGCTGCTGGTTTATCTGTCTGCGCACAAGATCGCGTATTGCCTCCGACCGGCTCTGATAACCCTGTTCGGCTATAATACCGTCGAATTTTTCAAGCAGCTCCTTACCAAGTGAGACCCCAATACGTTCAAGCTTTGCCATTTTCTACTTTCCTGATAAGAAAGACCGGTACTTTCAGATAACCTCAAGTCGGCGGAGAATAGCGCCCGCCCAGCGGGAACTGCGAATCTGCGCGAGGATGAACAATAATAAAACCAGCAACCAATAGCCGCAGAACCGCAAATAGTAAAGGGCAATATCGAAAATATCATCCGTCTTGGCTGAAAACCATTCCGCCAACTCATCGGAAGTAAACATAGCCCCCAAAGCAATACCGTCGAAAACTCTCTGCCACGGCAATAACAGGACAAGGGCAATTAAAGAGAGAAAAAATGCCCTGGTTATATGGTTAATCCCGCCAAGTCGGCCTAACATAGAAACTTTCAAAGAAAAGATTAATGTCAGGCAATAAAGCCCAGCCGTCAGTACAAGTACCGCATTAACTAATCGCATCAACCAAACCACGTGATTGAATCCGATACCGAAAAGGGAGCCATTTGTCTCCTGTACCTCGGAAGACTGCGGTGGTTCCGGCATTGCTTCGGGTGTCGGTTCTTCAGACTGGTCTTGTTCGGCAGGCGCAACGGCTGCCAGCAATACAGGTTTGTTGGATTCTGCAGGCTGATTCGACTCAGCGGGTGACTCCGGTACAACGGCCTTATCAGGCTCGGCAGTCTGGTCAGACTCGGCCGGTGGTTCCGGTGCCGCAGGCTGATTTGTTTCCGGAACCATTTCCTCTACGGCACTGTTTACATCCTGCTTGACTTCCGGTTCGACTTCTGCCATTACAGAAAGAACGGTAATTGGTGTTTCTCCTGCTATCGCCATCTTGAAATCCGACGGGACAGAAACCCAGCCGGTATTTACAAGCCAAAAACATATTTGCATAAGCAGAAGGCAGATAATAATGACCACGAATAAAAAGTTTTTCCATCCTTTGAATACTCCAACAGCTTCGAGGCAATCGGTTGTATCCAGCAAATTGTTTGAACCGCCCTGACCTTCATTCATTTTTATTCCTCCCTTTATTTAGTATTGTAAACATTGATTTTAGTACCATAGACAACATGGCTCGCCTCACGCTCATTATATGCAGCTTTTTCAGATATATCTGCCGATTATCATATTTCGCTTTGGTCATTAGTGCAAAGAATTTCTTTTTCCGTGTTTTGAACCCCCAGAGTAAACTTGGGAGCTAACCGAAATTGGCTTTTTTTCTTGCCCGGAAAGCTGATATTTTCGCATATTCTTTTTATTTCAAAGAGCTTACATTCTATTACGCAATACGCATTACACTGTCCATAAGTCCTTGGGACTCCTGACGGAGGACCCCATAGGAGAACGCAGTACGAAACAAACCTGTCCTGAGCCCAGCCGAAGGATTGGGTTCGTTCCCTAAGGGATAAATTGGCTTCGTTTCCTTGTCCGGCATAGCTTTATGCGACGCAGGATTGGGTCGTCAGAATTCCGGCTATTTCTCATAATATCTTTATTTCAAAGAGCTTACATTCTATTACGCAATACGCAGTACACTGTCCATAAGTCCTTGGGACTCCTGACGGAGGACTCCATAGGAGAACGCAGTACGAAACAAACCTGTCCTGAGCCCAGCCGAAGGATTGGGTTCGTTTGGCTTCGTTTCCTTGTCCGGCATAGCTTTATGCGACGCCGGATTGGGTCGTCAGAATTCCGGCTATTTCTCATAATATCTTTATTTCAAAGAGCTTATATTCTTTTACGCTATACGCATAACGCTGAACGCAGTACGAAACAAACCTGTCCTGAGCCCAGCCGAAGGATTGGGTTCGTTTTGAAAAAAAAGGCCGATTTGTAGAGAGTTCTCGACAATTGTAGAACACCCCGCCCTTCGGCGGAAAAAAAACTCATTTTGTCATGCTGAGTAAAGCGAAGCATCTGATATACGAATGTAAAAATGAGATTCTTAATTGATTACAGCCTGATTTAAGCCGATAGGCCTCAATTTTGAATTTTGATTTGTAGTTTTGCATTTTCAGATTTGATCCTTAATTTTTACTCCGCTATACGATATGCTACATACTAAATACCATATACTACACTAATTTTTACTCGCATCCGGCCAAAATGCAAGCAAAATCCCCCGTTTTTAGCCAAAATTGTCCTTTACTCGTACATCACCTCTACAGAAATTCATATCGTCTCGGTTTAAAAGTTGTAGATGTGTGGCAGCGACCGAATGCAATGAGGTCGATGGTCTTATAGTAAGATTAATTCATCCACTTCACTTCGCTCAGTGGCTGCCACCCGTCGCAAAATTGACCTTTAGTCGATTCTCTCCCTATGGGATACCTAACGGCAGATGCTGGTTTCACGATAGCCGATGATCTTGGTCATCACGATTCTGTTTTTCCTTGCTCAACAAAGTAACGTCATCTATAATTGAACCTGGCGGATATAATAACTTCGAAGCGGCAACGTCTTAGTTTGTGCTTTCTTGCCTTATGTCGAAAGGCTTAAGATGTTATGCGGAAACCATATAAGACGCTTGATAAGAAAACGGATTGGCGCAAGCATTTTACGGAAAAGATTTTACGTGTTAATGAAAAATGCGGGTTATGCGGACAGTGAAACGGCTATGGCTTCATATACGGAAACAATATAAACAGTAGTTAAAGGTATAATATATAACTAAAGAAAAAGATATTAAACGATTACGTTCCAAGACATCAAAGTATCATGTATTTGGGATAAAATATATAATGCCGTTAATGGCACTGATGTTATTTGCAGTAGCTCTTTGTAATATTTATCTAGCAATAAGATGTGCAAATAACGGTAACTCAACAATGCAAAATATTTTGAGTTTTGAATATGATCAACAATATTCAGGGTGGTGCATGGCATCTCAAAATAGAATAACTCTATCATTTTTCCAAATTACTCTTTCATTAATGTTGATGATATTTTGGCTGTTTGGAATTGCAGAGATAAATTTTTATAAGCGTATGCTTAATTTCATTGAATTTCATACAAATAGTCAAAAATCTACTTGCTCTAACCAATCGCTGGAAGAGGACGGCCTTAATGGCCGCCCTTCAGCTTGATCGTTCTGTGAGCAATGATGAACAAGGAAGAAGCCAAGACAGTCCTCAATAATGAACTCGATCGGTTTAGAACAATGTCCCATGCGACTGTTCGGGTTCATTTCACGGACACGACGCCGCCGCGAGTATGTTGGGGATCCCCAACATACTCGCCCGAACTATATCGTTGAACTGTTACTATCAAAGACATTATACAACAAGACCTAAATATACAAGGGTGGGGCTGTGCCCCACCATGATCCTTTCTGACAGTAACGTTGGCCGAGACCACGGTCAAAACTGTTGAAACGAGCTGCATATATCGTTATTATAGTCAATTACGGAGCTTGTGGCATACATACAGGAATACTATTTATGGAGCTAAATGGGAAATCCTGGTTCAAAGATATCCCAGGATGAAAGGAGTAGTCAAAATGAAGAACTACTGGTGGGTCGTACTGCTGGTGTCAATTCCCGCCATCACCGGGCAGGTAATGCACGCAGCACATTATGATTTCGAGGGCAACACCAAGGCTGGCTCAGGGAAAAACCTATATGCGCCACTAGGCGGTCGTGCCTCCAAGGTCACTGACCTGGACAACGATCAGGTGCTGGAATGGAACGGGTGCATCGCTGATGGGAGCATCAATGGTCACGCGGGGAGTGCCTCAGAAGCAGCCCGCTTGGCTGCGACACAGCCCGAAGATGTAATATGGGGACGGCTGGCCAATCCGGGATTTAAGAATGAACCGATCAAGAGCGCCTTCTTCTTCGCCGGCAATGCACGGAACGGCGCTCAGTTCTATGAATGGAATCCCTCCCCGACTATGAACCTATACACCATCCACCCATCCGACGAACGACATCTGCAATGGTCGGAGAATCCAGCGAACCGGGATTACGCGGTCAACACGATGATGGCTGCCGGGATTAATGTGATCTACATGTCCTTCTGGGGACCGCGCGGCACGGACAATTGGGCTTTTTGGGCGCCCATGCAGACGTCAACCTACGCGCACGACGAACTCTTTGATGCTACGCTGGGAAAGAACATCCTGATAGCGCCTTACATTGAGAACTATGCTCCTACCGAGAGATCGCCGGGTTACTCCTTCACAGACTGCTTCCCCGGTACTGCTGATGATCCGGCACCTGAATTCGTGGCCCACGTGGAGGACTTGATTGAGCGGTATATTCTGCAACCCCAGAACGAGCAATGGCCGTCCAAATGGGCCCAGGTTTACGACCAGTTCGGTCAGAAGCGATACCTGGTATGCATCATTGGGGTGAAATCAAGTCAAGAGGACCTCGCGCACCAGCGTTTCGCAGAGGGCTTTGATCACGTTGCAGACCGGATCTACCAGGACACGGGCGTGTCCGTCGGTTTTGCCATTGCTGCCGATCCCCCCGGCACCTATGCCTGGGCGCCCTTTATGGCCTCGCCCGAACATACAGGACCGTGGCTCAAGCAGCAATCATCGATTATTGCGATTCAACCGTATTTCTCCGGGTACTCCCTTGGAGTGACTAATGAAGATACAATCATGGCCTGGAAGCAACGGCTTGCCTCCAGGTGGATCAATACCGGTATCCCCTTCATCCAGGATATCGCCCCCGGGTATGACGCCCACATCGTCTTCCCGAATTCGCACAAATTTGGTAATACCGATTCCTTTCGAGAGGCTCAAACTCAACTGATCAAAAAGCTTCGCTGCCAGGGAGTCACGTTCTCTGCGTGGAACGGGTACACCGAGGGCTATGCCGGTGTACCGACCATCGAATACGGTGATGCCACGTACATCTGGTCCTCCAATATCTTTCAGGATTTCACTGTAGATGGATGCCATCCTCTACCGGGTCGGGTGGAAGCGGAAGACTATGAAAGGATGGAAGGTGTGCAAAAGGAAATCACCGGCGACGATGGAGGTGGTTTTAACATCGGATGGCTGGATTATGGCGATTGGCTGGAATACAAAGTTGCAGCGCCGACCAGCGAGGAATACATCGTTCGTTTGCGGGTGGCGCGCCCGAATTACAATCCCACCGGACGAGGACGGATAAGGAGTGGGAACAGTACTCTGGCCGTATTGCCGGTCCCCGGCACCGGGGGCTGGCAACGTTGGAAAACAATTGAAACCACTATCGGATTGCAGGCTGGTGAGCAGATCCTGCAATTATTTGTAGGCACAGGTGGGTGGAATATCAATTGGCTTGAATTCAGACGTCAAGCCGATATCCAATGGCACGAACTGCCGGGCCGCATTGAGGCAGAAGATTTCGACGATATGTACGGCATCAGAACGGTGATGGTTTTTGATGAGGAACCTGGCTTCAACCTCGACTGCCTGGATGCCGGAGACTGGATCGAGTATCCAATCGACGTTGAGAAGGCCGGTAAATTCAGAGTATCGCTGCGCGTTGCCCTTGCCGAGGGTTTTTCGGGAAGTGCAGGCAAGCTATCGGTGGGCGGTGATGTATTGTGGAGTTTCACCGTGCCCACCACCGGGGGCTGGCAGACCTGGACGACGATTACTGGGATAACCGATCTCAGCCCAGGTAGACAGATGCTTCGACTTGACGTAACTACGGGCCCATGGAATCTCAACTGGCTCGAATTCAGCGAATTTAGCGAGTGGTGACTGAGGGAAATTAATTGAAATTAATTAATGCCGTTTACTATTTTTAGGTTTCGTTGATGAGCAGTAGGTTGACCGAAAAACAAAATTAGGCCCAAGGTGCAAAAAAGAAACAGCAGGCTGAATAAATAAAAAACAAAAGGAGAAATAAGATTATGAATACTTGGCAATCAGTCGAACTCGGTAATGGGATTGAGGCATACAAACCCTCACTGCAAATACAAGAAATATTTACACCCTTATTTGTGGCCGCGGGATGCACGCATGATATGGCTGTATTCTCCCGATACGACCATGAAAAAAATATTGTAACAGCTTATTTTTCTCCTTCTGCCCAAGAGATAGCGCAAATATTCAATGCTACGACTTGTGAAAAACCATCACCACCCGGACTTGCCCTACTCATAGGCGATGTCCATTGTTGGCAAGTCCTTTTTCCCGAAAAGGGCATGTAATTTCCAGAAAAAAGGGTAGGAACGATTAGTGAATAAAACACTTTCATGGAAACCCTCAACTCCCCTGTCTAAGTGAAACCTGTACTTGGGGAATTAAAGGAGCACCATATATTTTTCAAAAGTGTATAAAGAAAACATGATAAAGGGTGTAAACGATGCTACATACTTAACTTTCTGATTCTTATCAGAAGCCCGGACATAATTGTCTTTTATAATAGAGAGATTGAGGCTCAACTTTTTGATGACTTAAACACAGAGCAAAACATTAAATGATGTTCCGAACTGCCCTGCGACAATCGTTAAAATGGTGCGGTGAACAAATCATAACAACGTTAAATTTGCAGGTGTTAAGATGAGAAGAAATATTGTACTTGTATTGATAATATTCATAACAATTCTCGTGAGTGGATTTTGCTTGGGCCGGTTTTGCAATGCTGGACGATATCAAGTTGTTTTTGGAAACATCCAAAAAACATATTCACAAGTGCTAAGTCCAGACGTAACTGGTGAGAAATACACGAGAAATGAAACAGAAGAAAAAGTAATCCCAGTATGTATTAAGTTAGACACTGTAACTGGTCGAATATGGATTTATGATTATATGTTTTTAGCAGGGGCTGATAACTCAATACATGAAATCGAAAAGTTCAGAGAAGTATCTCAGTAAGCTTGGCCTACCCAGTGGTAATCGTTGGGAATATTAAGGACGTTTACCTATTTGGGGAACAAAAGGTGTACGCCTGCTGCATAGGGGCTTGCCCCATAGGGGGTACATTTTTCGATGAGTTGTTGTTGATAATGATAGGTTTTGATAGAGGAGGCGCCGGTGGGCAGGTGATTTCGGGCGTTTTAAGAGTAAAATTTGATATAAGGGAAGTATAAATGAGTGTTCCAAAACTTAGTAAAAAAGGACAAGAGCTGATAAAGATGTACGAGAAAATGTTTCGGGAAGGCTACGACCGTACGGATCAGCAACGAGTCGATATCGCTTTTAGCGACTTCGAGCTAAGGGCGTACAGAGAACAAATACTTTCTATCTTCAATGAACACTCCATTTCCACTGTGTTGGATTATGGTTGTGGCGGATCTGACTGGCGCTCCAGCGACTTTGATGAAGCATCCGGTCAATCAGCGATAGAATATTTCAAGCTGCAGAACGCATACCGATACGAGCCTGCCCTTAATATAGATGAAAGGCAACGCGTTGACTGCGTTATTTCATTTGATCTGCTTGAGCATATCTTTATTTCGGATGTACCGGCCGTACTCCGGGATATGTTCTCCTATGCAACAAAGCTAATTGTCCTCAATGTCGCTTGTTACCCGGCTGCAGCCAAATTGCCTAATGGCGAAAACGCACATGTCACTGTTCGCCACCCTTTCTGGTGGAAAGGTATGATAGACGGCATTTCAGTCGAATATCCAACTATTTCGGTTTGGTTAATTTGCTCAACTGAATGGAGAGAGAGCAGTGCGTTTGACGTGTGGAATGCAAATATGTGGAAAGAGGGTAACTTTTTCGTTGTAGCAGATTGAATGATGGCGTGCTTATGAAAACCAGGGAGTAATTAAATGCGTCTCCTTGCCCCTTAGGAGTCTGCCACATAGGGAGTCCTTTTATTGGATTATTTTTTATTAGCGATTTTGCCGAAGCTGGTTTAGGCAGCATCGACTTCTGATGTTTCAGCCGGGTCCTTTCTTTCGTCATCGACAATGCGTCCATCGAAAAGATGCACGGTGCGCTGGGCATGTTTGGCGTAACGAGGATCATGCGTCACCATGCAGATGGTCGAGCCGTGTTTGTGCAGATGCGCCAGCATTTCCATGACAATATCGCCGTTAGCTGAATCCAGATTGCCGGTAGGCTCATCCGCTAACAGGATAGACGGCTCGGTGACAATCGCACGTGCCACGGCCACGCGCTGTTGCTGCCCGCCGGACAGTTGGGACGGGTAATGCTTCATTCGGTGCGCCATGGAAACTTTTTCAAGGGCGGCATGTACCCGCTCTTTGCGTTCGGTCTTCGACATCTTCTGATAAGTCAGCGGCAGCTCCACATTTTCATAGACCGTCAAATCACCGATGAGATTAAAGCTCTGAAAGATAAATCCGACTTCCCGGTTGCGGATGCGCGCCCTTTGCGATGCGGACAGCTCGGCAACGGAGCTGTCGTTGAGAGAATAGTCGCCTTCTGTCGGTGAATCCAGCAGACCGAGTACCGAGAGCAGTGTGGACTTGCCGCAGCCGGAAGGACCTGCGATTGCGACGTATTCACCTTTGCGGATTTTCAGGTGGATGCCGGAGAGGGCGTGGGTTTCCACCTCTTCAGTAATGAAAACCTTATTAAGGTCTTCGACGTTGATTAATATTTCATCTGACGGTCTCATTTATATACTCCTGTTAATTCTAAATTCATATTTAAAAGATTTATTCGTACCTCAGCGCTTCCATGGGATCAATCCTGGCCGCTTTGCGTGCGGGAATATAGCATGCCAGGGCGGCCACTAAAGTCAACAGTATAGATACCATTAAAAAAGTGACAGGATCATTAGGAGTGATTCCGAATAACATACTGCTCAAAAAACGTGTGACACCAAAGGTTGCTATAATACCTGCAACCAGACCTATCAGCGCGAGCATCATACCCTGTCTTAGTACCAGCCATAGTATTTCTCCGCTTGCAGCCCCAAGGGCCATGCGGATACCCATCTCGCGGGTCCGCTGTGCCACTGAGAATGAAAGCACACCGTAGAGTCCGACAGCCGCAAGTAGCATGGCTAATCCGGCGAATGCACCGGCCAGGACCATGTTGAATCGTTCCTGTTTTATAGAATTACCTACGACCTGTTCGAGGGTTTTGAACGCCGAAACCGCCACCTCGGGATCGACAGCGCCGACCTCACGGCGCAGCGTCGTTTGTAATGACAGAGGTGTCACCTTAGTGCGTACCATCCAGATTTTGGGAAGGACCTGGTTCAACATCGCCGTTAGGGGGTCAGGCATTTGTGCATATGGAATAAAGACCGCGGGTTTAAGGTCTGCATCGAGACCGCCTTCACGGATATTATCCACGACTCCGATGATTTGCTTGGGCGGGTCATTTTCCATACCCGCGATGATATACTGGCCCAAAGGACTGCTGTCTGGGAAATACCGGCTTCTCAGGGTCTCGTTAATGATGACCACAGGTGTGGACTTTGCATTCTCCATGCCCTGAAAGTTCCGGCCCTCCAGAAACGGGACCTGCATGACCTTGAAATAATCGGCGGTGATCGGTCGAAAATCGGCTTGTCCGCCTTTGTCTGTGGATCGACCTTCCCGGCCCTGTACCTCGAACGGTGCATCGGGCGCCGGGAGGAAAGGTAGTGTCAAAGCCACGGCTGCAGATTCGACACCCGGTAGTGATTTGAGTCGATGGTTGACCCGGGTCATAAACTGTACTGTATCCTGTGTGGTCTGATACTTTTGATTGGGCAGGGACACTTCCATAGTGAGTACACCTGTAGGATCGAATCCGGGGTCGACATTGGCCAGGCGCAGAAAACTTGTCATAAGCAGGGTCGCACTGACAACCAGGATGACTGAGAGCGCCATCTGACCAACCACGAGCAGGCTTCGTAAACGCCCGGTGTATGCACCGGCCGAACCGCGTGCCGTATTGTTTCTGAGTACACACTGCAAATTTATGCGTACCGCCTGTATTGCCGGAAAGAGTCCGAACATCAGGGTCGTGATACCAGCGATACCAATACTGAAGAATAATACGTTACGATCGATGGTTATCCGGCTCATAGGATTGAGTGTCACCGGGCTTAATGAACGTATTAATATCAGACATATTGGTGTCACGGCCAATCCGAGCAGTACGCCTGTGAATGCCAGCAGCATATTTTCAGTCAGCAACTGGCGGACAATGCGTGCTCCTTTGGCGCCAAGAGCGGCGCGCAGTGCGACTTCCTGACGCCGAGCGGAGCCGCGCGCCAATAAAAGGTTAGCCAGATTTGCACAGGTGACCAGAAGCACAAGGGCGACGGCGCCCAGAAGTATCAGCATTGTCGGACGAATGGCTCCGACCATATATTCATGAAAGGAACGAAGACCAATGCCCTCGTTTTCACCCATTAGATTAGGGTATGTTGCCCTCAGACGTTCGGCCACGTCAGTTAAATCGGTATTTGCCTGCTCTGCTGAGACGCCGGATCTGAGTCGTCCCAGAACAAGGTAGAGATTGGAAGAGTCACCAGCGGAAGCTGTCAGACGTAAAGGTGTCCAGACATCGGCTTCGGGTGAAAAGGTAAAGCCGCGGGGAGTGATTCCGACGATTGTATGAGCCTGGCCGCTGAGGCGAATCTGTTTTCCAATCATGGATTCATCCGCACCGAAACGCCTGCACCACAGGCCGTTACTTATAATACAAACCGATTCACTGCCTTCCAGTCCGTCCGATCCTGAGAAGTCACGCCCGATTGCAGGAGATGTGCTCAGTGTTCTGAAAAAATCCGGACTGACACGAATGCTCTGTACTCGCTGGGCATCTCCTGTGCCCGTTAGAGTAAATCCGCTGCCGTTGATGTCGTACGCGGCCATACTTTCGAACGAGCGACTGTTGTCACGCCAGAAAAGGAATTTGGTCCCGGTCGTAATCGGGGGCATGCCTATAGGTTGTTGACGTGTTAATTGATACAGCCGCTCAGACTCGGGATAGGGCAGTGGACGCAGCAGGATTGCATTCGCCACACTGAACATGACAATATTGGCTCCGGCACCCAGTGCCAAAGTCAACACCGCCACAAATGTAAACAACGGCTGTTTTACCAACATCCGACAACCATATTTGATATCTTGTAGTAATGTCATCATTGTCTTCCCTTATTTATTAATCATTCATCATTAATCGATTTACGCCATAGGTATAATCATTTCTCTTACTCGTAGCGTAATGTTTCTATCGGATTGGTCCTGGCCGCCCGGCAAGCCGGGATAAAGCAAGCCAACATTGAAACGATAGTAATGATTATCGGGGCCAGGACAAAGGTTACAGGATCGGTAGTACTGACTTCATACAAATAGCTGGCCAAAAACCGCGTCAGGCCGATCGAACCGGCGATACCGATGACCAAACCGATGGACAGCAACAGTAGGCCATGTTTGAGTACCATGGCCAGAATGCCTGTCTTTTGCGCGCCTAATGCCATTCGGATGCCGATTTCTCGGGTTTGCCGGGCTACTGCATAGGATACTACACCGTAGATGCCGATGACGATTAGCAGCAGTGCGATGGATGCAAAGACCGTCAAAAATGCAGTAGTGAATCGCTCCTGACTGATACATTTGTCCATCTGGGATTTGAAAGTGGTGACACCGAAAAGGGGCAGTGTCGAATCGATATCCCTAAGTATAGCCCTGGCCTGTTCGATGACAGGTCCTGGATCAGAGTCCGTTCGAACTACAACCTTTAAATCAGGACCTAAAAACATTGTAAGCAAATCATAAAAGGTATCGAACGGGAAAAACAGTTGATTGGGTTTATGAAACTTTACATTACCCTGAATCACATCAGCAGCGACACCGACAATCCGAAACTGCTGCCCACAAAAAGTCAGCTCCCTACCAATAGGATCTTCATCTGCCCAAAATAGTTGGGCCAGAGATTCGTTTATGACAACAACCTTCTCTTTTTTCTGATGCTCTTGTGGCGAGATACCGCGCCCTTTCCGGATAGTTATTTGCAGTGTTCTGAAGTAGTCCTCGCTGATGTCATGAAAGTTGGCCTGGATGGGTTTGCCGTCCGGAGACGTATATCCCTCAGTGGTTACATAGGAGGTGGGTCCCCCTGTATAACAAGGCGTCCATGAATCCGTTGATACGGTCTTGACATAAGGCAAGGCGCTCAGTCGTTCCAGGAAGTCCCGGCTAAGTTGAGAGCGCTGCGCTTGATCTTTTTTCCCCATTCCGATATTGAAAGTAACCAGGTTTTCCCGGTTGAACCCGGTATCGGCGGATGAAAACCGCATCATACTGCGAATCATCAAACCCATACCAATGGACAAAATCAATGCAATGGCAATTTGGCCTGAAATCAGCATATTTGAGAACCTGGCATGGTGCCCTGAAATGCTTCGTCGTTCTGTCAGGACATTGACCAAGCGAGGTCGATGTATAAACCAGAATGGAGCGATACCAAGGAATATACCTACTAACAAAGAAATACCTAAGCCAAAGAGAAGCACTTGTGGGTCGACGCGTATAGAATCCACCATGGGGACAAAATCGGCAATCTTTACCCTGAAAACAGTTATAGTCCAGACGGTGACAATCAAGCCGATGACGCCGCCGGTCAATGACAGCAGAATACTTTCTGTAATGAACTGGCGCAGCAGCCGCAATTTATTGGCGCCGAGGGCGCGACGAACGGCTACTTCCCTGTCCCTCGATGAGGCTTTGGCCAGACACAAGTTGGCGACATTTGCACAGACAATCAACAAGATGAATCCCACTATACCATAAAGAATCCACAGAGTGGTCCGTACGCCATGGACGACCATATCACGCAGACCATATATCAGCACTTCGCTATTGCCAGTTCCGTGATGTTCAATCAGGCGCTTTTGCAGCATATTCAATAGAGGCAGTGCCTGTTGTATTGACAGACCTGCTTTTAGGCGTCCTACCGTACAAAGCCACCAATAACTTCTGTTTGTCAATTGTTCCCCGGTAGGATTCAGGACAGTCCATATCTGAGCATCCCCAATAGACTCAGGAAAGTGAAAACCCGGCGGTAGCACTCCAACAATAGCATATATCTTATCATGCAGTGTGATGGTTCGGCCTAAAACCTCTTGGTTTTGTCCCAATCGGCTCCGCCAGAAGTCGTGACTGACAATGGCTACAGGTTCGGTGTTTTGCTGTTCATCCGCTTTTGTGAAAGTTCTCCCCAGATAAGCAGATACCTTGAGCAACGAAAAGAAATCGCCGCTAACCGTTGCGCCGTCAATCTTACTTACACCTTCATTGTCCTCGATCAAATCAAATCGGTCCGGAAAATAAGCAGCAAATTCATCAAATACTTGATTCTGCTCCCGCAAATCCAGAAACTCAGGATACGAAAAGCCAATTGGCCTGTCAGATTGTTTGTTGCGCTGCTTGACAACGACCAGACGATCCGCATTCTTAAACGGCAGTGGCCGCAGTAAAACTGCATTGACCACGCTGAACATCGTAATGTTTGCACTGATTCCTATCGCCAGTGTCAGTACGGCCACGAGAGTAAATCCAGGATTCTTTCGCAATTGCCGAAGAGCATATTTAACGTCGTTGGTTAATGTACTCATTTTGTTCCTTCGTTCGTTATTCAATATTCATAATTAGAAATTCACTATTCACATCTTAGCGCTTCCATGGGATTGGTCCTTGCAGCCCGGTAGGCAGGGACGTATATGGATAGAACAGCCACTGCTGTGAGCAAAAAGACCGAGCTAAGAAAGACCAAAGGATCGTATGTTTTAACTTCATACAAAAGGTTCGCCAGTAAACGCGAAAAAGCGAGGGCTATTATCAAGCCGACAACGATACCTATGATAGAAAGTTTAATGCCACTTTTTAAGACCAGTCGTATGATATGACGGTGCTGAGCACCAAGAGCAGAGCGAATACAAAGTTCGCGTGCCCGCTGGCCTATCGAATACGATATAACACCGTAGATGCCGATACATGCAAGGCTAACTGCGACTACGGCAAAGAAACCCAATAAGGTAAGGGTAGCACGTTTGTCAGCCAGTGACTCATGAATTTCGTGTTCGAGCGTTCGGATGTTGGCCATGGGCTGATCGGGATCGACTTCAAGGATTGTTTTCCTAACAGCTTCTGTAAGCGCAAGCGGTGGCAATGCCGTGCGTATTACAATGCTGGTTTGAGCGGGCAGGTAAGCTTGCGGCACGTAAACCTGTGGATACGCCGGAAAATGCAGACGATACTGATGGATCGGCCCAACAATACCCACAATTTCCCAGGATTCTCCGAAAAATCGAAGCTGTTGGCCGATGGGATCCTCGTCTGGATATAGGTCGCGCACAATACTCGTATCAATCACAATAACGCGAGATGCATCGGTATGATTATCATCTTCAGTGATAACACGTCCGCGTACAAGAGGGATTCCAATGGTCGAGAAATAATCACCGCTCACCCAATCACATGCAACCACATAATCTGTACGGGCAGGTCTATCCATCCGGCAGACCTGCTCAGTCCGAGTGCGCAAGCTAAACGGCAAAGAGGAAATAGAGCCGACTGACTCGACGCCCGGCAAAGCGGCGATACGTTTATTCAACTCCTTGATGAAGCGGAGTCGATCTTCGCCTTTCGGGTATTTGGCGTCCGGGAAGGAAAGGTCGAATGCTAGTGTATGCTTGGGATTGAAGCCGGGATCGGTATCTATGAGTCGAATAAAACTACGGAGGAACAAACCCGCCCCAACGAGCAATACCAGCGTGAATGCAAATTCCGATACTACCATCAACGACTGCGAACGCCTCTTGGCACCGGACGTTGTTCCCCGCTCTGTTTCCTTTAGATCATTGTTCAAATCCGGTTTACTTGCACGCAATGCTGGCAGGATTCCAAATAGAACGCCGCAGCCACATGCCACACAGATCGAAAATAAAAGAACGTTAACATCCAGTTCGGGATACAGCATTTGAGGCACCATGCCTGTGAGCAGCTTGACACCGCATATCGCAAATACCAAACCTACCACACATCCTATGAATGCCAGAAGAAAGCTTTCGATGAGCATTTGGCGGATGATGCGCCATGATCGGGCGCCAATTGCTGCACGAATCGCCATTTCTCTGGTTCGAGCGTTACCACGAGCAAGCAGCAGATTCGAGACATTGGCACAGGCAATCAGCAATACAAATGCCACAGTCCCCAGCAAGACAATGAGCGTCGGACGGGCATCTCCCGCATATATTTCCCGCAAAGATTCAACGTTGACACTGCACTCTTTTTTGTATTCGGGGTATTGGTCATTGAGTTGCTCTTTGATGCCGCGAAGTTCGGCCTCCGCTTCGGACACGGTGACAACCGGCGACATACGGCCTATTACACTTTTCCAGTGGCCGGCACGGCTCCAATTTGTCCCTGGCCCGTCAATAACCAAAGGTATCAGATACCGGACATCGTCCTGGAGCAGGGCACCAGGACCGAGCACACCGATAATCGTAAAGGGGACCTGGTCGAGCGAAACACTCTTGCCGACAATATTCGAATTTGAGCCGTATCGATTCTGCCAGAACTGATGTGTCAATACCATGAGATGATTATTGCCGCCCACGGCATCTTCGCCGGTGGCAAAATCCCGCCCGATCATCGGCTTGATTCCCAGGACCGAAAGAAACTCGGATGAAACCATCAAACCAGAGGCCCGCTGCGGTGCCCTATTCCCGGTAAGATTCCGTTCTGTGCCCTGATATACTGCCAGATGAGAAAACTTAGAATTGTGTTCGTACCAGTCTTTAAATGCACCTCCGGAGACGGCATTGCGATCAAAGTTCGGAAACGTTTCAAAAATCTGCACAAGCTGCTCCGGATCGGGATACTGAAGCGACTTAACCAAAACCGAATTAATCATACTAAAGATCGCCGTATTGGCCCCGATGCCAAGTGCCAGTGTCAGTACCGCCACGAGAGTAAAGCCGGGGCTTTTACGCAATTGCCGTAAAGCGTATTTGAGGTCATTTATAATCGTCGCCATATAAATTCTCCTTGATTATTTTTTAGGGTTATAGTCATGGATATATTTTGTGAATGGACCGGAGGAGGGATAATAAGCATCGAATGGATGAATAACAGAACGGTTTTTTCTTCAACTTTCCCATAGTTACGGTCCCTTACCGAAAAAAGCCGGCATCGAATCGGTTTTCCCACGGGAGCATTATGTTAACTATCTGTTACCGTTTTGTTACTATCTTGTCCTTTTTTTGTGAATTTTAAAAGTGTTAAAAATGTGCAGATAAAAAGAGTAAGGCGTTTTTTTAGACTATTCGATTATTTTTCACCGGCGATTTTGCCAAAGCTGATTCGGGCGGCCTCAATGGTCTTTTCGATGTCGACGCTGCTGTGAGCTAATGAGATAAACATCGCCTCATAAGCGCTCGGTGCAAGATAAATACCCCGGCTGAGCATCTCGATAAAGAATCTCTTCCAGGTTTTTATATCGGTTGACTGGACATCGGCGAAGTTCAGCACTTTTTTATCGGTGAAAAAGCAGCTCATAATAGAGCCGATGCGATTAATAGTCATAGCAATACCGGCCCGCCGGGCTGCGTCAATAAATCCGGCCTCCAGCATCGCCGCCGAAGATTCAAGCTTTTTATAGCAGTCGTCCTTCGCAAGTATATCAAGTGTCGCATTCGCCGCCGCGGTCGCTATTGGATTGCCACTGAGAGTCCCCGCCTGATACACCGGTCCGGTCGGTGCAAGCATGTCCATAATATCGGCCCGGCCGCCAAGAGCCGCTGCGGGAAGTCCGCCGCCTATGATTTTGCCGAGGCATGTAATATCCGCATTAATCTTGAAAATCTGCTGCGCTCCGCCCGGGGCCAGTCGAAAACCGGTTATAACTTCGTCAAATATTAAAAGCGCGCCTTCATCGTCGCAGAGACTGCGAAGTGTCGCCAGGAAACCCTCCACCGGAAGCACCACACCCATATTCGCTGCGACAGGTTCTGCCAATACCGCGGCTATTCGTCCCTTATACTTCTCAAATACAACTTTCACCGCCTCAATATCATTGTATGTAACTACTATAGTCAATCCTGCTATCGCCTCCGGGACCCCTGCACTCGATGCAACTGTCTCGGCTGTTCGCAAAGCGCCCTCTGCAACACCTGAGCCCGCGGCGACCAGCAGTGAATCGCTGTGCCCGTGATAGCAGCCGACCATTTTGATAATCAGGTCTTTTTTTGTATATCCCCGCGCCAGCCGAATAGCGGTCATGACAGCCTCTGTCCCGCTGCTTACCAGGCGAACTTTGCCGATTGAATCGAAGGCGGCGACGATTTTATCAGCTAAGGCGGTTTCTGCTAAAGTCGGAGCACCGTAGGATGTCCCGTTCTTAATAGCGGTTGCGATGACTTCAAGGACCTGTGGGTGGGCATGCCCGAGTATCATCGGGCCCCATGAGCAGACATAGTCGATGTATTGGTTGCCGTCAATATCATAAATTTTGGAACCTTCGGCACGTGCGATAAAAACCGGTTTCACATCCAGGTTACCAAAGGCTCTGACCGGAGAATTCACACCTCCGGGCATCAAATTATGCGCTTCAGCAAAGGCTTGAGCGGACTTCTGCAGGTTCAATCGAGCCGATTTGCTCAATGAGCTTAGACTACCCTTCTCATCAACAGTTCCCTCGCAGTCTGTTTTCTTGTCTGTTCTCATTTGGCTATTAACATAAGAGAATCGGCCAAAAAGTTCAATCTATTTGTAGACGGCCCCAACGAGCCAAACGGCCGGATGCTATTTTTCTTGCAAATCCTGCGGGTTTACATATACTTTGTAAACGGTTTGCCGGTGAATAGTCAGTTGTAAGTAGTCAATTAACTAATCACCGATTAACAAATTATGGAGTAAATCTATGAACTTAGTCAAATGGTTTCGGAAGAATAATACCAAAGTAATGGCTGTAGTGGTCATTATCTTAATGATAGCATTCGTAGGCGGTTCCACCCTGCAATACTTCCTGCGTGGTGACCGGAGGACACAAACCATAGCCTATTACGGCGACGGGATAAAAATAACACGCAACGACTTAACTATTGCCAACAATGAGCTCGAAATCCTGAAAATACTCAGAGCAGATGATATATTAAGAATGTTGCAGGTCCCATTATTTAACACGCCCGATTTACATTCTTTTTTCCTGAGCGAACTGTTATTCTCCGAGCAAAGAACTTCACCGGCATATATCAACTACATAAAACGAACGATTGGTCAGAATTTATACAGCATAAGTGAGAAACAACTCAATGATATGTATGAACGTTCACTGCCGGGGGGCAGTATATATTGGTTTTGTTTGAAAAGCGAAGCAAGATTGGCCGGTATAAGAGTACCGAACGAGGATGCAGGCAGGCTGCTCGGACAGGTAATACCAAGTCTATTTAACGACCGAACTTACCCACAGGTGATTGGCTCAATTGTTGCCAAGTATGGAATTACAGAGCGCAGGATTCTCGAAACTTTCAGCAATCTGCTGTCTGTGCTACAGTATGCTCGTTTGACTTGCTCCGGTCAGGACATTACAACCCGGCAACTAATGCAGACAGTCGCCTGGGAACATGAAGGGATTAATGCCGAGTTCGTAGAAATTAATGCCACAGATTTCGTCCAGATGCAGGAGGCACCTGAAGAAGAACAAATGATTGAGCATTTTAATAAATACAAGAAATACTTTCCCGGCGATTTCAGCACGGAAAATCCCTACGGATTCGGTTATAAGTTACCGGAAAGAATCCAGCTTGAATACATTGTCCTGAAACTCGACGATGTCTCTCCGATTGTTAAACCTCCAAGCCAGGATGAAGTGGAAGAATATTACGATAGAAACAAAGAACAATTATTTAAAGAACAAGTCCCATCAGACCCGAATGACCCGAATTCTCCATCGTTAGAACGAATCAAGCCGTATGCCTCTGTTGTGAATATAATTTCAAAACAGCTTAAACAGGAAAAGATAAATCTCAAAACCGAAAGCATTATTCAGGAGGCCACAAATCTTACCGAAATTTCTCTTGAGGACATAAACGATACGGAATTGGCCAGTCTCAGTTCCGAAGAGCTGGCAAAGATGGTCGGCGATTATAAGGCCACCGCTGAAAAATTAAGCGAAAAATACAATATTAAAGTTCACACAGGAAAAACCGGACTTCTTAGTGCAATTGATATGCAGACCGATGAATATCTTTCCAGGCTGTATCTGCAGGGCTATGGGCAAAATCCTGTGCCGTTGACTACGGCGGTTTTCGCAGTCGATGAACTGGCTGTCAGTGAATTAGGACCTTACGATGTACAAGAACCAAAGATGTTTGCAAATATTGGTCCTGCCCGAGATATGTTACGCCTACAGGGCGTCCCGGGAGAAATCATTGCACTTGTCAGAGTGACCCGGGCAATCAAAGCCACCGAGCCGGAGAGCCTAAATACAACTTTCAGTACAAAATCAATCGTACTTGATCCGAACGACCAGGACAATGACGAATCTGTTTTTTCGGTAAAAGAACAGGTGATTGAAGATTTAAAGAAACTCACCGCTCTGGAGACAGCCAAGAGCAAAGCCAATGAATTCATCGAGTTGGCATCAACGCAAGGCTGGGAAAGCGCTACCGAAAAATATAACGATATGTATGGAAAAAACAAAGAACAGAATCCCGAAGATCCCAACACATCCGAAACAGCAGATACTCAGAACACCGAACAGGAAACCTTCGAGCTTGAAAATCTTACAGGCATGCGCAGAATACCGAAGGCGACACTGGATGCGATAGCCGTACAAAACGAGGCTAATCCCGCGGCAAAATATTTTGCTATCGAGCGAAAAAGAGGCAGCACGTTAGTAGAGAAGTTGTACTCGCTTATACCGTCGGATAGTAACAGCGTTGATGATTTACCGTTAGTCATGGAATTCAAACCGGACATGAGCTTTTTCTGCATCAAGGATTTGAACATTAAACGCCTCTTCAAGGAAGACTACGATCAAGTCAAAGCGATGCGATTGTACACAGAAAACAAAGTTGAATCCCAGTCAATGGCGGCAATTCACTTTAATCCTGAGAATATCCTAAAGCGCATGAAATTCAGACTTATCGGGGCCGAAGAATCCACAGATACCGAGACCTCGACCGGGCCGGAGGAAGCATCATAATGACCCAGCGTTCTAAAGAAGCACACGCTTTATTTTTATTTTTAGTAGGATTGCTGGCCTGGCTTGTTCCGGGAGCCGGACACCTTGCAATCAATAAAAAGAAACACGCCATAATTATATTCGTCACTATTGCTTTGACATTCTGCGCAGGTTTGTACATCGGCTCAGTCGGCATTATCGATTCAGTCGGGGCAAAACCCTGGTTTATAGCACAACTTATGAACTCCCCTGCGGTGGCTGTTCTGGGGCGTATATCCAAAGCCGGTGATTATGCCGTTTACGCCAGACCGAATGAGATCGGTCAGATTTATACGAGCATTGCAGGCCTGCTCAACCTTTTATGTATCGTCAATGCAGTCTATTGGGCCCACCTTCGACAAACGGAAACAATCGGAGATTGATATGTCCATCATGGATGTGTTTTTTATTGCAAGCTTTACCGTACCAGAGAAAATCAATGTTAATCCACAATCTATCCTGTGGCTGCTGCCCTTGATAGCATCAATATCCATCGTTTATAAAGCGACAAAAATACGGAAAATAAAAGCAGCCGGTTTCCTGAAAGAAGTAGTGATTCTTTTCGGTTCAATCGTTATTTTCATGGTTGTAACCGCCATAGTGCTGTGTGCTTTGGCGTGGCTGATTACCGAGTGATTACTAATTATTAAAATAACATTCCCATAACTATCGTCCAGTGGCCGCAGATTTAATCCTGGATTTCTTCGATAGCATTTTTAAGTACACCTAATTCGACCAGAGCATTGTAAGCAGCTTTTTGCTCCGCCTCTTTTTTGTTTGTCCCCCAGGCACTGGGGAAATGTTCACTTGCGATAGCAACTTCCAACTCAAAGCATTTGTTGTGGTCAGGCCCTTTTTCGTCAAGCAGAACGTAGGTAGGAGTTGCATTAAACTGTTCCTGAGCGTATTGCTGGAGCAACGATTTGAAGTTGCCCTGGATATGTTCCGCATCCGCTCGCTCGATTGTCGGCCCGAAAATTCTTAAAATAAAATCTCGGGCGGCTTCAAATCCCCCATCAATATAAATCGCGGCAATGACAGTTTCCAAAACACCGGCGGCAAGAGAACCCGACAGTGCCCGACTTGAGGTCATACCCTTGCCGACTTTCAAAAACTTCTGCAGGCCAAGCTTTTTCGCAATCTGTGCACATGTGCCCCGGGAAACCAGCATGCTCTTAACTTTTGTTAACTCACCTTCAAGATAACCTGAAAATCTCTCGAACAGGGCCTGACAAATAACTAAGGCCAAAACAGCATCTCCGAGAAACTCTAATCGTTCGTTACTTAAAAGGCGGTTATCGACCGCAGAAGAATGAGTAAATGCTTTGGCTAAGAGATTCTTGTCGGTAAATTCGTAATCTATTATCTGCTCAATTTTCTGCAGATTTGCCTCATCCATATTAACCAACCATCTGCAAACTTGCCAAAGCTACGAACTTATCGTCAGCAAATTCAAAAATACCGTCGAGTCCGGTTACCGTAAAGATGCCTTTGGTTGCCGCTGCAACGCTGCAAAAAATGAGCTGGTGACCACAGTCACTTAGCAATTTGCGCAGTTTCAACAGCTTTGAGAGGCTTGAAGAAGTGATAATATCCACACTGGAAAAATCAATCACGACGTCACAATCGCCTCTGTCACGTACTGTTTCTGTTACCGTCTTTAGTTCTTCCCCCGTTTCCGGTTCCTGAGGCAAGTCTACCAGAATGATATCCTCAGACCAATCTTGAATCCCCATCTTAATCTCCTTTTTACCAAGTAAATAACTTTCCATACCTAACGAATTTGGGCTCATGCCTCAACAGTATGGGTCAGAATCCAGATATGTTATCGGCATTACATTCAACCAAGTTAAGTAAAGTTTTGTTACGAATTCCTTTCAATTTTTTTTATCCGGACCATCATCTCATTGATACGCCATTCGATTGCCGAGAGTATCCAGAACTTGAAGTGGTTGACTCGCATCTGGATATGTATCATATAAATAATCTTTACCGAGAGCATTATCGTCGTCAGCTCAACCATCAAAAGCCGCAATTTTTCGCCTGAAAATATTGAAATTACGCCGGCCACGACGATTACGATAATAAACAAGATATTGATAAATTTTGTACGAAACTGCGGCACACCACCGATTTTACCGACAATGGCCCTGACTCGTTCCTTTTCCTTCTCGAAGTGTTCCAGTTCCAGCTTAAGATCGCTGATTTCATCCTCGGGCTTTTCGTATGTATTTTCCATAAGCACTCCCTAAAACGAAAAAGGTCATAATGTTCACTTGAAATCCATTTTTCCGTGGTTTTTACAGCATAAGCAAAATCTCGTCAATAACCATACCGAACTCGGCTCGGAAATAGGGAAAAAATAAAAAGAACAATAGAATTTTTTGTAAAACTCCTAAAATTTTCTGTAAAAAACGATAAATTACGCTAAACTTTGGACTATTTAGCCTTTATAGGGCACTACTGAAGTATAGTTTCGAAATAAAGAGAGAATTTAGGAGTAGTACTAAATGACAACGATGCTACAAATTAAATCGAAAATCAAACAAATATCGGGCAAATTCGCTCCAATTGTATCTTTTTTACATGGTAAAACAACTGGTACAGGAAAATTGGACTCTGCTGCAGGTTATCTCGAGCGTGGCTGGGTAATCGCAAACCACAAACTTGTATCGTTCCATGCCGCATTCATATCATCCGTACTGAGCCTGCCTGCAGCAGCACTGGCAACCGCTGCTGCCGACCCAGAGGTCAACATCAAGCTCGAGGTACTTAAATTCATGTTCCTGAGCTGGGAAACAATCGTATCTTTAGCCATTCTCTATCTTTCCTGGCATATCGGAATCGCCATCCACGAGATGGGTCACTTCTTGACGGCTGTGAAGCTGACGGCATTGAATAAGGATTCTCAGGAAAAGGCGGAAGCTGTTATTCAAAGCGGCGGTAGTAAATTCGGCTGGTATGCAACAATGTTCCTGCAGATACCCTGGGGCAAGTTCTACGGCGTCAAGAAAGAAGGCGGTAATTTTGCTCCCGACGCACCATATAATTTAGCCGTTGCCGCATCCGCTCCAATATGGAGTCAGTGGTTAGCTACTATCTTTCTCCCCATCGCCGTCATTGGTATCGGTGGTGGTTTGCTTATCGGGGGAGGCTTTGGCGAATTTTTAATCTATATCGGTCGCTTTTTCTTAGCTCCGGGCTGCGTCGGATTATTAGACAGATTGCTGGCGGATCCCGGCAAGCTCAGAGAGTTCCGAGTTAGGGAAAAAGCCGCCGCTGAAGCGGCTGCAAGGGCAACAGAAGCCGCCTCTAAGGAGAGCTGGATGGCCCAGGTCGGCCAACTCAAGAAGAAATTACTGACCACTCGAATACAATCGGTCACGCTGAAGGATGGAAGCAAGGTCACGGCCCCATGGCAGTTCAGAAACTGCGCAATGGGTGGACGGCATACGGAGAAAGAATATCCCGAGAGCAATATCAGCATGCAGGAAAGCATGTTTATGCCGCTCTCGGCCAAAACCTACGAAGATGCTCAGGAAATGACGGTCAAGCTACAGTATCGTCTCAAGGAAATCATCGAGGCCGCTCCGGGCGCTAAGGTTATGGGTGTAGGACTTGAAGGCGGTATCGCGCCTTATGTCGACAAAGAACCTCAGGACAAGGTTCCTGAGCAGAGAATGTGGCGTATGATGAAACAAGCGATTCTCGATTGTGAATATGTGCCCGGTGTTGATGTGGCGATTGCTCTGGACCCAGCCGCTTCCGAACTGGAGAATGCCTACCGTGAAGAGCGAGGCGAGCCGGACGCAGTCGGTATGTATCGCTTCTGGCGCGACAAGAGCAAGGTCGAGATGAGCCGGGACCAAATTCTCGAACTCTACAAAGAAGCCATGGAAGCCGATGTGCCGATCTTGTCAATCGAGGACGGCTTCGGCGAACGTGACCATGAAGGTTGGAAAAACCTCATGAAAGAACTAAATGACAAGATATTTATAATCGGCGACGACCTGGTCACCACCAAGGACACGAACATTGAAAATTGCGCCAAGAACGGGGAAATTAACGCCACTCTTATTAAGGCAAATCAGATTGGAACTCTTTCCGAGACTGTTCTGGCCATGTTGACCTCGCTGGCCTATAACGCCGAATTGGTGGTTTCACACCGGTCCAAGTCACCGAACGACCCGTTCGAGGCGGAAATCGGTACGGCGATGAACGCCCTGGGTGTCAAGTGCGGTGGCGGAGCCAACACGGAACGACTACAGAAATACGGGCGGGTCATGGAAATAATAGCATTGGCAAAAGCCTCACAGCGGGAAATGACTGATAAAGAAAGAAAAGACGTTGAAGATAATGTCAAAGAACTTGTTCGGATACTGACCGGCAAGGAGGACATCTCTATTATGCCGGATGCAGGAGAGATCGATATTGCCGCACTGCTGATGAAGATGCTGGCAATTGAGGCGGTCAGCGGCACCGAAGAGGCAACTAATGCAGGTATCCCATCTGCGGCAGCGACTCTGTTCCTGGGTAAAACCGGAATTATCCGTTTCAAGGGCTCGACGCCGCTTGGCACCAGCGCCGGCGAGGATGAGGCGATCCACTATGTGGACAGCATCATAGAACCTTCAGAGACCACAAAGAGACATGCTGACCTGTTCAAGGACGCCGGTGACGGAACATTCCGGTTCAAGAAATATATAGATTTTAAAACTGTAAAAGCTAAAAACGACGAGAAACTGATGGCTCTCTGGAGAAAAACCAGACGTTATGACGGCATGGGCTGTATGGATGCTGTCAGGCATATCGAGACGGTTCTGGCCAAAGCATTTATCGGAAAGCGACTTGCTTCACTCGGTACATTGCTTGATACAGACAAAGCTCTGTTAGGCCTTGAGCTGGAGCAGGCAATTAGTGTCGGCCGGATTCCCAATAGCGCCTCGAAAGAAGAGCAGATTCATGCGATGCAGAGAAAAGGCATTTTGGGTATGAATGCAATCCTCTCTATGTCACTGGCGTTAGGCCGAGCGCTTGCCGCAAGCGATGGTAAAGAGCTCTGGCAGCTTATCCGCGAAATGGCCGGCCAGACCATGGCCAAGTTTATCGATGCAAATGGCAGGGACAAAAAGAAATCCCTCACGGAACTCAGGACAGCTGATTTCGATGAATTGCAGAAGCTCTTCCGTGAAGTTGCGACTGAGGCCATAAAAGAAAATAAGAAAATCTTTGAGCTGCTCAGAGAACAGTTGCCCGTCTATCCGGTATAGAAATTAAAGCTTACAATTTTCTATTCAGTTTGCGGTAGCTTATGGCCTCTGCGATATGCTCGGAAGTAATATTTTCGGTACCGGCTAAATCCGCTATTGTCCGGGTGAGTTTGCATATCTTATCGTGAGCGCGGGCACTAAGACCGAATTCTGTCACTGCCGAAGCGCTTTATCTGGATACTTGTCGCTCCGATTACTTCTTCTCGCAATGCGTCTGAGTCAAGCTGCTCCAATGCGACGACAAATTCATTAGTCACCTTTTGCAATTAATGAACCTGCAAAAATGGCAGGTTTACGCATCTTGTTTGGAAAAGGGTATGTTTAATAAATCATTGTTTTAAAAAGAATTAACGTAAAATCCTGTTACCTGGCATGAAGATTGCGACTTGCCATGAGTAAATAAAAATTATTGAATGATTAATTTTTATAGTATGGCTGGATTATAAAGATACTCTCTTATTGAGTGTTATGCGTGAAATTATCAATGAAATTTTTTGCCGACAACCGAACTTTTTTAAGTATTAACTCGTAAAATTTACTTTAGGCTTTGATGTAATTCTTGTTAGATACCATGCTTAGAACTATCTATAAATAAAAACAATCCATCCAAAAAATTATGAGAGTAGGAGAGTTATAGTATGACAGCAGACGTAAAACAAATCAGCAATTTGGTTCAGGAAAAAAGCGAGTTTGTACGGGCACTTTTCGGAGAAATTGATAAAGTCATTGTCGGCCAGCGTTATATGCTTGAGCGAATGCTTATTGGACTATTGGCGAACGGCCACATATTGTTAGAGGGAGTTCCTGGTTTGGCTAAAACTATGGCTGTGACAATGCTCTCACGGGTCATCGATGCTGAATTCAAAAGAATACAATTTACGCCGGACCTGCTGCCCGCCGACTTAATTGGCACCCAGATTTATCGCCAATCAGACGGCCAATTTTACACACGCAAGGGCCCGATCTTTGCCAATATCATATTAGCCGACGAAATAAACCGTGCACCGGCTAAAGTCCAGAGCGCTTTGTTGGAAGCCATGCAGGAAAGGCAGGTTTCAATCGGCGGGGAGACGTTTCCAATGCCATCTCCATTTATAGTCCTGGCGACACAAAATCCAATTGAACAAGAGGGAACATACCCGCTGCCGGAGGCCCAGCTCGACAGGTTTATGCTGAAACTTAAAATCGATTATCCAAATAAAAATGAGGAACGTCAAATCCTTGATAGAATGGCTGTAACGAACAAGCAATTTGACATTCATCCTGTCATCAAGCCTGAAAACATCTCGGAAGTCAGGGCTGTTGTGGATGAGATTTACATTGACGAGAAGATTAAAGACTACATTGTTGACGTGGTTTGTGCCACTCGCGAGCCAGGCAAATATGGCATAGAAATGGGGAATTTTATCAACTACGGGGCCTCACCGAGAGCTTCGATTTACCTTGCAATTGCAGCGAAAGCACACGCATTTATCCAGCAAAGAGGTTATGTCACCCCACAGGATGTCAAGAGTATCGGTCCCGATGTTCTGCGACACAGGGTCATTGTCAGTTATGAAGCTGAAGCGGAAGATAAAACGAGCGAAGATATCATAAAGACCATTTTCGACAACATTGAAGTGCCGTAGTCAAAAAAACTGTTTGAGTTTCATTCGAAATATCATGATACCAAAGGAACTAATAGACAAAATCAGGCGGATTCAAATTTATACCTCTCGGGCTGTCAATGCCAGCTTTGCCGGACAATATGAGAGCGTCTTCAAGGGTAGGGGTATGCAATTCGATGAAGTTCGGGAATATATGCCGGGCGATGACATCCGTACTATCGACTGGAACGTCACCGCCCGTACCGGCAAGCCGTATATTAAGCGTTTCGTTGAAGAACGAGAGATGACGGTTTTATTTGCCGTCGATTTGAGCGCTTCCGGCAACTTCGGCACGGTCAATAAGGCCAAGAATGAGCTTGCCGCCGAGTTCTGTGCGGTGCTGGCTTTTGCCGCCGCAAAGAATAACGACAAAGTTGGATTGCTAATTTTCACAGATCAAGTAGAACTATACATCCCACCCAAGAAGGGGATTAGTCATATGCTCCGGCTGGTTCGTGAGCTGCTATACTTCAAGATGTCGAAAAGAAAAACAGATATTGGCCAAGCACTGGATTATCTTGGCAGGGTTGTCCGTAAAAGAGCGACAGTGTTCGTTGTCTCTGATTTCATTGAAACTGGTTTTAAAAAATCTCTGAGCCTGCTCAACAAACGGCATGACGTCATTGCGGTTTCAGTCCGCGACCGGGCGGAGATTGCATTGCCGGGCATTGGATTAGTCGAATTTGCAGATGCCGAAAGCGGCGATGTGATTCTTATTGATACCTCAAGCAGACAGTTTAGGAATAAATACAGCAATACCTGTGCTCAGCGATTCGATGAATTGAAAAATATGCTGCGAACAATCAACATTGATTGTATCAGCATAAACACCGACAAATCATACATACAGGATCTGGTGAGTTTTTTCCATATGCGGCATCGAAGACATTAATTTAATAAAATAATCGCAGAGTACCATAATCTTGAGGTTATATTATGAATGAGAAACTGGATTTTTCACTGCCGACAGAAAAAAATAAAAAATCCCTTATGCCAAAGGTATCTATTGCATTGCTTATCGTTTTGATTGGCTTAATACTAATCAACACTCTGGTAGTTTCACAAAATAAGAATGTCCCGGCTCAATATGATTCATCCCTCTCGTCTGAACAAGTCAAACAACTTGCCACTCAGCTTGCCGGACGCAACTTATATACTCGTGCAGCCAAGGTATGGCAGGATTATCTATCAAGCTGCACACTGCCGGACGCAGAAAGGGCGAAAACGCTTTTTCAGATTGGTACATTACTTGAAAAAGCCGGAGAACACGCCGAAGCAATCGAGTATTTCTATCGCAGTGAGATAACAGCTAAACTTGCCGAATTAGAACCTCAGATAAATATGCATGTTAAGGAATGTTTTGAAAAGCTCGGCATGTTTTCCGCCTTGCGATATGAATTAATGGATAGAGCAAATTTCAAACAGGCAGAACAAGCGGGAAGTAAAATTGTCGCAGAAATCGGTCCAGAAAAGATAACCGAGGCGGACCTCGATGCCATGATTGAGGAAAATATTGACAATCAACTTGCTCCAATAGCGGCATTTATGACAACAGAACAGAAAAACGAACAGAAAAAGAAAATGCTGGAGCAATATAGAACCCCTGCGGCAAAGTCTCAGTTTTTACAGTCCTGGCTTGCGCAGGAGGTTTTATATCGAGATGCACTGGAACAGGAGATAACGGCCGAACCGGAAGTTAAAAAAGTGATTAAAGAAGTGTCCCGTGGAGTTTTAAGCCAACAACTAATCAACAGAGAACTGGCTAATAAGATTAACATAACAGAAACCGACCTCCAGACATATTATCAGGCGAATAAGGACAAATTCATAGAACCGGCAAATGAAGAAGATCCAAATTCAGTCGAACGGCAAAAAAGTTTCGACGAAGTTAGAGAGCAGGTCATGAACGAGCTTGTGAGCCGGAAAAGCCAGGACGTCCAGAGCAACTTCATAAAGCAAATGATGAATAAATACAATGTTATTATCCATACCTCTGCGTTTAGAGGAGTCGAGGAAACAGTCACTGAAGATAATGCACAGTAATTATATTAGAACGAAATAAATGGCAGAGAAATTATGTAAAACCCGTTTTGTCTTTTACTTGTTACTAAGCTGCTGGATTATTCTCTTTTGTCCAGGTTGTCGGAAAGGCCCGGCGGCAAAAAGCGAAAAGACAGCGTTCGAGATTGACAGAGAATATACACGAGGGCCTTTAACAGCGCACGTCCGTATTGACAAGGCAAAGATAAACATCGCCCAGACCGTGACGCTGGAACTTGTCGCCTCAATCGAGCCGGGTTACGAGCTTCAGATGCCGACTGTAGAAAAGGTCCTGGAGCACTTTGGTATTGTCGATTGGGACAATTTAGGCGATAAGCTTGATGAAAATAATAACGTGGTAAAAAGATACCGATATCGTCTTGAGCCGTTCTTATCCGGCACTTATCCAATACCGGCTTTTACCTTTGAATTCCATGATGTCAACAGTCCTGAAGATAAAAAGTACGAGCTGACAACCGAACCAATCGACATCGAAGTCGCTTCTCTTTTAGGCGAGCAGCGAGCGGAATTAAAAATTGCCGATATCGAAGGTGTAGTAGAGATGCCCGGGCAGGCTTCTTTGTGGTGGATTTGGATATTGTGCTTCATTGTCATCGCCGCCGCCATAGTGACATGGTTATATTTCCGCCGCAAAAAAACGGAGGAAATTATAAAGATTTTCAAGCCGGCCCACGAAATTGCATATAGCCGCCTGCACGCTCTGGTCGAACGGGACCTGGTCAAGGCCGGCAAAATCAAAGAGTTCTATGAGCAGATCAGCGATATTCTCAGACGCTATATCGAACATCGCTTCAATCTGCATGCTCCGGAAAGAACAACAGAAGAATTTTTAACTGAACTCGTCGGCACAAACGTGCTTTCTCAGCCCGATCAGGATAATCTGGCGGAATTCTTAAGGCACTGTGATTTGGTGAAATTTGCCAAGTATAGTCCAACAACAGAACAGATCCAGAGAACTTTCGATTTGGTTAAGGATTTTGTTGAAACAACCAAATCCGAAGAAAAAAAGATCGATGTAACAGAAGCTGTTTTTGAAACAAACGTCGAAGTCAGGAGTGCATAAATGCAGTTATATTCACCGTGGGTATTACTGTTACTTTTACTGTCGCCTTTTCTGGCGTATTTGAGCTTACGTAAAAAACGCCATGCGGCAGTAAGATTTCCATCGCTGACGGATATACGAAACTGCCCCGTCTCTCTACGTTTGCGGCTCAGACCTTTACTTAATGTAGCGAGATTAATCTGCATCGCCCTGTTAATAATGGCCCTCGCCCGCCCGCGAAAAGGAACTGTGCTTTCTGAAATTTCGACCGAAGGCGTGGCTATAGAAGTTGTGGCGGACCGCTCCGGCAGCATGCAAACGGAAATGGATTATTACGGCCAAACCCTCAACCGTTTCGAAGTCGTCAAAAAAATCTTGGCTGATTTTATAAGCGGAGATCAAAAAGGCCTGACCGGCAGAACCAGTGACTTGATAGGCCTGGTGACATTCGCACGATTTGCAGACACAACATCTCCGTTAGTATTAAGTCATAACGTTTTATTGGAGTTCCTGAAAAAAACAGAGATTGTAAGACTGCGTAGTGAAGACGGCACTGCGATCGGTGATGCCATTGCGCTGGCGGCCGCCAGATTAAAAACATCTGAGGAAGAAATACAAGAAAGAAGAGCCCGACTAATTCAGGCCGGCGAAGAAATCTTAGACGAACAAGAAAGCGGCTTCAAGATCAAGAGTAAAGTCATCATCCTTTTAACCGACGGTATGAACAACGCCGGCGAATACAATCCCCTTCAGGCCGCCAAATTAGCAAAAGAATGGAATATCAAAATATATTCGATTGGCCTCGGTTCGACTCAAGCCTATACGACGATTCAAACTCCGCTGGGAACGTATAAGATGCCGACCGGTCAGAATCTTGACGAAAGGTTACTTAAGACAATCGCAGAAACAACCGGCGGTTTTTACGGCCGGGCTGATAATGCCAAAACGCTCCATGAGATTGTTAAAAAAATCGATGAACTTGAAAAAACCGAAGTCAAATCCATTCAATATACTCAATATGCAGAACTTTTTGGACCATGGACATTGGCAGCATTGCTGATTCTGGCGTTGGAGATGTTAGCGAACTGTACAATATTTCGCAAGATACCGTAGGAATTTCATATAGAGACAAATATGAATTTAGGCAATTACAATGCGTTATGGCTGTTATTTGCTGTGCCAGTATTATTGATACCGGCATATATCTGGTGTTTCTGGCAGAAATCCAAAGCGCTGCGAACTTTGGCAAGCAGTGACATGCTAAAGAAGATTAATACAACAGTCAGCCTGAAAAAACAAATATTCAAAGCCGTTCTATTGATTGCAGCTTTTATATTTATTGTCATTGCCCTGACAGAACCCAAATGGAATCCCCAGGCCGAAAAGATACAACGTCGTGGTCGGGACGTCTGTATATTGCTGGACACTTCCCGTTCGATGCTCGCCGAAGATATCAAGCCCAATAGACTGGAACGGTCTAAAATTGCCATACAGGACCTACTGGAAACTTTAAGCGGGGATCGTGTTGCTATTGTGACATTTGCAGGCAACAGCACAGTAAAATGTCCCCTGACACAGGACTATGCCTTTGTACGCATGGTGCTGGCGGATATTTCTACGGAAAGCACCACCAGGGGCGGCACAATGATTGGTGATGCAATTCGCAAGGCGACCGAAGATGTCTTTGACAGGCAAAACCGCGAATATAAGGACATAATATTAATAACAGACGGCGAAGACCACGATAGCTTTCCTGTCCAGGCAGCGGAAAAAGCCGCTGCAGAAGGCATAAGAATCATCGCCATCGGGCTTGGCGACGAGAAACAGGGCTCACGAATCCCCGTGACGGGCCCGAATGGGGAAACAACGTTTTTGAAATACAACGGACAGGAAATTTGGTCCAAACTTGACGCGGATACTCTGCGAAAAGTCGTTTATGCCACCGAAGGTGGAAAATATCTATCCGTTCAGCCGGGTGCAACTTTGGATCTGGGTGAAATTTACGAAGGACTTATTGCCTCGGCGCAGAAGCGAGAGCTTGAATCGACGACTATGATTCGATATGATGAAAGATTTCAAATCTTTCTCGCTTTGGGATTGG
The DNA here is from genome assembly GCA_964508785.1 of uncultured Pirellulales bacterium. Classification (GTDB taxonomy): domain Bacteria; phylum Planctomycetota; class Phycisphaerae; order Sedimentisphaerales; family Anaerobacaceae; genus JAFGPS01. The sequence goes on along the minus strand of CAZDVE010000011.1, from coordinate 56,435 downwards.
TTTTGATTGTGTGGGAGTACCTTACCAGTGAACGCAGGAAAAGCTAAATTTACATTACTACTGATTTTGTTAACCATGCAAACGGCCTGGGCGAACTCTGCACAAACTTCGGTCCTTCATGGAAATACGCTTTTTCGTCAGGGTAATTTAACCGAGGCCATCAAACAATACGACCAGGCTCTTCTTGACCAGCCGCAGGTCATGGAGCCTAAGTTCAACAAGGCAAACTGTTATTATCAACTTGATGACCTGGCAAAGGCCATTGATCTCTACAATGAAGTCGCCGCCGAAAGTAAAGATATGAAATTAGTTGCCGGGGCCAAGTACAATCTGGGTAATTGCTATTTCCAACGTGGTTCAAAACAAATGGACTCTGACTTGCAGAAAGCTCTTGAAGATTTGCAATCAAGTATTGTTTATTGGCGGCAAGCACTGGATATCGAGCCTGAAAACGAGAACGCCGCGAAAAATATCGAAGTTGCCAGACTAATTATCAAAGACATTATCGATCAGCTCAATAAGCAGAGAGAGCAACAACAGCAACAGGCGGAAAAACAAAAACAGCTACAGGAAAAACTCAAACAGTTATCAGACCGGCAAAAATCACTCGCCGAGCAAACACAACAGACAAAAGATCTGGAAGATAAAGGTCAAATCGACCAGCAGCAGGCTTCAGGCAATTACAACAAACAGGCACAAGAACAGTCACAGTTAAAGGAAGAAACAGAACAAACATCGAAGCAAATGCAGCAGCAGGACCCCAACAATCCTCAACCGCCTCAGATGCAGCAGGCCGCTGAGGAGCTTAAAAAGGCAATAGAAAAACAAAACGAAGCTGTGAAGAATTTGAAAGCTTCGGACCCAAACACCGCAAAGCAGTCCGAGGAAAAGGCTGCTGAGCATCTCGAAAATGCCATCAAAGCTTTGTCCGGAGAAAATGCTCAGGGTAAACAGCAAGAACAACAGGGACAAACACAACAACAGCAGCAAGAGCCGGATGAATCTGCAAAAGAGCAGCAACAACAGGCAGCCATTGCACCTGATACAACTGCACAGGAGATTGTCGACAGGGAGCAACGCCAGAAAGAGCAGAGACAAATGCTACAAAGAACTCCTTACAAAAACGTTGAAAAGGATTGGTAATATGCGAGTTTGCTTAAAATATATCCTGATTGTTATTGTTATATCGATTCTTTCAGAGACGGTTTCTGCTCAAGTGAAGGTCTCGGCCCAGGTCGACAGGGGAAGGGACATCTATGTTGGTGAAAATTTTGGTTACTACATTGTGATTGAGGGAGCAGAAAAACCCGGTCAGGTCAATTTGGAACCACTGCTGGAATATCAACCACAAAATACCGGCAACAGACAGCAAAACTCCACCCAGATTATCAATAATAAGGTCACGACAAGCAGAACGATAATTATGACCTATTCTTTAACAGCGAAGACCGAAGGTCGAATACAACTTCCTCCGGTTACAGTTACTATTGACGAGAAAAGCTACCAGACCAATCCGGTGCAGGTGAATATCTTAAAGCCAGGAACAACCGAGCAATTGGACCTGGAAGTGACCTTGTCGGAGAAACAATGCTATGTTGGTCAACCGGTGATTATGACGATAAAGTTTTATATCTCCGCCGATATCGGCGATTTTCAATTCAATATCCCGGCTTTTAGCGGAGACATTTTTTATATTGAAGAGCCGGACATCTCAAATCCACAGGCCAGAGAGTACAGTCTTGGCAACGGCATAACAGTTCGAGTAAGCCAAACAAGAACAATCCATAAAGGGAAAGAATCGATTTTATTATCATTCAGTAAAGTTTTGATTCCAAAGCAATCGGGTGAAATCGAAATCCCACAGACTTCGGTTTCCGCCGATGTCGCTGTCGGCAGAGTAAGATCCGATAGAAGTTTTTTTGACGATGGCTTCTTTGATGGTTTTTTCGGCTCCACAAAACAATATAAACGATTCATGGTTAGTTCGCAGCCTTTAAAGCTTACAGTATTGCCTTTACCCGAAGAAAATAAACCAATTGGATTCTATGGCTTAGTCGGGCGATATACAATTTCGGCATCTGCCGCTCCGACAAAGGTCAACGTAGGTGACCCTATTACACTTACTATCAAAATCGGCGGCAGCAGTTATTTGAAACCGGTTCAGTGGCCCGCTTTAAAAGAGATACCCGAGCTTGCAGAAAATTTCAAGATTCCCCTTGAACAAGCCTCACCGACAATTGAAGACAGCTTCAAGATTTTTACACAGACAATACGTGCCAATAACGATAAAGTTACCGCGATACCATCGATACCACTTGCTTATTTCGACACCGAAAAAGGCGATTACACAGTAGCCAAAACCGAACCGATAGAGCTTGAGGTCTCACCATCAAAGATACTTACCGGCGCAGATTTGGAAGGCAGAGATTTCACAGCCGTGAATAAAGAAGTTGAGGCGATAAAAAAAGGCCTTTCGGCTAATTACGAAGGTCTTGACGCCCTGGAAAATCAAAACTTTTCACCCATCTCTGCTCTAATCCAGCCCGGTTATCTGGTGATTTGTGCCAGTCCTTTGGCTCTTCTCATACTGAGTGCTGTAACGAAATTTTCGGCACATAAAACCCCCGAAAAAATCGCCCGGAAACGCCGACGCGGAGCAGCGGGTAAAGCTATAAGTCAGCTAAGAAAAATCACTTCATCCGCAGGTGGACAGCATGAACAACTGGCCACAATAATAAAACAGTATATTGGCGAACGTTTCGACAAATCCGCGGGAGCTTTGACTTCGAACGATTGTTATGAAATTATAGCAGAAGCGACAAAAGACACGCAATTGGCCAATAAGTATAAAGAAATCATAGCCGACTGTGAAGCTGCCAGGTTTGCATCGGCAGAGAGCAATATCGGGCAATCAAAAATTAAAGAAATTATCAATCTCATTCGAACTGTTGAAAAGAAATCCGGAAAATGATTCCCAGGAAATACATATTATCTTTTTGTTTATTTTTCATCATTATCACGGCTTCGGTGCAGGCTGATTTGCCGAAAGAGCAGATATATTCACTTTTTAATCAGGCAAATCAGTACTTCAGACAAGCCAATTCAGCCGATGACCCCGAACAGGCTAATGAGTACTACGAACGAGCTATATTGAGTTTCGAGAGGATCATTTACAAAGGCGGGATTAGAAACGCCAAATTATATTATAATCTTGCCAATGCCTATTTCCTCCAGGGCAAGCTGGGCAAAGCAATCCTGAACTATCGCCGGGCTGCAAAACTTGGAAATGCCAATGACATTCAAAAAAATCTTAATTTCGCACGCAGTCAAAGAAAAGACCAGGTAGCGATACAAACCGAAAGACGCGTTTTGCATACCCTATTTTTCTGGCATTATGACTTTGCTCAAAAGACCAAATTCCTGTTGATGTGTATCTTCTTTGGGATTGCTTGTATATGTGTCGCAGTGTCGATATGGTATCAACGAAACGCTCCATTGGTTGTGATGGCGATAATATGCGGCCTTTTAACAACATGCTTACTTGGCTCCATAGTTGTGGAAGCCAATGCTGAAACCAAAAATATCGGTGGTGTGATTACCGCCAAGGAGGTTGTTGCCTACCAGGGTGATAGCCAAAACTATCCGCCCAGTTTCAAAGAGCCACTGCATGAAGGGACTGAATTTGATTTACTTGAGAGGCGTTCCGGATGGTTACATATCAAACTGTTTGATGGCAGTAAAGGTTGGATTCCCGATAACAGTGCAGAGTTAATTTGATTTTACTGCTATATTTCATTAACAACTCCTTAAAACCTCGGCGACGGATTCTTTTCTACATTCGTCAGTTCAAGTGAATGGTAAACTCGCATAGCCTAAGCAAATAAATATGTCTGCAACAGCATCTATTATAACGAATTTTGCATTAGCCTTTTGGAGCACAAGGACACAATTAAACAACCAAGAATTATAATTTTCTGTCTAATTTGCGGTAGCTTATTGCTTCTGCGATATGTTCGGAAGTAATATTTTCGGCACCGGCTAAATCCGCTATTGTCCTGGCGAGTTTGCATATCTTATCGTGTGCGCGGGCACTGAGGCCGAATTCCGCCATCGCCTGCTTGAGCAACAATTCACTCGACGAATCAAGCTTGCAGAACTTTTCTACCTGCTTGTGGCTCATCCTTGCGTTTGAGTGTACTTTGCCGTCACCGAAGCGTTTCGCCTGTATGGCGACGGCCCTGGTGACTTCCTGACGCATTGCAGCAGAGTCGAGCTGGCCCGATTTTGAGCGAAGCTTTCTGAAACTAATGGCGGGAACATCAATATGAATATCAATTCTATCCACCAAAGGCCCGGATACTTTTGAAAGATACCGCTTAATCTGGCCCGGCGTGCAATTACATCGTCTGGAGTCACTGCCAAAATATCCACAGGGACATGGATTCATCGCAGCTACAAGCATAAACTGGGCCGGGAACCTGATTGTTTTTTTGGCACGTGAAACAATAACAAAACCATCTTCCAACGGCTGGCGAATCATCTCGAGTACGTGCCGGGGAAATTCGACAAACTCATCCAAAAATAATATCCCGAAGTGAGCCAGAGACAATTCCCCGGGCCTGGGCATCGGTCCGCCGCCAACAAGGGCAGGGCCGCTGGCCGAATGGTGCGGCATTCGCACAGGCCGGATAGCTAACAGCGCTTTGTTTTTTCCCAAAAGCCCTACTGATGAATAAACGCAGGTAGTCTCAAGCGATTGTTCCAGAGTCAAAGGCGGTAAAATCGTCGCTAATCTTTGTGCGAGCATAGTCTTTCCGGCTCCAGGCGGGCCTATCATCATAATGTTGTGACCTCCGGCAGCAGCAACAGTAAGGGCCCGCTTAACAGATTCCTGTCCCTTTACATCTGCAAAATCGACATCATAACTTGCTTCCACATTAAAAAGTTCTTCGACATCGACGGTCGTTGGCTCCAAAGGCAATTCTCCCGAAACGTAACCGGCCACCTGAGCAAGAGAACCTACGCCGAATACTTCGATACCGGTAACGACCGCAGCTTCTTTGGCATTTTCCAGGGGAACAACCATTCGGCGAAAGCCGTTTGCCGCTGCGGTCATCGCCATGCTTAATACGCCATTGACCGGTCTTACCCTGCCGTCCAAAGCTAATTCTCCCAGAATAATCATGTCATGGATATCCGAACCAAGAAAAGTATTCTGGCCGATAAGCATCCCCAGAGCGATAGGCAGATCAAAGGCAGGGCCGGCTTTTTTCACGTCAGCCGGTGCAAGATTTATCAGCGACTGGGTCTTGGGATGCTTGAAACCGCTATTAATAATAGCACTTCTAACTCTTTCGATGCTCTCCTTCACAGCTGCATCGGGCAAACCAACGATGATGGACTTTTCAAATCCGCCCCGCCCGACATCAACTTCAACCTCACAAATTATTCCCTCAATACCTTCCAGCGTAACGCTATGCAGCCTGGCTAACATTTCTTCACCCCGCGCAAAATCAACCCTCTTGCCCTATCCGATTCGCTTTTTCAAACAGGAATCAACATGTTTTTCCATCTAAACGACGGCCAAATATTATCTTTCCAAAGTGTCCGCTGACAGTATAATAACATCTATATTGAAGATAGTCAAAGGAGTAAAACAATATGCCAACAGTAAAAGATGTAATTGTCAAAAAACCATCCGATGAAGAATCCGCTCTCTGCCAGTCCTGGCCGACATGGCAGTGCGAACCCAGCACATTCGATTGGGTTTATACGGAAAAGGAAACATGCCTTTTAATAGAGGGCAAAGTAACGGTTACAGACGGCAAAGATTCGGTAAGTTTCGGCCCCGGCGATTTTGTTGTCTTCCCCGAAGGGCTCGAATGTAACTGGAACGTGCAGGAAGCTGTGAAAAAGTACTACAACTTCGGATAAATACTAATATTTGAATTATTGGTTAAACTTTAAATTCACCGGGCTCAAAGTCGAGTTTGCGTCCGGCTTCGGCTGCTTTATTGACCTTCAGCACGGTCACAGCGGTTTCGTATCCGATTTCCGCCGGACAATTGAGTTTAGCCTTGCCGCGAATTGCATCGAAGAAATTCTCCAGATGCGGCTGATGTATCAGCTTTTCCATCTGAACGAGAATTTCATACTGAGGTGCTGGTAGCGAGGGAAGCACTTCAAGCACGACACCGGCGGAAACAGGTTCTTCCGGCTCTTCTTCAACTTCCTTAATATAGCCTTTTTTGCACCATTTTTCCCATTTTTTCGCCGATACCCACTTTTCGCGATATATACCATTCCATGAACTGCCGGCTTCAGAGATATTGAGCATTCCTTCATTGCCCATAAATGCTTCGTAATAGCCGGCCCTGCTGTTAGTGCTTATTGTCTGGTAGAACGCTGTGACCGGCCCCTGAGCAGTTTCATATTCATAAATGGCCATGATGGTGTCGTACCATTCGTGCGTCTTTTTATCGTAAAAGTTGGTTCGCCCGCTGGCCATAACGGCCTTAGGAACTGCTTCGAGGAACCAATTGTAAATATCAATCTGATGCGAGCCTAAATCAACAATTGGGCCGCCTCCCAGGCCCTTGTACCAGCGCCAGTTTTTGAATTGCTGCATGGATTTATAACCATACTTTTCCAGAGTGGTCTGGTCGATTTCAGCATTTTTCGGCCAACCAAAAGGTTCTCTTGCCATTCGGTTCCACTGTCCGTTGACGGCTGTAATTTGTCCTAACAGCTTTGCTTCTTTGACAAGCTTTTCAAAACAGAATATATATCGTGGATTGCTTCGCCTTTGATGGCCGATTTGAAGCAGTTTTCCTGTTTCTTTAGCAGCTTGTACAATACGCCTTGCGCCATCGAGAGTATTGGACATTTCTTTTTCGCAATAGACGTGCAATCCGGCTTTAAGACATTCAACCGCATGCTCGGCGTGCCAGAAGTCCGGTGTGGCAATGATGACTGCATCAAGGTTCTTTTCCTTATCGAGCATTTCTTTATAGTTAATATAAGTATTGTGCTCGTGCTTGTAGGCCTTGAGAATCCGGGAAGTCTGCCTTTGATGATAGGCCGTCCAGATATCACAGACCGCCTTAAATTGAACGCCGGGAATTCTCAGGCAGGTATTCATCAAAACCTGCCCCTGACGCCCGGCACCAAGCAAGGCAACGTTGATATCACCAGGCTTTGTGCTGTTAACTGTTTGTCCCCAAGCCATCGGTGATAAAACCAATCCCGCCCCGGTTGCAACGGCAGAATGAAGAAAACTGCGCCTGTCAATTCTCATTATGGTTTTCTTACGCTTCATTTATCTCTTAAGACGTGTTTAGTAAGATTTTTAGTATAGAAAAAATTACCATCATTTTTATTCACTTCCCCGATTAACAATTTCGAACGGACTTGGCTTTTGAGTAATTGCACTGTAAAGACTAATGAGAGGCTGCTTTAGGAATAAGTTTGGAATCTCCTAAGTTCGAAAATATACCAGATAATGCTTGACTAAAGGGCTATTCAGCGACAAAATACATTCTCTTACCTACAATAATTGGTGGATATAAAACCAGAATGTTCACCTCGTGAGATGGTGTACTTTTCGCTCTATCCCACGGGGCAAAGGAGAGTAACAATGCAAAAATTCATATCAATACCGCTGAACTCGATAATTCTCCTTTTTTTGTCCTCTTGTGTTTTATTGCCTCACTCAGTGTCAAAAGCTCAGCCAATTGCGACTATCACGGTTGATGCCGGGGCATATACTCGGATTGACACCCCGGTTTCGGTAACGCTCGAAGGGATACCATTGGGTTTTCCTGACGAAAAATTCTATTTAGTCGAAGTCGGCGATACCAAAAAGAATCGTATCCCAACTCAATTTGAGGCAGGCAGTCCACCTAAATTGTGGTTCATTCTTTCGGGAAAAACCGAAGCCGGAAGTAAAAAAGTATATGAGCTTTATGCTGGCAGAGATAGAACAGACATAGTAAATATAGAAACAAGGAAGGATAACAAAAGACTTGTTGTACAACGCGAAGGAGATAGAATCCTGAGCTATTATCATGCGGTTATGTCACCACCCAAAGGACACGACCAGATTTATCAGCGTAGTGGATTTATTTATCCAATTTGGTCTCCCTCCGGTAATATAGTGACTGAAATACATCCCAAAGACCACATCCATCATTTTGGAATATGGATGCCCTGGACGCATACAGAGTATGAGGGAAATTTAGTTGACTTCTGGAATATTGATGACGGCACGGGGACGATTCGTTTTTCAAGATTTATTTCTACGACAGAAGGGCCGGTCTACGGCGGATTTCAGGTCGAACAGGACCATGTTGCCTTGAAGACTTCAACCGGTGAAAAGGTGATACTTAAAGAGGTTTGGGACATCCGGGCTTATAATATCGGTGGGTCGGGAAAGGATTACTGGCTCTGGGATTTCAAATCCACACAGAGAAATATCACGGACATTCCCCTTCATCAGGACAAATGGCATTATGGCGGATTCGCATACCGTGGTGCCCCACAGTGGAGTGGGCCGACATCTGCTTATCTGACCAGCGAGGGCAAGACTCGCGCCGATGCAAATGGGACACGGGTCCGATGGTGCGATATGTCCGGCAGTATCGATGGGCAATGGGAGGGCGTGACAATAATGAGCAATCCGAATAATTTCCGGCATCCTGAGCCTATACGAATCATACCTGATGCTAATTATGTGTATTTCGTTTATTGTCCTTCGGTGGCAGGCGAGTGGGAAATGAAACCTGGCGAGGATCATATATTTCGTTATCGCCTTTATGTACACGAAGGAAAAGCAAATATGGAGGATAACGAGCGGGTGTGGAATGATTACGCCGAGCCGCCTCAAGCCGGCATCGAGCTTGGTGACTCCAGGAATGCCTTTGTACTTTTTGACGGCAGAGACTCCTCTCAATGGGAAAGTGAAAATAAAGAACCTATTGGTTGGAAGATTGAGAATGGAGCTATGAAAGTCGTACCCGGGACCGGCAGTATTATGACTAAAGACAGCTTTGGAGATTTTAAGATGCATCTGGAATTCAAGCTGTCACGATTGGCCGACAGTATCAATGGCCAGGACCGTGCCAACAGTGGTGTTTATATTCAACGCCGGTATGAAATACAGATACTTGATTCTTACGGCTTAGAGCCTCGAGACAATGGCTGCGGTGCAATTTATGAAGTTAAGGCGCCGAATACAAATGCCTGCGCAATGCCCAACGAATGGCAAAGCTATGATATTATTTTCCGAGCAGCACGATACGACAAAGATGACCCATACGTGAAAATTGAGAATGCGAAAATAACCGTATGGCAAAATGGTGTGCTTATTCACAAGAACATCGAGATTCCTAACAAAACAGGTGAAGGCAAGCCCGAAGGGCCTGAACCGGCTCCTATTCTGCTACAAGACCATGGTAATGAGGTATGGTTCCGAAATATCTGGATTTCTCCGCTGTAGGGAGAGAAAAATTAAAGATGTGTTATCGAGCCTGGTTAAAAAAGCCGGAATAACAACAGAAGAACAACATCTGCAGAAAGCATATCGTTAATTTTTACAATTTGCAGTTTCATTCTTACCGATGAGTTGTATCATTGTAAATTATTTAAATTGAAAAGTGGTATATATTCAACATTTCTTTTAAATTAATTGAAGAATATTCTCGGTGTTTATTTCAAAGGAGGTGACATATGATTAAGTATCGATACATTCCTTTGTCGGCTCTGATTATCGTACTCCTGCTTATGCATTCTGCCAACATAACACGGGCAAGCGAACATATATGGCCACAGTTTCGCGGACACGGTGGTCTTGGAATCGCCCCGGACGACCAAAACTATCCGGTTGAGTTGGATATGTCACGTAACCTTCTCTGGAAAACAAAAGTTCCAAGGGGGCATTCCTCACCCTGTATATGGGATTCTCGTATTTTCATCACAAATCGCTCCGGTAAAAACCTGGAGACGATTTGTATTGAGCGTGAGAACGGCACAATTAAGTGGCAAAAGGCTGTAGAACCCGAGACGATGGAAAAAGTCGACAACTCTAACAGCCATGCCACCCCGACACCTGTATGCGACGGAAAAAGGGTGTACATTTACTTCGGCTCGTTCGGCCTTTTAGCCTATGATCTTGACGGCAACGAGATATGGAGGAAACCTCTTCCCATACCTGAAATCCAGTACGGCTCCGCAGCGTCACCAATACTGGCAAACGACATGATTGTGGTAAACTGCGATCCAGCGGAGGGGGCGTATATACTTGCCGTAAACCGAGACACGGGAAAAACAATATGGAAACAAGACCGTCAAATCGAACAAGCAGGCTGGTCAACTCCGGTGTTTTGGAAACATGGAAACCAGGAGGAACTCATTGTTCTCGGAAGTCACAAGCTGATCTCCTACGACCTCAAGGACGGACAAAAGCGATGGTGGCTGTATGATCTGCCCGTTCGAGCCACCTGCACCCCCGTTTACGCAGATGACACACTTTTTGTAGAGTCCGCTGCGGCTATTACAGGTGACCCTGTAAATCCCATAGAATTACCCGATTTCAACGAGCTTCTCGTGAGCTATGACGGCAATAAGGACGGCCGCCTGGTGCAGGCAGAGATCCCCGAAGACCTTGCATTCATATACCGCATGGGACCTCGCTTCACAGGAGTCAAAAAACGTTTCTCAAACATCGATACCGACCGAGACGGAGCTATCAATGAAGCGGAATGGAAACAGGTGGCCAAACAAACTGCGATGATACAACCCAGACGAATTGACGCCCTTGTTGCTATCCGCTGCGGTGGCAAGGGTGATATAAGTCAGTCACACATAAAATGGAGAGTAAACGAAGGAATCGGCCAGGTTCCATCGCCTCTTGTATATAAGGGACGAGTGTACTTAGTCAAGCATGGTGGTAATGTGACATGTTTCAATGCAGAAACAGGAGACCGAATATACGGCGAGAAGCTTGGACCAAGAGTATACTACAATTCTTCACCGGTCGCGGCTGACGACAAGATATACTTCTGTTCACTAAACGGCGTTGTAATCGTCGTACAAGCCGGGGACACATTCAAAGTCCTGGCACGCAATAGAATCGAAGAGCGCATCTATACTACCCCTGCTTTGGTGGATGGAAATATCTATCTGCGTACCGATAAGTGCATGTACGCCTTTGGTGAGTGATTATCTATTATGTTTTACATAGTGCTATCAAATGAGGATTTTAGCTGGATAAGTGCCACAGCCTTAAATTTTTAATATTGTATATCCAGTTTTGATAAAAGCCCGGAGTTAGAAATAGTCAGACGACAAAATCATAACAAGCAACATTAAAAATCCGGAATCGGTTTAGAGATATCATGCTTTAAGGAGGAGGTCGAATTTCCCCGGAAAAATTGAATTGCTTACCTAACACAGCAAGTTATAATGTAGAAAAATCGGCACTATCAAAGAGAAGGGGCACTTTTTGTGGGTTAAATTGCCTAAAAATAGAAGTTATATTGATTTTGCACTATATAAAATTTCCGTGAATAATATTCTTTCAAAAGTTAACGGTTCATTTTCCTAAAAAATACCACGCACAATCTTAGATAAGGAGAATAACAAATGGCAAGACCTGTGACACTATTTACCGGGCAATGGGCGGATTTGCCCCTTGAAGAATTGGCTAAAAAGGCATCAAGCTGGGGATTCGACGGATTGGAACTGGCCTGCTGGGGCGACCATTTCGAAGTGGACAAAGCACTTAAAAACAAAAATTACTGTAAAGAGAAAAAAGAGATGCTCAGGGATTACGGTCTCAAGGTGTGGGCTATTTCTTCACATCTTGTAGGGCAGTCTATTTGTGATAATATAGACCAGCGACATAAAGCGATTTTGTCGGAGGAGATATGGGGAGATGGTAAACCAGAGGGAGTCCGCAAACGTGCTGCAAAAGAAATGATTCGGACTGCCAAAGCAGCGAAACAGATGGGAGTAAAGGTAGTCTGTGGTTTCACGGGAAGCTCGATATGGCATCTTCTTTACTCATTCCCGCCGGCGTCGCCTTCAATGATTGAAGCCGGCTACGAAGATTTCGCAAAGAGATGGACACCAATACTTGACGCGTTTAAAGCAGAAGGTGTGAGGTTTGCACTTGAAGTACATCCGACAGAGATAGCTTTCGATATTGCCTCGGCCGAGCGTGCACTCAAGGCGGTCAAAAATCATAAGTCGTTCGGATTCAATTATGACCCGAGTCATCTTGGCTATCAGGGTGTGGATTACATCAAGTTCATTCGCACTTTCGGCAGCCGTATTTACCATGCTCACATGAAAGATGCCTGGTGGGGACACGGCGATGGCACCGTGGGCGTTTTCGGCGGACATACCGAATTCGCAGATCCCCGCCGTTACTGGGACTTCCGCTCTATCGGGCACGGTGACATCTGTTTCGAGGAAATTATCGTTGCACTAAATGATGTCGGATACACGGGGCCGTTATCCATTGAGTGGGAAGACAGTCGAATGGATCGCGAACACGGCGCTCAGGAGGCCTGCGAGTATATAAAAAAGGCCGACTTCAAGCCCTCACAGGTCGCTTTTGATGCAGCGTTTGACAAATAACAGATGCAAAAAAAACAGACTTTATATAAATTCATCTTTGAAGCGTCGTCACATTTTATGAAGCACAGAAAAAATAGAAAGGAACAAAAACCATGCGAAGGTCAAGCGCAATCAGTATTACACTATTTTCCGTTTGGTGCGCAGTAATGATTATGAATATATCACTGACAGCCACCTCACGAGGGGCCGTGCCGGAGGAAGAGATAAAAAAAATGGAAGAGGCTATGCCTGCAAAAGGGATAGTCGAACCGGCCAAACCGAGAAAAATGCTCGTTTTCAATCTTTGTGGACCCGGAGGATACAGGCACAGCTCAATCCCATATTGGGATAAAGCTCTCGATATAATGGCTCAAAAAACCGGAGCTTTTAGTGTAGAGTTCAGCAACGACATGAATGCTTTCAAAGCCGATAACTTAAAGCAATTCGATGCCGTATGTTTTAACAACACGACAAACCTGCCCTTTAATCCCGAGAAAACGCCGGAGCTATGCAAGTCTCTTATGGATTTTGTTAAGGGCGGCAAAGGTATTGTGGGTATTCATGCCGCCACAGACAGCTTTTACAAGGAACCATATAAATGGTCCGAAGCAAGCGAAATGATGGGAGGCAAATTCACAGGTCACCCCTGGACCGCTAACGGAACCTGGGCGATAAAGCTAGACGAGCCTAATCATCCGTTGATGGCACCGTTTAAGGGCAAGGGATTTAAAATCAAGGATGAGATATACCGCACGGGACCCCCGCTTTATTCGAGGTCGAAACAGCTCGTATTGATGAGTCTGGATATGAGCGATGAGGTAACGCAGAAAGCCTCAAAGAAACCGACTGATGCCGATACTGGAATATCCTGGATTAAATCATGGGGACAAGGTCGTGTATTCTATTGTTCGCTTGGTCATAACCACGATGTTACGTGGACTGCGCCCGTTTTGGAGCACTATTTGCGGGGTATTCAATTTGCACTGGGTGATCTCAAAGTCGACACCGAACCTAATCCGGAATCCGAAAAAACAGATTAGTTCACAAAAAGATCTACCAAAAATAACCTGTACATTTTCAAGTTTTAGGGAGGCAATATGAAAAATAAGAAAAAAACAAAAAAATCATGGCATACGAATATTTCCCGCCGTGATTTCATAAGTGGTGCTGCAGCAGCCGCGGCTTTTACAATTGTTCCCCGTAGCGTGCTGGGAGGTCCCGGCAATACGCCACCGAGTGACAAGCTCAATATCGCCGGTGTCGGTATCGGTGGTATGGGCAAGAACAATATCCGAGCTTGCGGGGATGAAAACATCGTGGCATTATGCGATGTAGATTGGGCTTATGCCGCTGAGGTCTTCAAGAAATATCCTAAAGCCCGTCAATGGAAAGACTTTCGAAAAATGCTCGACGAGCAGAAGGACATTGACGCAGTAGTCATTGCCACGCCGGACCATGCCCATGCAGTGGTGGCAATGGCGGCAATGAAGCGAGGCAAGCATGTGTACGTACAAAAACCGTTAACGCGGACGGTCTATGAAGCCCGTATGCTAACTGAAGCTGCACGCAAATACAAAGTAGCCACTCAGATGGGCAATCAGGGACACTCTGATGAAGGAACTCGGCTGGTATGTGAATGGATATGGAATGGTGCCATCGGCGATGTGCGAGAAGTACACTGCTGGACTAATCGTCCTGTATGGCCACAGGGTATTGGCCGACCGGAAGGTACGCCGCCCGCACCTGACACATTAGATTGGGACCAATGGATTGGTCCGGCCCCGTATAGACCCTACAATCCGGCTTATCATCCATTCAATTGGCGGGCATGGCTTGACTTCGGAGCCGGCGCCTTGGGGGACATGGGTTGTCACGTTATGGATCCACCCTTCTGGGCCCTTAAATTGAAATATCCTGTGAGCGTGGAAGCAAGCCATTCCTACGACGTTCGTGAGATGTGGAAACGAGTTGAAAACAAAGAATCCTATCCCAGAGCATCTGTAGTGCATTATCAATTCCCCGCTCGTGAAGGCATGCCGCCGGTTAAATTACACTGGTACGACGGCGGAATGCTGCCGGAGCGACCGGCTGATCTCGAACCCGGTCGGGATGCGAGAAAACTTGGCAGTGACGGCAGTGGAACGCTTTTTATGGGTGACAAAGGTACATTAGTTTGCGGTTGTTACGGGGGCAGTCCTCGATTGATACCCGAAACGAAGATGAGGGAATTCGAGCGGCCGCCAAAAACACTGCCGAGGATAGACGGTGGTAAAGACGGACATGAACGTGACTGGATACAAGCCTGTAAAGGCGGTAAGCCGGCCTGCTCCAACTTTGATTATTCCGGCCCGCTGACAGAAACGGTTGTAATGGGCAATCTCGCTATACTAAATCCCGGCAAAAAGTTAACCTGGGACGGCGAAAAAATGAAAGTTACTAACGATGAGCAGGCAAATGAATACGTTAATGTACCTTATCGTGAAGGATGGTCTTTGTAATTCAAAAAAAGACTTCGTGCTTTAGTTTTAAACAGGTGGTCGAAAAAGGACACTTAATTTGAGGTATTTGACCATGAAGAACTTAACAGCAGCTAAAAGCAAATCCCTCGGCAGTAAAGATAATATATCGGGTTTGTCCCGTCGTGATTTCATTGGGGCTGCTGCGGCTGCGGCAGCATTTACATTTGTACCGAGGCAAGTGCTCGGCCGGATAGGGCAGGACTCGGCTAACAATAAATTGAATATTGCCTGCATCGGTGTTGGTGGAATGGGCGCTAACGACGTCCGACAGGTAAGTTCGGAGAATATAGTGGCATTGTGCGACGTTGACTGGAAGCACGCGTCCGAAACTTTCAAACTTTTTCCCTCTGCCAAAAGATACCGTAATTTTCGTGAAATGCTGGAGAAAGAGGATAAAAATATCGATGCGGTCGTGGTATCTACTCCGGATAATACCCACGCCGTCGCTGCTATGATGGCTATCAAAATGAACAAACACGTCTATTGCCAGAAACCCCTGGCACATGACATTTACGAGGTTCTTCAGCTTACAGAGGCAGCACGAAAACAAAATGTAATGACTCAAATGGGGATTCAGGTCCACGCCGAAGAAACCGTCAAACTTGTGGTGGAAATTATTAAGTCAGGAATGATTGGAAAAGTGCGAAAGGTGGATATCTGGAGCGGCAAAAACTGGGGCGGGGGCGTCAGACCTGTCCAGTCCGAGCCTGTACCTGAAACACTCAACTGGGATTTATGGCTTGGACCGGCCCCTTTCCGGCCGTACAATTCCGCTTATTTGCCGACTAATTGGCGCCGCTGGTGGGACTTCGGAACAGGGACACTGGGAGATATGGGCTGTCATATAATAGACCCTGTCTTTTGGGCTCTCGATTTGGTTTATCCCATAAGCGTGGAGGCACAACCGGCCGAGTTTAACAATGAAACCTATCCTGAGGCGACAAGAGTTCGATGGGAATTCCCCGCCCGTGGCGAACTGCCGCCAGTTACAATTACATGGTACGACGGTGTTAACAGACCGTTTTTACCGAAAGAGCTTGAACCGGGACGTAAGCTTCCCGACCAGGGTGGACTATATTACGGCGAAAAGGGCATTATACTTGCCCCACATATGGGCGGGCCGAGATTGATACCTGAATTAAAAATGAAAGGCTTCAAAGCACCGGAACCGTTTTTGCCGAGGGGCATCGACCACTACCAGGAATGGATAAGAGCATGTAAGGGAGGACCAAAGCCATCAGCAAACTTTGACTATTCCGGACCACTGACCGAAACTATATTATTAGGCAATGTAGCAACTCTTGTCGGTGAGAAACTATACTGGGACGGGCCTAACTTCAAGATTACTAATGTGCCTGATGCCGAAAAGTACCTCAAACGAGAATATCGCGAGGGCTGGACACTTTAAGAGTCAGAAGATATGAAAAGAGTATTCGAATCTGTGGAAATATCACATGAAGATTAGATCAAATCAAAAGGTCACAAGACGGGACTTTATGTGTGGCACGGCAGGTGCCGTAGCAGCATTCACTTTTATTCCAGGTCACGTACTCGGCCGGGCAGGACGCAATTCAGCAAACGACAAGCTGAATATTGCTGCTGTCGGGGCAGGCGGAATGGGAGCGAGCAATATTAACCAATGCAGCACTGAAAACATCGTTGCGCTGTGTGATGTCGATGACAAACAAGCTGCAGGAACTTACCGAAAGTATCCCAAAGCAAGAAAGTACAAAGATTTCCGCATAATGCTGGACAAAGAAGACAAAAATATCGATGCAGTAATCGTAGCGACGCCCGACCATACTCACGCCATGGTGGCCATGGAGTGCATCAGACGCGGCAAAAACATCTATTTGCAAAAGCCACTTGCTCATTCGATACATGAAGTTCGTATGCTGACCGAGGCGGCGCGAAAATCAAAAATCCAGACGCAGATGGGCAACCAGGGTCATTCATCCAATGAGATTCGGATGCTCTATGAGTGGATCCGGGATGGCGCTATCGGCCAGGTGCGAGAGGTTCATGCCTGGACCGATCGGCCCGTTGGGGGAAATCCATGGTCGGATTTTCCCATTATGAAGAGGCCGACAGAAGAACCGCCTGTACCTGAGACACTGGATTGGGATTTATGGTTGGGGCCAGTACTTTATCGACCATATCATCCGGTCTACTGTCCCACAACCTGGCGCGGTTTTTGGGATTTCGGCACAGGTGCATTAGGAGACATGGGTTGTCATATTCTTGATCCTGCGTTCTGGACGCTGAAGCTGGATCATCCAACTCGTGTGGAAGCGACAACCACTCATTATGATCCGGAATTGGCGGCTGAGACGTATCCACGGGCTTCGATCATTCGATATGAATTTCCCGCACGAGGTGAAATGCCTCCGGTAAAACTGACATGGTTTGACGGTCGGTTGCTTCCGCCGCGACCCAGGGACCTGGAACCGAGTCGTAAACTGGGAATCCAGGGAGCCTTATTAATCGGCGACAAGGGAACTATCATGCACGGTTCACATGGAGCCGGTGGCCTGAGAATTATTCCCGAAGCAAAGATGAAAGCATACGAACAACCTGAAAGGACTTTACGGAGAGTGCCGGGCGGCATGAACGGTCATGAGCAGGACTGGATTCGGGCCTGTAAAGATGGCAAGCCTGCCAGTTCGACTTTCGATTATGGCGGACCGCTGACGGAAATGATCCTGCTGGGTGTGTTAGCTATGCGGTTCAAAGACACACCGCTCGAATGGGACCCTGAGAAAATGAAAATCACGAATAATGAGCAAGCCAATGAATACATAAATCCTCCCTATCGAGAAGGATGGACACTTTAGTTATCGAATTTATATTAAAATTATAAATACCAAGCCAAAATGCAAATATCGCTATCTATAGGAATTTTTATACTATTTCACCACAAAGCAACGTCTTATTTAACAGGAGAAAAACATAATGAATAAAAAGATAAAGTTTATTGCCTTAGCTCTTATTTTTGTTTGCTTCTTACTTGAAGCAAATACAAAAGCCGACAGTTGGGAAGACTGGAAACTGGGTGTACAGGCTTATACATTTAATCGCTTTACGTTCTACGAAGCAGTGGACAAGACCAAATCTCTCGGTCTTGATTATATCGAGGCATATCCGGGACAGGTTTTAAGCAAAGAAAAATCAGATATTAGATTCGACCACAACATGTCTTCCGACCAAAAAAAGGAAGTTCTGCAAAAGCTTCAAGAGGCGGGAGTAAAACTTGTCAACTACGGCGTAGTGAACCTGCCAAATGATGAATCTCAATGCCGAAAAGTATTTAATTTTGCCAAAGAAATGGGCATAGAGACAATTGTCTCAGAGCCACCCGAGGAAGCCCTCGACTTGATAGATAAATTATGTCAGGAATACAAGATTAACGTTGCGATTCACAATCATCCAAAGCCGTCCCATTACTGGAATCCTGATACCGTGCTGAAAGCTTGCCAGGGACATAGTAAACGCATAGGAGCCTGTGCCGATACGGGCCACTGGATGCGTTCCGGCGTTAAACCAATTGAGGCCATACAAAAGCTCAAAGGTAGAATCATCAGTCTACACTTTAAGGACCTCAACGAGTTCGATAATCACAAAGCTCATGATGTGGTATGGGGCACGGGAGCAGGCAATGCCGGCGATATTTTAGCCGAGCTTAGCCGACAGAAATTTAAGGGCGTTTTCTCCGTTGAATATGAGCACAACTGGGACAACAGCATTCCCGAAATAAAAAAGTGCGTGGAATTTTTCAAAAAGACCTCGGCCGAACTTAGTGACATCGAATACAAAGACATCTTTAAGACAAACCTCTCAAACGCCGTAATGCCGGCCGGCTCCTGGGCATTTGATGCAGACGGCGTGCTGTCACCTGAACCTGAAGCCCACGGTGACATCTGGACCAAGGAACGCTATGGCAATTTCACACTTGAACTCGACTTCAAGGTCCCGGAAGGGGGCAACAGCGGCGTTTTTGTCAGAACCGGCAGTATAGAAAACTGGATTAACACCGCCATTGAAATCCAGATTCATGCCACCACCGATGGAACAAAGCACGGCCAGTGCGGCGCTATTTACGACTGCCTGTCACCCTCAAAGACGGCGGTAAAAAAACCGGGACAATGGAATCACTATGCTATTACCTTTCTGGACAATAAAATTTATGTAAATCTCAACGGCGAAGATATCATTGACATGGACCTGAACCTCTGGAATGAGCCTCATAAAAATCCTCAGGGAACCGAAAATAAGTTCCCTACCGCCTACAAAGATATGCCGCGTGAAGGGCATCTCGGTTTCCAGTTCCACGGTAATCCCGTCTGGTTCAGGAATCTTAAGATTAAATCTTTCGACTAAAGTATAACATGATAAAGGACCGCATCGATTTATGATAAAATCCACAACAGAGTGACACCTGAATGCATGGCGCAGAACTAAAAATCGAATAAGTGTGGACTTGACAGTAACAAACACGCCTGCTATAGTGCAGGTCCGAAAAATTGTGTATAAATGTTAAGTTTTTGGAGCCAACAAGAGCAAATGAGTAACCAGAAAATTACAAAAGGCATAGACAGACGCCAGTTTCTGCGTTCTACAGCAGCGGCAGGAGCGGGCCTGGCATTCTCTCCATTGGTTTTAGGGCAAACCGGTAACAGTAAACCAGATGATATAAATGTGGCTTTGCTCGGAGCCGGAGCTCAGGGACAGGTCCTGATGAATGCCTGCCTGAAGATACCGGGTATCCGTTTCAAAGCGGTCTGCGACATCTGGACGGCTTATAATCAAAGACGGGTATCACGTTTGCTCAAAGCATATAAGCATGAGCACAATACATACGTGGACTACCAGGACATGCTTGAGAAGGAAAAGGATCTTGACGCGGTAATAATAGCTACGCCGGACTTCTGGCATTCCAGACATACTATTGCCTGTCTTGAAGCAGGACTGCATGTCTATTGCGAAAAGGAGATGTCCAATACACTCGAAGACGCCAGGAAAATGGTGGAAGCCGCGAAAAAAGCCGGCAAACTCCTGCAGATTGGTCATCAGCGCCGCAGTAATCCTCGATACAGGCATTGCTACGAGAAACTAATCAAAGAGACGAAAATATGTGGTCGGTTTACTACTATTAACGGACAATGGAATCGAAGCAAGGCGGCGTGTGAAGATTTGGCCTGGCCGAAAAATGCTGTTATCGATGATGCCAAACTGAAAGAGTACGGATTCGAGTCAATGCAACAGTTCAGAAACTGGAGATGGTATAAAGGATTAGGAGGCGGACCGATTGTTGACCTTGGTTCGCACCAAATTGACATTTATAGCTGGTTCCTTGGAGCAAATCCCAAATCAGTAATAGCCAGCGGCGGTATCGATTACTGGAAGGAGCACGACTGGTATGACCATGTTATGGCTATTTATGAATACGAAACGAAACAAGGTACCGTCAGGGCATTTTATCAGACAATCACAACAAACAGCGGTCAGGGTTATTTCGAGCAATTTATGGGTGACGAAGGGACATTGCTGATATCAGAAGCCGCCGGGCGCGGTACGGTTTATCGGGAAGTATGGGTCCCGGCGGAGAACTGGGAAAAATGGGTCAAGGCCGGTTATATAAATGCGATTGAAGCAGAGCCGGAAGAACCCGCCGCGGCCGGTGTCGTGCTTGATGTACGCGAGTCACCCACGCCGCCGAGTTACGATATCCCTGTAACCTTGGGTGACAAGCCTTACCACCAGCCTCATCTTGAGAATTTCTTTGATACGATACGAGGCAAAGCCAAACTCAATTGTCCCGCCGAAGTTGGATATGAAACTGCCGTGACCGTGTTGAAAGTGAATGAAGCTGTGGCCGCCGGTCAAAAGCTGGAGTTTAGGCCGGAGGAATTTACGGTTTAGTGATTTAAGGGCTCAAACAAAAGGATTGACTACACATTGAACAACGGGTCGAAATTAACGGGCTTTTTGTTTTTGCTGGTATTTGGCGTTTCCACTTTTGCCGCAGAGACCGAGTTCAAACTACTCGGTGACGAAAGCGACGGCAGCATGTCACCGCCACCGCATCTTATCCCTTTATATGCCGAAAATGAAGCAGGAGAAAAAGGCGAGCAAATAACCCCCGATATGGAATTTCCAATGCCTTTTTCAACGCGCTGGACTTGCAGCGACTGCCACAACTATAACCTGGTTAAAATGGGATGGCACTTTAATGCGACAGACGGTAATGTCCCTCCCGGCAGACCCGGCGAGCCATGGGTATATTATGATCCCAAGCTGTGCCTTCAGATCCCGCTTTCATACCGTCGCTGGGCGGGAACTTATCGACCGGAGCAGTTAGGGCTGTCGGAGTTTAAGTTTAACAAGATATTCGGCAGACATTTCCCGGGAGGCGGACCCGGCGAGGTCGATGCAACCGAAGTCGAAGAGATAGGTCGACAACTCCTTTCCGGCAAGCTTGAAATCAACTGCCTTGCATGTCACAACGCCCATTACGGCCAGGATATGGGTGGTCTTAGCGGCTATGCCGTTCAGGTATCACGCGAGAATTTTAGATGGGCGGCTACTGCTTCCTGTGAATTTGCTTCCGTGACAGGTTCGGCGGCTCAAATGCTGATGACTTACGATCCGTTCATGCCCGATCCCGACCAAGAGGATGCACCAACTGTTACTTACCAAAAAGAAGCCTTCAACGAGAAAAACGAGGTGCTTTTTCATATAGAAAGAGAAATGCCCAATGAACGTTGTTATTATTGCCATTCAGAGTTGTATCAAAGCGCGGAAGAAAAAACGGAAAAGTGGACACAGGATGAAGACATACATCTGACAGCGGGCCTAAAGTGTGTTGACTGTCACCGCAATGGAGTCGAACACAACATAATCAGAGGATATGAAAATGAAGCGAACATATCACAGAATCCATTAGCTGCAACGAGTTCCTGTGAAAGTTGTCACCTTCCGGAAGGCGAAGGTGAGCCTGTGGCCGGACGGCTTGGTGCACCTGTCCCAACACATCCAGGAATTCCAAGTATTCACTTTGATAAACTTACCTGCACAGCCTGTCACTCAGGACCGTGGCCTGCTGAACAGACTATTCTGACCAAAATATCGCGTGCTCATCGGTTAGGCACACCCAATGTGAACAAAGCCAGGGAGGGATTACCTCATATTATCACGCCTGTCTTTGCCAACCAGGGCGAAAGCGGCGCCGGTTATAAGCCCGAGCTTTTGACCACTGACAATGGAAAGATAGCACCTTATAGGATTTTGTGGCCGGCTTACTGGGGGATTTTGGAACAGGACAATGTTGAGCCTGTTGAGCTTAGTATTGTAGAAAAAGTTGTCACGAATGTTTTTGCCGATATCGAGCTTGCTCCTACAGGTGATTGGCCTGTGGTAAATAAAGAAATGATAACAAAGGCGATAAAAGCCCTTAGCAAAGCAGTATCCAACAAGACGGTCTATATAGCAGGAGGCAAGCTTTACAGCATTGATGATTCGGGGAACCTTATTGAACAGGAAGACCACCCTGCGGCCGAACCTTATTTGTGGCCTATCGGTCATAACGTCAGACCTGCAGCACAGGCACTGGGTGTTCGCTATTGCACGGATTGCCATGCAACAGATGCACCTTTCTTTTTCGGTAATATCAAAATCGATACTCCCATCGACGTTGAACAAGATTCTTACAAAAGAATGATTGAGTTCCAGTATATAAGCCCAACCTACGCGTGGGCGTTTGCCGCCTCATTCGTGTTCCGTCCCTGGCTAAAGATTATTGCCATTGGTTCGTGTGCGGTTATAGCCGGAGTTTTGTTATTATATGCCTTAAGGGCGCTGGCCTGTGTTATAAAAGCGTTGGCCGGCGAAAATAAATAGTATCTTAAAAAATGCAAGTAAGTGATATATATCGTACGTTATCAATAGTGGCGTTTCTTATTACCCTCGGTGGGCTAAGTCTGAACTGTATCCTTAGGCCTTGTAAAGAATGCTGGAGGCATCCCCTGAAAAAGCTGGTACAGCTCTTCACGATGCTTTTCATAGAACAAAAATTAAGCCCGGCAGGAGTTTTTAGAAAACTCGTTTATTTGCTGGCATTACTTTGCTTTGTAGTGCTGGCAATCACGGGTTTTTATCCCACTCTGATTCTGGGTGAGCACATTTCCGGCTATCTGCTGATGATTCATGCCACTTTCGCACCGGTTCTTGCGATATGCCTGGCTATCCTGGCTGTTATGTGGGCTCGAAATTGTCGTTTTAACCGTAACGATTGGCCGTGGTTTCAACGTATCGTACAGCGTATCACTTTAGTGAAAAACGCTGATGAAGAAATATCCTGCGAAAGCCTCATCGGGCAGAAAATCACTTTTTGGCTGATTATTTTTCTGGCACTGCCGTTAATTTTGTCTATTGTCTTAAGCATGTTCCCATACTTCGGAACGTATTGGCAGGAGCTTCTTTTAAGTGTGCACCGTTACACAGCTTTAGCATTTGCCATAATCGTCATTGTTCACACTTACCTGCTAATCCGGTCTAAAATGCAACAGCGAGCTTAAACCACCTTCGTACAAGCCATTTAGACCTGAAAGTGCCTTATTTAATCTCTAACGCTTAACCAGGGCATTTTGATTATATCATAGACATATTTGGGATTAAACCAGTAGAATATCGAACGTAAAGGCTCAATGGTGCGTTTACCTCTTCAATGAAAGGACATTTTGAAAGGAGAGTAAAATGGAAAAGATTGTAGCTCTTTTGTGTGTTTTCGGCCTGGGCATGTGTTTTTCACTTCTTGGCTCTATCAGTGTCAAGCTAATGCCACGCTTGAAAATCGACCAGGGCAAGTTCGGCTCACTCATTTCTGCGTTCATGCTAACATGCCTGATTGCTTCACTAATTATGGGAGTTGTAGTGGACAAGATAGGCTATAAACCCGTAGCTATTTTCGGATTTATAGCGACAGCGGTATGCATATTTATTCTTGCCCGTGGGCAGACTTACGGGATGGCTCTTTTGCCCTGCTTACTACTCGGCTTTGGAGCTATGGCACTCAATACGGCGGGAAACACACTTATACCTGTTGTACTGTTTAACGGCGAAAATCCCGCAGCAGCGAGCAATCTGGGTAATGTTTTCTTCGGACTCGGCCTTTTTGTCACTCCACTGATTGTAAGTTTCCTTTTTAGAAAAACTACTTATGAAAATGCAATATCAGTCCTGGCGATTATTGCGGTTGCTCCCGTTGTTTTGGCTGTGATAGCAAAATACCCTCAAGTACCGGCTGGTTTTGCCATTTCCGATGCGGTGGGGTTGCTCAAAGAACCAGCTATTTTAGTAGCCGCCCTGGCATTGTTCTGCTACATCAGTCTGGAATCTTCTTTCTGTAACTGGCTGCCGCCATATAGCAAGGAGGTCATAAGCAAAGACCTTGCAAGTCTGGATGGTTCAGTAGTAGACGCCACCTCGCAACAGATGCTGTCTGTTTTTGCTGTAGCCATGATGGCCGGCCGATTAATCTCAAGTCAAATTGGCAACATTACTGCATACGGCGGCTGGTATGTTGCCGGTGCCGCGCTAATCGCGGGCTTGATTATTTTGGCAATGGGAAAAAGCGGTGCTATCTGGACCAGTGCTCTGGCCGCCTGTGCAGGTTTTTTCTTTGCCCCGTGCTTCCCTACAATCGTCGGTATAACTTTTGCCAAGTTCAGCCCGGAGATATACGGCAGCGTTTTCGGGATTATATTTGCTGTGGGCCTGCTTGGTGCGGTGATTATTCCCAAGGCAATCGGCAATCTGGCAAAAGGTTCTTCGATTCAAAAAAGCCTGAAGCTTCTCGTTCCAATTTGTCTGGCCATGATTGTACTGGCTATTATTTTAGGAAGACTATAATAAGACGCATAAAGATTTAGTAATTGAATAAACTGAAGATAATCATAAAGAACAACGAAACAGCAGGGATTCGGTAACACCGGATCCCTGCTGTTTGCTCTTGTGTTTTTCAAGGCATTTCTGATTGATGATAAGTATAGTAATAATAGTATGTTAACTTTGTGCCAATTCCATAAGAGACTACTTCTATCCAAATATAATATACTTTTTAGCAGCTTGACATCGTCCTACAAATAGAATAGCATTGTTGTTTTAATTCTGTTGGATACCCCAGGAGTTTAACCAACATTAAGCAAAATTATCGGTTACACTAAATTATGGAATTTTGAGGTTGTAAAAGAAATGATGAAGAAAGATTATAGTCTATTCGTAAGAAATATCACCTGTGTGTTACTGATGGTTGGTATATTACTTGTTCCCTCGTGCAAGAAATCTCCCTCTGAGCCTACCAATGAAAACCCTGCCAATCAGGCTACCGATGTAAATACACCACAACCACCTGAGCAAAGTACTTCCGAGCAAAGCTCTGATTTAAATAATACAGCTAAAACTGCCAATGCAGACTGGGTGCCGATTGATATCGAGCTTCCCAAGCCGGTATTCATAGGCACACCGCAGGATACACGAGTACTTAATCTCGAGAAACCGCGAAACGAGCCGCGACCGCCGGTTTTTGCACCGGAAGGAACAACGAATGTCGCCTTAGGTAAACCTGTTACAAGCAGCGACCAGGAACCTATCATAGGCGAGCTCAGCTACATCACGGACGGGGATAAGGAAGCCGCAGACGGATGTTATGTTGAACTGGGCCCTCTAAAGCAATACGTTACAATCGATCTTGAAGGAATGTATTATATCTACGCCATTGTGGTGTGGCATCATCATATGCAGGCTCAGGTTTACTTCGACATTGTCGTACAGGTTTCCGATGATGCAGATTTCGTAAAGAATGTCACGACGGTATTCAACAATGACATCGATAACTCTGCGGGCTTTGGCATAGGCAAGGACATGCACTATACTGAGACCAACGAAGGAAAACTCATCGATGCCAAAGGAGTTAAGGCCCGCTATGTCAGGCTCTACAGCAATGGCAACACCAGTGACGACTTGAATCGATATACCGAGGTGGAAGTTTACGGCAAGCCCGTAGAATGAGATGACAAGAAAATATTGCGTCCTCATTTTAGCCGTGACAATCGTTGCATGTGCGCTGCGTCTGCCACGGCTTGTTCAGCGCCCCATGCACGGGGACGAGGCGATTCACGCCGTTAAATTCGGGCAGCTACTTGAACACGGGACTTACATTTATGATCCTAATGAATACCACGGACCGACTCTAAACTATCTGACTTTAATTCCCGCCTGGCTAACATCGGCCAAAAACTTAACAGAGGTCAATGAGTTTACTCTGCGTATCGTCCCTGTCTTTATGGGCGTTACTCTTGTGCTGCTGGTACTTCTGATAAGTGACGGCATGGGACCGAGAGCAGCGATTTATGCCGCCTTGCTAACCGCAATATCTCCGGCAATGGTTTTTTACAGCCGTTATTATATTCAGGAGATGCTTCTTGTATGTTTTAATTTCGGACTAATCGCAAGTGGCTATCGTTATCTTCGCAGTAAAAACATCCTCTGGGCTTTATTTGCAGGGATATTCGCAGGCCTCATGCACGCATCTAAAGAAACATGTATCATTGCATTCGGTTCGATGTTATTGGCCCTTTTAATTACACTTTTAACACGAAATCAGAAAAATTATTTCTCGGACGCCGTAAAATCGATAAAGCCGCTGCATCTTGCTGCAGCCATAGGAGCTGCCGTTGTTATCTCTATTTTGTTCTACTCGTCGTTTCTTACTAATCCACGTGGAATTCTGGATTCGGTTCGAACTTATTCCACATATTTCAATCGCGCAGGCGCTGAGACCGTCCATATCCACCTCTGGTATTACTACCTTAAAACACTCATTTATTATAGATACGACAGCGGTCCAATCTGGACCGAAGCCATCATTGTCATCCTGGCTTTGATTGGTTTTATAGCTGCAATGGCAAAGAAAGTACCGTTATCCACAGATGTTAATTTGCTAAGATTCATCGCCTTTTACACACTCATTATGACTATAGCTTACTCGGTCATAGCGTACAAAACTCCCTGGTGCATGTTGGGCTTTCTACATGGTATGATTCTGCTGGCCGGTGTCGGAGCCGTCGTGCTTATCCGTCTTGTCACAGGAAAATTACCACGTCTGATTATTATTTTACTTTTATCTGGTGCAACTGTTCATTTGACCTGGCAGGCCTATCTAAGTAATTACAAGTATTATGCTGATAGTAGAAATCCGTATGTATATGCACATCCGACTACAGATGTTTTCACTTTGGTTGATAGAATCGAATATTACTTTAAGGCACATTCAGATGGCCGTCATATGTCCATTGAGGTAATCTGTCCCGGGCATGACTATTGGCCGCTGCCCTGGTATTTACGCTCATTTACCCGAGTCAGTTACATAGACAAAATAACGAACGATGAATTACCTGCACCACTAATTATTGCTTCACCGACGGTTGAAGCTGACTTGAAGAAAAAATTCTATGATGAATCGATTCCTTTCGAGAAGCGTCATTTGTATATGTATTTATTTGAAGAATCTCCCTACTATGTGTGGCTGCGTCCTAAAATCAAATTGCTCGGATTTGTTCGAAAAGACCTATGGGATGCCGCTCACCAGGGACCGGATCCTAACGACCTGATAAAAAGCACCTCTGAAAAATGACTGAAACCATGGCAAATTCCGATTATATTAAGAACCGTACTCCCGCAATCCCGGGGATGAAACGTTTCTCACACGAGGCAATGGCAACAACATTCGAGGTCATTATTATTAACGATGATGAAAAATACGCTCGTCAGGTTGCGGCCGCTGCATTTGATGAGGTCAATCGCCTCGAAGCCGAGCTGAGCAGATTTGTTGAAAATAGTGACATCTCACGCATAAACAATCTCCCTGCGAATCAGCCTTTAGTTCTTGGTCTTAACGCGTTCAAATGTCTGCAGTTGAGCTGTCGAATTTACGTCGAGACCAATGGCGCCTTTGATGTCACTATTGGTCCGCTGATGAACCTCAGACGAAACGAGAATGGAGGTCTCCGCGTCCCTACCGAGCAAGAGCTAAATCACGCCCACCAACACACCGGTACGAATCTTTTGCAATTAACCGAAGATGAACATTCAATTAAGCTTCTGGCCAGTCCGGTTCGGATTGACCTTGGCGGCATAGGTAAAGGTTACGCCGTTGACAGGATGGCGGAGCTACTGCGGGAATGGAGTATTGATACCGCCTTAATATCCGGCGGCTACAGCTCCGTCCTGGCCCTTGACGCCCCGGCGGGGACAAAGGGCTGGCCTTTGACGTTAAGTAATCCGACCAACCGCAAAGAAATATTAGCTCGTCCGAATCTTCATGGCCGAGCACTGGGAAGCTCGGGTCTCAAAAAAGGTCAACATATTATCGATCCTCGTACAAACCAACCTGTCAAAAACAAACTTGCCGCATGGTCTTCCGCTCCCGATGCCGCAACCGCCGATGCTCTTTCAACGGCGTTTATGGTTATGTCCACAGATGAAATCGAACAATATTGTTCAAGTCATCCGGATATTATGGCTATGATAATGCTGCAGGAGACTACTAAAAAGACACAAAAGGAAAACATCTTATGCTTTGGCCCCTGGAAAAAAGATGAGTTACTTATATAAAGGCGTTTCTGTTTTTGAGTTAATCTCTCAGAGAGGTCTTTCCCTGCCGGCCATAACTCTTTTGACAGCTATCAACTCAGAAAGAACTCGCCGCGAACTGCGAGTAGGTGACAATCGACTGTCACGGTCACAGGTCCAGTTGATTGGAAATTCTTTAATTTTATAACCTTCTTTTTGGGCATGTATGATTATTTCTATGTCGAATGCAAAGCCGTCGATTATGCACTGCCCGTACAAATCCCGTGCAACGTTACCTTTATATATCTTGAACCCGCACTGCGTGTCTGTAAGCTCGGGAGGAATTTTCATATAATAAATGACAAACCAGTGGAATACCTTCGAGCAAATACGGCGGTACAGGCTCTGTGCTTTTTCGATGTGGCATCCGGTTATCTTTCTTGAGCCGTGAGCTATGTCACATACTCCCTTTTTCAGCAACTCCAATCCTCGCAGACAATCTTCGTACGGCACACAGCTACCACTGTCTGCAAACATTACGTATCGGCCTTTTGTTTGCTCGACGCCTGTACGCACGGCATGCCCTTTGCCTCGATGTGGCTCATAGTGGATGACTTTCACCGTTATATCGGCTGGAACATTAACATTTTCCGCAGTTTCAGCGGTTTTATCTTTACTGCCGTCATCAACAACTATTATCTCTCCTGCCATACGATTATTCACCAGGAACTCCGCGGCATCTTTAATGTCACGGGCAATCTTACTGCTTTCCTCGTACACAGGTATAACAATCGATAAATCCATTAATCACTTCCAACAAAACAACATCTTTACAGCATTAGTGTAGAACATCTCTACTATGCTTTCAAAATATCTTTGTCACTTGCGGCTTTGAAAATGCGATTAGGAGTGACAAATTTTGTTTTTGTCAGCAGGCCGGATGTATGTGTCTTGATGGCCGCTTCCATATTCCTTTTGTCTCTTAATGCAGCACTTGCCTTCTCGAATATCTTTTGCTTCAACGGGCATGAAAGGTCTGCGTCACTAACGATTTTTAAGAAGCGTTTTTTATGTTTGTCGGTGAAATCTCCTCCCTGCTGGAGCACAAAATATATCTCATACAGTGCAATAAGATAGACCACTGCCAACTCAACCGCTATCCTGTAGTATTTGATATAATCCACTTTCTTTATATAATCCCGATACATTTTAGATTTTTCTTTATCTTTTTGATATTCCTTGTCTGCTTTTTTATACGGTCCCACCTCGCGGCATACTCGAAGTGTCATCAACAAGTTATCAACAGAGTTTTCAATATCTTCCTCCGTCGGGCACGAGCTATAGGTTTCTACAAATCCTCTCTGCAGGAAGTAACGAAACCAATCTTCAGTATTTCTGGTCGTGAATCCTCTTATGCAGTCTGTCCATTTTCGGAAATCCTGCTCAAAGAAATCATATTTCGAGCCGCTTTTTCCCTCCTCGCGATAGACCTTCGTATATAAAAAATAGTCCTGGAAAACCTCGCACTCCCGATGTGTTTTACGGTTCTTACCACTACGGTAGTACGGGCCTGCAACGCTGTTAACTATAGGATGAATAATCTGGTCGGCGGCAATATGCGTTAGGTGACCGGCTACGTAGGCAAGCTTTCGATAGTCGTCTTCGTTTAGTTTAATATCTCCGTTTTTTCGTATAACATCACTGAAAATAACCTCGGCAAGCTTTAAGGGAAACTCGTTGGGTTTGTGTGAGTGCAAATGGTAAGCCCAGGGAGTTACTCCCTTGGCCTGGACAAAACCCTCCTTAAGCATGTCTTTGACGGAGCTGGATAGTTTGGCGTAGTAATAAAGATCGGGGCCCAGGCTACCGAGATTCACGTATGCCTTATAGTTTTTATTTTTGGAAGTACTATCAAGAAGGTTAGCAAATTCTTCATATTCAGGGATCCCCTTGGTTTTGAGTGTTTGCAGCGCCTTATGAGCAATAAGCATATGTGTTATGTTAGCCGGCATGGCATTCTCCTTTCTTTATACAGACAATCCGTTCTCCGTAGTAAATACTACGAAGGATGAATCCTTTTTCTTGATAAAATCACATTTTCTGCATATAATCAACCTAAATGTTCATCGATCGCGCCCGTAGCTCAGTAGGATAGAGCGTCGGTTTCCTAAACCGAAGGCCGCAGGTTCGAATCCTGCCGGGCGTAGTAAACTCCTACCAACCGACAATCATGGAAATTTACGAGTCGTGATTCTTTTGCTCATCGAGAGTAACAGGTTCGGCGCCTAATGCCGATATGCCCCGGCGCTGAAGGAGTGAGCCTTCCAATCTGAAAAGAGAAACTAGAGATTTAAGATAGTTCGCGAACGCCTCTATTTCAGCTATCTGGCTGGCAACAAGGTCTCGTTGAGCCTGAGCAACGAGCAAAGAAGTGGATGTGCCCACTCTGAATTTTTCCGATTCAGCGCGAAGCTTTTCCTCCTGGAATTTGCGAGTGGCGGCGGTTGCGGTAATTTGTTCGCGAGCGCGAGTCACCTCGATGTAAGCGGAACGGACATCGACCTGGACGAGCTGAATAAGATTATCAAGAGCTCTATGCATTTGCTTTCTGCTGAGGACGGCACGGGTATGTCTGGCGCGTGCGGACTGGTTTGCCATTGGGTATTCGAATGTCAGACCGAAGGTAACGTCATAACTGTCTTCATCCAGATTACGCAGCGACCTATCGAAGGTATCGGCATAACCACTCTTACCAAAATTGATGAAGGCATCCATTCTTGGGAGCAAACCATTTTTGGTTTTCACCACCTCTAAATCACCCTGCTTTATTTGAAGACGTGCCTGGTTCAGGTCTGGACGCATCTTTAGAGCGACCTGAACATGTTGCTCAACATCAACAAGCTCGATCTCAGGCAAAGAAGTCTGATATTGAAGAGTGATACCCCTGCTCCAGTTTACGCTTGGAGAGGGATTTAGCAGCCGAAGCAGATTAAGACGCTCCTTGGCAAGGTCACTGCGTGCATTGATAAGATTTTCATGCCTAAGCGCAACTTCTGCTTGTGCGGCGGCCAGCTCGATTTCGGCAAGTTTGCCGATATTGATTCTCTCCTGTGCTTCGGACAACTGCTGCTCCGCAAGCTTAAGGGAGTTCGTATATATCTCAATCTGTTTTTGAGCAAGGGCATAATCCCAGAACTTCGATTCGACCTCTTCCAGAAGAACCTCTGCAAAGCCGCGCAGCTCATACTCTGATATAAGAACATCGATGCCGGCCTGATGTACGCTGGCCATATTTGCACGGACATCCAATCCCTGTAGAAGTGCCTGCGTGACAGTGACTCCGAGACGGTTGGAAGTAAACGTGTCACTATACAAAGACGAATCGGTGTAATTTGTACTACCCAGAAGTTCGAGTGTAGTACCGGTTGAAAAAAACTTGCTCAGAGAAAACGAACCCGAAACGCTATCTACAATTTGATTCTCCGTGCTCGAGCCGGCTCGAGACAGTCTGTCGGCGACGGTTCTTCTCGGCGACACTTCAGCACCAAGAACGGGATCAAATATGGAACGCTCTTCTTTTTCGAATGTTTGAATTATATCCGGATTCATTCTCTCGACCATAAACGACCGATTATTTTCCATGGCCATGAGAATCGCTTCCTGGATGCCTATTGTAAGAGGAGATTCAGTTGTCTGAGTATCTTTCAATTCACCAGAGTTGGTCTTTGACACACCTTGTTCTTGTTTTGAGATTTTCCTCTCATAGTCGTCAGCGACCGATAAGACCGAAGACGGCAAAAAGATACGTGAAGCAAACAAAAAGACGAAAAATGCTGAGGTCAAATATTCGATAACCATGAGCATTTCCTTAAAATAGAATTCATTTAAAAAGTTACTTATCGCCTCCGGCGGCGGACATTGCTCCGGGATTTCGACGTTCAAAAATTGAATAGACAACAGGGACAAATATTAGTGTTATGAACGTTGAACTGAGCAAGCCTCCAATGACGACCCTGGCCATGGGAGCCTGGGCCTCACCTCCTTCTCCAAGTCCGAGGGCCAGGGGTACCAAACCGAAAATAGTTGTGGTTGCCGTCATGAGAATCGGCCGCAGGCGCCTTCTACCGGCTTCTTCTATAGCCTCCCGAATCGGCATAGAGGCCTTGCGACGGAGAAGGTTAGTGTGGTCGACCAGAAGAATCGCATTGTTAACTACAATTCCACCAAGCATAATACTTCCAATAAAAGACTGCACATTAAAAGTTGTACCTGTCAGGAAAAGCATTAGAATAACGCCGATTGCCGCCAGAGGAACCGAGAACATCACTACGAAGGGATCGCGCAGAGATTCATACTGACAGGCCATAACCATATATACCAATACAAGAGCAAGGATACAGCTAAGCAATAGTTCACGAAATGACTTCTGCTGTTCCTCATAATCACCACCAAAACCGATATTAAAATCCCTCGGTACAGGAACAGTACTTAAAAGTTCACGGATGTCCGACAAAATCGAACTCATTTTTCTTCCACTGATGTCTGCCGAGACTGTTACAACACGCTCCTGGTCTAAACGTTCAATTCGAACGGGGCCACTCTGAGACTCTACTTTTACTACATTTTTAAGTACAACAGGCAGACCATCGGAGTTGACCAGAGTCAGGTCAAGAATCTCGTCCATATTCATTTGCTCGGCTTCTCTGAGCTTCACTAAAATCGTAAATTCATCGCCAGCCTGGCGATAATAACCGGCGTTTGTTCCTGAAAGGATAGTTTGAAGAGCATTTGCAATTTTCGAAACACTCAGATTCATACTGGCCGCTTTCTGGCGGTCTATTAAAATCAGCTCTTCAGGACTTCCGGATTCCCGACTGACTCTGGCGTCGGTGACTCCTTCCACAGACTCCACGAGAGTCTTTATTTGAGCGGCTAATGAGTCCGCCGTCTGAAGGTCATGGCCGCGGATTTCAATTTGAATCCTGTCGTTTCCTGTGGTACCCATGCGGAGTATAAACAATCCCTGACCTGCACGAGTTCGAATAATCATTCCGGGAATATTGCTGAGTTTGCTTCGCAACTCCGCAGCAATTTGTTCGCTCGACCTGAACCGCTGAGACTGCGGTTTGAGTGAAATGCGAACCCTACCTGTATGTCCACCTGATCCCCGCCATCCACCTCCACCGACGCTCGTCACTACATTTTGTATTTCAGGGACAGATTCATCGATGATTCCCTCGATGATTTTCATTTTTTCATCCAGCAAATCCAGGCGGGTTCCTACCTGCATTTCGGTGTTAACTCTAACTTCACCTTCATCTGTGCTGGGCATCAATTCCGCTCCGACATACGGAACAAGAAGCAAGCTCATCGTCATAATAAGAATCGCAATCAATACTACGACAACACGATGGTTCAGAGATAAATGCAGAAGCTTCTTATAATTATTTTCCAGTCGCAGAAAAAAATTTCCACTTATTTCAAACATTCGCCTCCAAAAATTCGGCTTTTGCACATTATCACTCGCAACAGAAGGAAGGATACGCACAGAGAGCATCGGTACCAGCGTCAATGCCGCTCCCAGAGAACATAGAAGTGAGAAAGCCACAACAATTGAGAGCTGCTTGAACATTACACCGGACATACCTCTGATAAAAATCAGCGGCAAAAAGACAACCATTGTGGTCAAAGTGCTTGCAATAATGGCTGATGTGACCTCCTCGGTACCATTGACAGCCGCACGTTCTGAAAAATCCCCCGATTCCCGCATTCGAAAGATATTTTCAAGCACCACGATTGCATTATCAACAAGCATTCCAATCCCAAGAGCAAGCCCGCCTAAAGTCATAATGTTAAGGGTAAATCCACCAAAATACAGCAAAGCAAAAGTGGCTATTATCGAGACCGGAATGGCAGTAGCAATTATTACGGTGCTTCTGAGGTTACGCAAGAATACAAGCAGAACAATAACGGCCAGGATTCCCCCATAAATCGCTGAAGAGCCCACATTTCTGATGGAATTCTGAATATATTCGGAGGTATCAATAATAGGTATTATTTTAATCTGTGGAATGTCACGATTAATACTTTCGAGTTCTTTTAACGCACCACGCGCAACCTCCACGGTATTTTTTCCTGATTGTTTGTTAATCGATAGTCTTATCCCCGGCTGGCCGTTGACACGAACAATCCTCGTGACTTTACGCCAGGAATCTTCAATCACGGCGATTTCCCTTAATTGGATGGGCACTCCCTGGCGGATTGTGATAACCGTATCTTCCAATTGTTTCAGGTCTGTATACTCGCCGGGTGTCCTGATTGTAATTTCAAAGTTACCCTTTTCGATAGACCCGGCAGGTATGTTTACATTTCCCTCGCGTATACTCGCTATAATTCTATCCAAAGGTATGGACAAGGCGTTTATTTTAGCAGGATCAAGATTGACGTGAATTTCCCGCTCAAGCCCTCCCCAAATGTCAACAGCAGCCACACCAGGTACTCTTTCGAGACGGTATTCAACCTCGTCTTCCAGAATTCGTCGGGTCTGGACCGGGTCCAGCTTGCTGGATGCACCAAGAATCAATATCGGGAAGCTGGCAAGGTCAAATTTTCGAAGTGTGGGTCTGTCGACTTCCTCCGGCAGACGCCGAACAACGCGATCAAGGCGGTCACGAATATCATTTGATGCGGCATCGAGGTCGGTCCCCCAGGAAAAGGTCACTCTGACCGAACTTCGGCCTTCGACGGAAACAGAACTGACCTCCTCCACTCCCGGAACGGCACTCATTGCCTGTTCAATCGGACGTGTGATCAGTTCCTCAATTTCCTCAGGACCAGCGTTTTCATAACTACAGGATATACTCAGAGTCGGATATGAAATATCAGGCATAAGATCGATTGGCAGCCGCAACAGTGAAATAATACCCAAAAGGACTACTATCAATACGACCATAATAGTAAATATGGGGCGGCGGACAGCAAGGCGTGATATCTTCATCTTTATTATCCTGATTGTGTGCTCGACGCCGGAGTAGCCTTTGGCGTAGTTGGGCTGGTGAGTATAACCTTTGGTTCGTCAATCTTCTCTTGAGAAGTTGCGTCTGAATGCTTTTGATCTGGAAGTGTAATATCTGCACCATCCTCCAGAAGATGATTGCCCAAGGTAGCTACTAGGCCTGAAATTTCCGGCTCCAGGATTTGTACCCATTCGTTATTCATAATTCCAACTTTAACAGGGACAAAACGAGCTTTGAGTTCTCTCTGCTCGACAATAAAAACACCCTGCTTATCATTCCTTTTGACCAAAGCAGCAACAGGAACCAGCGTGGCGTCTTCATAACTGGCAAATTGAATCTTCGCCCTCACGAACATGCCGGGCTTGAGAAGCTGTTCAGAATTCGAAATCTCAATTTCCACCCTTGCCTGCCTTGAGCTTTCTTTGAGAAGCGGCGCTACCCGCACAATAGTACCTGTGAAAGTTTTATCCGGATAAGCATCGGTACTAATAACCGCATGTTGATTAATCTCTATTTTTGGGTAGTCTTTTTCAACGACGTGAACAACAGCGATTAATGTGTCATTTTCAAGAACCGAAACAATCGGCTGATTAACTTGTAGCAATGCTCCTTCATCTACAAATCGCTCACCTACTACTCTGGTTTGTTCATCAGATTCCCAGAAAGCCTGAACTCTTGCGTAGGATAGTCGAAGTTGAGCAGCTTTCAAAGCAGCTTCTTTTTGTGTTACTTGAGCAAGTGCAACTTTGAGCCTTGTCTGACAGGAATTAAACTCAGCTTCGGACTCATCTAATTCGGAAGCCGAGGCGATTTGTTTTTCACGTAGTGTTTTTGCTCTTTCGTACTCCCGCTCAGCGAGGTCAAGGTCACTGGCACAATTTTCCGCGTTAGCCTTGGCGACCTGCAACTCCGCCCTGGCTTGTTCAACTTGCTGTGTAAACTCTTGATCGTCTATAATAGCTATAAGCTGATTTTGGTGGACCGTATCCCCGACATTTACAAGAAGCTGCTTAAGCCAACCGGAAACTTTCGGTGCAACAACGAATTGCGATTTTGGAAAAAGGGAACCGGTAAAAATCCCAATGTCTTTAATTACACCCTTATGTATCGGTTGTGTATCAATGGCTACAGCAAGTGAAGAACGAGCCTCTCCCGGATTCGTAGAGGCATTAATTCGTTGATATGCCAGCCACCCTCCCATTATAACTATGGCAAGAACAAAAAGTGCAAAAAGGAACTTCTTCATTTGTTTGTCCCAAAAACCATTATATAACCCACCACGCAGATAGGTGGACAAATCAGAAAAACCTCTGATTTTCTATTGTAAATATTCTATTAAATTTCTTCGGAAAGTCAACTTTACGTTGTCCAAAAGGGCTTTTATCATAGAGATAGTTCTTTAAGCTCTTGCATTATACAGGTTTAAGGGCTATAATGTTCGATTTAATCAGCAGACCATATAACGAACTGCTATTACTATGACTAAAACGGACAGAAGTTAATGAGTAATAAAGAACCAGAAATAAAAAAAGAAAAGAAGACCCATGGGTGGCTCCGTCGGAATGTTCCGAAAGCGGTTATAATCATCGCTGCGGTAGCGGTGCTGACCATAATTGCGAAAATACCCAAGAAAGAACATCACACCGCAGCTACTGAAGCGACGCCGGTCGATGTTGAGGTAAAGACAATAGTTGCAGAGCCGGAGTTTGCCGAAACATTCGACCTTCCGGCAATCATCGAACCTAACCGTATCGTTACTGTTTCGGCCGAAGTCGAAGGCCGAATTGAGAAAATCCCTTCGGTAGAGGGCAGCACGGTACATACAGGCGATTTATTGGTACAACTCAATGCGGACCTTATTCGGCCCCAGTTCGAAATAGCCGAAGCACAATTTAACCGCGACAAAATCGAGTACGAACGCATGAAGGAATTAGTAGAAAAGGACGCCACCTCTGTCAGGGATCTGGATGATGCCACCGTCCAACTGGCTACCAGCAAGGCTCAGCTTGCCGAGGTCCGCGCACGCCTGGAACGGACAAAAATACTCGCTCCTATAACCGGCGTTTTGAATAACCTCATGGTTGAGCAAGGTGAGTATGTTCAGTCAGGGATGCCGGTCGCGGAAATTGTGGATACTGACACGGTCAAGGTAGTGGTCGGTGTACCCGAAAGGGATATTACATTCTTCACAGTCGGGCAAAACGCCAAGGTCTTTTATAATTACAGAGACCGTGACGAATCACTGGTCGGGACAATTACTTTTATCAGCGAACTCGCGGATCAGCAAACCCGCTCAACAAGCATGGAGATTACACTACAGAATAAAAAAGGATATCTGCGCAGCGGACAGATTGTTCGTGTCCGCCTGAGACGTCGGATTTTAAAAGACGCCGTTTTGATCCCGCTTTTGGCTGTTATTCCGATGGAAAACGGCAACGCCGTTTACGTAGTCAATTCTACAGAGGCTCAACGACGCGAAGTGGAGCTCGGCACCATCAAAGGGGACCGCGTCCAGATAAAAAACGGCCTGAAGCCCGGTGATAAGTTAATAATTAAAGGTCATCGTTTCGTCGCACCGGGACAAAAGGTAAATGCTGTTGCAGAGAATGAATAAATCGTGGTTCATTGTTTTTCGATGAGCTATGAACTACGAACTCATTACTTAGAATAATTTATGTTAATAACCGATGTTGCCATCAAAAATCGGACAACTGTAGCCGTCCTTGCATTTATAATAATCCTGATGGGAGGATACAGCTATCTTTCTTTGCCTCGTGAGGCGTTCCCGGATATCCCAATCCCATACATTTTAATCAATACGGCATACGAAGGAGTGTCACCCGAAGATATAGAGACCTCCATCACAATGAAAATTGAGAAGGAGCTCAACAGCATCCGCGGTGTCGAAGAAATCCGCTCCAGCAGCGCTGAAGGAATTTCGATGATAAGTGTGGAGTTCGACCCGGATGTACCAACCGAAGTCGCCCTCCAACGCGTACGTGACCGAGTTGATTTGGCAAAAGGCGAGCTACCAGTCGATGCAGAAGAGCCTGTCATTAGCGAGATAAATCTTGCGGAATTCCCCATTATGCTCGTCAGCATTTCCGGCGATGTATCACCTGTTCAGCTCAAGGAAATCGCCGACAATCTGCAGGATACACTCGAAACCGTTCCCGGTGTTCTTAAAGTGGATGTCATGGGCATACTGGAACCGGAAATACGGCTGGAATTCAATCCCGACCGGCTGGCAATGTATAATCTGACTATCCCGGAGATTTTAGCACTAATCCCTTCGGAAAATGTCAACATTTCCGCCGGTGGTCTGGAAACTGAAGGCACAAAATTTAATGTGCGCATACCTGCCGAACTCGTCACGGCAGAAGATGTTGACCATCTGCTGTTGACCGTGCGCAACGACAAACCCATCTATCTGGCTGACGTGGCAAACGTACGTGCAACATTCAAAGACCGGACCAGCTATTCACGTCTTAACGGCTCTGATAACGTCACGCTAAGTATCCAAAAGCGAGTCGGAGCCAATGTTGTTCATATATCCGACTATATCAAGGTTGTTCTCGACCGAGCACAACAACAGATTCCCGATGCAGTCAAATTCGATATCACTTTTGATATGTCCAAGTATATCCGTAATATCGTGGCGGATCTTGAGAACAATATCATGGCGGCGCTAATTCTGGTAACATTTGTACTGTTGCTTTCTTTGGGCTGGCGTTCGGCCACGATAGTGGCAATGATCATACCACTGAGCATGCTCATCACCTTTTTTCTAATCCAGATGCTCGGATTTACGCTGAATATGATTGTACTGTTTTCTCTGGTGCTTGTTTTGGGTATGCTCGTAGATAATGCTATCGTTATTGTTGAAAACATATACCGGCACGTACAGCTTGGGTACAACCGGATTGAAGCAGCAATTCTCGGCGCTCGCGAGGTCGCCTGGCCGGTGGCAACCTCCACACTGACAACGGTATGTGCCTTTCTGCCGCTGATGTTCTGGCCGGGTATAATGGGCGATTTTATGAAGTATCTGCCCATTACTCTGTCCTTAGGTCTTCTATCATCGCTGTTCGTAGCGCTTATTTTCAGCCCTACAATCTGCTCGGTCTGGGCCGGTCATTCGGCCAAGGAACGACAAGAGAGACATTGGTTCCTCAACAGCTACCGACGGATACAAAAAATCGCCCTGAATTCTCCTGGAACAACTTTATTCTTAGCTGTATGTCTATTAATTGCTATGTTTAGCTTATATGCCAAGATAGGAAAAGGAACGGAATTTTTCCCCGAAGGTGACCCGGAACGAGCCATGATTGATGTACGTGCACCACAGGGCACAAACATCAATGAGACAGACCGCATCGTGCGTGTAATCGAAGAGCGTATCGAGCCTTACCAACCGTACATCAAACATATTGTCACAAATGTCGGCTCCTCTGGCGGCGGTATGGACCTTATGGCCAGTGCCGGTGGCCCGCATCTGGCCAACATCACGCTGACATTCTTCGATTACGCTGAGCGTGAGCGCCCATCTATGGAGCTCATTGCCGAGATTCGAAAGGACATCGCCGACATCTCAGGCGCCGAAATCAAGATTGAGCGAGAAGAGGATGGCCCTCCGACCGGTGCACCGATTACCGTGCGTATCATAGGAGAAGACTTCAAGATACTTGAAACACTTAACAGCCGGGCCCAAAGAATGATTGCCAAGGTTCCCAACGTCGTTAACCTGCGAAGCGACCTGGAAGCAACTCGACCTGAGCTGGCCTTTACAGTCAATCGTCGCAACGCCATGCTTCTTGGAGTCAATACCGCTACGATTGGGAACTTTTTGAAAATGGCTATATTCGGAACAAAAGTCGGGACCTATCGCCGATATGACGATGAGTATGACATTACCGTTCGCCTGCCCCTGGCTCGACGAATCAACATCGACGAGCTTACACAACTGCAGATACCCAACACATCCGGTAACGCCGTGCCACTGAGTTCGCTTGGTCACTTTAAATATCAAGGTGGATTCGGGACCATCAATCACGTGGACCAGAAACGTGTCGTGACAATCACAGCCGATACCGAAGGCCGACTCAGTTCCGAGGTTCTCCGTGACGTACAGTCTCACTTAGCAGAGCTCGAATTGCCGTCTGGCTACGAAATAGAATACGCCGGAGAAAAGGAAACCGAAGATGAATCACGTATCTTTCTGGGCAAGGCATTCGCTATTGCCTTATTGCTCGTCACCCTTGTGCTTGTAATCCAGTTCAACTCCATGATGGTACCACTGATTATAATGACAACTGTAATTCTTTCACTTATCGGCGCACTTATGGGATTGTTGATATGTGATTTACCTTTCGGCATCATCATGACGGGGATCGGTGTAATCAGTCTGGCCGGTGTGGTGGTAAATAATGCCATCGTTCTTCTCGCCTATGCACGACAATTACAGCAGCGAGGCATGGACTTGATTTCCGCCGCGGCCGAGGCCGGCCTCACGCGCCTGCGTCCTGTACTTCTGACTGCTATAACTACCGTTATCGGCCTGATTCCTATGGCAGTTGGAATATCCTACGATTTCCACAATTTTTCATGGGCAACAAAAAGTGAATCCACCCAATGGTGGCGGAATATGGCGGTCGTTGTTATCTTCGGCCTTAGTTTTGCAACTATTCTTACGCTGATCGTGGTCCCCTCACTCTACGTGATGCTCAACCGCCTCTCTCACTTTGTGGGATTTAAGCGAGCAGAAGCTATGCAGCCAATGCAGAAACAAGAAACTGCAGATTCAAATCCTATAAAGCTCATCTGACAAATGACAGATAGACGCTAATTAGTCCTTATCTTTTATTCCAAGATCGTCTTTTGTGATTATACTCTCGAATTTATAGCCAGCCCCGGTGATATTTTCTTCGGCTCCCTGTTTGCGGTCTATTACGCAGACGATTTTTTTAACCGTAGCTCCGGATTCTGTAATAATCTTAGCTGCTTCGATGACCTGTCCGCCCGTCGTGGCGATATCTTCAACCAGAAGAACAACATCGCCGGCCTTTAGAATACCTTCGACCAATTTTCCCGTGCCGTAGCCTTTCCTGCTGTTGCGAACGATTATCCAGTTCTTCCCGGACCCTATAGCAGCAGCGGCAGCCAAAGCCACACCACCTAACTCAGCGCCGGCGATTAAAGTGACATCATCGCTGATATGTTTGGCAAATTCTTCACCGAGCGCCTTGAGTATATCCGGGCAGGTCTCAAATAAATATTTATCGAGATAGTATTTGCTTCGTTTACCGCTGCGAAGGACAAAATCGCCCTCCAGATAAGCTGTTTCCTTAATTCTTTTTATCAGTTCTTCTCTGGTCATTGCTCGCGCCTCGTGATTCGTGCCACGTGTAACCGGGCCACACTTTGGGATTCAAACATTAAGTTCGGCCTTTCTGCTTAGTTCCTTTCGGTAGTTTCTGAGGATCGGCGTTACGACGCTTTTGATGAATTCATCAACCTGTTGTGGTGCACGGCCGATGTATTTGTTCGGATCCAGTATTTTTTCGAAATCAACTTTGGCAAAATCAATATCAGCTTTGAGCCGATCGATTAAATCATTGGATTTGCCGAACTTTTTCACCTGGGCTGCGGCGGCATGTGAATGGAGCCTGATTTTTTCGTGCAATACCTGTCTGTTACCACCGACTTTTACTGCTGCCATAAGTATATTCTCCGTGGCCATAAAAGGCAGTTCCGCGGCAATACGAGCAGCGATGACTTTCGGATAGACCACAAGAGAGCCCGTGACGTTGATGAGTATTTGCAAAATCCCATCGACGGCCAAAAACGCCTCGGGAATCACAATCCTTCTGTTGGCCGAGTCATCGAGAGTTCTCTCAAGCCACTGTTCGGAGGCAGTCATCGCCGGACTGGTAGCCAGGCTTAATACGAATCTGCTCAGGGCCGTTGTCCTCTCACAGCGCATCGGATTTCTTTTATAAGCCATTGCAGATGAGCCGATTTGTGACTTTTCGAAAGGCTCCTCAATCTCTTTAAGATTAGCGAGAAGCCGAATATCATTGCACATTTTATGAGCCGATTGTGCGATTGAAGCTAAGCTGTTTACGATAAGGGTATCGATTTTTCGCTGATATGTCTGACCAGTCACCGCACATATCTTGCTGAAGCCGAATGCGGAGGCCACGGCCTTATCGAGCTGCTTTACTTTGCTGTAGCTGCCGTCGAATAGTTCGAGATATGATGCCTGTGTGCCGGTCGTTCCTTTAACTCCCCTAAAGGGGAGCGTTTCAAGTCGATGCTCGACTTCCTGCAGGTCCATCACAAATTCATAGCACCATAATGTTGCCCTTTTACCGACGGTAGTCAACTGGGCGGGTTGAAAGTGTGTGAAACCAAGAGTCGGTAGTGAACGATATTTCTTCGCAAAATTGCTCAATTGATTTATTACAACCGCTAACTTGGCCGCAATTAGCTGCAACGCCTCACGCATTATAATCAAATCGGCGTTATCACCGACATAGCAGCTTGTTGCGCCGAGATGAATTATAGCATCAGCTTTCGACGCGGCATCAGCGAAAGTATAAACATGAGCCATAACATCATGACGAAACTGCTTTTCGTAACGGGCAGCCTTTTTGAAATCAATATCGTCAAGATGTTTGGCCATCTGGCTTATCTGGTTTT
This sequence comes from uncultured Pirellulales bacterium, assembly GCA_964508785.1. Taxonomy (GTDB): domain Bacteria; phylum Planctomycetota; class Phycisphaerae; order Sedimentisphaerales; family Anaerobacaceae; genus JAFGPS01. The sequence continues at coordinate 12,955 of CAZDVE010000011.1, read as the reverse complement.
GTTTTATATCCAGCCCGAGCTTTTTCTGTGCCTTTGCAAGTTCCAGCCAGAGCCTTCGCCATGTGCTGAATTTCTTCTGAGCCCCGAAAAGCTCCGCCATTTCCTTTGAGGCATTTCTCTCAACCAGAGGACTTACAAATACGTCTTTGTTTTTTTTCATCTTTTGTTCCGGCTTCTAGTTTTATTTCTTTTTTATTTTTGCCTGATAGTCGGCCAACAGTTTTTCGATTTGCTCAATGTCATCTGTGCTCAAATCCCAGTCTGAAGCCGGTGCTGTTTCGATAATCTGGTCCGGTCTTCGCGCTCCTGCTATGGCGGCGGCTACTTCGTTCCGACGAAGGACCCAGCTAATAGCCAACTGTGCACAGGGCCTGCCGTTGCGTTTGGCAATTTCTTTAAGACTTTCTACAAGTTCTAAAGTCGCGCTAAAACGAGGCTCTTTAAAATCAGGATGTCTTCTCCGATGATCATCCGGAGCTAAATCTGCAAGGCGTTGCTTATTGAACTTGCCCGTGAGCAGACCCCTTTGCATGGGGCTATATGCAAGAACTCCCATTTCGTGCCTGGCACAATAGTTCAAAAGTTCATCCTCTACTTCGCGATGGAGCATACTGTAGGGCGGCTGAAGTGATACGGCCGGACCAATTTTGCTGATACGTTCGAGCTGTTCAACATTAAAGTTACAAACTCCAAGATAACGAACCTTGCCTTCATCGGCCAATTTGAGCATTTCCTCCCACGCTTCCTCAATGTCTTCTTCCGGGTCGGGCCAGTGCATCTGGTACAGGTCTATCACATCAATATCGAGCCTTTTGAGGCTGTTGTGGCATTCGTTGCGGATGCTGTCCCTTTTGAGCCAGGTTACCTTTTCCTTCTTATCGTTCCACAATATACCGCACTTGGTTGCAATAATCGGCTTATGGTCCGTTTGTTTGAGGGCTGTTGTGATAAGCTCCTCGGAATGGCCCAGTCCATAGGCCGGCGCGGTATCAATCCAGTTGATACCCGCATCCAGTGCAGCTATTACCGCACCGATTGCCTCGTCATCGTCCTGCGGCCCCCAGCCGAACTCCCACGGCCCTCCCATCGCCCAGGTGCCCAGACCTACTGTCGTCAGCTCCAAATCCGTTTTCCCCAATCTTCGCTTCTGCATAATATGTTCCCTGAATTACAATATTGCCCTAATAACATATTATGATGTTGACTGTTTATCAAGACTTTTGTACCGTTCATGCCGACTATTGTGTCAAATATATAGCTCGGTCCGACTCAGAGAATTGACAGGAGCAAATATGAAGAAAAAGAGCTATCCGACCCAAACCATCCTTTTTGGTCTGTTGTTGATTCTGCTGTCGGTATTTTTCTATACAGTACACTTTCTGATTTTTAGAGATAAACACCATATTTTCATCTACTTATTGGGTGATGTCGCTTTCGTCTTCATAGAAGTGTTGCTTGTTACTCTGATTATACATCACATATTGGGCGAAAGGGAAAAGCTTGCTATGCTGAAGAAACTGAATATGGTTATTGGGGCTTTTTTCAGCGAGGTTGGCACTCCTTTATTAAAGCATTTCACAAAATTCGATGCTAATGCCGATAGATTTTCAAATCACCTGATTGTGGATAATGACTGGTCACCTGAGCATTTTACACAAATGCAGGTAGTACTGCAAAAGCACAACCATAAAATCGACAGCCGTATCGGAGACCTACAGAGCCTGCAAAATTTTATTGTGGACAAACGAGCGTTTTTACTGCGATTGCTGGAGAATCCCAATCTGTTGGAGCATGAAAAATTTACAGAGCTATTATGGGCGGTTTTTCATCTGGCCGATGAACTTTCCTACAGAACCTCCGTCACGGATTTGCCCGAAACAGACTATCAACATCTCAGCGGAGACATAAAAAGGGTGTTTCAACTATTGGTACGCGAATGGCTTACTCACATGGAACATCTCAAACATGATTATCCTTACCTTTTTTCGCTCGCTGTCAGAACCAATCCTTTTGATCCGAACGCTTCAATAGAGGTCAAGTAAAAAGATATGATAGTATCAACAACAAGCTTGCTATACAAACCGACATTCCCACCCTCTGTAGTCCCCGGGTGATGCCTCACGGCGCTACTGCGGAGGACGGGCTGCTAAAATACATCTTATCAAAGCGTTTTAATCCTTTGCAAAACGAAATCAGCACGTTCCGGAAATTCTCTTACAATAACTTCCCTGCTGGTTTTCTCGATAGTATACCTTTTCTCCTCCTGCACTGTTACTTCGAAGATTTGTTTTCTATCATCAAAAAATACCAAATCGAAAAAACCTCGTCCGTCCAGGAACTCCAGCTTCATTGCATAGGTAGCATCTTCGCCAGCGATAATGCTTTCTCTATCTTCAATTAAGGAGACGCGTGTGGGGACTATCTTACCATCCGCATCGATTTTATCAATAATGATTCGTTTTGCATCGCTTTCGATAATTTGCCTAAGAAGTTGTTCAATAAAAATATCCGGTATCGCTGCAGAACTCGGGCGATACTTTGTTTCCGACCGCGCATCAACTACACCGACAGTCATTATCCCGGCTTTATCAAGGATTATTTCAGCACGGCTAATGCCGGTTATACTTTTTGTTTCGCTCTGCCAGACAAACTCACTGAGATTATTTCTGCTTCTAAAAAGCGTTGCCTGCTCCTGAAGACCCCTACCATACAAGTGGCCCGCCGCCTGTATATTCATTGGCGCATCGGACTCTGAATTCACGAGGGCGTCAATCATAAATCCGATAGTTCGCCCTTTTGAATTTCTGATTAAAAAATAGATTTGTCGGTCCTGGTTGTCTAAGAAGCTGCTGAGTCCCTTATCTTTAATTGTTGATACAATTTCTATGCCGTCCGTGAACAGTCGATTATCTTCGAAATTCAGGCTTGATATGATTCGCTTGAAGACCTCCTCGGCCATATCTAAATCGTCTTCAATCTGACCTACCTCAATGTTCAGTCGGCGATTGTTTGGTAATTCTACAATGCCCAAAAAAGTCGTAAGAAAAAATTCAGGCCTATCAATGTGTGCCCAATCAATAGTCAGGGTATTTTTCTGTTCCCGACTTATCTCTACAATTGTACCATTGACATCAGCAGCTTTTTGCTCATACCACGTTTTCGCAGGCAAAGCTTCCGGAGCAAGCAGGTACTGGCAATAAGCCCAGGAGGTGGGCTTATCGGAACCTACGGCGAAACTGCTGCTCAAAGTATAAGTGTTTTTCTGATATCGCCATTGTTCTTCACTTTGCCATCCGTTTCCGACAGGCATTGACACGTAAAGACCGGTATGAGCTAATTCTATAGGCTCAGAGAAAACCAGAGTAGATTTAACTGAAACTATGATGTAAGCCGCCACTAAGGCTAAAACAAACAGGCCTAAAAGTGCTATTTTATCGGACTCAAATTTTCTTGATTCATAATCTACATTCATATATCCGATAATAGTAATATATAAATATTGACTTTGCAAGCACCGTGTCAACAGCACGGTACTGCTAAAACATGATGACAAGTTTTTATAGAAAACATGTTTTGTTCATCGCCTGACAATTTGTATATTTTATATGAGCTTGTTAATAATAAAGTAGGTGCGGAGAATAACCTAACAAAGATCTTTGTTGTAATCTGATTACGAATCCCGCACCAGGCTTGCATACGGGAGATGTAAATATGAGTGAAATGGTGACGCTTCAAAGAGAAAAGTTAGAGATTATCTTAAGGACTGTAATCAGCGAAAAAGTACCTGCCATTATGTCATATTTATCAAAAGGCAAATGGCATGTCGCTAAAGTACTGCTGACCAATCTTGACGGAAAACGGCTGACTGTTGAAAGTATTCGTGCAAAAAACAAACAACGACCAATCAATATACAGGTTGATCAGCCGGTAGGCATATCGTTTAAGCATGAATACGGTAAGTTCGTTTTTGATACAACAGTGTTAGGCCTTGAAATGCCTCAGGAACAGGAAGAAAACCGAGGCTGGGGCGGATCGATAGTACTTGCGGCTCCGGACAAAATTGAAGTAGTTCAGAGAAGAAGCTACTTCCGTGTGGAAGTTCCGCAGTCACTTAAGGTCAAGGTATTACTATGGCACCGCAGTGCCAAGCATGAAACGAAAAACCAGGTACTAGACAGGGCAGAGCAGGTACACAAATGTTGCCAGGGCAGGCTTCTTGATATTTCTGCCGGCGGAGCACAAATTGTAGTGCCAAACGAAAGCCTGATTAATTATCCCACACCTGACTCACAAGAGATAAAGTCTGATGAGCTTGAGAATTCGAATTCCGACGTGGGAAGTCCGAACTTCAAGAAAGGACAGTTTTTATGGGTGCGGTTTACACCTATGCCCTATGAAAGACCATTAACATTTAGCGCCCAAATCAGGAATATTTTGCCAACGGCGGACGGACAAGGTATTTCTCTCGGACTACAGATTGTCGGCCTGGAGGCAAGCCCTGAAGGTCATCAGATTCTAACTCGTCTTATATCTATTGTCGGGCATTATCATCAGATAAATCAATCCGGAGCCAAACAACTGGATAAGTCATCGTTCACAAGTGCATTATAAGTGCTAATCGGTTATCTTAAAGGCTCTTTATTGAATCCGGTTCGTCCGAATGAGTCCGGGCGTGCCATTTTGTGTGCGAACGCAAAAAAGGCATCCTGTAATAAAGCCATTTCACAAAACTGCTTGCTGCAAAAACACAGAAAATCGCCACTAAAGCCGCCTGCAGGTTCCAGATAATAAAAGCCAGCAGCAAAAGCACTTTAATAAAATCTGCAAACGGTTTTTTCTCTCTTAGGTACTGATTAAGGACATGAGGGTACCGAATCCTGCTAACCATTAGTATCGCTAATCCTAAAGCTAAAAACGGCAGAGTAAAAATAATCATTACGCTCAACACTGAAAGTATATCCTGGTGTTTCTGATGGAATATTATCAAACTGATTATTACCCCGGCAGCAGCGGGGGTCGGCAGGCCGATAAAGCTCATATGAGCGGACGTGTCTTCCTCGTTTTCAACATTGAATCTGGCCAACCTAATGGCCGCAGAGCTTATATATGCCGCCGCTGTCACCCAGATGAAACGCTGTACAAAGCTCTCGTCGGAAAAGCCAAGCCATTCCATATTCAGGTTGGATTCCAGCACTTTCAGCATCAAAAATGCCGGCGCCACACCGAAGCTGATTACATCGCATAGACTGTCGAGCTGGCCTCCAAAGCTGGAAGTATTCTGGCTCATCCTCGCGAGCCTGCCATCGAGCATATCAGCAATCATTGCCAGCAGAACCATGTAACCGGCTAATGCAAACTGGCCCCTGCTTGTAACAACAATGGCAGCAAAGCCGCAGATACCGTTGAGAATCGTTACCAAAGACGGAAGTATCGTGATATACTTGAGCCTTTGTTTTCGCACACGTCGTATCAATCTTTTCTTAGCAGATTCGGTTTTCATTTCCGGCACCTTTCGTACTTTACAAGAGGCGTCAGCCCCGCCTTGACTTTATCACCTTTCTGTACCAGACATTTAGTGCGGTATTGAGCATCTCGGACAGTTACATACAGTTCCGTTCTTGAGCCGAATTTTATCATGCCGAATTTCTCGCCGGCTGTTAATTCCTCACCAGCAATGCAATCACAAACGATTCGCCGAGCTATTGCACCGCTGATTTGCCGTACTACCAATTGATCCTGAGGGACATCGGTCCTGATTAAGCTCAAATCATTGGACTCATTAGTCCGTGCGGATTCAGGATTCATCGCATTTTTGTATTTGCCTTTTTTATAAGTTATTTTTTCAACTTTAACGTTACAGGGCGCACGATTAATATGAGCATCGAAAATACTTAAAAATATCCCAATCCGCAGTGAATTCTCCAATATTTCAATGTCGGTGACCCGGCCGTCGGCGGGTGCCAATAAAAAATCCGTATCAGACGGACATCGACGTAAAGGGTCACGGAAGAAAGCCAGTGACCATATCAAAACAACGGCTAACAAAACCTCTATTAAAATAATAGCCCACAGCGGCAGTATTCCAATTGTGCCAAGGGCCAAGACAAGCATGACAAAAAGCACAACAGACGGAATAATAACCATCTGGGGCCAGCCATATTTGGTTAACGGTATTCTCATATAAATATATGATAAACTTCGCTTCTTATTCTATCAATAAAAAAGGCCGACCCTGTGGTATCGGCCTTTTGAAGGAGGGTGATGACGTATGATTTAAAATGTAACCCTATCCGTTCTGCCCAGTCTCCCCCGTTATATTGCAATAACATCCATGGGATAATTCCTTGGAAATCCAATCCCTATATATATATAGACGTCGAAGAGTCCGAAAAGTTGCGGTTTTTTCTAATAATTTCCATTTTTTTTGAAGAAGTGGCTTTTTTATATAAAAAACGGCAGTTTTAGCATCCTCAACACAAAATACATCTGCCCGCCGACTCTTGACCTGTACAACAGGCAAACACATCGCCGACAGCAAAGCTCAGCCACGACTGGACCGTTTCTCTTCTGGTTCAAAGCGGTACACTTTAGAATTTTTTCATCCTGCCCCTGCATCCGCCGAGGCAAGTCCGGATAGTGGTAAAGAGGCACCCCTGTTATTTATGAATAACGAATTAAAATCTAAAATACAATTCATACCAAGCTCATAGAACATTACATTTCAACTACTCAACAATCTTGACGTCCTCGCCAAAAGAGGATAATCTCACATTCATATAATACAGTTGTGATATTTTCAATATGTGTCAGAAGATGTTTCGGATTACTAAATTACTTTTACAGTGCGCCAGGTACGATAGGCATTTTTACAGGAGACAATCTCTTCCTCGAATTATATAAAGAACAGACATCATGAGGACGTTTTTTTTCATACTGTTTTTTAGTATCGGCGCAGCATCGCTGGGCGTCTCGGTTCTGTGTGAAGATTTGATTCAGTACTATCAAAATCGTCAATCGGCCCAGGCGGCAGAGGAATCTCTGGAAAAACTCAGATCTCTAAATGTTGACTACGATGTCTTGCTAAAGAGTATCTTGGAAGAAGATCCTAATCTTGTTAAGCGTATCGCTCCGGTTACCCTTGGTAATGTTCAGCAGGATTCAAATACTGTTTATCCACGGGCGACTGCCGAGCAATTAGCCGCCGCCCGCAGAGCGTTAACAGATCCCAATAAATCCGCCGGGGGACGCCTCACAGCGGAAAACGCTGAACCGGTTATTCCCCGGTGGCTTAGCCGATGTAGCAAACCAGCCAAGCGAATGGCAATTTTTTTCTCCGGGATCGCTTTGATTCTCATTTCATTTTTGTGCTTCGGGCCGGCTAAAAAAACAAACTAAAATCCGTGAGAGCCAAAGATGTTTTCTTGCTATCCGCATTAAACTAAATATACTGAGAATTTCGTGATAACAATCTCAAACAACAAACTATGTAAATATATTTAATAACAAGAGGAGATATCGCATTAAAAATGGCAAGGATTGAAGAAGTTGATAATAAGGCTGCCTCTGATGATGGAGTTCCATCTGAGCCAAAGCTGGATTTTATTCGGCAAATTGTAGCCGATGACATCAAAAACAATAAATGGGACGGTAGGGTAGTAACACGATTTCCGCCTGAGCCGAACGGCTACCTGCATATCGGGCACGCCAAGAGCATCTGTCTGAATTTCGGCATAGCAGCACAATTCGGCGGGCGGTGCCACCTGCGATTCGACGATACTAATCCGGAGAAAGAAGAACAGGAATATGTCAATTCCATTATTGAAGATGTCCGCTGGCTTAGCTGGGACTGGGGTGAGCATCTGTACTACGGCTCAGATTACTTCGAAAAGATATATGAATACGCAGTGCAGCTCATAAAAAAGGGCAAAGCTTATGTTTGCGACCTGACAGCCGAGCAAACAAGAGAATACCGAGGGACTCTGACCACCCCGGGAAAAGAAAGCCCATATCGAAATCGCTCAGTAGAAGAAAACCTCGACCTGTTCGAGCGGATGCGGGCCGGGGAATTCCCGGACGGCTCGCGAACACTTCGGGCTAAAATCGATATGTCACACCCGAATTTAAATATGCGCGACCCGGTTATGTATCGTATCCTGCACGCAACACATCATCGCACAGGCGATAAGTGGTGCATCTATCCAATGTATGACTGGGCGCACGGGCTGGAAGATTCCATCGAGGAAATAACGCATTCTATTTGTACGCTGGAATTCGAGAATCACAGGCCATTGTACGACTGGTTCCTGGATGAATTAGGCATATATCATCCACAGCAAATAGAGTTCGCCCGGCTAAACTTGAACTATACCGTGATGAGCAAGCGAAAACTCCTGCAGTTGGTCCAGGCCGGACATGTCGCCGGTTGGGACGACCCACGAATGCCAACTATTTCAGGTATGCGCAGACGCGGCTACTCACCCGAAGCCATCCGGGAATTTTGCAGACGTATCGGAGTCAATAAATTCAATAGCACTATTGACATTGCTTTGTTGGAACATTGCCTTCGGGAAAATTTGAACAAGACCTCGCCGCGTGTAATGGCCGTACTTAGTCCGCTCAAGGTGATTATCGACAACTACCCGGAAGTTAAGGTCGAAGAGCTCGATGCTATCAATAATCCCGAAGACCCGAAGGCTGGTACGCGGAAGGTGCCTTTTTCACGGGAACTTTATATCGAGCAAGAAGATTTCATGGAACAGCCGCCGAAGAAATTTTTCCGCCTGGCTCCCGGCCGAGAGGTCCGGCTGCGATATGCGTATTTTATTACCTGCACTGATGTTATTAAGGATGAAAACGGCCAAATCATCGAGCTGCACTGCACGTATGACCCGGCTACACGAGGTGGTGACGCTCCTGACGGTCGCAAGGTAAAATCAACTCTGCACTGGGTCTCGGCTTCTCATGCGCTCGAAGCTCAGGTTCGACTTTACGATAACCTTTTCACTAAGGAAAATCCCGAAGACGTCACCGAAGGCGAAGATTTTACTTCCAACCTGAATCAAAATTCACTGGAGATACTGCCGGCCTGCCGGATTGAGCCGTCTCTGGCCGATGCCAAACCGCTGGCCCGTTACCAATTTGAAAGATTAGGTTATTTCTGCGTTGACCCCGACAGTTCCAAAGACAAACTCATTTTCAATCGTACCGTCGGCCTGCGAGACACCTGGGCAAGAATCCAGCAGAAACAGACTGGGTAATTAGCTGCCAGTATCTTATGTAATGTGAAGTTTTACCATCGCCAAGCTGCGCTTTCCCTCGGGGACGCCTGACGGTGGACGCTGCCACACAAGGAAAAACTCAGCCTTATCCATCAAGTCGGGTGGCATGCATCTAAACTTTACTTAAGCCTGTCTTGACTACTTATTTGACATCGCTATTTTAAATCTTTAAAAGGACGCTTCTGATAATAGAACGCTTCATCGAACATTTTGAATTTTACTCAATAAAATGAATATCTCTTATTTGTTCACTTTTTTTCTCGCTTAAACAACCCCGGCTGTATTTCGACATAATGGAGATGTGGCTTTAGAATGAGTATGATTTGAAGAGAAATGCTTCAGAAATCAGATATATGATGTCATATTAGTTCTGTTTCTAAAAAGCCAATACCACATTTTGTCATTCCTGCGAAAGCAGGAATCCATTTTTCTGTTCTGGATTCCGCATCAAGTGCGGAATGACATAAGGAGAAAAGTCGAACTCATTTAATGGAAACGACAATTGGTGGAATTTGGGGATTTTTACGACGTAGTTTTGGTGAAAAATCAATTACTCCTGCCCGGCATCCGGCATGTCGTTTGACGAATCCGGCGGTAACTGTGAACAAACCCGATTGAGGCTATTTGAACAGAATCATCCTTAACGAAATCAAAAATAATACCACGCCGAATATCCTTCGCAGAAGCTGATCGGGAATTTCCGTTGCAAATCGGGCGCCGATAAGACCACCTATAAAGAATCCCGCGCAAATAAGAGCGGCAATTTTCAAATCTACGAAACCAGCCTTATAATACGTCCAGGCGGCAAGCAAGCCAATCGGCGGGACCATTAGTGCCAGCGTCGTACCCTGGGCCGTATGTTGTGAAATGCCAAACAAAAGGACAAGCGCAGGTATTATTATTATTGCTCCACCGATACCAATCAGCCCGCTAAAAATACCGGCTATCAAACCCAACAGCACATAGAAAGTTATATTCATAGTACTCGAACCTCGCATAGATTTTACTCTGTAGTTCCTTATAGGTTGAGAATTTTGCAATCAAAACAAACAGTATAATTTCAGTCGAATAATTCCCTGAATTTTTCTTCTATGTTCGGACTTTCACACAGTGTCTGACCAATTAGAACCGCTCTTACGCCGACAGACATTAATTTTTCCACATCTGCTCGTGTTTTTATTCCGCTTTCCGCGACCAGCTCATTTGTGTTATCCAGAAGCCCCGCCAATCTACTGGTATTGTTTATATCAACTTGCAATGTACTCAGGTCCCGATTATTGATTCCAAGAACGCTGTATCCTTTTTCAGGAAATCCTACAAGGCTGCGAACAGCCATTAAAGTATCCGCGTGATGGACCTCCAACAGAACTGTTAAGGTCAGCTCTGCTGAGGCTATCATCAAATCCATCAGAACGCCCGGTTTGAGGACATCGGCTATCAACAATATGGCGTCGGCACCGGCGGCGCGTGACTCATAAACCTGCCAGATATCGATGATAAAATCTTTTCGCAAAATAGGCAAATCCACGACCCGTCTTATCTGGTCCATATATTCAAGCCGGCCCTGAAAATATTTCTCATCCGTCAGAACACTGATCGCATTAGCACCGCATTCGGCGTAGGTTTCTGCGATCGAGACGGGATTGAAATCATCGCGAATAAGACCGGCCGACGGCGAGGCCTTCTTCACCTCAGCGATAATATTAATACCGCGGCTGTTCGGCCTGGTGACAGCTTTGTAAAAATTACGACACTTAGGCAAAACGCTGATTTGTTCTTTGAGTTTCTCGAGACTCGTCCGTGATTTTCTCGATCGAACCTCCGCCCTTTTATCGGCGATTATCTTATCTAATATATTCGACAACGTCACTACCCCGCAATTTTTACATATCCCATGCGAAGCTCATTGAGAGTATTACTGAGAACCAGCTCTTCCTCACTGGTTAAATTCCCCTTTGTTTTTTCCTCAAGAGTTTCCAGCATATCAATATTGTACTTTGCAAGCGCCAAGTCGGGCTCTTTTTCTTCCTGTCCCTTTATCTTTAGCAGACCCAAAGCGAACAGCGCCTGCGTTGTCAGCATGCTGACCAGGGCGGCGAAATTTCCCTGTGGCAAGGGACCGTGTTCTTCGCTTTGCTCCTTGGCTTTTTCCTTGTCCGCATCCTCCTGTGCAGCTAAAACTTCTTTCTCCTTTTTAGCTTGCTGTTTCCAGTCTTCATCAACTATGATTTTCTTTTCTTTCTTTTTTTCTTCTTCTGCCATAATTAACAGGCTCCATTAATTTTTTAAAATATTTTACTAATTTTGCCTTCTATATTTTTTCATACTTCTATCGATATCGCGTTTTTGGTCACGTTCGGTGATTGTCCGCCTTTTATCGTATTGCCTTTTGCCTTTGGCCAGAGCCAGTTCAATCTTTGCAAGACCTCTGTCATTAAAATAAATCCGCAAAGGCACAAGGGTAAAGCCCCGCTGTTCGAGCTTGGTTTTTATCCTGTGTATTTCGGTCTTGTGTAAGAGCAGCTTTCTCTTTCTGGTCGGCTCATGCTGACTTCGGCCATGTTGATACTGGGCTATACTGGCACCAACCAGCCAGCATTGCTCATCTTGTATTCTCGCATAAGAACCGCTTAAGTCTGCAGCTCCATCACGCAGCGACTTGACCTCAGAGCCCGCTAATGAAAGGCCGGCCTCGATTTTATCAATAAACTCGAAGTTCCTGTAAGCTTTCTTATTAACTGCTACAGGTCCCTGTTTGTCCTTGCTCTTGTGAAATTTCGCTGCCATTGGCAATATAATAGCCACAGAAGCATGATTTTGCAAGAATCGGGCAAAGATGAATATATCATATCGGCCACCAACTAAAACGGTGCGTTATTATAATAAGAAAACGGCCTTATGCACAACTGCATAAGGCCGCTTGAAAACCAATATAAGATTTACATCTTAACGTGATCCGGCTATCAGCCGCTAATGCGCTTCTATCAAAAGAAACGCCCTATTGCATCAATAATCACGTACGATGACTGCATCTTCACCGACCATATACTGGTCTGAATTTGCAACCTTCACATTATAAACCTTACCAACATAAGGCAACGCCCTGACGGTAACGCTCTTGATACCAACGGTGCCGTTCATTGTTTTCAGCTTGAGACCGCTTCTGAGGTTTTGTGCGTTAACCCACTGTCCGGATTCGAGCATGAACAAGTGCGATTCAACTACACTGATGCGATTGCCGCTATCAAGCACGATATCACGACATTCAAACGCTCCTAAGTGCTCTTCGAGTTTTTCAACCGAAGTTAAGGCAAGCGTGTTAATCATTTGCCCTGTATTGACCTCGGAGATATCAACTGGTTTTTCATTAATCCAAACAGGTGTACCGGCAAGGAAACATGCCCTACCCTTAGGCGGTCCTGAACCTCCGGACGTAAAGTCATTTACAAGGTACGAATCCTCTCTGCTTGAAGGCTCAGTATTTGGTGCCGGCACATTACCTATCGGGGCGAGTGAAACGGATGTACCACCCCAGTAAGTGTAGATGTTGTCATCATTTATGCCGCAGTTCGGAGTTTTCTCCTGGTCTACATGGATATCCAAAAACAGTACGTTTTGGGATTCTCCCTGGTGTGCCGGTGAATTACCGTATGATATCTGCTCTCTGGTAGAGCTTT
>CAZDVE010000010.1:0-100152 GCA_964508785.1 uncultured Pirellulales bacterium | reverse complement strand
GCTGCATTCACCTTGGCGGCATAGTTTTCACTCATAGCACGAATACAATGGATATCATTATAAAGACGGCTAAATTCTTCTTTGTTTTGTGTTACCAGTGGTTTGGCCGTTTCAATTTCCTGAACCGCTTTCTTTGAGTACTCCAATACCTCCCTAATAATCTGTGGGGGTGTTTCACCTGTGTGAAGTTCACGTTTCCATTCTTTTTCAACGTATTCCTGCAATCGTTCTCCCGGAGGAGATTGTGATAACCACAAATCTTTATATGGTTTATATGGACCGGGATTAACCAGTTGGTCCAATGTCATGCCAAGAGACATTGTTTGTCTGTTCCCTTCTGTTATACCGAAACGGCGTATGAGCCGCGGAGCGCATTCCCCGGCATCATTATATGCATCCAGAATTTTTTGAGCAGCTTGTTTATTGCCATAAATATCGGTAAGGCGGCCCACCCAGTATTCCCGCTCCTGCTGTTCACTGCGATTCGGATTCCATGCATAACGAGCCCACGCCTCGAACCATATCCAGTCTCTCTCGTATTGTTTGAGTTTTGGCTGGGTATTGTCCGGGGAATAGGGCCAGTTCCAATAACATAATGGATAGGGATGAAGCCCCTGAGCGCCGAGACGAGTCTGCATCGCCTGGACACATTTCTGGATAAATCGCTGTGCTCCATATCTAAACGGCTCAAGGTTGGCTAAAATGTGGACGTTTGCCATGTGCCTGGAACCTAAACGGCTCATATTAAGGTGCACCTGCTGCCAGGGACCGCGAGGCTCCCATGTGGTTAGTGACTCTCCGTTATATTTTGCCATTGTATAAAGATTTTTATAAATCGGCAGGGCGGCCTGCATAACAGCATTGGGATCGGTTGCATGGGCGCGCAATACAATGGGAGGCTCCGCCATAAGGTGTCCTGTGGATTGTGATACTCCCAATTCATCCAAACCGTCTTTGACTCCGGGAATAACAACTTTCGTGAACCATTCTACCTGGTTTTCAGTTCCCCTTAACGCTTCACCCAGACAAACCAGCAACCCGACGTTCGGGAATTTACGAACAAAAGCGGCGATTGATTTACGATTATAATCAGCCACAAGCGGCGTCGATTGCCTGTGCTGGGTACTAATGCCGTGCTTTTGCGCAAAAGGTTTGGATACAAAAATGTTATAAAACATTTGAATAATCCAGATGCCCCGTTTGTCTGCTTCATGTGTCAGGTATTCGAACATTTCAACGTTCTTTTGGTAAACATCTTCGGGAACTTCCAGGGCATAGGGGTAATCTTCGAGCTTTACCAGAGAGGCAAAAGGATGGCCGTTCCATAAATACAGCGTATTCATTCGGTTCTCGACCAGCAAATCGAGGTATTCCAGCCAGAATTCTTTGTCGTAAAAGAACGGAAAATTCTCAGGTGTATATGGGTATTCATAAACTTTTCGACCGGGTAAAAGTCGGGTTTTTTGCATGCCGATACAAGTACCGCGAAGCACCATCGATGGTTTATCGGTAAAACGGAAATCTTCGGGTAAGGTACCGGCCTTTTTAATTCGGTCTGCCAGTTTTATACATCCATATAATGTTCCACTGTCGTCTCCACCGGCAATTAGAGTGACACCATTTCTGGATTCTATAACGAATCCTTCACTTCCGATCTCAATGCTATTGATATTACCGAAATCTGACTCAATCATTAAATCGATAAAGTGACTTTTATTCAGTGTGCCGACAACAATCAAAGGCCTGATTTGAGGTGCTGTAGCTGCTTCTGCAATTTCAGCCTCGTATCCTGCACTTTTAAGAACAGAGGTAAGTTTTTCTGCACCATAATGTACTCGTGGCACAGCTTCTGGAGATATAACGATGGATATTTTTTCGCCGCAATAAGCAGAAGTTACTATCAGGAACAAAGATGATACAATAGGAAGAAATTTCTTCATTATATGCCTTTCTATCAATCAGATTTTTCCTTCGATTCTTTGAAGTTGGGTCGAATGGGCAACAAGTTTTCCATCGACAAAGACAGATAATCCCTTACCATGCTTATATTTTTCACCGGTCTCGTCCCAAAGAACAGTCACTGTTTTGCCGTGATAATTGACATTATTCAACGCAAACCATTTCCATGTATCAGCAGGAACGAGCGGATGGACTACAATCACATCTTTATTCCGGGGACAAAGACCGACTAAGCCGGATATGACCAGGTCGCAAAAAGTGGAATGGTTATAATACCGGCTTCTCGGATTGTCGCCTTTGAGCCAAACGCCGGTCTTTTCATCATGATATTCTCCGATATACGGCTTGCCGTTTTTTCGATGTGCCTTCGCATAGGTCAGCAACGCATTAAAATAATCCTTTGATAACACCACAGATTGATTGTAATTTCGCAATAAGTTTGCCATTCCGACGAGTGTTTGAGTTGTCGCGAACGGCCAGACAGCTCCATCCCATTCGCAGGTGCCCACACCATGTGACCTAAATTTCGGATGCCGCCTTTCTGCGGTGGTCAATCCATACGGGGCCTTAAAACCATCGGGATCAAGCACTTGTTTCCATGCTGATTCAAAACCCGGACCGGGAAGATTAAAGTACCACGGAATAAATCCGATTTCCTCACGGGCGTCGGAAAGTGACCCGTCTTCAAAACGAACCTTAAAGAATTCAGCGTCCTTATCCCAAAGTTTTTTTCGTACGAGGTCTTTGATTCGAACAGTTTTCTTTCTAAATTTTTCAGAAAGTTTCATCTTGTCTACCATTTCCGCGATTTTGGAAATGGCCAGAGCATTGCCGTACATGTAGTTGTTGATAGTGGGGCGGGCGTTTTTTGCTTTTCTTGAACCGCTGATAGATTCTTCCATGCCGTCGCGGACATCGAATTGCCAGAACATGCCGTCATCCAGCAGTTTTTCCTCTTCCCACTTCTGATAATCTTCCAATAAATCGGGTAATAGTTCTAAAAGAAACTCTCTGTCGTGATTGACAAGATATCTGTTATACAAAGCATCCGCAATCCAACTGCTGAATTTATGAAAATGAGGCTGGGGCCCACCATTGTATCCGCGAAACCAGAAAAGTATATATTCGTTCAAATACTGTTGATTTTTCAGCCAACGCCCTTCATATATATGGTGACCGAGTGCGCAACTGATTGTATTATGGATACCGGCGTGACCTACCGGTGTGATAAATTCAGTGAGAACAAATCCATCAGGAGTTTTTTTGATATGTTTTCGGAATGTCCACCAGCGATAGTAATAAATTTGCTCGAAATTTTTATCAGGGCATTCGAATAACGGGATGTTGTCCTGCATCCATGACCACGATTCGGCATTAGGTATATAATTTATCACATCTTCGTCTTCCATACTGTTAAAGTAATCAATATAATGCTTGAAATCATCCGGTTTTAATACCGGCTGATTTTTTATATCTGTCGTGAGTTGCGTTAAAGATATTGCTCTGAAATCTTTTATATAATAAACCGCCTCTTTAATTTTCTCATCGGCCCCGGGTTCGTCCCAGCCCGGCTTAAAATCGTCTCCGCTTTTATATTCCTGCACATCATCCGTTAATCGGTACCGCCCGGTCCTGAAAATAATTCTCTCCGGCTCTCCGGATTTATACGAAAAGACTCCGTTTTCGATAATAGATTTATTATCCAAATTAATGGAAAATCGCCGTTTGGTTGTGTCCAAATCAATATAAAGGGCATACCACTTTCCGGTTTCCAGCAACGCCACTGCTGAGTAGCCGTTCATCCCGTTTTTCACTAAGAAGTTCCGGTTCAAATCAATGCGCGTTTGTACTAACCTGCCTCCTTTTGCCGTGACTATTTCGATATCAAGAAGCTTGGTAGAAGATTCGATATACAAATCGAATGATAATTTTTGCCGGTCGGCCTTTTGAAATACCCGCACCGCCTTGGCATAATCATAAGGATCGAAGTCCTTGAGCATCATGCTTTTTTCATTTTTAGCTGGGAATTCAACAATCTCAACCGGACACCATTTTGGTGCATAGATGTTCCAATTTTTAATTATGCCGCCTGTCTCCATACTACTAAAATCATCCCGGACAGGGCTGTTTACTTCCCAACGTACCGGAACCGGTATTCGGGAGATCCAGACATCTTCCTTGTTGACCGAATAGACTACCCATAAATCATCACCGGGCGGATTGCCGTTGCCCTCTATGATCCCGCGGACATATTGCGGTCCGGGTCGTTTTTCACGTCCCCAAAATCTTTTAGGCGGTACTTCGCCGTGAACATTGACAAGATTATCGAATAGGATTCCATCATCGCTTGTAGCTATACATAAAGGGTGTCGTGCGTCACTGTCTGTTGGATTATATACCAGAGCGTATTGACCATTGTCTAATCTTTGTGCCCAGATTTTAGCTCCGCTATAAGTTAGTGTATTGCATCGAACTGGTTTTGACCAGCTTTGGCCGTTATCTTTGGTTAATGTCACCCAGCGACCTTTGAATAATCCGACCACGGTTTCATCTGGACGAGTAAAAAAACAAAATGCTTTGCCGGGCTTTTTTTCACCACGCTCGACTATCCAGGGAACTCGGTAGAAATCATCTTTGTCTTTTGTCAGATAATCTTCCTCCCACCATTGCATTCTACGAATCTTGTCAGATAGAAAGGCATTGCAGGCTTCAACAAATTCTTTGTCGGGAGAAGACGTGTAAAGCGGATATTTCACTTTGCCTTTCCAGTTATCATTAACGCGGGTAAAGTAAATAGGGCCAAATGAATTATCCTTGTAAATCTCCCGCACAACACGGCCGATGCCGTACCCGTCGTTGGCTCCGTAATAAGCCATTGTTAAAAATCGTCCGTTCGGAGCGACGTAAAAACTCATTCTCTGGTGCATATATTTTAGATTAATGATAGCATCATCATTGGCAGTAAAATAGATTGGGAAAAGGACTACTGGTTTGCTCCAATACCTGCCGTCGACAGAGCGTGACAGCATTGTAACTCCGGGAGGAATATGCTCGCCGGTCGGATTGGACAAATACTGGCAGTAAAATTGACCATTAAAATACGCCAGCATGGGTGCATGATTATACGTCCAGCCCAGTCCGTCCGACAATTCAGGATGTGTACGGTTAGCCCGCATGATTTGATAATTCTGGACACCAATTGCCGGCCGCATTTGCCCATCGTGATAACCGTTTTTATAATCACTATTTGATTTATTTATTTTGCCAATATACCGGACCGGCTCATTTTCGCCGCCCACATCAGCCAAAAGCATCGTTGTAAACAGGGCGACATATAGAATTGAATATACAAACTGATGCCTGCTTTTTATCATTCTTCACCCCTTAAACCAATCGATTCTTTGTGTATATCCTGCGAAGGCAGAAATCCATGAAATCATTGCTCCTGCATATGCAGGAGTTTCAAAATCATGCAATGAGACTAAATTATCGACACGGAAAAATCAAGGAATTCCCTCAACAGGTTGACCTAAGCCAGACGGATAATCACTTTACAGTGTGATTTTTCGAATTGTGAGGATAATTGATTCTGTGGATATAGTGAAAAATAATGCGAACCACAGAAATACACCGGCGTAGAAGTTTTAAGAACGAAAATTTTATCGAAAGGAGATAATTATGAACAAGACAATTGTAACAATAGCAGTGGGGACGTTTCTGGTGGCACCGGCTCTTTTTGCGGTAGATGAAAAACCCACAAAGGTCCCGAACTTTTCTCTAAAAAATTACGACGACAAAGAAGTAAAGTTGGCCGATTATAAGGGCAAGATTGTCGTGCTTGAATGGTTTAATTATGAATGTCCTTTCGTAAGATATCATTATGAGAAGACATCAACTATGAAAGACCTTGCCGCCAAATATAAAGATAAGAACGTAGTATGGCTTGCGATAAACAGCACCAGTCATCAGGAAACAGCCAGGAACAAGGAATATGCAGAGAAAAGCAAGATTTTATATCCAATACTTGATGACAGCTCGGGCAAAGTCGGCAGGGCCTATCACGCAACAAATACACCTCACATTTTCATCATAGATCACAACGGCAACATTGTCTATAACGGAGCAATTGATAACGCGCCACTGGGGCGAGTTCCTGAAAATGAGAAGTTAATCAATTATGTGGATATGGCCCTTGAAGAACTTACTCCGAAGAAGGTAAGCATGGCGAAAACAAAGCCCTACGGGTGTACAGTTAAATACAAAAAAGAGGCAAAGACACCTGCTGAAAAATCCGCCGATGGCGGATAAATCCTGACAGAGAATATACCCGACACACCTCAATGCAGTAGTAGGAGGTGTGTCGGGTGGGGGAGGTTTATAAATGATGGAGTTTGTATATTTTTAAAAAGCGTAAAGATGCCAATTTCAGGTTTATTTGCAAATTCAGCTTTACCCAGCATAAATCTTGTGTCGACACAAACGATTAGCAAAAGAAGTGAGTATAGTAATAGCTGATCAAAGAAGTAGCAATATCAACTTAGTGATCATAAAAGCATATACAACTCAATCATCGTGCACTATTTGTTAGAAGAATTCACAGTACCATCCTCAGGATATTTTACACTGTTCAAAGTTTTATTTGAGTTTGTCCATTTCCACGGTGGGTCAGTCAGCAGCAGTATGAAGGGAAGTATGAATAAGCCACCAAACAATAGAATGAAGCATACAATAGTGATTGCTGGTTCTTTTTCCCAAAGCTGACTTCGTTTTTCCGGATTGAATATCGGAATCAATCCGAAGATCAGAACCCCGTTTATCATGAGCCCGAAAAATACTTCAAGAACCCACCATCCTAATTTACTTCCACTCTTCATGAGTTGAACTGACGCTAGAAGTATGATTGACAAGATTAAACCCCCGAAAGCTCCTGCTAAGTCCTCATAGGGAGGTTGTATGAGAGATATAACACTTCCCACGATTCCTATTATGCAGAAAACTTTAATCCAACCAGCAAGTTTTTTTGTTCTCTTCTTCATTCTTTATTACTCCACAAAATAAATCTTCCTTTCTGTGGTTCTACTAAGGACTTACCATTTTAAAAAATTTCCAATTGAATCATTGACGAAGCATATCGTAAAACAAAATTCAAAAATGAACAAAACTTCTGTCGTCCCTCGTTCATCGTCATTTAATCCTGCGTATCCGCAAAGCCATGTAAGGTTTGCCGGGCAATTCCACCTTAGATCTTTTTTTATCGATGAATTCGTAACGGTCCAGTTTTTCGACTTCAAAAACCTGCTCAAGAGGAGTTATTGTCATATTCCGCGTATAGATTAAATCTACCTTAAATCGCATTCCGGATTTTAGTGCTTCATCCGGCAATCTGAAGGCCCATTGTTTGACCTTTTCCCTGCCAAAATAAATCAGATAGTATTCTCCGTATTTGCCTGCCATATTCTTGATGTAGTATTGATCTATAGGATTCAGTCCACCCTTTGGGCCGTCCTCGACAATTTTTCTTAGAAAAGCTATTCTCGCCGGACTTTCTCTTATAAGCTCGCCACCGGTGGAGATCCAGCCGTCGCCGTATGGTTGTCCCTTTGACGTTTCCCCATGAGTGGCGTAAGCACCCCCGATATATGCAACCCAGAAGCGATAAACCATTTCCTCTCCCGATAATTGTCCCCAGCGTTTACTAATATTACCTTCGTAGTTGATTTCGTCGTGCACAATCGGCTTGCGATAGATATCTCTTAACAACGGAGAGACTCCAAAAAAACGCACTGCCATATAATATTGCAGGCTGACGTGCGTCACCCAGGGCTTTGTATGATTATATATTCGCCCGGCGTTATGAATGGAACGCAAATGCTGATAAGGGTCCTTCGCCTGTACAATTTGAAACAGACGATCCCAGTCTGCGTCGGTTAAATGCTCCATGAAACTGTTTTCGTTGGCAAGAGACCACCAGATGTTACGAAATGCAGCGAAACGAGCAACGACGTAACGCACAAAGCGGTCATTGGTTTCTGTATCCATCATATCGAATCCCCACTTATCATTATCATAAGGTCGAAACAGTATCAAATCAACCTCAATACCGATGTCCCGAAGTTGTAATACACATTTTTCCAGCTTTTGGAAGTAGACAGGATTGAATCTGGAGAAGTCCCAATTTTCCTTTGAGGTGCCCATAAACGGGAAACAATCCAGGGCATCCGCTCCTTCGACGTATTCCTGCCTCCATGGTGGAATAGCAAGGAAGCGAGCTTTATTAAAAGGTGAATTGATTAAGTTCTGGATGGTTTGCTGCCTCTTTTCTTTTGATTGAAACGGCCATTCATAAATTGTCGTGCCGAACAGATAGAATGGTGTCCCGTCTTCATAAGCAAAATGATATTGATTTCTGACCCGTACAGGGCCGTGATTATCGTTCGAGGGGGGTATGCATTCAAACTGACCTGTCTTACCATTGAGTGCATCGTAATTGCTCTTGGTTCTATAAGTCCAAATACCTTCGTAATCAGGCATGAAGCGGATTTTATAGATTCCTTGGCCGTCATAAAAACCTTCCGGCTCGTAAGTTCGGTCACCATTTGTGAAAACAGCGCTAAACTCGATGCCGATAAATGGATTGCCTGCTGTTGGCCCCGGCAGAGATATTTCATAAAAATCCCATTGTTCGACTTTGTTCGGCAGGCTCTCCACGGGCTTGCTTTCCCGTGCTTGTGATAAATCGCAAAATAATAAAACTACAAATGCAATTATAGTTAGCTTCTTCATGGATATTTTCCTTACATTTGAATATGTCGTTAGTGCTTCGTCTTATATAAATTGAACACTTTACTTTATAAATAGAATCTCATATATGTTCAAATGGAAATTTGGAAATATTTTTATTTACGAATCGCTTCATTCGAGGCCGAGAATGTATATATTGTTCGGTTTTGTAAGAAGTGGTTGGAACACCGAACCATATTGAGAACTGAGATCGGAAGGAAACTAATAATCCGGTAGTTCAAAATATGTCATGAAATTATAATGGTTGCTCCGGCAAAGGAAGCGGGGCGGTACGTTTAGAGCCGTCGTCGTTTGTGCCGTAGTCGAATCCTAATTTGGTTGGTAATAGACCGGCATTTTCCCGGCTGCCCAGCAATCTATTATGTTCAGCCTCAAGGGCCTTTGTGTCTTTTGCCTCAACAGCCTTTCTGATAACTGATTGCGGTTGGCCCAGAAGCTTGCTGATGCACTTTTCTTCGGTCTCAACAAGGACTGTAATCAAGTGTTGCTTTTGTGTATTATTTAGGTTTGTGCCCTTAATATACCGTTGTATAGCAAAGGAGTACAATTGTGCGAATCGCCGGGCAAAATCGGAATTGTTCATGCCTGTAGTAGAAACCGAAGGTGTATTTATTTTGTTGTCGAGTATTTTTAGAATAATGCTATCTAAGAGCTCATATTTCACTGTCCAGTCTGCGTATCTTTCAATTCGTAAATCGGCTATTCGCAGAAGTAATTCATTCGATTGTGGAATGTTCAAGTCGGCTGCGAATCTGGCTATCAAAGCCAAAATCTCAGGACTATTGCTGCTAATTATTTCTTTTAGCTGCTTAATAATTTCCTGAGCCAGCTTCTGATTTGATTGGATATCGGAATTTAACTGGTTTAAAATTCCGGTATTAGTAACAGAATGAACCGCCCAATAGCGAACTGCCATATTATCATCTTTAAGCTTTTCCATAGCCAAGCCTACAAGGCGAAGGTCCTGCAGACCATCTATCAGAATAAGCAAGTTTATTATAACTCGTGTTTGTCTTTCCGGTGGTCTTAGTATCAGAGCCAGCTCAAAGCCCTCAGATATGTGTTTATAGGCGGACTCGGAAAATTGATTTTTGTATTGGTTTTGGGTATCTTGATTGCTTTTCTGTCTGCTCAGAATAACCGTACGAAGCTTTGCTATTGAAGTAAAATCTCTTGTCTTAAGGATGGCTCCGACCGAATCAGCTAAGAAGTCATCGATGATTTTAAAATCCTGGTCATTTAACACAATCTTATCACGTACATGGTCAATGTCGATTGTGCTGGCGGCCATAAGACTGGAATTTGCCATTAAGACAGGAAATACCATCAAAACGATAAAAAACGCCCGTTTTACCTTCATTTTGTAGATACCTTAAGAAACTTCAGGTCTTGGTTCATGCGATTTTTATATTTGTATTTGTTTTCAATATGACGTAGCTTAACTTCTGAACATGCTTTTGTCAAGTTTATTCGGCCCCCTGAATAAGAGATTAGGTATCTGGCTGTGCCGGTATTTGTTGTTTTCCTTTTAATTTTCCATGTAAAATTGATACAATCCCGGTTAAGTTGAGTGTATTCATCTGATGGTACCAATGAATCGAAAAATGTTTTATAAGTCACAATAATGTCAGAACTGTTTTTAAAACCTGTTCGCATCGATCCTCTTCGTCTGCGTTTGGAGCGCCAAGGCCGGATGGTCACTGATGCTACAATTTTCGCATCGGAAGCCATTAATATTGAACCAGATGCAGTTCGTCAGCTTTGCGATGCTGCCTGCCTGCCGCCTGCCAAAAAAGTTCTCGCCACCGCGGATATTCATGTTGGTTTCGGAGTACCTATCGGAGCGGTAATGGGAATGGACGGAGCAATCATGCCTCCTGCGGTAGGATATGATATCAATTGCGGCATGAGGCTGTTGCGAACACCCTTTTCCAAAGGCCGGATAGACACGGATAAAATCGCGATGGACATCGCCCGTGATATTCCGCTCGGAGAGGGCAGGGAAAATTTACAGTTGGACAAATCTGGAATCGAGGCCGTTGTCAATCAAGGTGTCGCCGGCATACCAATTCTTGCACGAAGAACAAGTCATCGTGCGTGGGAAGCTTTCGACCTGGATCAATTCTCTGAGGACCTGAAAAGAATCGAGGACAATGGCAGACTTGACGGCGATATGGGAGCTGTTCCGAAGAATGCGATTCAAAAAGGTGGCAATCAACTTGGTACGCTCGGTGGAGGGAACCATTTTGTTGAAATTCAGTACGTCCAAGAGGTTTTCGATGCGAATCTGGCGAAAAGCTTCGGGCTTAGTAAAGACCAGATAGTTGTGATGATACACTCCGGCTCCCGCCGATTCGGCTATGAGATAGCCGACCATTATATGAATGTCGCCGCCCAGAGACCTGAAAATGCTGAGCGTAGAAAAATGCTCGCATATCTTCCAACCGATAGCGGTGCCGGCAAAAGCTATATTGCTGCAATGGCCGCAGCCGCTAACTTTGCATACACCAACCGTCACATTATGGCTTTATTGGTCAGGCGATGTTTTAACAGGATATTCGGCCCGACCCCGCTGGACCTTGTGTATGATGTCACTCATAATATGGCCAAGCTTGAGACACACAACGGCCAGAGCCTTTGGATTCATCGAAAAGGTGCCACGCGAGCTTTCGGGCCGGAGCAAATGACTTCCAGCATTTTTGCGCGGACCGGCCAGCCGATTATTACGCCCGGCTCGATGGGAACGGCCAGTTTCCTGATGGTCGGGACGGGCAATTCCGAGGAATCTTTGAATTCGGTTAATCACGGTGCCGGCAGGGTAATGAGTCGAACCGCCGCCCTGGGAAAGTCCCGTAGGGGCAAGATTACTACACGGGCTTTGATTAGCGACGACCAGTTCAAACGCAGTATGAAAGGTATAAAGTTGATTGCTGGTGACAAGCGAAGAATCAAGGAAGAGGCACCGGGTGCTTACAAGGATATTGAAGAGGTGGTGCGGATTGTCATTGAATGCGGCTGGGCCAAAGCCGTCGCTCGCATGGTCCCATTGGCCGTGCTCAAAGGTTAAGAATGGGTTGTATTACTCGATACAGTAAATGCCCTTGCGCTTTCTTTGCCCATTTAGCACAAGTTCGCGATGCCGTCAATGCAGGGCGCTTCTTGGCAGGTAAAAGTTGCCCGGTCCGATGCCATTAGGATAAGGTTCGCCGGTCTCCGGTTTCCATATAACTCTCATTGTTAGTGTATCTGATGAAGAATATTTCTCGACATGCCCGTCTGTATAGCCGGCTTGCAGCTCTATCTCGGGCACGGATGATTGGATACTACTTTTGCGACGAGACCAATAAGCAGAAGAAAGCGGCGTTCCTTCTGTTATCGAAGCTGATGCGAACTTCTCGCAACTGCCGTAGCAATTCGGACTTCGATAATGGTCGTATCCAAAGTAATCGCTGACCAACAGCTTGCTCTGACCATGGCCGGCCAAAGTATCTCGCGGCCCTTTGAAAAGATAATCTCTCTCTTCGAGATAGCCTGTATAGTTCCAGTATAAGCAATACGTCCCGCTGACCGGGTCTCCAACAGGATCTGTTTCCGGATTGTCCCAATAGTCACCGGCGTCCCAGGCATCCTGAAGGTTTTTGTATTTTTGAGGAGCGTTAGGACAATACATTACATCGGCATCTTCGATATATCTATGCAGGTACGCACTCGTGGAACGATGCATGCCGGTACTGCGAGCTCGGTAGCTTGTTAACATCATCGGCTCCTGCCAGTTCCAGTAAACCTTGTAATCGCCGATGGTCGCAACCGATTCGGGATATTGCTCATCGTTATCCGCAGCGAATAAGCTCACAGCCGTTACAATTTGTCGCTGGTTATTTGTACCAATAACCAGCCGAGCCTGTTGCCTTACCTTGCCCAGCGCCGGCAGTAGAATACTCATCAAAGCCGACAATACGGCCATAACTACCAAAAGCTCGATTAGACTGAAAGCTCTGCGCGACTTTATTTTCACAGGGCGTCTTTCAGCTTGGAAGCCGACCGGCATTGGCTCTGCTTCTATTTCTGCACAATCTGATTCCACATTCGCACACATGTCTCTTTTGTATGATATATATTCTCCTGTTAAATATCAACAAATTCTTTTAAAGGCGCTCCTGCTTCTCCGGTGGTTAATGAGCCGTCCGTTCATCGGACCACTCAGTCTCATTAAGGTAGAGGTCACGGGCCTTGACTCGGAAACGATGGAGTTGTTCACCACGACCTATCTTAACGCTGTATTCATTCGAGGTTTGCCAGCCACTGCTGAAGCCGGGCTCTGTAGTACATTCGAAGAAATATTCCACTGGCCCACTGTCATCAGTTGCTTCCACTGCTGTCATCTGGACCCAGAAATCAAATGTTCCTCCTCCCAAATTGATTTCTCGTGGTCTTGAATCCCACTGAGCCGGGTCGGGCACAGGGGCGGTTGTATCGGCCGGAAACAGCCAATCTGCTGGAGCCATACTGGCTTGGTATGTGCCGCCGTAGGCTCCCATGTTAATACATTGGTTTATACCGTATATATTATCTGGGTCACGAGGCACACTCATCAGCTCTTCACCCAGAGGGGAATCAGGGTCACCTGCATCTATGCATCGACTCGTTACATCATCCCAGGTCCATGACTGGCTATTTGTATTCCAGCGCCAGCCTTCGCTTTTTAAGTGATAATCGCCGTTAGCCGCATCGACGAACAGCGGATTAACATGTATGTTACCTTCGCCCTGGGTTCTGCTTTCAATGCAGCTATACTGTGCTTCGCATTGGAATAAGTCGCCATCTCTGTTATTCCACAGGATACAGTTCCTTATATCCGGATTCGAATTCTCATAAGCTGCTATGCCAAAATTGTTATCCGCTATAGTGACATTGTGAATTTTAGGGCTGCTAAAGTTGAGAGATATAGCAATATTACTATTTCTGATGACAAAGTTTTTAAGCACGCTGCCTGGCCCCTCACCTGTATGGAAAGTCACTGCGTCATTGTCAAGCATTAATGCGTCCTCATTGTCAAATGTAAATCTGTCCTCTGTTGATGGAGCCTCAATTACCGCCACACCTTCTATACCGGTAACCGTTATCGCCTTGCCCCTGAAATCAATCTTTTCGTACACTCCCGGCCGGACAAGAATGGTATATCCGTCTTTTGCTATATCAATTGCTTCCTGTATTGTATCGAATGGTCGAGCTTCGGTTCCATCTTCCTCAGGATAGTCGATTTCAGGCTCGCCTCGCCACTTTTCGTAAGGCGCGTCATCATCAACATATATCCAGCCCTGGAACTCATAGGCACCCATATCTATTCGCCTGCTTACTATACGCTGATTGCCGTCAAGGTCCATTTCGTTTGGCCCTGATATATAGTTCGGATCACCTGAATCGATACATGGTGACGAGGGAGACAGTCGCAGGTTGTCGTCTTCTGTACCAAGAATATGGTCCGGGCCTAATATGTCCACAAATAAGGGGTCCTCATCGATGTTACCTTCACCAAACCAGCCGCCCTGGATGTTGCTGTAGGAGACATTGATTATTGTATTGCTTTCTTTCCATATTGAATTAACGCCATTCCAACAGATACAGTTGATTATTTCTACTTTGTCCCGAGTCCAACCAGAAGACTGAAACATCATGCAATCTCCGATTTCAGCCGAGTTCCGGGTGAGTGTACAGTTGATAAGATATGACTGACTATTACTGATGAAGAGCGCACCGCCGTTAAGCAAAGCCCGGTTTCCATTAAAGATACAGTTCATCAGAATTAATTCACTTCTGCCGTAAGTATACATCCCGCCACCATCCTGAGCCGAAAAGTTGTCGGTGAATACACAGTTTATGAGGGTTGGACTGCTGCTGTGATTATACATCCCACCACCTCTATTACCTTCTCCTGTTGTTACTCCTCTTAAATTGTTTGTATTTCTGATGAATTTACAATTAATTATGACTGGATTTGTGCCGTTGTTATATATGCCGGCGCCCAAACTTGCCGTGTTCTCAATAAACGTGCAATTGGTAATGTCTGGTTCGCCTGGATAGCTGGGTGTCCTACCGTAGTTACTCGATGCGAGGTTTTCGAAGATTATATGGTCGGTTCCGCTTACAGAATTGAACACTCCACCTCCTCTATCTGATGCCGAGTTATTAATAAACGTGCAGTTATCTATAGTCGGCTCACCGCCGGTACATATCCCACCACCATCTTTGGCATAGTTTTCCATGAATGTGCAATTGGCCAGGGTTAGCTCACCACCGGATATTCCGCCGCCACTATCTTCGGCTTTATTCCCTGTAAAAGTGCAATTGATTAGATCTAACTCACCACCGGAGTCGTATATCCCGCCACCACTACCCCCGCTACCCCAGGCACAATTTCCTGTAAAAGTACAGTTAGTCAGATTTAGCTCCCCATCGGCGTTGTAAATTCCACCGCCGTTAACATAAGCAACATTTCTTGTAAAAGTACATTTAACCAAGTTTAATTGACCCTCAGGATTGTAAATTCCACCACCATAATTATCCGGAATGTCAGAGGCTGATCGACCTGTTATCATCTTATTGGCATTACCTCCGGTAATTGTAAATCCATCAAGGACGACTCTTCCAGAACAGGTCACGACATGGAAGCTGTTTTCGGCCCTGGTAGGCTCGTCACTCAAATCGTCGGGATTGTTTACATCGACATCGTCACTACTCAAATCACCGCTTAATATCGTCTTATATGTCTCGATATCCCTGGCATTAGGATCCATTGAACCGATACCGGCAAAGCCACCCAGAAGTGTAATATCATCGATGAGTTGGAATGACGCCTCTCGGATACCAAGGTAGTTATCAGCATCTGGGCCCGGCACATATCCATGATCCGGCGTATAAACGCCCTGAGCCACTCGGATTTCGTCGCCGTCTAATGCGGAGGCTAAGGCATCCTGAAGAAACTTGTAAGCATTTTCCCACGATGAGCCAACGTTAAGACCTGTGGAATTGTAGTCAACGTAGATGACCTTTCCTGCTGCGGTGGAAAGACTGCCTAATACTATGAATAAGACCATAATTGTTAGTATTGTGATGAGATTTCTTTTTGCCATTTTAAACCATCCTTCCTTATTAAGACATCTTCCATGAGGATTTCTGAGACTTAGTGAACTCCCTTGTATTTTTCAGCAATTAGGTGCAATTTACCAACTATTGTTTATCAACTTCACAAGCCAAAGCACGCCCGGCGGGTTCTGCTGTTGTAAACTTCGATAACTTGCTGTCCTCGGCGGGGTAAATTCATCACCAATATCATCAATATCCTGAAGGTAAGAGAATCTCAACTCACCTTCACTACTATCGTCTGCTGAGAGTGTAATTTTTTCGATTACATCGGCTTCCATATCAATGGTATAAACCAGCTTTGTTTGCTCGTTTGTGAGCACTACTTCTGTTTTGCTGTCTTTTGGTATATCTTTGGTTTCAAACCACACCTGTTTTTCGGCGGCATCCCGGCGAACTGTATCGATTGTGTGAAGCCCCATCCATGGCTGCCCCAAACCTTCAAAGAAACTTCCCGCTTCGTATCTTGCTATCACATTTGAGTTTTTATCGAACACGCGTGCTTTTTTGCCCGTGTCCACAATCTTTGAGCCGTCCCCGAACTGCAATTTGAGCCAGGGTCCGTATCGCTTACTTGCAGCATAGACAAAGGGCATCCGTCCGGTTCCGGTGACTTTTTTTCCATTGATATGGCCGGCAATTCTGAAATACGTCCAGCCCCGTTTGTGCATTAGGTCTCGATTGTCAACGATTCTCGCACTTTCCGGCCAATTAAACTGGAAATACTCCTCTTCAAGAACATTGAAGTGGCGGTCTATTCTCCAGATTCTGTTACCATGTTCGTTGGAACGCTTGGAGATAACCAGAAGTCCCTTTCTTTTACTGGAAACATATTCCATATCAGCCGGTTTGCCTTCAACGTGAGAAATGAACTGACTCAAATCTTTACTGTCTGTGGGTAATCTTGCAACGGACAATTCAGGACTGTACATGCGTGAATTGTTTATGTAAATTGTGTTTTTGTCATAATAATAGTTCGCACCCTGATTTTGCAGGTATTGACAGTATGCGTTTTCGCCGGAATCATTAAATTTCAGCAGACGCATCATAACCGGCCTGCCGACGCCTTCAGGAAAGAAGTACCAGCATTGCTCGGTATCTATGCTTGTCTGATTGTGATTTGGTGTATTGATTAAAGTCTGTGCCTCGGTTGTTTGTGGTTTGTTATCAACCTTAACTATTCCTTGTGTAACCGCTACAGTACCTCCAGCAATTACGCCCGCGGTAACCAGCGAGACGACCGCCGTTTTACTTGTTGCTATTGCTGCCAAAGTTGCTGCTGTACCCACTTTGAGAGTCGCCGCCGTAACGGTGACATTCGCTGCAGTCGCCTCTGTTGTGGCAGTGAGCTTTCCGAACAAAACCAGAGCCGTAAGCAAGTATCCCTTGCCGAGCCCGTGACCGGACAACTTTTTGGCTAAGGCCTTTTTCGCTCTATAGAACAATGATTGGGCACCGAACTCCGTGCATCCTATTAGCTCGGCAATTTCTGAATAAGGCATCTGCCTGTAACAGCGCATGGTTAATATTGCCCTGTGACGAGGTGATAATTCCCTCATTGATTTTAGAACGATTTGTTTGAGCTCCTGGTTTACCATATCGGCTAAGGCGCTGTGATTTTCCTCTGTAGCAATCTCACTGCCTATATCAGAGAGAGAAATCGTTTTGTGCCGCCATTGTCTGCCGTAGTGACTGCGAATCTTATTGAATGCGATACCATCCAACCAGGCCCAGAACTTCTCGGCTTTCTTTAGTTTAACGAATACCTTAAACATTTCCAAAATACTCTCCTGCACAATGTCCTGCGTCAAATCCTCCTGCAGCGTAAGACGCAGTACGTACTCACGTAAATGTACCCTTGCCGCCTCAGCCAGACGATTCAGACATTCCTTGTCTCCGAGCTGTGCTTGCTTGACTAATTCAAAGTGCTCTTTGTGGTTAATCATTTATCTCTATTAATAAGTTCAAGAAAACAGTTAAATCTGACGCAATTTCTCGAGTTTTTTGATGTTTTTTGTTGATTTCTATGAAGTTTAGCTAAAATCCACGTTGAAATTCCCTTGCTCCTTACCGGGGACTCGAACTTTTAATAATAGAACCGACATTTCCTTCCGATATGATGAGGCTCACCCTGTATGCGTATCTTATAAGATTATAACAAAGTTGGTTGTGATATTTCGAAAAATCTTTAACTTATGAATTCAAAGACTGTTTTCTACTCGTAACTCTGTCATTTTTTCTCGCTCGATTTGGATTTTTCGCTATATTAGAGCGATGAGAATTATTGCCGGTACAAAAAGAGGTATGAATTTGCTAAGCCCGAAGGCGCAGGTCTCCCGGCCGATTACCGACAGGGTCAAGGAATCGCTTTTTAGCGTCCTTTACAAATATGACCTGCCGGCTGGTGCCACTGTGGCTGATTTGTTTTGTGGTATCGGTTCTCTGGGACTCGAGGCCTTGAGCAGGGGGGCGGAGTTTGTTACTTTTGTCGAACAGGACAAGAGGATTATTTCAATACTTAAGAAAAATATTGAAAAGGCCGGCTTTGTAAAAGAATCGAAAGTCATCAGGGCGGATGCCTTCAGAATTGTCCATGTTGTTGAGACAAGCGAGAATAAATACGATCTTGTTTTTGTAGATCCTCCTTATGTAAGGACTGAGAATGTACGGGCAGGTTCGCCTTTGGCTTGTTTATTCGAATCACTGGCCGACAAAATTATACAAGAAGGCATCGTGGTTGTAAGGACAAGTATGGATGTGTCACTAATGGAAAATTATGGAAACCTAAAAGTCATTGAACGAAGACGGTGGGGGACTATGAGTGTGACTATTTTACGGGGTAAGATTTCGTGACAAATAAAAAGGCGGCTATTACGATTATTAAAGAACTGCATCGCGAGGGCTTCGAGGCATTACTGGCGGGGGGGTGCGTTCGTGACATGCTGTTGTCTCGGCAGGCCAGTGACTATGATGTCGCTACAAACGCCCGTCCAGACGAAGTGATCAGGATATTTCCACGGACATTGAAAGTCGGAGCAAAATTCGGCGTAGTTATTGTTCTGATTCGTGACAGACAGGTTGAAGTGGCCACTTTCAGAACCGAAACCGGCTACGTCGACGGCAGACACCCGGATTCGGTTAAGTTCAGCAGTGCCAGAGAAGATGCCGGCAGAAGAGACTTTACAATTAACGGAATGTTCTTCGATCCCCTGGAAAAAAAGGTGTTCGATTATGTCGGCGGGCAGGTCGACCTCAAAAAAAAGGTTATTCGAACTATCGGAAAACCTGCAGAGCGATTCGGCGAGGATTATCTGCGAATGTTGCGGGCTGTGCGGTTTTCCACGCAACTTGACTTTGTGATTGAATCTTCGACATGGTCGGCGATTTGCAGCAACGCGAAAAAAATAATCCAAATCAGCGGTGAACGCATTGCAATTGAACTGGAAAGTATTCTTGCCCATCCGAATCGCGCCTCTGGTGTTTCAATGCTTCTCGAGAGCGGATTGGCAGGAGCAATCTTCCCCGGCTTCGACCAAGAGCAGACAAAATACGGTGTCGCTGTCCTGGGACAACTGCGAAAGCAGGTAGATTTCGGCCTGGCACTGGCCTCTCTTTTTGCCGGTTGTGAAACGGGATTTGCCATTGAAAAATGCCGGATTCTGAAATTAAGCAGAAACCAGTATAAACACATAAAATTCCTTCTTGCCAATCGTGGCAGGCTGCTTGATGAACAGATGTCACTAGCCGCTTTGAAAAAGATTCTGGCCGAGCCGTACTTCTGGAATCTGTACGAGTTGCAGAGGGCGATTCAAAAGGCAACTATCGGTGGCAGAAAGAGTATTTCAGCTTTGATAAAATTAAGGAAAAGGATAAAGTCACTCGGCGACGTTGAATTGCGGCCGAAGCCGCTGCTAAGCGGGCATGACCTGATTCAATTGGGCGCTGTGCCCGGCCCTGTCCTGGGGCAACTTGCCGAAGAACTATATACCGCACAACTCGAAGGCGCATTACAGACAGTTGAGCAGGCCGAGCAATGGGCGAAAAAATGGTTGGATAAGCACAGGATGGAAGAAGGATAATGCAGCCTTTTGAACTTTTAATAAAGCCATCGGGATCGGACTGCAATCTTAATTGCCGATACTGTTTTTATAAACACAGGGCGCCTGAGCTCGGCAGCGGCAAGCAGCGAATGAACGATGAGGTACTCGATAGACTCATTAAAGATTATATGCAATTGGATTTTCCGGTCCACGGTTTCGCCTGGCAGGGGGGTGAGCCGACACTTATGGGGATTGATTTCTATCGTAAAGTCGTGGAACTGCAAAGAAAACACGGCCGGCCGGGTCAACGAGTCAGCAACGCGCTGCAGACGAATGCCGTCCTGCTCAACGACGAATGGTGTCGATTCCTGCACGATAACAAATTCCTGCTCGGTATAAGTATCGATGGTCCGAAAGAGTTTCACGATTTTTATCGCCTCGATAATTCCAGCACAGGGACATTTGAAAAAGTCACCAGAGCCATAGAAAAATGCAAGCAATACAAAGTAGAATTTAATACCCTTACTTTGCTTAATGCCAAAAACGTCGGGCATCCGGACCAGGTATTTGATTTTCTTGTCGGACTCGACATAAAATTCATGCAGTTTATTCCTTGTATGGAATTCGATGCTTCGACGGGAGAAATTGCGGATTTCTCCATCTCGCCGCAGCAATACGGCGAATTCCTGTGCAGATTGTTCGACCGCTGGTACGAGTACGGGCCGACGAATCTGAGCATTCGGGATTTCGATTCGATTCTGTCATATTACATTTCCGGCAGACATTCGATCTGTACATTCCAGAGACGTTGCAGTCAGTATGTCGTTGTCGAGCACAACGGCGATGTCTTTTGCTGTGATTTTTTTGTCGAGCCGAAATGGAGAATCGGCAACATATTGGAAACTCCGATAGAAAAATTGGCCACCGATAACAAAAAACGAAAATTTGCCAGAGCCAAGCAAAATCTCGGTGACAAATGCCTGCTTTGCAGATATCTTCCCATCTGTCGCGGCGGCTGTTTGAAAAATCGAATAGTCTTTGGCAGAGAAGATTTTCAAAGAGAAAGTTATTTCTGTGAATCCTACAAACGATTTTTCGATTATACAAAGTCAAGGTTCTTGCAGATAGCCGCTAATGCAAAGCCGCTTCAGCCGTCATGAGCCGGTGATATATTTGACAAAGTTGCACGATACAAAAAACTAATATTTGGAGATAACAATTATGAAAACAATAAAACGCAGAACTTTTCTGACGAGCTCGGTTGCTTTTGCGTCAGCTCTCGGTTTTAATTCCGATTCGTTCGGACAAGCGACCGAAAGCGCATCAGGCGAAAACAAAAAGTCACATCGTTCCAACCATATCGCCGTATCCACATATTCCTTCTGGCGTTTCAAAGATGGCCTTAAACTGCCTATCGAAACCTGCATAGACCAGGCCGCCGAGATGGGCTTCGACGGCGTGGATATACTCCACATTCAAATGGAAGGGGATTCCAATAATTATTTTCAGAACCTCAAACGCCGTGCTCTTATCAACGGCCTTGACCTGTGCTGCATGTCCACGCATCAGGGTTTCGTCTCGCCCGACAAAGAGAAAAGACAAAAAAACATCGACCTCACAATCAAGCAGATCGAGATTGCCTATCAACTCGGCATACCCATCATAAGAATAAACACTGGCAGATGGGGTACGACTAAAAGCTTCGACGAACTTATGGCCAATCGCGGCATCGAGCCGGTCCTGCCGGGATACACCGAGGATGAAGGCTTCGAATGGGTAATCAAAGCAATCGAGAAATGCCTGCCCGCGGCAGAGAAGTGCGGCGTAATACTCGGACTGGAAAACCACTGGGGTCTTTCCAGAACGCCCGAAGGGCTTATGAGAATCATAAACGCAATTGAGTCACCCTGGTTGCAGGTACTGCTCGATACCGGCAATTTTCTCGAAGAGCCTTACGAAAAGCTCGAGCGGTGCGCATCGAAAGCCGTCTTTATGCAGGTCAAAACTTACTATGGCGGTGGTATCTGGTACACGCTGGATTTGGATTACCCCCGTATCGCCGGAATAATGCACAAGCATAATTTCCAGGGCTATGTCTCGCTCGAATTCGAAGGCAACGAAGACTACAAAACTGCGATACCGAAAAGCCTCGCCATGCTGCGAAAAGCCTTTAGCTGATTACCACCGGCAAAGGTCCGCGCCAAATCCAACCCCCAGGCAGGCCTGGGGGCTAAGCTGCAAAAATCCAGTTTTTGCCATAATCTTTTTATTTCAAAGAGCTTACGTTCATTTTCGCAGCACGCAGCACGAAAAAACTTGTCCGACAAAGCTTTATGCGACGCCGGATTGGGTTCGTTTGGCTTCGTTCCCTTGTCCCGGCATAGCTTTATGCGACGCCGGATTGGCTCATCCGAATCCCGGCAATTTCTCATATTATGTTGTTTACAAAGAGCTTATATTCTTTAACGCAGAACGCAGCACACAGAACTCAGTACGAAATAATTGGGTTCGTTTTGAAAAAAAAGTTCGATTTGTAGAGAACTCTCTACACTTGTCGAATACCCCGCCATTCGACGGAAAAGACGCATATTACCTATTAAAGATTTGTTTTGAAAATTTAGGATTTTTAACATTTAGGATTTGTTTAGAGCTTAGAAATTAGTGCTTAGGATTTTTATCGATTTGCTTAACCCCTTTCCCCCATTTTGATTCGTTATTCTGTCTTCAGTATTCTGTATTCTACATTCATTATCCAATTTTGTTAGATATTATACAAACATACCGCCGTAATGCAATAATAATTTGTGATTTTATCAAAAATTATTCGTGGTTTGGGATTCGTGGTTCGTGAAGCGTGCAACGTAAGGCGTCCCCAAGGGAAAGCGTATAGCGTATAAAAAACGTCATTCCGAGCGTAGTGAAGCGGAGTCGAGGAATCTAATTTGAATAGATCTCTCCATTGCACCTTCGGCTTCAGTCGAGATGACAAGAAATGCGGTCATAGCGAGCATAGCACGGCTATCTTCTATCAATAATATGAAAGTTTTGTCATTTTTTAGCGCGTTTTCGCATTTTTTCATAGTTTTTTGTCGCTTTTTGCCCTTCTTTGTCGTTTTTCTCGCATTTGTAGCTTCGAACTTAAGCCCCATAAACAATGCAGGGCTTTTTTCGTTTTGCAACAGATGTTTTTGAATGGTAAAATTCTATCATGGTTGCCACAAGAGAACAGGCGCTGGAAATTGCCGTCAGGGCACGCGAAGACCTCAAGCGGATATACGGGAAGCGGCTGCGAGGAGTTTATCTGTATGGCTCTGCCGCACGTGATCAATTAACGCCGGATAGTGATATCGATATCGCAATTATCCTTGATAAGTTAACTGATAGATATGCAGAACTCAAACGCACTAGTAAAATCGGGTCGGATTTAATTCTTGAGACATCAACTTTAGTCATGTTTTTATTTGTTGACGAAATAGATTTCCGGAACGGACGATTCTCCATCCACCGTGCAATAAAAGAAGAAGGGATTCAGGCATGACAGAAGAAACGGAACAGCACTTTCGTAAAGCTGCTGATTGTGTGGAAGATTCGCAGATTCTTCTGGATAATGATCGACCGGCTGCAGCATTATCCAGGGCATATTATGCTATGTTTCATTCTGCTACGGCGACACTTACTGCCAGAGATATCAAACGAAGTTCACATCGTGGTATATTATCTGCGTTTGGCGAATATCTTGTTAAGCCTGGCTTGGTTAAGAAAAGCTTGCACCAATCTTTATTAGAAGCTTTTGAGCTACGTCAACAAACAGATTACGAACCCATTGTAGATGTCGATAAACAACAGGCCAGGGAAATTTTAGATAAGGCTATCGATTTCGTAGATGTCTGTCGAAAATTATGCCTGTAATCTAAGCATAGTTTCTTAGTGTGCTATGATTCACACCTTTATCTTGCATTGTGAATTTATTTGCGGATTCTTTGAAAATGATTATAATTTCAACCAGCAACTTTGAGCGAGTAATTAGTCGTTGGTATTTAGTCTAAACCCTATACCCTTAATGCTGTGCGCTATCTTTTAAAAATACGTAGTGACCGCAATAGGGAGCTTGGACGAAAATTGCTAAAATAGGGATTAAAATATGTTATCATAAGAATTGAAGCGTGCAGGAATATTTCAGTGAAGTGTGTATGGGAAGTCCTATATAAATGATTTCCGCGGCTCTCCTCTGGGAAATCCCAGCGGATTTATTTCATATTTCAAAAAATCAAATTTTGGAGGTGCAGAAAAATGACATTTTCAACGAAAAGAATGGGCAAGATGAAAAATGCCTCGGTTTTTACTTTACTGATGTTTCTTCTTGTAATTCACAATGTGAAAGCAGATGGAACTGGTATAGTGGAAGACGATTTCAATGACGAAATCATTGATACTGTGTTTTGGACGCCATTCAAATGTGGGCCCATGAGTGTCACAGAAATGGATGGATTTTTAAAGGTAAGTACCTCTGAAGGTCATCCCGGAGGGACAGGAGGGCTGCGTAGCAGGGTGCAACTCGTAGGGGATTGTGATGTTTGGATCGATTATAATTGGGCTTCATATGATGGTCTGCGCCACGCTCGATTTGGATTGTTGCTTTGTAATGCCAACGAAACAGAACGCGTATACCTCAATTGCCACCGATGGAGTTTAGGAAGTTCACACGAAATTATCCTCACACATTATAAAGATGGAAGATTTAGAAATGTGAAATGGATAATTGGAGGGAGTGTCCCTTTGTCTGGGAAGCTACGTATTTGCCGACAAGGGACAACGTTTTATGGTTATTACTGGTCTTCAAATGATTGGAAGCTCCTGGGTTCTATAGATGCATTTAGTACTGCTGGCCATGTCACAATCAATGCCAACAACTACGAATCTTCTTCGACTAACCTATCACTATTTCCAGCGTTCGAGGTACATTGGGACAACTTTCATGTGGAAGCCGACCAGATCATCTACGAACCGGTCCTAATGGTTGAAGCTACCGTTGATCTCAATCCAGATGTCTTTGAAGTTACGGTTGATCCAAACGCCGAGTGGAACCAATCGCAAGAAGCATTTCTCAGAGCTTATATTGAATTACCAGCCGATGTGAATGTAGGGAACATCGATTCAAACACGGTGACGCTTTCCCTCAATGGCAATATGCTTGCCAGTGCTGAGGTACCTGTTATTGTGGATAATGTCATTGAGATTCTGTTCTGCCTCGAACCTAGTAGTGTTAGTACTATACTTGGTTCAGAGGTTGTGACAATAGAAGCAGAAGATGAAAAGATTGGTGTTGCGGTCACCACTATGCCATCTCAGGCGATCGATTTAGTCCAATTGTCTGTCTTTGGAGCTTTAGGGGATGGACGAATATTTACTGGCACCGATGCAGTAAGAGTGATTCTGAAGCAAGAATGAATTGAGAATTGAAAATAGAACTTCAGTTGCAGATTTTATCTAGAAGGTCGGTCTCTATTTGGTATTTGTCTGCGGCGGGGGGGGGGTATGAAAATATCTCATCAGCTCGTTTTTAAGCTGAAAATATAGGTGCGTATCAGAAAAATACGTAGTTACCACAATGTTAATAGATGCATGAAGACTGTATGATTTTTAAATATTTTGTGGGTTCTTTGAAAATGATTATAATTTCAACCAGCAACTTTGAGCGGACAAATAGATGTAGTTAAATACAGTGAAATATTTATATAACTAAAATCCAGTAATTTACTAATTACAACAGAAAACGGTGAAAGGTCTCAAATAAAATTAGAAAGGAGCACATGATATAATGAAATTGTTAGCATACTGCACAAACTGCAATAAAATTTTCCTGTCAAGACTGGTTGGTGATACATCACCAAGTTCAACTGTTACAGAAAATCAGGAAAGTTGCCCTGAATGTGGTAATATGGCGCAAACCAGCAATTACATAAATAATATAATGTCTATTGCAGACCAAAAGTTTCACACCACCAGTGACGCTGAAACCCTTAAAAATATCCTGCAAATCCTTCAGAAAAACTAGGGACAGCGGTGGGACGGAACCGAGTGACGAGAGAGGGAGAATGATACATAGGGCACAAGTGGACGACGGAAGATTGCCGCGCTACGCTCGCAATGACAGTGCGGTCGGAAGGGCAAAAGTAAAAGTAAAAAATTATTCAATAAGCAGGTAAAAAAAGTGGAGCGAAAAGGTTTTACTCTTCTTGAGCTGTTGATAGTAATTTCCATTATCACGATACTAATGAGCATCCTTTTACCTTGTCTTATTGGTGCAAAAAAAAGAGCATTGGAATTATTTGCGATGGAAGTCGAAGCCGATGAAGAAGGGAAGGTTCGCCTGGAAATTCAAAAACTTAGGAACAGGAAAATATCCGAAGATATCTATATGATAAAGATTGCTCCTGTGAGGGATTGCCGCGTTATCTTAAAAAGACCCTATCCATCTGGGATGAAATTAATAAAAAGAGACGGCCGGGATTACATTAAATGGAGACCTGAATTGGAGGATATTGGTGTGCATTTGATTACTGTTGTTTTTGAAGGCCAGGAAACCTCTGAGCAAGAGATTACAGTTTATGTTTATAATAAAGAGCTTTTAGATGATAAGCGAGAAGAAGAATCAGACGAGGATTAACGCTGATTATGCGGCGGGAGAATGCCTTTTTCATGTTTTTCCCTTATTTGGTCTCTTTTTCCTCTCGGTTGTTCGTATATTCAGGCTCACTGAGCTTTGTCCGATATTAGAATGAATATCAAGTTATAGGAAGCCCGGTCGCTGTTAATATGGCCATATAAGGCTATTTTTTGTTGACATGGGCGGTATTTACTAATACTATAGCATTCTACGGACGAATAATAATTACAAGCTGTAGTCGCATCCGGCAGTTAGTAATCTTAAAAAACGCTCCGATCAGGGATAATTTTGGAGGTAAGGGCCGCATAAGAAGTCTTGT
The DNA here is from genome assembly GCA_964508785.1 of uncultured Pirellulales bacterium. Classification (GTDB taxonomy): domain Bacteria; phylum Planctomycetota; class Phycisphaerae; order Sedimentisphaerales; family Anaerobacaceae; genus JAFGPS01. Next base: position 73,226 of record CAZDVE010000010.1, on the reverse strand, counting down.
ACAGTGAGCCAAATCCGGTATTATTGTAAAAAATACACTTTTGGAGAAACTTAGATGTTTGACAAGAAATTTGCAGCATTAATCCTGACAGCGGGATTTTGCATAATAAGCACAGGTTATTCCCAAACCCTGGAAGACAACTATAATGATTTTCTGCACTATACATCTATTGGGCGATACGATTTAGCCAAAGGCTACGCGCAGGCAATTTTGCAAAGCGATCCCGATCCTGTGGAATTGCTCGAAATAAGCAAAGAAAATCCTCAGGGCTATGAGTTTCTTTTGAAAGTCAAGCAAGTGGCGCCGGATGCCGAGCTGGCCGAGCTTAGCAGTAAGGTTCTGGAAATAATAGACCAGGGCAGGTACGCTCGACGTTCTGATCCGGCGATTATCGTCGAGGAGATAAGAAGGTTAAACACAACAGAACGTGGCTGGTTGATAGCAGTTAAGCGATTACACGATGCAGGTGAATACGCAATACCATTTATGCTTGATGCCATGTCCGATCCTTCCCGCGAGGGAGAATTTCCGAATATTGTGCGGGCACTTCCGAGAATCGGCAGAGATGCCATAAGACCGCTCGTAGCCGCCTTGCAAACTAAGAATATAAAGCTTAAGGCACAAATAATCGAAGCTCTCGGTGAGATCCGTTATCCGCAGTCACTTGCTTATCTAAAATACATGCTTGAGAATGACAGCTCGACGGAGCTGCGAGAACTGGCAGGTAACGGTATTACGCAAATTGACCCGGCGGCGGTTAGAGTTCCAGCCGCCCAGCTATTTTATCAGCTTGCTGAGCATTATTATTACCATGCACAATCGTTGAAGCCGGCCGAGGATGCTCCGACCGCGAACATTTGGTTCTGGGATTCGCAGGGTCAGAAACTTGTTCGGGAGGCAGTTGATAAAGATTATTTTTATGAGCTGATGGCGATGCGTGCATGTGAATGGGCGCTTAAGGCCGATGCACAATACGGTGCGGCGATTGGTCTTTGGCTTGCCGCTTATTTCAAAGCAGAGTCCGCCGGTGTCGGTGAAATGCCGGAATATTTCGGTCCCGGCCAAGCCGATGCGTTCGTTTATGCTACAACTGCAGGTGTCGAATATCTTCATCAGGCTCTTGCACGTGCGGTCAGGGACAAGAATGCTTATGTCGCACTTGGAGTAATCGAGGCTCTTGGGACAACCGCCGGCGAGAAATCATTAATGTATCATATAGGCCGTGATCAACCGCTTATCCAGGCCCTTTCTTTTGATAATAAGATGGTCAGGTACAGTGCCGCAATAGCAATAGCTACGGCGGGACCCAAGGAACAATTTGTGGAAAGTAAATTGGTCGTTGCGAATCTTGCTGAAGCTCTCAGGCAAAGTGCACCATCAGGCGCGGACCAGACAGAGGGCTGGAATGAAGAAGTGGCCAACAGCTATGCCCTTCGCGCTGCAACGGTTATGTATGAGCTGGCCCGAACTCATAATCCAGCCATTGATTTATCTTTGGCTCAGGATGCTTTAGTAAGTGCGGTAAAAGACGAGCGTACCCAAATAAAAGTCCTGGCCGGCCAGACTTTAGCTTATCTCGACAGTTCCGTTGCACAACGGGCTATAGCTGAAATGGCTCTTAATGAAGACAATAGTCTCGATGTCAGGATATCAGCATTTAATTCGCTCGCGACTTCAGCCAAGTTGAACGCCAATATGCTGCCCGAGACGATAATCGATAGCATTTATGCCTTGATACAGTCCGGCCAGACCGACCAGCAGTTACGTAGCGCTGCCGCCGTCGCTTATGGAGCACTTAATTTGCCCAGTCAAAAAGTAAAAGAGCTTATCCTTGACCAGGCAAAAAGTTAAGATATAAAAGAAATCTTTGTAAAAGCGGAGACCAGATATCCTCGTTGTCAATATGCAGCCTATAGTGTTGTATTAGGCTCGTTTTCTTCCTTGATAGCTGTCTTTAAATCGTCAGGCTCAGCGGATTCATTTGACTGCTCACCTTCGCCCATATTGTTTGGTTCTTTTAGTTTCACGCTCTCAAGAAGCTGATTTATAGTTTGTTCACTCGTTAAATGGTTCTCCTGCGACGATACTACCGAATTAACCAAATTGCTCCATCGGCAAATGTATGATATATTAGACTGTTGGGACTGCCTGTTAAAACCTATTTTTTGTGCAAATCGGTTTTGTGAAATGGGTGTAGTGGTGATTATAAGAGTTATAAAACTTAAAACAAGTGTGCCTGCGAAGAAACCGACTATACCTGCAAAGATAATGTCAAATATTTTCGGAAATGATACCTTAAACTGTCCGGTAAGAAATATATAGGTTATCCCATACAAAATCAGGAAAGTCCCTATCGCCGTAAATGAAAGAGCCAGTGCGTGACAGCAAGGCATGTCACCGGCCGCCGGAAATGTTTCTATGATTACCGGTGTCAGGAAAATAGCTGTATAAATCGAGATTACGATATTAAAAATCAGAGCTAATGACTCGTAGAAGCCGATTCTAACAGCCAACCAGACAAAAAAACCGCCTCCTAATATACATGCCCAAAATATCATACTTTATCCCACGATTCTCTTTAATTCTTCAAGGCTTGTTATTCCCGTTGTTACTTTCTTTAATCCTTCTTTTCTTAACTTCGACTTGATCCTCTTTTTTCCTTCGGCCTTCGATTCTGCAGTTGATACTTTGTTATCAGCAATATCCTCCTTAAATTGCTCCGTTATTACCTGAAGGTCACAAACCGCCGTCCTTCCGAAATAGCCAGTTCCCTCACACCGCTTACAGCCTACGGCATGGAAGATATTTGTATGGTCTAAACCTATTTTTTGGAGCTCGTGAATTAGACCCTCACTGAGTTGGGCGGGCTCTTTACAGTGTTCGCATAATTGGCGGAGCAGTCTTTGAGAAAGCAGAAGACTCAATCCCGATGATAAAAGAAGAGGCGATATACCTAAATCCAGCAATCTAATTATAGCAGCAGCATTGCTTTCGCAGTGTATTGTTGCCAGGACGAGATGACCGGTTTGCGCTGCTCGAAGTGCAATCTCTGCGGTTTCCTCATCACGTATTTCGCCCACACATATAACATCCGGGTCCTGTCTGAGAACACTGCGTAAAGTTTTAGCAAAGGTAATGTCGGCCTTCGGATTGATTTCAATTTGACTGGCCGTGGGTAAAACCGCCTCAATCGGGTCTTCGACGGTAATAACGTTATGGGTGAACCTGTCGATCTCATTTAGCATGGCATACATTGTCGTTGTCTTGCCGCTGCCTGTAGGACCGCACAAAAGCAGCATTCCGGATGGTTTGTTTATGACCTCTTGAACTGTTGAATATTGCTTTTTAGTCAGTCCTATATCGGATAATCTAAACGTGCCTGCGTTCTGGTTTAGTATCCTGATAGATAGCTTTTCACCGTTGAGTACACCGGCGCTTGCCACACGAAAAGAAGCGGTCTTTTCGGCTTTTTTTGCAATGAATGCACCGTCCTGGGGCCTTCTTTTTTCAGAGATGTCCATGCTTGATACAGCCTTAATACTGTTGACAACCGCTTTGCATGTATCGGTTTTTAGTTTGTTTACTGTTCGCAGGACGCCGTCTATTCGAAGTCTAATTGTATAAATTTCCTCGTCTTTTGGATCAATAAGAATATCGCTGGCACGTCGCTCCAGGGCGTCGGTTATGATTTGTTCAGTTAAATCAAGAATTCGGCTGTCTTGTCCTTTATGGTTGCCGTGGCCGTATATCTCGTTAATACTTCTGCCTGAGGAATCAAGTAATTTTATCGACAAATCATCTTTTCGGCGTTCGTAACGGCGGGCTCGTATTTTGGCAACAACATTCTGTAACTGTTGTATCATCGTCTTTAAGATACTCTTGTTGTTCTTACGAGATTTTCTTGCGGTATCTACTATCGAGAGGATTAGAAGAAGTATTGGCCCTGTTAAAAGAGTAATTAAATAAGCTATAGATTTGTATTTTTGGGGAACTAACGGGCTGTATTGTATAATTTGGATAAAATATAAGCATACATATACCCATGCTACCAGGCCGACGAGTTTAACAGGACTAAAAGGCAGAGCTATTGCAGGTGAAATTAAGTTAATATCTATTATTGATATACAAAGCTGACTTGATGAAAGAATTTTTATAAAAACTAATATCTGCATATCATCTCTTTCAACAAACCAGGAATTAAAAACACTCGCGAATTCTATATGATAATATATTTGCTATATATTAGCAAGTTGAAAAATTTTAGTCTGAAAAGGTATTTACAAAATAAACCGATTTCTCGATCAAAGCGCTATTCCGAGTCGATTGATAGCGTATTTAGCAGTTATTTGCAAAATAAATATCGGATTAAAGCTCCTCAAGCTCCGCAATGAAGGAATCTGATAAATCTACTTCTGTAAAACTGCCGGATCGTTGATCCTCAGGAGTTTCTCGAGTTTTTGCAGGTTTTTGTGATGGTGCCGGAGCTGATTTTTGTAAGGCTTGCTTGGGCTGGACAATCTCTTCGGGTTTGCCGTTAACCTGGAGCATAAACATTAGCGAGCCTATTCCGATATAGTCGCCTGCCGTAACAGCGGCTTCTTGTATGCGTTTGCCATTAAGGAAAGTGCCGTTTCGCGAGTTGAGGTCTCGAATTTTCACATTATTGTTGCCCTTGCTTAACTTGCAGTGCCTTCGCGAGACCAACTTCAGAGGAATACATAAATCACAGTCGTGACGTCGGCCTATAACGGTAATATTGCTGGGTAAGAGGAACTGTTTTTGGGTACCGTCTTTTTTAAATAGGACTAAATTAACGTGCATTGTGCTTTCCTCGTTATTATTGTCCATCCTGGCACGACTAAATTATTATATAAATAAACGTACAATAATGCAACAGATAAATCAATCGATAAATAGCGTTGACAGCACTTGATTCAAGGTTTATATTCAATCTGATGGATGCTGAATCAGCAGTGAGGCTTAAAAAACAGGGTAATATCGGATAGATTTATGGTAAAAGTTAAACTTCCCGACGGTAGCACATTAGAAGTTGATGCAAATATAACAGCAAAGCAATTAGCTGAACAAATAGGTCCCGGACTTGCGAAAGCCGCCGTGGCAGTGAAATTGAACGGGCAGTTAAAAGATTTATCAACACCAATTAATCCTGACGCAGATAACCAGGAATTACAAGTTCAAATAGTCACACTTAGGGACAAGGATGGTCTTGAAGTAATGCGCCATAGCTGTGCTCATATAATGGCTGAAGCTATTTGCAGTATATGGCCGGATACCAGATTGGTTTATGGGCCAACTGTTGAAGATGGATTTTATTATGACATCGACCTTGACGAGCCGATTCGACCGGCTGATTTTGAACGAATTGAGCAGAAGATGACTGAAATCGTCAGGGCCGACAAACCGTTTGTTCGTAGAGAGGTATCAAGGGACCAGGCTCTTTCAGAGTTAGTTAGTGATAAATATAAGACCGACAACATTAAACGGACAGACAGTGAAATTATTAGTTTTTATTCTCATGGAGATGGTTTTGAGAATTTATGTCGGGGGCCACATGTACCGAGTACCGGTAAAGTCGGAAGCTTCAAAATTCTCTCTGTTGCAGGTGCTTACTGGCACGGGGACCCGACACAAAAGATGCTTCAGCGGATTTACGGAACAGCATGGGCGACCAGGAAAGACCTCGATGATTACCTTCAAAGAATCGAAGAGGCGAAGAAGCGCGACCACCGCGTTTTAGGTAAACAGCTCGATTTGTTCAGTTTTAACGAGGCAGGTCCCGGCTTTGCATTTATCCATGCAAAAGGTATGATTATCTGGAATGCCATAGTTGACTTTTGGCGTGAAGTCCACGACAGGTACGGTTATGAGGAAATCAGCACGCCAATTATTCTCAACGAACAACTTTGGCACAAAAGCGGTCATTGGGAAAATTATAAAGAGAATATGTACTTTACCAGTTTCGACAATGCCGGATACGCGATAAAACCCATGAATTGCCCCGGCGGTTGTCTGGTGTATAACAGCCGGCAGCATTCTTATCGCGAATTTCCGAAACGCGTAGCAGAACTGGGATTGGTACATAGACATGAAGCCAGTGGCGTTATGCACGGGCTTTTCCGAGTCAGACAGTTCACCCAGGATGATGCTCATATCTTCTGCACGCCCGAACAGATAGAATCTGAAATCATTTCAGTTATAGAGCTTACATTTGAGATTTACCAGGCATTCGGATTTGAAAATTTTAATATCGAACTCTCGACCAAACCGAAAAAACACATTGGCTCAGATGAGATTTGGGAAACGGCGACAAATGCTCTAAAAGACGCACTTAACCATAAATCTATAGATTATAAAATCAATGAAGGCGATGGCGCTTTTTATGGTCCTAAAATAGATTTTCATGTAGAAGATTGTTTGAAAAGGTCCTGGCAGTTAGGCACAATTCAACTGGATTTTTCTATGCCGGAACGTTTCGGGCTGGTTTATACCGATAAGGATAATACCGAAAAAACACCGGTTATGATTCACAGGGCTGTTTTGGGCTCTTTTGAGCGTTTTATTGGTATTCTCATTGAGCACTACGGCGGGAATTTCCCATTATGGCTGTCTCCGGAGCAGGTTAGGGTGCTACCTATAAGCGAAAAGAGCAATAATTATGCCGATATCGTTGAAAGTAAGTTAAAAGAGGCTCATATTCGTTGTAATTGTGATTTTTCGGACGAAAAAATTAACGCTAAAATAGCCAGAGCGCATGCTGAAAAATTGCCGTATATGCTTGTAGTTGGTCCCAAAGAGGCCGAATCGAATACAGTCAATGTCAGAATCCGAAGGCTTAAGGAGAATAAAACTGCGAGTATCGAGGATTTTTTGGAAATGGCAAAATCTAAAATAGCCGATAAAAAAATTGATTTGGCTTTTTAAATTTTGTAGTTTATAATTTGTGGTTGTTTGAATGTGTAAAAGTTAAATTTTTTGTTATCTATTACTTTATAGAAAGGTAAGGTGGCGCACAATAAGTAAATTAGGTTTGAGGATAAATGGAGGAATCCAGGCTAACGTAGTTCGATTGATTGATGATTCAAACAATCAAGTGGGGATAATAGATAAAAATGAGGCTCTCTCCATGGCACGTGAGAATGGCCTGGATCTTGTTGAGGTTGCACCTAAGAGTGATCCGCCGGTTTGTCGGCTGATGGATTACGGCAAATGGCTTTACGAGCAAAAGCGTAAGGTACGTGAAGCTCATAAGAAAAATCTAAAACACAGTGCAACTTTGAAGGAAATCAGGCTCAGGCCGGAGACTGATAAACGTGACCTGGAAATTAAAGTCAAACATGGCCGTGAATTTATCGACAAAGGCCATAAAGTGCAATTCACAATGTTCTTCCGGGGGCGTCAAATGTTACATCGAGACCTTGGTTACGAAGTACTCGAGCAAATTGTTGGATCATTGGATGACGTAGCAAAGATCGAGCGACAACCGAGGATGACCGGAAGACGTCTTACTATATTACTTGTACCCAAGAAGTCTATACCTGCCGACAAAGCATCACATGAAGAGTGAAAATTCACAAGAGCATAGTTAGTTTAACAGTGTTCTAACAGACTTATAATTCTCACCGGTGAATTTCTGTACATTAAATAAAGGCGGATACTCTACACTTGTTAAGAAGTTTCAAAAAGCGTATTTTTGCTCATCTAATAGACCTGTTATGCCTTGAATAAGTGAGATTTGGATAGGAGTGCTTATTAGGGATAATTTGTTTGGTATTTTTAATAATTTCCGCTTTAATTATTGACCAGCAGCGACAAATAGAGTAGATTTCAACGTTTATATTTTCCTGTGGTTGATTTGGACAAAAGAAGTGGTTTTTTGCATGTTAGTTGATATAGGTATTTTTGAGGATTAATTCGATGCCGAAACAAAAAACCCATAAGGGTTTAACTAAAAGAATAAAAATAACCTCATCCGGTAGAGTCAAATGTAAGCATTCCGGTGCTGGTCATCTTATGAGTGGTAAGAATGCCAAACGCCGAAGGCGTTTGAGTAATTCGACAATCATTACGAGTGCGAAAACCAAAGCAATCAAAATCGGACTCTGTAATTAAGGAAAGCTGGTATGCCAAGAGTTAGAAAAGGTGCAGCAAGACATCAGGCAAAGAAACGAATCCTAAAATCGGTAAAGGGGCATCGTGGTGCTCCGGGTCGGCTATATCGGCTTGCTAAGGAAGCTACCGCCAGGGCGGCGGTTAATGCCCGGATTGACCGCAGACGCCGAAAACGGGATTTTCGGGCTATGTGGATTACACGATTGAGTGCGGCTTGCCAGCAGCGGGGAATAAGATACAGCCAGTTCATCAATAACTGTAAGAAGGCTAATATTGGCTTGAATAGAAAAATGCTCAGCGAAATTGCTATTGACGACCCACAGGGTTTCGATGCAATCGTTGAGACCTCGAAAACTGCATAAGAATTGTAATTCACAACCTACCTGTGTTGCTGTGAGCAATAACGAACGACTAAAGAGCGAATGCTTGAGAAATTTAAAAAAATAGGCGAAAATGCCCTTACTGAGTTGAAGAAAGTCTCGGATTTAGAAACTCTTGAACAGTTCCGCATAAAATTCCTGGCTCGAAAAGGGCAGATTACCCAAATGCTCAGCGAAATAGGCAAACTCCCGCGTGAGATAAAGCCTGAAGCCGGTCAGCTTGCTAACAAAATTAAAAATGAAGTCACTCAAACATTTGAGCAGCTTAAAAATTCTCTATCGGCATCTCAGGAGGGAACACGCAGAGAGTTAATAGATGTTACTTTACCGGGCATACCCATCAATATCGGCAAGAGGCACGTTATTACACAAACTTTGAACGATTTACTGGAAATATTCGGACGGATGGGTTTTGATGTAGCTTATGGCCCGGAAGTCGAAGATGAATGGCATAATTTTATTGCACTGAACATTGGCCCCGAACATCCGGCAAGGGACCCTGCGGACAATTTTTATATCGATGACCGGACTTTGCTGCGCAGCCAGACCTCCACTATTCAGATTCGCGTGATGGAACATAAAAAACCGCCTATTCGTATTGTCGCTCCGGGACGGGTCTATCGCCCGGATACCGTTGATGCAACACATATGTATATGTTTTATCAACTTGAGGCTCTGGTTGTTGATGAGGGTGTTAGTATGGTGGATATGAAGACCACTATTGAGCAGTTTATACACACCTTCTTCGGTCCACAGACTCAATGGCGGTTTAGACCAAGCTTTTTCCCTTTCACCGAACCGAGTGCCGAAGTGGATTTGCTTCTAAAAGACAAAGGCGGCAGAGAAAGCTGGGTAGAGATGGGCGGTTGTGGTATGGTTGACCCTAATGTTTTTGACGCAGTTGGTATAGACAGCGAGAAGTATACCGGCTGGGCATTCGGTTTTGGAATTGAAAGGCTTGCTATGCGTAAATATAGCATTACCGACATTCGCCTGTTTTTTGAGAACGACCTTCGATTCCTTAGCCAATTCTGATTTACCAGGGTACATACAACATACGCACTCCAGCCACATCCCATACATGCAAAGCATTAGAAATTTCAGATTAAGCTTTGTTGTCGGAATGTGTCCGGAGCATTTTTTATTTCCAAAGTAAAAAAAATTATGTTTTATTCTTTCAGGCGAAGTACGCACATTGTTCTTTGGTTGACAGAGGTATATGATGGAACAACATATAAAAAGATACGTCTGGATAATATTTGGTTTAACGGTTTTGCTTTTCTGTTTTTCCGCTGAAGCCTACGAAAATTTCGACGTTGCTGTTTATTCACGGGCATACGAAACGCGTCAAATGAGTGACCTGGACCGTCTTGAGCAACAGTGGGAGCAAATCACCAGGCAGGTCCACATTGATAAAATCTATCTTGAGACCTATCGCGATGCAGGTAATATTGTAGATGAACGAACACTTAATATGGCCAAGAAATTTTTCGCCGACAGAGGTGTCAAAACCGCCGGTGGTATAACTTTGACGGTCAGCGAAAGAAACCGCTTTGAGACTTTCTGCTACAGCAATCCCGAACACAGGCAAAAAGTCAGGGAAATTGTCGAATATACAGCCAGGCATTTTGATGAAGTTATTCTCGACGACTTCTTTTTTACAAACTGTAAGTGCGAATTGTGTATCAAAGCCAAGGGCAACAAAAGCTGGACCCAATATCGGCTGGCACTGCTCGATGAAGCCGCACGAGAACTGATTGTCAAACCGGCCAGGGCGGTCAATCCGAATGTAAAGATGGTCATCAAGTATCCAAACTGGTACGAACATTTTCAGGGACTTGGTTTTAATTTAGAGACCCAACCCAAGATATTCGACGGGCTCTACACAGGTACGGAAACAAGAGACCCTGTTCGAAGCCACCAGCACCTGCAGCAATACCTCGGCTATTTGATTTTCCGGTATTTTGAAAATATCAAACCCGGCGGCAACAGAGGCGGTTGGGTCGATACCGGCGGTATGGCATATATAGACCGCTATGCAGAGCAGTTGTGGCTGACACTGTTTGCCAAAGCACCGGAAATCACACTTTTCGACTTCCGACAAGTACAGCGGAGAATCAGCGAATCAAACCGCGAACCGTGGCACGACCTGCATACCAGCTTCGACTTCGATGAGATGCTCAAATCCAGCAGTCCCGAAGACGGGACAACTATACATCCGACAACAATCGCCCGCGCCGCCGGCCATACTTTCGAGATGGTTGACAAATTCCTGGGCGAGCTTGGCAATCCAATTGGTCTGAAGTGCTACAAACCGTACCATTCGAGAGGTGAAGATTTTCTGCACAACTACCTTGGCATGTGCGGTATTGCGATAGATCTTGTGCCGGAGTTTCCCTGCGATGCAAATATTGTCTTTTTGGCCGAATCTGCAAAATTTGCTCCGAAGATTGTTGAGAAAATGAAAGCTCATTTGATTGACGGAAAAGATGTCGTTATCACTTCGGGACTGCTCAAAGCACTTCAGGGAAAAGGTATCGAAGATATCGTCGAGCTCGAATATACCGACAGAAAGGCTATTGTCAGAGATTTTGTTGTCGGCTGGCGTGATAATGCTCAGGCAAAATCGGACATAATCATTCCCCAAATAATGTACCTGACCAACGATTCATGGGAGGAAATAACATGCTCTGTAAGCGGTATCGGCTATCCCATTCTTCATTCTGCCGACTATGCCAACGGCACACTGTACATGATGACCATTCCGGAAAACTTCGGCGATTTGTACAATCTTCCGGATAAATTGCTAACGCGATATAAAGAATTATTGAATAGAGATATTTACGTCCGGGTCGAGGGGCCTGCCCATGTCAGTATATTCGTCTATGATAACGGCACTTTTATAGTAGAATCCTTCCTGCATGAGACGGCAGAAGTTGACATTGTAGTCACTAAGCCGGTTGAAAGTCTGCGTGACTTGCTTACTAATGAAGTACTTACTGCAAGTAGTGACGGCGCAGCTTCTGGTGGTCGTCGTATGATGATGAGCGGTAGGGGGCGGGGCCGTAGTGGTAAAAGATTCAGCTTGCAGATTAAGCCGCATTCTTACCGTGTGTTTCAATGCGAATAGCGTAGTAGGTTGGTATTGCTTTTTTTCTATCAATAAGGGAGACAAGTTATGAAAAAGATTAATTTTCTTGTTATGTGTGTGTGTCTTATTGTCATATTTCCGGCCGGTTGTTCACAATTACAATTTTGGGCTACGCCGCACGGCTCCATACAAATCAAAGCCTTTATTGACGGCTCCGATACAGTCAAAATCAGGGGCAGCGAGCTTTGGTATGAACACCACAAATGGGATTTACCGGGCAAGTGGCAAGGCAGATTCGATGAACCTACTTTCGTTAACGATACAGAGTGGAAACCCGAATGGGATGGATTAATGTCGAACCGCTTCGGTGATTTGAAACCGGCATTGCCGATGAAAACTATAGATGAGATTACATTAACCAAACTACAGGGCCGTGGCAATGTGGATATAACATCAAAACCCACTAAAGAAAATGATTATACGCTTTCCATATACATTGATGATAACCAATATAGGGGTGCCGAATGGTATGAGATTAAGGTTGAATGGTAAATAGCTCTGAAGTAAATTAAAACTCATACATTCCGGCTGACTTTTTCGAGTGCATCGTCATATTGACGTGCGAGATTCTTCCATTTGAAATGTTCGATGAGTGCTTCGGGAGTTATTGATTCCGGCCAGATTTTGTCCTCCTGAACTCGTATTGCTAACGAACTCAACTTTTCGGCAAGGTCCCCGGCCGTGCCGTCATAGAAGAATTGTTCTGCACCTTTTATTTTTTCAAGCTTGAGAATTTCAGGATAACAGAGGCGATTAGGTACGAGCGGATAAGCACCGGCGGCGATAGCTTCGAGGACGCTGAGACCAAAGAATTCATGATTAGCGGTCGAAACTATCACATCGGCTTCGAGAAGTGAATTCTCGTACTCTTCGCGTGATTGCTGATAGCCCCAACGAATGATATTGTCACTGAATTTCATTTTTGCCTTATCGAAAATCTCCGGCTTATCTCGAAAACTCTGACCAATGACACTAATTTCGAACGGGATGTTATTATTTTTAAGAATTTCAAGGGCTGTAAAGAAATCTTCGGGATTCTTGTCGTGCTCCCATCTTGCCGCCCAGAGGATGCGTAACGGACCGGCTTTTCTCGGCGCCCTTTTCTGAAAGTCGCTTATGCCCGGTGGATAAACAGAAGATTTTATTCTTACTTTGTCGATTTCTTCCAACGGCTGATGATCGGGCATTGATTTGAGGAACTTCACAAGAGCTTCGAGAAAAGAATCTCTATGAAACTGTGAATTAAACCATACGGCATCAGCAGCAAGGGCACTGGTTAGGTTGGTCATTGCAAACTGGTAATCACGCTCATCTTCAACCCGAACCGGATATGTTAATTGGTTTTCGTGAAAATATATTATCCTGGGCAGCTTTGCTATTTCGACAGGGACAAGTGACGAAAATTCTGCGAGATTCAGCATGTCGCTGCAGAATATCATATCCCATCTATGATTGTCCCTGAGAAGGTTCGAGACTTGTCCGGCAAACGTGATTGCAGAATGACGCATTCTCCATTTCCACTTATGGGCCGGGAGTGTCAAAACAGCCCATTCATGTCCGCTTACTTTCGACAAGCCGTCGATGAATGCCTTATGACTGCCGCCGTAATAAGGTTCAAGTGCCAGTATATTCATACAAACATATCCAATTAAGTCGTCGAGAGAATCAAGCAAACAGAGTGTGACAAATTCTATTTACCCAAGCGGATTGGCTGATACTCTTGTCCTGATAATTCAGTTATTAACTTCTCAATAATGGTTTTGTGGAATGTTTCTTGTTTTGCTTTTTTCCTCGTAACGCTCCAAAGGTCTGGCCAGTTTTGCGAGACCTATCAGGACAATTATTGCGATGAGAGTAGTTATTAGCGCAAGTTGATAAAGATGTGCTCCGCAGGCCATTCCGATACTCGCAACAAGCCAGATAGTTGCCGCTGTTGTTAAACCGTGTACACCGCCTCTATCCTGAATAATAGCGCCGGCACCCAGGAAGCCCACACCTGTAACGATTTGGGCGGCTATTCTTGTGACAGAACCTTCTGTACCAGTTGCCATCTGCCTGGAGATTATTGTGAAGACTGCTGCACCAAGGCATATTAATATATTAGTCCGAAGTCCGGCGGCCTTGCCGCTTAATTCTCTTTCCAGTCCGATTATCGCTCCAAAGACTGTAGCTAAAATCATACTGAGCGCATCTTCCGACCAAACCATGGCACTACCTTTCGATTAATGTTTCATCGACCTGCATACCGAAATGTCTGCCGGCTTTTTCTATATGAGCCAGGACTTTATCCCCTGGTTTTAGAGACGTCACAGAAACGGCCTGGCCATCCGGTTTTACAAGCCTGATTGTTTCGGCGTTTTGCATAACAAGGCTGATTGGATGTTTTTCAAACATTGCTTCAATGAGCATCATCGGCCGTTTTTCGATTTTATTTCTTCCAAGATAAGCGATTTGAGATTTGCCCTGAAAATTTACAACCATGACTTCGTCGCCGGCCTTAAGGTCTGCAAGATATTTGGTTTTGCCGCCCGGCGCCAGTGTATATGCGTGTACAGCTCCTGCATTAACCCGGAACGGACGGGATGCAACGTAAGGATTATCGATGGATTCGGAATGCACCAAAAAGAAACCGGCGGCCGTATTGCCCACCAACATTCCTTCGCCGAGTGTCATCTGTGTGCATGTGTCGAGGCAAGCACGGTCTCCCATGCCTAATTGTTTTGTAGTTGTTATGGTTGCTGTTAAAAGCTCGATTTTTTCGCTTACGCCATGAATTATTTCAGCGCATTTTTTTATCTCGTTCACATCTTCGGTTTTCAGTACAACACCGTCCACACCCTTTTCGAGAATCTCGACCATAAGTTTGGCTTGTTCACTGTTCTCTACCTGTACCATGATGTTTTTACGCCGCCGGGCAAGTAAATTTTCTATCGGGATAATCGTCCAGTCGAGCATCTTTAAGACGACAATTTTTTCTGTCGGTACGACGGCGGCCTTATCTTCGTCGCCCTTGCCGGCAATATCGATAAACTCTACATCGGTACCCGGCTTAATATCACCGTTCGTTTCGACAGTTTTGATTTTGCCGAACTGCCGCACAGTTTCACTTTCGTCATCCGGCAAAACGACCGCCTCTGCCCCGCTTTCCAGAGCGGCGATAGCAAGTTCTTTTTTATACGGTACAACGTTTACCCATAAATTTTTCATTATTTCCTTATCCTCAACTGTATTTCTCGAATTATTTGTGAATATTTAACTTAAGTGAGACAATTTTGTCAACATCTTACATTATTAGGGGCTGAGAGGGAAAATCTTTTGGAAAAAAGTTGTCTTTATTGGCTCACTGCATTAACATTATATATTCAAGAATTCGGCCGTTCAGCCGGATATAGGATTATTATGAAACATTTTAGGAGGCAAATTATGAGTCTGAAGCTAATTCAAAAAACAAGCGGCAAATCTATCGTTCTGATCTGTTTTATTTTATTGCTGCAAACGTCTCTCGTCTGGGCGGCTGAAGATATCACAGGCGACTGGGAAGTCACAATGGACAACAACGGTCGAAAGAGCTACGCAATGTTGTCTATTAAAAAAGCCGAGGATGGAACACTGACAGGCACGTGGGGCTCAACGGAAATATCCAATGCAAAACTTGAGAATGGAAAACTTTCGTTTATCCGAACCATGGGCCCGCCGGACCGCGAGTTTACAACAGACTACGAAGGAACACTCAAGGACGGCAAGCTCATGCTTACAATATCAAATGATTGGGCTGAGTTTACCGCCGTCGGGGCCCGGCCAAAACCCAGGTGTCCCGCACTTGGCCAGTGGGATATTAATTTCAATGTCGGTGACATGGACATCAATGCAAAACTGATTATCTCAAAGACAAAGGAAGGTTCGCTTGAGGGAAAGTGGACTGAGCAGATGGGTGAGCACAAGATTTCCGATGTCAAATTCGAAGATGGAAAATTGACGTTCACTCGGCATAGTAAAGTGGAAGATATGGAGTTCGAGAACACCTATGAAGGAACCGTCAAAGACAACAAGCTGACCGGAATGCTCAAGGGAGGCGATATGGGCCAGTGGGAAGCCAATGGAAAGCGTATCGGCCAGGAGCTCATAGGAACCTGGGAAGTGACAACAGTCTCCGATTTCGGCACGCGAACGACTACGATGAAGGTTTTCCCGGATATGACCGGAAGGTATGAAGTCTTCGACAGTGAGATTCCCATGAAGAATCTCAAACTCGAAGGCGATCAGGTGACCTTTTTGCTTGAAATGGGCTTTGGTGACATGACCTTCGAGATGGACTTCAAAGGTAAATTAGAAGGCAAAACCCTCAAGGGCCAAATGAATTCGGACAGAGGCACCAGCGAAGTAACCGGCAAAAAAGTCGAAAAGCAAAAGAAGGAAAAAACGGCAAAACCGGCCACAGAAGAAAAGAAAAGTGAGAATTAACTGGTAGAGATATAATCAAAACCACCAGAAAAAAAGGGGATGCTTCAATCTCCTGTAAGATTGACTGAGATGGGCAGCTATACGATTATGTTGCCCATCTTTTTTTTATGGGCTCAGCTTTTGAGCATCTCGATTGCATCTTTGACACTTGCTTTGTCGTGTACCATCTTACTTAGGGCCTGGACCATCTTTGTAGGATTTTTATGCTGGAATGCATTTCGTCCTATTGATAGTCCCGCCGCACCGGCGGCCAGGGCACCTTCGACCATCCTGAAGATATCCTCGTCGCTTCCCATCTTCGGTCCGCCGGCGATAACAACCGGTACGGGAGAACCCTGTACCACCTTGGCAAAACTTTCAGGACTACCGGTATAGACTACCTTGACAATGTCTGCACCAAGTTCAGCCCCGACTCTTGCAGCGTGCTTGATATTATCGACGTTATATTCATCCTTGATTTTAGCTCCGCGAGTGTACATCATAGCCACCAGCGGCATCTGCCATTCAAGGCATAATTCGCTTACATAACCAAGCTGCCACAGCATCTCTCTGTCCGTTTCGGCTCCGAGATTTATGTGAACAGAGACGGCGTCGGCGCCAAGCTTAATTGCCTCTTCGACGGTACAGACGAGCTCTTTTGCATTGGGATCCGGACTTAGGGATGTTCCGCCGGAAAGATGGATAATCAATCCGACGTCCCTGCCTGTACCTCTGTGGCCTGCTCGAACGATTCCTTTGTGCATCAGAATTGCGTTTGCGCCGCCGGCAACTACATTACTGACGGTCGTCCGCATATCGGCAAGACCTTCAATAGGCCCGACTGTAACGCCGTGGTCCATTGGAATAATGACTGTTCTTTGCGACTCGCGGTCGATTATTCTTTCGAGTCTTATCTTTTTGCCTATCATTACCGAATCTCCAAATAGGATTTTTTACTAGAATCTACCTAAAACCGCCCGAAAGGCAAGAAAAAAACTCGTTGGCCGGCTGGAACAAATTGACCGTGCTTCCGTCCGCAGTCTCTGATTGTGCAATCGGGCGATTTAATCTGTTCTCTGTACATAATCCGGTCTTCAATCAAATTCTCTAAAGTTTGTGTAATACCTTCTCCACCAGTTCCGGAGCAACTTCTACCGCATACTGTCCGTTCTGGGTATAAACCTGGCCTATTTCGCTTACCAATATGAATCTCGGCCATTTGTTAACCGCCTTTTTATCGTGTTTGAGCAATTCAATTACTTCTTTATCGCTTATATTTTCAGGTAATTTTGTAGGGGCATCGATTTTTTCGAGAATTCTCCTGATTCTTTCCAGTCTCTTAGGTTCTGATAGTTTTAGTTCAATCTCAATCAGACCTGCCGCGATGATTCCGATAGCAACTGCTTCGCCGTGCAGAAGTTCATAACCGCTGGCCGCTTCGACTGCATGGCCAATGGTGTGACCGTAGTTGAGAATTCTGCGTTTATTTTTTTCCTGTGGGTCTTCCTCAACGACACTGCCTTTTATTTTGCAATTTTGGTAAGCTATTTTTTCCAGTACATCGGGCTTGCGCTGCAGGATAGAGTCAAGGTTGCTTTCGAGAAAATCGAAATACTCGCTGTCGGCAATAATCGCATGCTTTACAGATTCCACTAACCCGGCCCGATATTGCCTGTCATCGAGAGTAGCCAGAGTTGCAACATCTATATAGACAGCGGCAGGGTGCCAGAACGCACCGAATGCGTTTTTACTGACACTCGAATCGACACCTGTTTTGCCTCCGACAGCCGAATCGGTCTGGGCGACTGTCGTCGTGGGTATCTGGAGGACGGGAACGCCTCTTTTGAAAATCGCCGCTGCGAATCCTGCGATATCGCCGACCGTCCCGCCGCCTAATGCCACAACGAGCGTATCTCTGCCCAGATATGCCTTTTCCATGGCCTCGATAATTGAAATGACCGTATTGATATTCTTCGAAGTCTCTCCCGCCGGGCTTATTACAAAAGTAGGGATATTTCTTTGGCCGAGGAGTTTTTCCAGATGACCGGCCGAGACCAGGTTCTCATCGGTAACAATGAACTTATTGAGCTTATCGAAGGCGATATCAATCTCATGCCACAATGATTTGAGGATATCTGTGCCGATTTTGATCGGATAGCTTGCCCCTAAGGGGTGAACCTCGGGTGAAACTGGAATTTTAATATCAAGCTCTAACATAGATATTACACTAAAAACAACTCTTACGCTGCCAAACTTAAGTTTCGTCAATAACGGAGGTCTTGAAATTTAACCTATTTACCGTACAAATGCAAAACATTCCGGTTAATTTGGTAATTATATCCTACGTATTTTGCCTTCCGTCTTCTGTCATCCGTCCGCTGTTTTTGCTCTTGCTTTTGTCACTAATTGCTGCTATATCTTAAGGCAATTATGACACGTTTAACAGTTCCCATATCGGCGAAAAGTCCGGACCAGGCGCAGCAGCAAATCGAGGCGGCAAAAACCGCCGGTGCCGAGATGCTCGAACTGCGGACAGATTACATCGAAAATCTAAGTGTCGCATTGATAAAAAACTTAGTCGGCGATTTACAAAACAGTAAAGGTAAAAAGCTCCCTGTTATTGTTACCTGTCGTGACAAAAAGCAGGGTGGAGTTATAGACTATCCGAACCGTTTGCGTGTCGATGTGCTTGTTGCAGCACTGAAGGCCGGCGCTGATTTTATCGACTTCGAATACGATAATTTTCTCTCTACCGAAAACCAGGAGAGAATCAGACTTGCCCTGTCTCGGAACTCGAAGGCAAGGCTTATTTTATCGGCACACAATTTCGAGACAAAATTCGCCGATATTAACAAATTGTTTCGCAGCATCTCAATGATCTGTCCGGGGACAATACCCAAATTAGTCTATACGGCCAATCATATCAACGATTGCTTCGAGGCGTTCGATTTGTTGCACCGTACCAGCGGCGAGCGAATCATTTTCTGTATGGGCGAAACCGGCCTTATCAGCAGAATCCTCGCAAAGAAGCTCGGCAGCTTCGTGACTTTCGCAAGTATCGACCAGGAAAGTGCAACTGCGCCGGGCCAGTTGAATGTCGGAGAATTTAAGAAATTGTACCGCTACGATGATATAACAGCCGATACGGAGCTTTTCGGTGTGATAGCCAACCCGGTAGGTCATTCGCTCAGCCCGGCGATTCACAATGCCTGCTTTGCTCAAATGAAAATGAACCGGCTATATTTGCCTTTGCTTGTCCAGGGGCAAAAGCAGGAATTCAACACGTTTTTGAATAATGTACTGCTGCGGAAATGGCTGAACTTTCGCGGCTTTAGTGTAACAATCCCGCATAAGCATTACGCTCTTAATTATACAGAGGCAAATCAGGGTTTCATCGAGCCTCTGGCTGAAAAAATCGGCGCGGTAAACACGCTTATCATTCGCTCCGACGGCGGGGTCAGGGCCTACAATACCGATTATTCCGCCGCTCTTGATGCAATTACTTCCGGGATGGGAATTACTAAGGCTAAATTAAATGAATTGCCCGTCGCCGTAGTTGGAGCAGGAGGAGTCGCAAGGGCCATAGTGGTCGGGCTAAGTGACGCCGGGGCCGAAATCAAGATTTATAATCGCACGCTCGAGAGGGCCGAAAAGCTCGCTGCCGAATTTAACTGCGAGTTTGCGCCTCTGGACGAATTAAAGAATATCGATGCCAAGCTGCTGGTCAACTGCACGAGTATCGGAATGAATCCAAATGTAGATGCTACGCCAGTTCCGAAAGAATACCTGAAAAAATCTATGGCGGTTTTTGATACGGTTTATAATCCGGCCCAGACTCTATTGCTGAAAAACGCCAAAAAGAAAGGGGCGAAAACAATCGACGGCGTCTCGATGTTCGTCAATCAGGCAATGGCACAGTTCAAACTTTTCACCGGCACAGACGCCAACCCCGACCCCGACCTTATGCGAAAAACTGTTTGTAATTGTTTTTGAAGATGATAATATAATCTGTTAAGTGTGTTTAAGCCTCATTTTTTAACGAGATGACTACTTATCCATTTGAAAGGAGCTAATTATGAAACGTTCTTATAAGAAATTCCTCGTATGCGCAGTATTGTTATTTTCTGTGACTTTTATTTGTTCGGACGCGAGTATCGCGCAAAGTTCCTCGGCCCAAAAGCTGACGGAAGTGTTGCCGGATAACGTGGTCGGCTTTATCGCCACAAGCGGGGCGGACGAGTTGGGACCCGCGTTTGAAAAAACAATTCTCAGTCAGATATGGACAGACCCCGGCGTACAGACTTTTTATAAATCAATATATAAAGAGTTGACGGCAAAGATCGAACTACAAGTTCAGGATCCGAATGCGAGTAAATCCGTCGATACCGTGTTGAACTTTACCAGATTAGTTAAAACCCGGCCGGTTATTATTGGTGCGGCACAAAAACTGACAACGGAAGGGCCGCCAATTTACGGATTCGCTATTCTGGACGCCGGTCCTCGCAAAGCCCAAATCGCCACAGCTTTGACAAAGCTGGAAAGTATGGCGGATGATGGAGATATTATCGAAGTCAAAATCGGCTCTGCTACATTACACGGGCCGAAAGATACCAAAGGTGTCCCCGGATACTGGGGCTGGATTGGAAATTATCTTGTCTTTGCAATTAACGACGGCGAAGGACTGGCCATCAGGTATTTACAGGATGCACCTAAGGACAGGCCGAAACCAAATTATCTTCAAAAAGTAAAGAGCAATAATGATGCACTTGCAGTTTATATCAATATCCAGAAGACGATCAATCTTTTAGGAACCGTTACAAAAGCCGAAGGTGACGAAAAAGAGGTTGCCGTTGTTGAAGCTGTATTTAAAGAAATTGGTTTCGATAAAGTCAAAACTGTAAGCTCAAGAATAGGATTCGACGGCCCTGACTTGGTCGTTAATGAGCTGATAGAGGTCCCTCAGCCGCGTACCGGTTTGTTTGTATGTTTCAATACCATAGATATGGATATATTCGATATGGTCGACGAGCGTGCTATGAATGCCACTGCTTTTGATTGCAACATGGTGGGAATCTATGATACGGTTATAAAGGCAATTAAAGCTGCAGCCGGTGAGGATTTTGATAAAGTAGAAGAAGAAATCGCTGAAATGGAAGAGGAGCTTAATTTCAAGATTCGTGATGGTCTGCTTGAAAGTCTTAAAGGCGAAGTGCTTTTCTATGTTTTGCCGGGAGGCATAATGCCACAGTCACCACAGGGTGGTTTAATTTTGGTCGCCAAATTAAAGAATGTAAAATTGTGGGAAGATACGGTGACTGCTCTGGGGAAATTTGCAGCCGAAGAAAGTGATGGTATGGTTCAGGTAAGCTCACAGGTTCAAGATGGAAGAACTATACAAACATTGGCTGTAATGCCACTTGCGATGGTGCAGATAATGCCATGCTGGGCAATCTCGGATGATAAGGTAGTCATCGCCTCCAATCCAACGATGTGTAATCTGGCGATTGAGCAGATTAAATCAGGCAAAAAATCCATACGAAGTACGGAAGGATTCAAAAAAGTCACTGCAAAACTGCCTGATAATCTGACAGGACTAAAATACAGCGACTCAAAAGTTCAATTCAATCAAATGATGACGGGATTGCAGCAATTTTGGCCTATGATGACGATGGTTGCTGCGAAAGCAAAATTACAATTGCCGTTTGTCCTGCCTTCGCTGACACATATTGCAGAAAAGATGGGGCCTTCCTGCCAATATTCATGGTACGATGACCAGGGATTTCGCTCACACTATCAAGGAGTCGGAATCGAAGAAAGCATAGCTGCGGTTGCCGGAGGTGCAATAGGAGTTGGTATAATGATGCCGGCCCTGGCACGGACCAGAAATCAAGCCAAACGAGTTGTTTCTATGAACAATTTAAAACAGTTAGTATTAGCAACTATAATATATGCGGACGACAATGATGGCATCTTCCCGGAAAATCTCGAGCAGATTAAGAAATACACAAATAGTTCCAAAGTTTTCGAATCACCGGTGAAACCCAAGGATTTTAACGGTCCAAGCTATATATACGTACAAGGCCATTCGACCAAAACCGGAACATCACCTGCGAATGGTATTATTATTTACGAGAATCCAGAGTACTGTGACGACAAGGTCAATGTTGCGTTTCTCGATGGTCATGTCGAATCGATGCAGAGGGATAGATTTCTTAAAACACTAAAAGAAACTTATCAAAGGCTCGGCAGGGAAATGCCGGAAATAAAATTCAAAGATTAACAAATATACAAGGTACAGGAACAGTTGTCTCTTGTGCCTATTAAAAATAGATAAACATTAAGATATACGGAACTATAACAGCTTTATATCATCCCGTGGGTTCCAATAGTTTGACTGTTTTCTTTTCTACCGCTTTTGATTGTTTTTTCGTGGATTGTCGTTATAATTCAAAAAATATAAACCTGCGTTAAATCTACAGGTTGAATTGAAATTGTTTTACTTTATCTTTGTTAGGAAAGATTGAATGGCAAAGAGTGGGAAAAAAGCTGAAAAGGTAGTATTAGCGTATAGCGGCGGTTTGGATACGAGCGTAATTCTGCCGTGGCTCAAGGAAACTTACGGCTACGATGTAATAGCGTTCGCCGCCGAGCTCGGCCAGGGCGATGAATTGGCCGGTATCAAACGCAAAGCCCTGGAAAGCGGGGCGGTAAAATGTGTGGTCAAAGACCTCCGAGAGGAATTTGTCGAGGACTATCTCTGGCCGATGCTCAAAGCAGGAGCGGTCTATGAAAACGGATATCTGTTGGGTACAAGTATCGCCCGGCCTTTAATTGCCAAACATCAGGTGGAAGTTGCCCACGCCGAAGGTGCGACAGCAGTTGCACACGGCGCTACCGGCAAGGGCAACGACCAGGTGCGTTTCGAAGTGACTTTTATGGCACTGGACCCATCGTTAAAAATAATCGCGCCCTGGAAAGACCCGAATTTTACACTCACATCTCGCGAAGCTGCGGTGGATTATGCCAAGAAGCATAAAATTCCAATCGAGCAGACCAAAAAGCAGATTTATTCCCGCGACCGGAATTTATGGCATATAAGCCACGAAGGAGCCGACTTAGAAAACCCGGCCAACGAGCCGAAGGATAATTTGTTCGTTATTTCCAATCCGATATCAAAAACACCAGACAAAGCGGATTACGTCAGCATAGGTTTCGAGCAGGGGGTGCCGGTGTCACTTAGTGGTAAAAAAATCGGTGGCGTAAAATTAATTGAAACGTTGAATGAAATCGGTGGTAAACACGGTATCGGACAGGTGGACGTGGTCGAGAACCGGCTGGTCGGTATGAAATCCCGCGGTGTATATGAGACGCCGGGAGGAACAATTCTCATCGCCGCGCATAGTGCGCTAGAGTCTCTGGCACTTGACCGGGAGACTATGCACTATAAACAGCAGATTGCATTAAAATATGCCGAACTTGTCTATTACGGCCTTTGGTTCACCCAGTTGCGTGAAGCTCTGGATGCGTTTGTCGATGTTACACAACGCAACGTCACCGGCGAAGTTAAATTAAAACTGTTTAAAGGCCGTTGCAGTTTTGCCGGCGCAAAAAGTCCCAAAAGTTTGTACCGTACGGATTTGGCAAGCTTCAAAATGGGAGCCGAATACGACCCGACCGATGCGACCGGCTTTATACGCCTGTTCGGCCTGCAAACAAAAGTAGCCAGTATCGTGAATAAAGGGAAAAAAATAAAAAATTGATAGATTACATAGAAGGATATGTATCATGAAAGAAACGCTTTCTGATATTAAGCAGAAAATAATAGATGGCGTTTATAAAAATGAAGAACATGTCCGTTTGTCTTTAGTTGCACGTGTCCTAATCGAATTAGGATGGGATATATGGAATCCGAATGAGGTTTATACTGAATACCATCCGGTACCATATGAAGACAAAACCAAAATTGATATTGCTTTATTTTCAACTTCACGTAAACCTGATGTTTTTATAGAAGTTAAAGCACTTGGCAAGATAAGAAGCGATTTAGAAAGGACGGAAATTCAGGTAAGAGATTATAATCGAGACAATGGTGCTTTATTTTGTATAATTACTGATGGTCAAAATTGGCGTTTTTATTTTCAACCGGCCAGATGCAGATTTTCAGAAAAATGTTTTGAATCGTTTGACTTGTTGGACGATGAATTGATTGATATAGAAGAATCTCTTGATAAGTTTCTCTCGAAAAGTTCAATTGAAAATGGCAGTGCTGAAATTGAAGCCCAAAAATACCTACGTATTAAAGGGATTTATAAAGTTATCAAAGATAGACTTCCCGAAGCCAAGAGGGCAGTTTTAATATCTCCTTATCCAAGCTTGCCAGAAGCACTTATGACATTGGTTGTGGAAGATAGTCCAGAAATTACTTATGAAGAAGTGCAGAAATTTTTAAAAGATTTTGATTCCAAGCCCATCCAATTGCCTATTATTAAATCTAATGTTCATCCATCAGTGGTGAGTACCTTGACTCAACAAGAAAATTTCGATGCTCAAAGACCACCAAACCTATATTTTACAAAAATAATTGAAGGAAGAATTGGTGAACAGCAAGCAGACAATTGGAACCACCTATTGAGCAGTGCGATAAAAATAGCTTTGGATAGACAAATTTCTATTCAAGAATTGAAAAATATTGTTGGCAAGTGTGTTGAAAATGGGCAAAAATATGTAGATGGATTTTCTCCCTTGCCAGGAACCAATATATCCTTTGCTCATGTTGATGCCAATCGTGCTTGGAGCCTTACATTAGCTTTAGCCCAGAAACTTAATATAGAATTATCTGTGAAATTCAAGTGGCGTGAGAAAGAAAAGGCGGCTTTTCCTGGAAAAGAAGGACAACTCTACTGGAAACCATAGATTTAGTATGGAATTTAGTAAGTTATATCTATGATAGCGATAAACAAAATAAAGGAATTCGGCAGGCAAATCGGCGAGCAGTTTGGCGCAGAACGGGTAATTCTGTTCGGCTCTTATGCTCAGGGTAAAATTACTGCCGATTCTGATGTTGACTTATTAGTCATTGGCCCCTTTAAAGGCAAAGGCGTTGATAAATCTGTAGAAATCAGAATGAAATTACGGCCGCAATTTCCTGTGGACATTCTTATCAGGACTCCGGAAAAAGTGCAACAGCGAATTAAGATGGGCGACTGCTTTATGCGGGAAATCATGGAAAAAGGAAAGGTGCTTTATGAAGCCAATGACCACTGAGTGGGTTGCCAAGGCCGAGGCAGATTTCGCTACTGCACAACGAGAAAGCAGGGTCAGGAAAAATCCTAACTATGACGGCATCTGTTTTCACTATCAACAATGTGCTGAAAAATATCTTAAAGCCCGTTTATGTGAAGCGGAAATTTCTTTTAGTAAAATTCACGACCTCGTAGCACTGTTAGAGAAAGTTCTTAAAATTGAACCGAATTGGGAAATTTTTCGCAAGGACCTTGCTTACCTCTCGGATTTTGCTGTGACTTTTCGCTATCCCGGTGAATCTGCTAATAAGAAATCTGCATTGGAAGCAAAACAACTTTGCAGCTTCTTTCGCAAAACAGCCCGTAGTTCATTGAGATTAAGAACATAAGATAAAAAGTGACTAAAAAGACATAACAGATAACAAAGGATTGTTGTGGTTGTACCGGACTGGATTTCATATACTTTTATCTTCGCATTTGGTTGCTGTATAGGCAGTTTTCTCAATGTTGTTATCTATCGCCTGCCTCGCGACAAATCCATTATAACTCCGCCGTCAGCGTGTCCGGCGTGCGGCAGGCATATCCGTTTTTATGACAATATACCTTTGATTTCCTGGTTGCTTTTGGGGCGAAAGTGTCGCTATTGCAAATCTCCGGTATCAGCTCGATATTTCGTAATAGAACTCCTGACGGCTCTGGTTTTCCTCGGACTTTTTATTCTATATTTTCAGGTTAATATCAGAGCCGCTATCCCGTCGTTTTCACGCGGGGGCTGGTTTATTTATCTTCTTCATATAATCCTATTATCGGCTTTCATCGCCGCTTCGGCAATCGACCTGGAACTTTGGATAATCCCGCTGTCTGTCTGCTGGTTCGTTACCGTGGTCGGATTGGTTGGCTCGTCTGTAGGTATTTGTATAATTAATCTCGAATTGATTCGAGATTACAGAATTTTGCCGAGTGCCACACCAAATACAGGGGCGCTGGCCGTGGGAGCAGCGGTCGGTATGGTTATATCACTGGTTTTACTTGCTACCGGCTTGATTAAGAGAAGCTATGAGTCACAAGAAGCACAACAGGGGAGCGAAAGTCCTCAAGGAGATAACCAAACCAAAAATGATTTATCAAAAGAATTGGTAGCTACCCAAGATGATAATTTCAACCATCGGTTAGAGACATTAAGGGAAATCGTTTTTTTGCTGCCAATAATTATTCTCTCATTGACAGTGTTATGGTTAAGTAAAAATATTGAGCTGATAAACAAATGGTGGCTGGTTTTTTCTCAAAGACCTTTCATAGCGGGATTCCTCGGCAGTTTGTGGGGTTATTTTATCGGATGTGGAATTGTCTGGAGTATCCGTATCTTCGGCACAATGGCTTTTGGGAAAGAGGCGATGGGATTGGGTGATGTGCATTTAATGGGTGCCGCGGGGGCGGTAATCGGACCGTTTTCAGTTGTCATAGCTTTTTTTATTGCGCCGTTTTTCGGCCTGGCTTGGGCGGGTTTTAATATGATTTTTAAAAAAATTCGACAAATTCCCTACGGTCCTTTCTTGTCTTTAGGTATATTTGTTGTTATGATTCTACATGATTGGATTCGAGAACATTTGTTCATGTTTTATTTTTAAGATGAGAAAACCTGAACTTTGGCATTTAAGGAGAAGTCATATGCGAGTTGCCGACAAAAAAACAATCATTTTTCTGGTTTGTTCTACTCTGATTACTCTTTTACCCGGCTGTACCAACTGGGAGAAAAAGTACGAAGCCCTGAGTATAGAGCACGAAAATCTCAAGGGTCAGCTCGAATTTGAGCGGGGGGAAAAGCGTCAGCTCGCCGACCGGATTTCACAGGACCAGGAAACGATTGACAATTTGCAAAGGCAGATAGAGCAACAGCGCAAATCGCCCGCTGAAGCTTCAGGTTTTGGAGAGGGCTATGACGTTGCCTTTAATGCAGCCGCAGGGACAATCACAGTAACGCTTCCGGATGCGATATTGTTTGATTCGGGAAAAGCTGAGCTTAAAAAGGACGCCAGTGCCAAACTTGACCATATCCGTGCAGTAATACGGGAAAAATATGCCGGTAAACAAATTGACGTTGTTGGTCACACCGATACAGATCCTATCAAAAAGTCCAATTGGAAGGATAACTGGGAGCTTTCCGCCCACCGTGCTCTTGCAGTTACGAGATACTTAGTCGCACACGGAATTGATGAAAAAATGATTCGGGCGGTAGGTTGTGGACAAGGTCGGCCGGTTGTTTCAAATACAACTGCGAACGGTAAGGCAAAAAACCGCAGAGTCGAAATCGTAGTGCATATACGATGATAAACATACCGGGAAAAAATATACCTCTTAGAATGTCCCGGTTCAAATCAGTGCGGTTGTATTAATCATTTTACAAATGCGCTACTTCTGATCTGACCATCTTTTCCGACGCAAATAGTAATTGCACCGTTTGTGGATGTACGATACAAACGTGCGTTGTTTGTTTCATAAATTTCAGGACCTAACATCCCATTCTTGTCTTTATATTGACCTCGACCACAATTACATATCAAGATATCGGCGTTGAGGCTTTCGAGAAATCCGGGCTCTAACGTATTGACCGAACCGTGGTGGGGGACTGTCACTATGTCAGCTTTTAGTTCGGGATACAGATGCATTAATTCTTTTTGAGCAAACTGTTCGATATCCGAGCATAAAAGTATTTTGGTATCGGCAAAGTCTATCAAAATCACAAGTGATTTGTCATTGTCACTCAATTGTTTGTCGTAATTGATATTTTTGCCGGGCCAGAGCTTCTTAATATTTACGCCGTTACCAAAATTGAGGTCTCCATCCAGTCGTTCTATTTTATATCCCATTTTTTTCAGGTATTCGCTGATAAATTTCGCCGTGCCCCATTTGTCTGTTTTGTCGAAAAAGTCGTAGTTGGCATAAACTCGGCCAACTTTGCAATTTTCAACAATCTCTGGTATCCCGTTTATATGGTCTATGTCATTATGGCTTATGATGACGGCACTGATTTCATTTGTTCCGTTATAGTCCATAAACGGTAAGACAATTCGTCTGCCTATATCAGCTTTGTACAGTGAGCCTGCATCGAACAATATATTATTCCGGCCCGGAAGCTGTACAAATATTGCCTGACCATGACCGACATCAAGAGAAGTAATAATTAAATTGTCCCGAAAAGTCCTTTGCCACTTTGCAAAGCCGAGGAAAATTATTACCGCCGAAAGGGCAGTCACGCAAATTGCTTTTTTTATCAGAGGTCGTCGAAAATATGCAAAGCCGATAAAAAGCACGACGCAGTAATAAAAAATAATAAGGGCAGGTGGTACACGGCCAATCAGTATTTGTGAGATATTCAAGTCAGCGATGAACTTAACAATCCAGATGAGTAAATTCGACAGATGTGTAATTATCAAGCCTAAAATAATGCTCAGTGTCGGCAGGGCTAAAAACAAAATCATCTTCAGGAATCCGAGTATCAGGATTAGACTTACCAAAGGAAAGACCAATACAGTCCAGAGACTGGCAAGTGGCGTGATTGTGTAGAAATGATACAATAGTATCCCGGCGCCGCCGAGCCATGCTGCAAAACCTACCGAGAAAAGTGTTATTACGTTATCTGCAAATTTTCTTATCAGGCGGTTTCCCGGAGATATTTGCTGTGTTTTATTTGCCGATGGCAATTTGAAGATTTTGTAACGCAGGAAGCTGGAAATTTTTCCGGTAAAGGCCAAAATTCCCAGTACTGCTGCGAATGACAATTGCCAGCCCGGCTCGAACAATTGCGTCGGTCTTGTCAGCAGGAGTATGATTGCGGCCAATGATAATGTGTTGATGGGATTGGAGTGACGATGAAAAAGAAACGACAGGCAGAAAACGAAACATATAATAGCTGCTCTTAGTGTTGGTGCTCTGGGAGGAACAATCATTAAGAAAATCAAAATTGCAATTATACATATAATCGCCCGTGCAGGTTTCATCAGGCCCGCGGTTTTACACAACCACCATATAATTCCTATTAAAATACCGAAGTGCATCCCGGACAGGCTAATGAAGTGAAGCAGGCCAGTTTCACGGAATGCTCTGTAAGTGTCGCTGTCAATATCACCCCGATAACCTAAAAGCAGCGCCTGTAAAAGGGCCCGGCCGGTATTTTCCTGAGGCAGGTCGCCCAATAATGCTCTTTCTGCAACTCGTCTTATATGTGATTTGAATCTTGTAAAAATATCGGCAGGGGGGTTATGAAGTAATTCTATGCCGTCACGCAATTTAATCGATGCCCCGATGAAAACGTTTCTGCTTGCCAGGTATCCCGCCGTATCGAACTGCCCCTGATTGGTCGGTGGCTCGAATCTGTACAGCCAACAGTAAGCTTGTATAAAATCTCCGACTTTCAGGTCCAGCACAGGTTCATTAACCAGAACGCGTACCGTACCAGTTGCCTCTGACCATCCATCGATAGTTTTAACCTCGGTAATCTTAAGGTAAAAGCTGCTGATCGGATCGGTCGGAACGAAGCGGGCGAATTTCCAGTCAGAGTATTCGCTAACGTGGGGCTCGGTGACAATCAACCCCCGGATTGTTGCCAGCTCACGCTGGTCGGTTATAAAGTTTCGAATATCACCGGGCTTCGGATGATGGAAATCCGCCAGTCGAACAGCACCAAGACATAAAAAACAAGCCAACGCCGTATAAGCCAGGATGTAACGGCAATAAGTTGAAAACCGCCTTAGAACAAAAAAAGAAACAGATGCCGCCGTAAGCAGGCTAAGTAGAATCAGCCAGAATATAATCGGCAGGATCGATCTATCTTGCATCAGTATCCCGACTATAAGACCTACAGCGACAAACAACAACGGGCAGGTACTGATGATTTGTTTATGATAATTTCTCCCGGCTAATTGCCTGTCGATTTGAGCTAATTTCCTCCTGATGTCATCCATCGCATATCATTTTACAGGAATGTCACGAAAAATTCAAGATTAATTTCCACCTTATTAGCCGTTTGGTCACAGCATAGGCCCTAAGCGTGTAAAAACAATACCGATCGACTCTCCTAATAGTCACGTACGATAATCGCATCCGCGCCGACCAGATATTGGTCTGAATCCTTGACTTTAAGATTATAGACCTTGCCAAAATAAGGTTCTGGTTTTTTGGTTATACTTTTTATCCCAATCGAACCTTTGGATATTTTCAATTTCATGCCGGTTTTTAGCTGATGCAAAGAGAGCCATTGTCCCGAATCTGTCATGAAGTAATGATTCTCTGCGACGGTAATACAATTGCCGCTCTCAAGAGTAATATCATACAAAGTGAATGTCCCTTCATGCTCCTGCACAGTTTCGACTTTTCGGGAAATATTTAGATATCTGATGTTTTGTCCGGCAGCAGTCTCTGATATTGGAATAGCAGCTTCATCAATCCAAACAAGAGTCTCGCCTGTGAAACAGGCTCTGCCTTTGCCCTTAATGGTATCAAATTCCCAGATATCACCCGTTGTTATCTCGCCGTTACTTGTGATTTCATCAATACGCCAGTAATAACGCCTGTGAAGCAATAGCTCCGGATCATAAAAATTTGGGTCCTGGCCTTGAGAAACCAGCACACCTAATGGATTATTTCTCGTTGCCTCATTAACATCGTTTAGACTTTCACCGAAATATACATCATGCGCAACTGCATTCAATCCAGGTGACCAGCTTATCATAGAATCTACATCCACGGCAAAGGCTTCATTCGCAGGATTCGGATTATAGGCCTGAACAGGATGAGAGCCTGTTGTAAATGTCCAAATATTACCGGTTTTTACTGTTTTCCGGTCATTTATCCCATCGATACGCCAATAATATGTCTGGTCAAATTCTAAACTGCCTGGATAATAAGAATTAGAATCCTGTCCAACAGATACTAGTACACCTAATGGATTTTCTATTGTTGCATTATAAACATTCTCATAATCTGTTCCCAAATATACGTTATGAGTGAAGGCATTCACACCGGGATTCCAAGATAAGATAACTCCGAATTCAATATTAACATCACCATCTTCGGGATTCGGATTACGCGCATAAGCCGGGCCCGATCCAGTTATAAATGTCCACTTATTACCCGTAATTCTGTTCATCATATTATCAATATTATCAATATTATCAATGCGCCAATAATATTGAGTCTTTGGCTCTAACACTCCTGGATCAAACTCTGTATTGTATTGTTTGCAAACAAACTGCGGCAGTTCTTGTGTTCCAAAATAGACCTCATGTGCGACGGCATTTGTATCGAACAACCAGCTCAATATAGTATCTAAATCTACATCAACAGCTCCGTTGGCGGGACTAGGTTCAGAAGCCTGATTCAACATATTAACATCCCAAAGTGACAAGCTGGCATGCGATGTCCCTCCGAAAGCCCCCATATTAATTCTACCTCCGTTTGTAATTGGTTCATGATAAACAGGACTGTTTGGATCTCCTGAATCGATACACGGACTGGTGACATCATCAATCACCCAGCTTTGAGTTTTCGGATCCCATCTTCCCCCCTGGGATTTCAAATGATAATCACCATTATTTGGATCGGCAAACAAAGGATCTTCGTCAATATTCCCCTCGCTCGGCCAGCCGCCACGGATGTTGCTGTAATTGACTGTAATTGTGGAATTGTCATTATTCCAAATTTCATTACCACTATCCCAAAAAATGCAATTGTTTATCTCAACATTGCTTGGATATTTCGACTCCTTTGAATTGCAGCCCAAAGCTTCTCCGTCCTGTGCTAAGTTTCCAGTGAACGTAGAGTTTATAATGGTTATATGATTATTCGGGTAATTGTATATTCCGCCACCGGCAGCCTCGGCTTTGTTATCGCTGAATGAACAGTTGGTTAAGGTGGCATCACTATTACCATTATATACCCCACCGCCATATACTGCCAAGTTACCGCTGAATGTACAGTTGCTCAGCGTGGGGTCGCTAAGCTGGTTTTCAATCCCACCACCGCCATATCCTGACAAGTTCCAGATGAATGTGCAGTTTGTCAATATGGGATTACTAAAACTATTGCTAATCCCACCACCACTGCCTGCTGAATTCCAGGTAAATATGCAGTTAATTAGTACAGGATTGCTTGCGACATTGTCCATTCCACCACCATTGTATGCCGAATTCCTGCTGAAAGTGCAATTGGTTAGTAGAGGATCGCTGTACTTATTGCGCATACCACCACCATACCCATAGGGATAGTAGCTTACTATATTATCACTGAACGTGCAGTTAGTCAGCAGGGGGCTACTTCCATCGTAGTTGTACATCCCACCACCTTTCAATGCCGAGTTCTTGCTTATATTGCAATTGATTAGGATTGGGTTGCTTGCATAATTGAACACACCGCCCCCCAGAGAAACTGCTGAATTCTTGCTGAATATACAATTAATCAAGTTTGGACTGCCCCGGAGAATATTCATCCCGCTTCCACAATTTAAAGGATACGAACCATTAGCATTTCCAGCGGTGATAATAAAACCATCCAATATAGCTGTCTCGTTGGTATTACTGCCTGTAACGACTTGAAAGCTGTTCTCTGCTCTGGTTGATTCGTTCAGCAAATCGCAAGGATCGTTGAATTCTATATCATTACCATTGAGATCACCACTCAGGATCGTCTCATACAGCTCGATATCGCGTATATCTGAATCGAGTGTACCAAAACCGACATAACCACCTATAAGTTTAACACCGTTAACAAGCTGGAAAGTAGCCTCTCTATCGCCAAGCGTAATACCAGATCCCTGGTCCGGTCTGTAAGTACCCTGAGCGACTCGTATTTCAACCGGTTTGTCCGAATCATTCGCATCAACAAGAGCATCCTGTAAAAATGTGTAGGCATTTTCCCACGAAGTGCCATCATTTATCCCCCCGTTTCTGTCTTCGACAGAAGACACGGGGGCGTCGTCATCGACGTAGATAATTTTACCGATAGCGGCGGGGCAGACTAAGGTCAGTAAAAACAGCAGGCACGAGAGGCATTTGAAGAGAATTGCTTTGGTTTTCATTTTCCTATCCCTCAAGCCATTTTTGATTTCATCAAAAAATGGCAGAGAATCGAAAATCGATAATAGAGAATTTCGACTCGGTCATATTTAGATTCTCGATTTTCTTTGATAAATATAATGCCGGAACAGGTATTGGCCTGATCCTAATACATAACGCCGGAAAAAATTCTCCGTTCAAGGCGGGATTGGGATAAATGCGAAATAGATATAAATAATGACGGCAAGAATTATGATATTATAAATAAAATATAATCCGCCTTAACATAATTATATTACCATAGAATCGCCTGCTTTTGCAAGAGATTTCTATTAGTTTTTGCCGGATAAATGAAAAATACCAACTGTAGTTAATAAATACACTTCACAGGTCATTTCGAGCGTAGCGAAGCGAAGTCGAGAAATCTGGTTTCTAATTGGATTTATCTGACAATTCGCTGCCAGATTTCTCCACTACGGTCTGCCTTTGGCAGCCCTCCGGTCGAAAAGACAAAGGCGCACATAATAATCACAATTGGTGTGAAAAGGAAGGAATAGCGAAGCAAAGAATCTTTTTTCATTTTGAAACCCAGATGTTTCGCCCCTGCCGTTTTGTAATTTAGGCACAGCAGGGGCTCAACATGACAACAAAAGTGAATCTTCATTTTATTAGAAGCTCTAAGGCGCCTACAAAATCAGGTTTTTAATATCTCAGCTAAATCCTCTTCGGCATTTCCAATCGGCCTGATACTATACTTATCAATAAGAAAATTCAGTATGTTCGGACTGATAAACGCCGGCAGGCTCGGGCCGA
This sequence comes from uncultured Pirellulales bacterium, assembly GCA_964508785.1. Taxonomy (GTDB): domain Bacteria; phylum Planctomycetota; class Phycisphaerae; order Sedimentisphaerales; family Anaerobacaceae; genus JAFGPS01. Next base: position 39,022 of record CAZDVE010000010.1, on the reverse strand, counting down.
GCCGAATATTCTTTATCCCCAAGTGCAGGAGCGTCAGCAGGATTGCTACAGCCTTTTGTTCATACCATGATACGATAAGCGAAAGCGGCAAATCATTTACGCTGCAATCAAATGCCTCGGCGAGCGCAGTCGCAATTTTAACGGCCGAATAACAATCGTTACATTGCCCGGTATCGAGCAGGCGGGGGATACCATCTATATCTCCGTAGTCGCGTGCATTCAATCGATACTTGCCGCACGCCGCCGTCAGTATCACACAATCGTCCGGGACTTTTTCCGCAAATTCAGTGAAGTAATTTCGTCCAGGCTTGGCGCCGTCACATCCACCGATGAAGAAGAAGTGCCGAATCTTACCGGCTTTGACTGCCTCGATAATTTTATCTGCCATACCAAGTACAGCCGTATAATGGAAACCCGTGCTCAATGTCCCCATGGGATTCTCGGCAAGTGGAGGTTGCGATAAGGCTTTTTCAATCACTTCAGTGAAATCTCTGTTCTTGATATGTTTGACCCCGGCGGCGCCGGCTATCCCGCATGTGAAGATTCTGTCCTTGTAAGATTCCTTTGGAATCATAATGCAGTTTGTAGTGACCAGAATTGCACCGCTAAAATCATCGAACTCTTCTCTCTGATTCTGCCAGGCTGTGCCGTAATTTCCAATAAGATGTTTGAACTTTCTAAGTTCCGGATAACCGTGAGCGGGCAGCATTTCGCCGTGAGTATAAATATTAATGCCTTTGCCTTCGGTTTGCTTTAATAGTTCATAAAGATCGAGCAGGTCATGGCCTGTGACAACAATTCCCGGTCCGGCTTTGGTGCCGCTGGGAACTTCTGCCGGAGTGGGATTGCCGAATCTTGAAGTATGCGCGTTATTGAGCATTTCCATGACACGAAGATTCATTTCACCGGCTTTTAGCACCAGCTCAAGATATCGATTCAAGTCGAAATCCACATTCGTTAATGTGGCAAACATGGCCTCGTGCATAAAGGCATCAACTTCTTCATCTTTCTGTCCGAGCTCTCGCGCGTGAAATGCATAAGCAGCAATACCTTTGAGTCCGAATATAAGCGTATCCTGCAAGCTCTGAATGTCGGGGTCCTTGCCACAAACTCCTACACTGGTACAACCTGTTCCTCCCGCCGCTTGTTCACATTGATAACAAAACATAATTTGTCCCTTCCTTTTATTTTTTAGAATTAATAAACTTTGTCACTTTTTTCGACTTCGATTTCATTTAGTTGTTTTGGTATTTGACAGCATTTTTCCGAGCGTATTTATGTCACTAACAGGCTGACTACAAACATAATTTTTACAAACATACGCAGTTGCCTTACCATCGATGGCCACATAGTCGGTAATAAATGGAACTATTTGCTCTATCACTTTTCCGGCCTGTCCTGTTTCATGAAATAGAATTACCGTATTAGGCGAAAACCTGCCGTGAATCATTTTTAACATATTCTTTGTGTCATCCTGATTGCGGTCTGCGGCTACGATGATTTCCTGTGCAGGACCAAGCTGAAAATCAAGTGCCGTTAACATAGTGGTAAGTGAAGTTGGAGGTTGCCGAAGCAGTTCGGAGAAGGCATTTAATATCTTTTGCGCCTGATCGGAAAACCGGTCGTTCATAGTCAATCGTCCTAATTTCATTAAAGCAAGAGCTGCGATTGAATTGCCGTTTGGAATGGCACCATCATAACCTGGTATTGTGCGAATTATTAAACGCTCGGCATCCCGCCCGGTAAGATAAAATGCTCCACCATTTTCATCGCCAAAAAGACTTATCATCTTTTGAGCCAAATCTATAGCTTCAATCAGCCATTGAGTATTAAAAGTTGCCTCGTACAAATCCAACAGAGACATTATCATAAATGCGTAATCATCGAGGAAACCAGGACCAATCGCTTTTTTCTGCCTATAGTATCTCATCAAACGGCCGTTTTCTTGCAGATTGTTCAAAATGAATTTTGCAGCTCTTTCCGCAGCGCTCACATACTTTTTTTCTCCCAGTGCTGCTCCGCCGTATGCGAACGAGGAAATCATAAGACCATTCCAGCCGGCAATAATCTTATCATCACGGTAAGGGTGAATTCTTTTTGACCGATGTTTCAATAGTTTGAAACGACCCTCGGTTAATATTTCCGATATATCACTGGGAGGTTTCTTGAACTGTGTTGCTAAATCCTGGAGAGTTTTATTAATGTTTAAGATACTTTTATTATCTTCGAAATTGCCACTGTTGGTAACACCGTAATAGTCATTGATTTTTTTTGCCTTTTCTGTCCCTAATACTTTCTCTATTTCACTCGGTTCCCAGATATAAAATAAGCCTTCTTTTCCTTCGCTGTCTGCATCTTCGGCGCTATAGAATCCTCCCCTGGGATTCGTCATATCACGTAAGACATAGTCGAAAGTCTCTTGGGCTATTCCGGCATATTTTTGTTCACCGGTTACCTGATACGCCTGGATGTAACATTTGCTCAGCAGCGCCTGGTCGTAAAGCATTTTTTCAAAGTGTGGAACGAGCCAGTGTGAATCCGTGGAATATCGATGGAAACCACCTCCGAGATGGTCATATATACCACCTTTTGCCATGGCATCAAGCGTAAATTTAGCCATATCCAGTGCCTGCTTTTCAACGGTCCTGTACCAATAGTTCAATAGCAACGAAAGGTTGCCTGGCTGAGGAAATTTTGGTGCATCTCCAAATCCGCCATAGGTGCTGTCGAAGATTGCCTGTAGATGAGATTTTGCATCTTTTAATGTATCCTCTGAAAGAGTTCCATTACCTCTCCGGCGGGCCAGTTCTTTCAATGCCTCGCTCATTTTCCCTGCCGATTCAAGTAATTCTGCACGTTTATTCTCCCATGCATCGGCGATGGCTAAGAGCACCTGCTCAAAACTTGGACGTCCGAAAGAGCTTTTTGGTGGAAAATATGTGCCGCCGTAAAAAGGTTTGCCGTCAGGTGTTAAAAATACAGACAAAGGCCATCCTCCGCTGCCCGTCATTGCCTGGACAGCGCTCATATATAAATCATCCACATCCGGTCGCTGTTCCCTGTCAACCTTTATGTTTATAAAGTGTTTATTCATAATCTCGGCAATATAGTCATCGCTGAAACTCTCTTTCTCCATGACATGGCACCAGTGACACGTTGAGTAGCCTATAGAAACAAAAACAGGTTTATCCTGCTCTGCGGCTTTCTCGAAAGCCTCTTTCGACCAGCCGAACCAGTCCACGGGATTGTGCGCATGTTGAAGTAAATATGGGCTGGTCTCATTAATGAGCCGGTTGGTATTCTTATGTGATGATAAAGTAGCCAATGTTTCTTTTTCTCCTTTGCCTATACCGGATAAGATTAATGTGAAACACACAAGCCAGGCGAAGCCTAAACCGAGATAGATACTTCCTTTGACCATGTAAATGTACAGTTCAAATTACAATGACTTGTATGCTCAAATGGCAATCTTTATTGTATTCTGGGGTATCTAACCCGGTTTAGTTTTGTTATTCTTTAGGTAGCTTGCAACAACCTGGTGAGCCTGCTACAAGACCACACTTTGGACACAAGGTCTGATCTGCTTTGCAGCACAGCTCCGTACCCGCTATCTGCCCACATTTTGTGCAAATCGCTGCTGATGTAGCTCCTTCCGGAATATTGCAACAACCCGGTGAGCCTTTAACAAGTCCACATTCGGTACAGAGAGTTTGGCCTGGCTTACAGCATAAATCGCTGTCTTTTATCTGACCACACTTCATACACAACTCAACTGTCTCTGCACCCATGACTGTGTCGGATTTCTTGCAACCGTTGCCTGCGACAATAAGCAAAGCTAAGGTTAGACCTGCTAAAATTCCTAAATATACCGTTCTTGCTCTCGTGACTAATTCCTTTCAATTACATCACATTTTTGAATTTGCTCCAATTTTACAGTTGCATTTCGACATTTTACTCTAAGCTTTCAACGTCTCAGTACTGCCTGATTTTGTAGTATCAGGTTCTAAAAGTCTTTTCTGAGCTATCATACGACCTGTATTAGTCTTGAACACCTTGTCAATAATCTGTTGAATTTGCTTTTTACCGACGTCTTTCAATTCCTCGGAAAGATTGACGAGATTATCCGCGTCCCAGATAATCCTGAACTCTACTGTATCTATGTCTTTCGCACTATGATGGTTAGCCACAATCCTGCATATATGTTCAATCGTCTCAGTTGGAATACTGTTTCTTTCCAAAATTTGTTCGGCAATTGGTGGACCTTCGATCTCCTGGTATTTATCGGCCGAGGAGCCATATTTGCATTCAGCTTCATGGATGCCTATATCATGTAAAATTGCGGAGGCACTGACGACCAGGGCATCACCACCTTCGGTGGCCTGAATCTTCTCGGCGAAATCCAGAACAGTAAGGGCATGTTGAATACGTTTTGTATCCCGGCCAAAAAAGTTTTTCATCTCGTCAATTAACTTATCAGATATAGAACTTGGGCCTTCCATTGTCACTCCCGTTCACTGTTTGGATTATTGACACCATTAGGTACAACCAATATCTATCTTCTTTCTTCCACAACCGTTGATCCCGTCCCGGACATTTGAGCATTTCATATTTTCCAGGTATTTTTATTGTTTTTTTTACGCTCGAATCATTGTCAGCAGCATTTTAAATTTCTCATCCGCAGCTACTGCATGGGGCACGTTACCCGGCATTATAATTAACTGGCCGGTTGAAACCTGTTTTTCCTGCCCGCCTATTGTCAATCGGGCCCGGCCGTCAAGAATCTGAACAACCGCATCATAAGGCGTTGTATGCTCACTGAGCTTCTGGTTTTTATCAAAGGCAAAAAGCGTAATTGTGCCTGCAGCTTTATCCAGTATTGTCTTGCTAACTACTGAATCAGTTGAATATTCAACTAAATCCACCAAAGTTTGCTCGTTACCAACACAAGCCTGCAGGAGGCTTGATTTTTCTTTTGCCTCTGTCATTTCTTGGCCCCCTTATATATCTGCGACTTTCCTTTTTTGGTTCGGTCCGATACAAGCTCGTCCAGAGTGATATTGCTCAGAAAATTTCCTATATATTTTTGGAGTTCGACAAGTCTTGGCCTGACTGTACAATGTTTTTGTTGTGGACAAATCTGCTTCGATAGCATACATCTATTTAGGCTTATAGGTGCTTGAACCGTTTCTATTATTTCAAGCAGGTTTATTTTTGATGGTTCTCTGCTCAAGCCGAATCCGCCTTTCGGGCCCATATAGCTTGTTACTAACTTGGCGTTATTAAGTTTTTGCATTAGTTTGCATGCAAGCTGATACGGTACATTTTCCTGGTCTGCTATCGTCCTGCTCGATACGGGGCCTTTGTCGAAATTACGGGCCAGATTTACCATTGCACGCAGTGCATAATCGGTATTTCGCCTTATGATATCCATTTTTGTTAATATATTCTAAATAGGTTTCTTCATAATCAAAGTTAGCTGTGGACTATTATATAAGACTGATATAGTCCTACTAATATTCCATGTCAATGGTTCGGTTAGTTTTTTTAAAAAATTTTCTCATTTATCAAAAGGTTTTCATGTATCTTCCAGACCTTCTGGAATAGTCTCGATAAAGGCCTTTATTTTATCCCGCGTTTTTCGGAATTCCGCCATAATTTGCTCTTCGGTGCCGGTTGCAAAGTATGGGTCTTCAAAGGGCTTGTGTATAATTTTAGCCTCTCTACCGAATACGGGACAATTCCTGGCTGCATTATCACATAAAGTTACAACGTAGTCGAAATCAACATTAATAAGTTCATCGACATGCTTGGATGTCTGCATTGATATATCGACGCCCGCTTCTGCCATTGCTTTTATCGCTCTGGAACTGATACCTATCGGATGGATACCGGCCGAATATGCGTTGATAATATCTCCCTTTAAATGCCGGGCCCAGCCCTCTGCCATCTGGCTCCTGCATGCATTGCCGGTGCACAGAAATAAAACTTTTATCTTTTCTTTGGGTTCCGGCATAAACAGTCCGAAAGCATATCTCTATCATCGTTGAAAACAAAACGAGGAAAGTTCACAAAGCTCACAATCTTTTCTGTATTTTCCTGTGCAATTTTCAACGATTCCGACTCGGCTCAATGCAAAATCATACTTCACAGGATCAGACGGTTCTATCCGGGCGAACATCTCCGTGATTTTCAACGCTGTTTTCAAGGAAACTGTATTATTATTATGGAATCCCAGTATTCTGCATAATCTGCCCATGTGCACGTCAACAGGAACAATGAGTTTAGCCTTATTGACAGATTTCCATAAACCTGCATCGACCTGGTCATCCCGCACCATCCATCTTAAATACAGATTTAGCCTTTTACATGCACTACCTCCGTCAGGCGAGACCAGCAAATACTTCAGACCTCGGTTTGTATCTCCGGGATGTTCCGTGGCGTGCATGTTCAACAGCGAATCACAGAAATTTGTCAAAGCGGGAATAATATTTTCATCGGTTTCACTGTAGCCCTGTAGGAAGTAATTTTCTATGCCGCCGTATTTTTTGATAACTTTTTTGAGTAGCATCAGCATATCAGAAATATCGTCTCCGGTTGTGAAACGATGTTTGAATTGCTGTAACTTTCGTCGATGTCCCTGACCGAAATCCATTACAAAATCATACGGACTGTCCCCAATTAGTCCGAGAAGCTTTGTGAGGCTATTCTGGATTTGCTCTACCCGTCCGTAGGCGAGCACGGCCGAAAGCAGGCTGGCAATTTCCATATCTTTTTTATTGGGATATTTATATACAAACTGTAACGGGTCCGGCTTTATACGGTTACGGTGGTTGTATTTTCTATAAAGCCTTTGCAGGATGTCTTTTATAGCCGGTTGTTGGATTTTGACTTTATTGACCATTTAGCACATTCGGTTAAGTTCGTATTATTGCTCTGTTTCCAGTATAGCCATGGATTCTTTTAGTGTCACCAAACCCGTTGCGGCGAGCTTTATCTTCCCGTTTCTATCGATGAAGAATGTAGTTGGTATCGCACTTACATCGGCAAAAGGACTCGGCAGGGCGTTGTTACCGATGGTCGCGATCGTATAATTAATTTTTCTGGAATCTGCAAAATGCTTCAGATGCCCCGGTTCTTCATTCGATATAGCGACGATAGCCAGTTCATCTTCTGCGATTTCTTCTCGCAGTTCAATCAAATGAGGAATCTCCATGTTGCACGCAGAACACCATGTGGCCCAGAAAACAACCAATACGTTCCTGCCGTTATAACCGCTCAAGCTGTGTTCCCGCCCATTGATATCCGTGACAGTAAAATCAGGAGCGGCTTTGCCGTACCAGCTCTTGAATGCTACGTTCCAGGACCGGGCCGATTTGATAATATCTTCCAGGTTGTTATAAGCAGCGGCTTCGGATTTTCCGGCATATTCAGGTTTTGACGACTGCTTGTTAACGACTGCTCCGGCTGTAATTAATCCCAATATAGCAATCAGGAGCCATACTGTTTTGTTTGTTTTTATTTTTTCAGTCATTTTAATACCTCCATCAGCAGAAATTATTATGCATGTTTTCTGCGAATAGCAAGTTCTTTTAGCCAGCAATATAAAACCGGCACAATAAATACACTTATTAGAACAATCAGCATTCCTCCGAAGGAAGGAATCGCCATTGGTACCATAATATCCGAACCCCGGCCTGTCGATGTCAGGACCGGAATAAGTGCCAGTATAGTCGTTGCAGAGGTCATCAAACAGGGACGGATACGCCGCTGAGCGGCGATAATTGTCGCCTCGCGTACTTGCTCGATTGAGCGAGGTCGATGCTGTTTAAAAACCTGATCAAGATAAGTGGATTGAACGACACCGTTGTCGGAAGCGATACCGAATAAAGCGAGGAACCCTACCCAAATGGCAACACTTAGATTAATCGGATGAACCTGGAAAAGGTCACGCATATCGGTTCCGAAGATGCTAAAATCAAGAAACCATGATTTCGAGTAAAACCATATCATCAGAAAACCTCCGGCCCAGGCGACGAGGATTCCTGAAAAAACCAATATACTTGTAGCCACTGAATGAAATTGCAGATAAAGAATTATAAATATAATGAAAAGTGCCAGAGGTATGACCACTGAAAGTGTTTTTTGGGCGCGGACCTGGTTTTCATAGCTGCCTGCGAAGGTATAACTTACACCGGCGGGTACTACAAATTCGCCGCTGTTGATTTTTGATTTGAGATACTGCTGACAATCTTCAACAACGTCAACCTCGGCGAAACCTTCTTTCATATCGAACAAAACATACCCGACAAGGAATGTATCTTCACTTTTAATCGCCTGTGGGCCGCGGACATAACGAATCTCAGCTAACTGAATCAGTGGTATCTGTGAGCCGTCCGCGGCAGGAACGAGAATTTTTTCCAGAGATTCTATCTCATTTCTAAGTTCCCGCATGTATCTGATTCTGACCGGATACCTTTCGCGTCCTTCGACGGTGGTAGTAATACGCCTGCCGCCTATGGCTACCTCGATAACGTCCTGGACTTTAACAATGCTGATTCCGTACCGGGCGATAGCTTCGCGGTCGATATCAATCTCCAGGTATGGTTTTCCCACGATCCGGTCGGCTATTACAGCGGAAGGTTCCACACTCGGAACTTCTTTGAGAAGCCGTTCTATTTCCAGCCCGACACTCTCGATTGTATCTAAATCAGGCCCTTTGACTTTGACGCCCATAGGTGCGCGCATGCCGCTTTGCAGCATAACTATTCGGGCGGCAATCGGTTGCAGCTTCGGTGCGCTGGTGGTCCCGGGAATTTGTGCGGCTTTCACTATTTCATCCCAGATATCATCAGGGCTTTTAATATATTCCCGCCATTGCCTGATGCGGTTTCCATCTTCGTCGGTGATATACTCTGGTTTGTAGTTTATGATTGTTTCAACCATTGATATCGGTGCAGGATCGAGAGGACTTTCGACCCGGCCGATTTTGCCGACAACCGATTCTATCTCCGGAATCGACTGGAGCGCAATGTCCTGTTTCTGCAATACATCAAGGCACTCCCCGATTGAAGCATGCGGCATGGTTGTCGGCATATATAAAAACGATCCTTCATCCAGGGGCGGCATGAATTCCTTACCGAGGCCGGGAAAAGTTCTGACTCCGGCGGCCCAATAATTATTTGATTGTAAAGACTGTGGAACAAAAGAGAATACTCTTGCGAAGCCCAGCCAAATCATGCCTCCAAGAATTAAAACCGCTGTGGGTATGGACAGGAACAGTATTTTATGAGCCAGGCACCAACCTAAAATACGAGGATAGAATTTCTGGAATATCCTGAAAAATATTAAAAGCCCGCCGATAAGCAGAGAGACAAAAATAAGATTGCGAATAAGCCCTTCGGCCGGTCCCAACGGCAGCCAATGGTCGGCAAGTATAATCGCAACTATAATAACCGCAATTGCATTGGTAAAAAACGCAAGCGAGCTGTTTACTTTTTGCGGGACGTGATTTCTCAATAGATGGTAAAGGCCGATTATTCCGATCAGTAACCCCAGCCACAGGCCAAGCCGTATAGCCACTATCGCAGCAATAATGATTAAGCCTGTCCCTAAAAGATATCTTGTCATTTTTTTAATGCCGGCTTTTCTGGTAAAGAGAATATGTGCCGCCGGCGGGATTATCGTTAAAGCTACTATTACCGAGGCAATCAAAGCGAAAGTCTTTGTATACGCCAGAGGCTTAAAGAGTTTTCCTTCGGCCCCGGACATTGTAAAAACCGGCAGAAAGCTGACCACCGTGGTTGAAACCGCTGTCAATACCGCACCGCCTACTTCGCTTGCAGCCTTGAAAACAACTTCCTTAGTGTCATCGTTGGGACCAGCCTGTTCGAGATGTTTTAAAATGTTCTCACAGATAATTATACCCATGTCCACCATTGTACCGATGGCGATTGCAATTCCGGAAAGCGCCACGATATTGGCATCCACGCCGAACAGCTTCATTGCGATAAAGCACATCAGTATGGCCAGTGGAAGCAGGGCACTAATCAATACGGAGCTTCTAAGATGCATTACCAGCACAATTACTACGATAATCGTAACAAGAATTTCCTCGGTAAGAGCGGTGTTTAGTGTGCCAAGGGTCTCGTATATCAATCCTGTGCGGTCGTAAAACGGGACAATTTTTACGCGGGAAATTGTACCGTCGGGCAATGTCTTTTGAGGAAGGCCGGGCGATATCTCTTTGATTTTCTCTTTGACGTTTTTAATGGCTTCAAGCGGATTATAGCCGTACCGAACAACTACAACTCCTCCGACTGCTTCGGCGCCGCCCTTATCCAGAGCGCCTCGCCGCAGGGCGGGGCCGTACGATACTTTTGCTATATCTTTTATATAGATGGGGACATTATCATTTACTTTAACGACGGTTTTTTCAATATCGGACAAATCCTCGATAAAACCAAGACCTCGGATTACATACTCTACTTTATTTATCTCTATAGTTCTTGCACCAACATCGACATTGGATGCCTTGACTGCCTTAAATACCTCATCCAGCCCGACGTTAAAGGCGCGCATCGCATCCGGGTCAACGTCTATCTGGTATTCTTTGACAAAGCCCCCAACAGAAGCCACCTCGCTGACACCTTCGGCACTAAGCAGGGCGTAGCGAACGTGCCAGTCCTGAACGGTACGCAGTTCATTCAGGTCCCAGCCTCCAGCAGGATTACCATTTTCATCGTACCCCTCGAGTGTGTACCAAAAAATCTGGCCAAGCGCTGTTGAGTCTGGTCCAAGGGTCGGCTGGACGCCCTCCGGGAGCGTGCCGGATGCTAAAGAGTTGAGCTTTTCGAGGACCCGGCTTCGGGACCAGTAAAAATCGACGTCTTCTTTGAATATTATGTAAATGCTCGAGAAGCCGAAAAATGAGTAACTGCGAACTGTTTTTACGCCGGGAACACCAAGAAGTGAGACGGTCAGCGGATATGTTATTTGGTCTTCCACATCCTGCGGGGACCGGCCCATCCATTCGGTGAAAACGATTTGCTGGTTCTCACCGATGTCCGGAATAGCATCTACCGGCACAGGATCTCTTGGCATACCCCACATATCCCAGTCGAACGGAGCTACTCTGAGACCCCAACCCACGAACAATAATACTAACAGTCCCACGATAAGCTTGTTGTCGAGGCAGAATCGTATTACTCTGTCGGTCAGTGACTGTTTTGTATTAACCGGTTCGTCCATGATTTTTTCCAGAAAAACCGAGACTGATAATCTCGTTTGGTTTTTGGACTATATACCTTGCCCGAAATGCCATCGAGCCTCGGCACTAACATTTTGACTTACACACCAAGCAATAATTATTTCTCAAACTGTGGTAATTTGGAAACGTACATCTCAGGGTTTTCCTTGAATTTCGTTTCGCAGCTTTCGCAGCAGAAATAGACCTTCTTACCTTCGTACTCTACAAAGATATTCTTATCGATTGGTGCGCCCATTACAGGACAGGTTGTTTGTTCTGTTGCAGAAGCAACCTCCATTTCCATATCGTCCGCAGCAGTTTCCATTTTTGACATTTCCTGATTCATTGTATCGTTCGCAGGCTCGGTTGTTTCCGGCTCAGACTTATTACAACCATTGAGTGTAACTAACGCCACTAATAACGTCCCGGCCATTAATGGAATCGAAACCAATTTTTTCTTTCTAAGCTCCATTTTCATATCCTTTCAAAATCATAAACCTGTCATTATTCAAAAATCTCTTTTGTTTCTTTTGTAAGCCGGCTATTTAGCTCCTACATGTCATGTTAATGTTCCGACATTGACATAACGTCGCCGGTGTTCATCATGCTCGGTTTGGCCCGAAGCTGCATTTCAGAATCTATCTTGAAATTCCCGTTAGTGACGACTATTTCACCTACATTTAGCCCGGATTCAACGATGTAGTAGTCACCCGCACGGGGGCCGAGTACTATCTTGCATCCCTGGTAAGTCGGTTTCTTGGTATCAGGTATCTGCACATAAACAACAGCGCGTTTGCCGGTAATCAATACCGCTGATGCCGGTACAACCAACGGTGCCCGGCCGGTAGCCGCCTTAACGTATCCCAGTGACTCGGCCGTAACCAAATCCATTCCGCATATATCACAGGTGCCGGCAGTATCCTTTACAATATCCAGGTGCATCGGGCATATCCACTTGCCAGCCATTTCTTCGTCCATAACTCTGCCGCCTTCGGCAATTTTCGAATTCACCACCGCCCGGACAAACATTTCCGGCTTAAGCTTTCCATCTGGATTCTCAACGTTGACTCGAAGCTTTACCGTGCGCGTTTTGGCATTAAGAACAGGGTCTATAAAGCTGATTCGGCCTTTAAATACTTCGCCGGGATAAGCCTCCGTAGTAAATTCCACCTCCTGACCATATCTAATCCACATCATATCCGATTCATACGCATCCAGCTTGACCCAAAGCTGAGATAAATCTGCGATAGTGTATATTTTGGTTCCAGTCTCTACGTACATCCCTTCGGCGGCGTTTTTTTCTATAACCACTCCGCCTATCGGGGCATAAATTGTCAGATGATCTACTGGTTTTCCCGTCTTTTCTATTTGTTTAATTTGCTCCTGTTTCAAGCCGAGCAAACGCAACTTTTCTCGGGCTGCTTCGAGAGTTTCGGTAATCGATTTGCCGACAAGCTCCGAGCTATCCGGCTTGATGTTCTGCGCCGCTTTAACGGCCTGCAACAACTCAGCCTGTGCACTGAACAACTCCGGGCTGTAAATATAGACCATGTGGTCGTCTTCGCTTACTCTGATGCCGGTGTAATCAACATAAAGTCTGTCAATCCTCCCGGCGACCCAGGATGTAATGTACTTGACCTTGGTTTCATCATAGTCAATTTTGCCGGTCATCCGAATATGTGCTGTCACAAATTTACGCTCAACCGGGGAAGTTTCAATCTGCATGAGTTTTATAGCTGCTTCCGAAAATTCTATTTGTGTTTCTCCAATATTTGTCTCAGTGATTGGAATTAAATCCATAAAGCAAATAGGACATTTGCCCGGTTTCGGCTGACGAATCTGTGGATGCATCGAACACGTCCAGATAGTTGGCTGTTCAGCAGCTTCGGAATGGTTGTGGCTCATTGTGGTTTCTGTAGCTGCTCCGGAACTTCTTAGCATTAAACCAAGGCTAAAAGCTACAATCAGAAGCACCGCAAAAAGACCGAATTTAAGCACTTTCAAAATTAGTTTTATTTTCTTTCCTGCCATAATAATCACCATTAACTTTGGTATTCCTACTAATTTTATAGGAAATATGTTCTATAAAAAACCGCTTTGATTGAATGTTTTCAGGGGTATTTTTATATATTTAAGGTTTGAAGCCTCAATACCGATAGAAAATCAATACTAATCCGCAGCTTTCCCACCCAGTTCCTCTCCGATGAGCATTTCCAATTCGGCCAGTTTTTGTTGGTTTGTAGTAACGTAGCGTTCGTAGGATAGCTCAAATTCAAGCAAAGTCCGCTGTGCATCTATCAGGCTAAGGAAATCTATCGTACCGGCCTTGTATGCCACCTCGGAAGATTCGAGCATTTCCCTGGCCTTGGGGATTAATGCTCCCTCATACAATTCCACCTTTCTGGCGGAGTCTTCAGATTCATATAAAACCTTCTCAAGTTGCGCAAGAAGGTCGTTCCGGCTTTGGATTTTTCTTGCCGCGTAGCTTCTCATTTGAGCTTTGGCTTGAAGCTGGGTGGCTTTGTAGCTGTCCGTCCAGAAGGGCAGATTGATAGAAAGCATTGCTATAACCGGGTCTTTACCGCTATCTCTAGCACCTGCCGAGAAAGCTTCATCGGTTTGTATCCAGTCTACGCCGATATTAATATCCGGATAAGACTTCTTCTTCGCCAATTCTATTTTTGCTTTTGCTGCGGCCACTTCGAAATCCAATGCCTGTAGTTGTGGATTACCGGCAATTATTTTATTCACTAATACCTTATGCTCTAATGTTACCGGGACAAATTGTCGCCTGGCAGGCCAGGGCAGGAGTGAATCGTTTCTGCGATTAAGTACGGAGTTTAATCCGGCGATGATAGGCGTTCGCATCTCTTCCAGGCTCTTTAACTTATCTTCAAGCGTAGCTAATTCTATTTGCACTCGAATAATATCCGGATGACTGCCTGCGGCGGTCTTGTATCTTGTCCTTGCAACCTCTTCGAAATGCTTCAATAAGTCAAGATTTTGTTTTGTCAACTCAACAGCCTTTCCGAGGTAAGCGTATTCATAGAATAAATCTTTTACCTTAAAAAAAAGTTCGAGTTTGGCTGCTTCGTATCTTTTGTGTGCGGCTTTCGCAGCGGCAGATGCTGCATCAGTTCGGGCTTCAATCTTTCCAAACCAGGGGAACGTTTGCATAAGAGAGAATCTTTGTCTCTGCGGCCCGGTTCTTGTCTCGACTTCTTTTATAAAATAACCGTAAGTGAATTTTGGATCCGGTAGTGAGCCGGACTGGGGCACCTGCTCCAGTGCGCTCTTCCACTGCTCGAATGCAGCTTCAAGACCGGCATTATTTAAGGCTGCGAATGTAAGATAATCATCAAGCTCGGTTAAATTGTTGGCGTCTTTAGGCTGCTGAGATACCGCTGAAATGTTGATCAGTAAAACTAATAAAAATACTTTAAAGAGGATAGATAGTTTATGGTTCATATATGTCCCCCTTTGGTTAGAGTGATATGGTTCTTTCATGATAACGAATTTAGTTAAAATATTATCGTGCCTCCTGCAACGATATTGTCATCGCTGTTATATAACACAAGCTTCTGACCGGGACACGGTGCAAACTGAGGTTCATCGAATTCAACTGTCATATCGGTTCGGCTCAAGTTGGTAAGTTTGCATTGTTGTGGTGTGCCGTATGAACGAATTTTACCGAAAAAACTCCGACCCGCGATAAATTCTTCGGGCATGAGAACATCAATCCTGTCCGCTTTGATGGTACTGGTACTGATATCTTCCCGCGTACCCAGAGCGATAGTGTTTGTCGCAGCGTTAATTTTAGCCACATAAAGCGGCTTACCTCCGGCAAAACCGATACCCTGTCTCTGGCCGAGAGTATAATGTGCTATTCCTTTATGCGTGGCTATCTTTTTTCCCTGCATGTCGGTAATATCACCGGCCGCATCAGTTTCGGTACGGTTCAGGGCCGTTCTATAGTCTCCCTGACTGGCGAAGCATAATTCCATACTCTCCGACTTATCCGCAACAGAAAGGTTCAATTGCTCGGCAATCGAACGAACCTCGTCTTTTGTTAATTCGCCTATGGGCAGGATTAACCTGGGAAGTTTTTCTAAGTCGATGCCATACAGGAAATAACTTTGGTCTTTTGTTTTATCCTTTGCCATCCCAAGATGCACTCGTTCGCTGTTTTTTGAAACTCTCGCATAGTGACCTGTTGCGAGCGAGTGAATCCCAAAGTTTTTCTCTATGAAATCCCATACTAATGAGAACTTTATTAATGTATTACAATCGACACAGGGGTTTGGTGTTTCGCCCTTTGCATACGATTGATGAAATCTTTCGATGATTAGCTTTTCGAAAGGTTCAGTGATATCAATGAAATAATGCGGTATATCAAGTTCTTTGCAAACGCATGTGACATCCGCACCAAAGCAGTCTTCTTTGCCCGTATTCGAGAAAATGGGAACTTTCATCGTAACGCCAAGAACATCCCAGCCCTGTTCTTTGAGAATGTAAGCGGTGACACTGCTGTCAACTCCGCCGCTCATTAATACCGCAATCTGCTTTGATATGTCCTTCTTTGGCTCCCATGGTCTAAGAGTAGGCTCGGATAATTTTATATCCCACTTTTTTGCCGTCATCAATATAGAATTCTCATTCAAACAGGATTGTACTGATATAACGCTCGGCTGTATCACACAAAACCGCGACAATCAATTTGTCTGCATTTTCTTTACGCCCGGCTACTTTAACCGCAGCGGCAGCAGCAGCTCCGGCTGATATACCTGTGAAAATACCTTCTTCTTTTGCCAGACGTTTTGCCATATCGAAAGCTTCGGCGTTTGTAATTTGTATGATTTCATCTATAACTTTTTGATTTAATACTTCCGGGACGAAACCGGCCCCTATTCCCTGAATCATATGCGGACCGGGTTTACCGCCGGACAGGACCGGCGAGTCCGTAGGTTCGACCGCAATAATTTGGACGGAGCTTTTTCGAGATTTGAGAACCTCTCCCACACCAGTTATTGTACCGCCGGTGCCTACACCGGCGACAAAAATATCCACCTTCCCGTCAGTATCATTCCAAATCTCTTCGGCGGTCGTTTCACGATGAATCTGCGGATTTGCAGGATTCTGAAACTGTTGCAGCATAAAGGCGCCACCGGTTTCTTTGACAATCTCTTTGGCTCTGTTTACGGCACCAGCCATACCCTCTGCAGCGGGTGTGAGCACGAGCTTGGCGCCGAACAGTTCCAGTATTTTTCTTCTTTCAATACTCATCGACTCCGGCATTGTAAGTATCAGCTTATATCCTCTTGCTGCGGAAACCCATGCGAGGGCGATTCCTGTATTGCCGCTGGTTGGTTCAACGAGCGTCGTTCCGGGTTTGATTTTACCTTCGCGCTCCGCCGTTAATATCATACTAACGCCGATACGGTCCTTGACATTGCTGGCCGGATTGAAGAATTCCAGTTTACCGGCGATTTTGGCTTTGCAGTCTTTATCGACTCTGTTTAACCATACCAGCGGGGTATTACCGATTAATTCCGTCATATCTTTTGCTATATGCATCTTCGAAATCCTCATTTATTATTTAATTTAGGTATATTATCTATAATTTTTATTACTCTTTAACGTAAATGTTCGTATATATATTTTTAAAAAACGTTCTTTTTTTGTTAACAATGGCTTTTAAGTTCGTATAATATACTACCAATATAATAGGAATACAAGGAAAAATATAATATGAAGTTGTCAACTCGAACAAGATATGGAATACGGGCGGTTTTGGAATTAGCCGAAAACTACGGCAAAAGGCCGATACAGCTTAAAATCATCGCCCGCCACCAGGGAATATCAGTCAAATATCTTGAACAATTAATGGCTATGCTAAAATCAGCAGGTATTGTAAGTAGTGTCAGGGGTTCCAAAGGCGGCTATATTCTTGCAAAATCTCCCGATCGAATCAGGCTCAGCGATTGTTTCAATTGCCTTGAGGGACCTGTAATTACGGTAGAATGCGTAGAAAACGATGATTATTGTCCGAAAGCATACGATTGTATTGCCAGAAGTGTCTGGGCTGAAGTTCAAAGGGCGGTTGTTACGGTTTTAGAATCGATGACGTTGCAAAGTCTTCTTGATAAAGCAAAACATGACAAAACACTACATTATCAGATATAGGGTATAACAATGGAAAAAGACGCACTAACTGACGAAAATGTAAAGGAAGTTGTCGAAAAAATAGTCCTCACATACAGGGGCGACTCCGGCATAAATTTTATCGATGCATCTAATCTGCCCGCACGAGAGAAAATACTGGAGGTTCTCGATTTACTTACCGAACTGCTCTTTCCGGGTTACACCGGCAAAAGGGCGGTGACAAAAACAAATATCAGCTTTATTGTCGGTGATATCCTTTGTGATGTCCAGGCTGAATTATGTGACCAGATGGAGCGGGCATATAGATACGCCTGCAGAATCAAGGATTGTGACGACTGTGACTGCCGGATAAAGGCGGAAAATGTTACCAAGCATTTGTTGACTCGCCTGCCTGAAATAAGGGAACTGCTTAAAGGCGATGTTATCGCTGCTTTTGATGGTGACCCTGCAGCTCAATCTTATGAAGAAATTGTGATAAGTTATCCCTGCATAACGGCAATAGCAACATATCGCGTCGCCCATGAATTATATCTGAAAGACGTGCCGTTGATTCCACGAATCATGAGCGAATGTGCACACTCCAAAACCGGGATTGATATCCACCCAGGTGCGAGAATAGGTAAGAACTTTTTTATCGACCACGGCACGGGTGTCGTGATCGGTGAAACCACAATCATCGGTGACAACGTCAAAATATATCAGGGTACGACACTCGGAGCAATGAGTTTTCCAAAGGATGAAAGAGGAAAAATAATCAAAGGAGCCAAAAGACACCCGACAATTGAGGACAACGTGACAATCTATGCAGAGGCGACGATATTGGGTGACGTAGTGATTGGGAAAAATGCCGTGATTGGTGGTAACGTCTGGGTGAAAGAATCGGTTCCGGCTGGTGTCACTGTCGTAACACCCAATGCAGAATTGGTTTACAAAAGGAATGAAAACGATGGGTAGTGTAGCCCTCAGGAGAATGTTTTGGATAGTGTACTTGAAAAAATTCAGAACTTAAAGCAAAAGCACAAAGCTGTAATACTCGCCCACAATTATCAGCCTGGTGAAATACAGGATATGGCCGATTTTACGGGTGATTCTCTGGGTCTGAGTATCAAAGCGTCCCAAACGGATGCTGAAGTTGTCGTTTTTTGCGGCGTTTACTTTATGGCAGAGACTGCGGCGATACTCTCTCCGGGTAAGAGGGTGCTTTTACCGGAGAAACTCGCTGGTTGTCCGATGGCGGATATGATTACCGCGGAGCAGCTTAGAGATTTAAAACAAAAACATCCGGGTGCGCTGGTGGTTTGCTATGTGAACAGCCCCGCAGAAGTAAAAGCAGAAAGTGACTACTGTTGCACCAGTGCAAACGCAGTTGATGTGGTAGATTCTTTGCCGGTAGAAAAAAAGATTATTTTTGTGCCCGACCAGTATCTTGGCGGGCATGTCGCCGAAAAAACTTCACGGGATCTTGTTTTATGGCCCGGTTATTGCCCGACACATGTTTTGATATCCGAGGATGATATAAAGAACGCAAAAGCGCAGTTTCCCGATGCGGTAGTTATGACCCATCCCGAGTGCACGGAGCCTGTAAGAAATATCTCGGAACAGATACTCAGTACGGGGCAAATGCTAAAGTTCATCCGGCATAGCGATGCCAAAAGGTTCATAGTAGCAACCGAAATAGGAATGATACATGCTCTAAAGAGGCAGAATCCAAATGCTGAATTTATTGCAGCCAGCCCAAAGGCTGTTTGTCCTAACATGAAAAAAATTACTCTGGAAAAGGTGCTCTGGGCCCTGGAGGATTTGCCTAATGCCGGGTCCAAATACCATGTTACAGTTCCTGATGATATAAGAAAAAGAGCTAAAAAGGCGCTCGACAGGATGGTTGAGATTTTGCCTTCACAATAGAGATGATAAGTGTTGAAAACAATTCGGTTGGCATCGTGCAGACACAGACAATACGTGTCGTAGAAGCCGAACAGCCGTTAAAGCTGGAATGCGGCAAGACTTTGGCGCCGATTGACGTGGCCTATGAGACGTACGGCCGACTTAATGACGCCGGAGACAATACTATTTTAATTTGTCATGCACTCAGCGGCGATGCCCACGTCGCAGGACGAAACAATCCGAACGACAGGAAACCGGGCTGGTGGGACAATATGGTCGGTCCCGGTAAGGCCATCGATACAAATAAATATTTTGTCATCTGTTCTAATTTTTTAGGCGGCTGCAGCGGGACCACCGGACCAGGCTCGTTAAATCCGGCGACAGGTAAGCGATATGGCCTGGATTTTCCAATCATAACCATAGCTGATATGGTCAGGGTCCAAAAGCTCTTATTAGATAAACTCGGTATCAAGGGGCTCTTATCCGTTATCGGTGGTTCGGTTGGGGGTATGCAGGTTCTTCAGTGGACGATTTCATATCCTGATTTTTCAAAATCCGCAATACCGGTGGCTACAACCACATACCTCGGTGCCCAATCGATTGCTTTCGATGCCGTCGGCAGAAATGCAATACTGGGAGATTCAAATTTTACCAATGGTCAATATGGCACCGAAAAGG
Source organism: uncultured Pirellulales bacterium (assembly GCA_964508785.1). Classification (GTDB taxonomy): domain Bacteria; phylum Planctomycetota; class Phycisphaerae; order Sedimentisphaerales; family Anaerobacaceae; genus JAFGPS01. Next base: position 19,053 of record CAZDVE010000010.1, on the reverse strand, counting down.
GTCCCGACAGAGGTCTGGCAATTGCAAGAATGATAGGGCATATAACATATCTGTCTGAAAGAGGTATGCGCGAAAAATTCGGGCGGCAACTGCGAAACGGAGACCGTTATAGTTACGATTTCAACTCTGAGTTTGCCGTTGAAACTTACCTCGATTATCAGGGACAAAGCTTCGTGGAAAGATTCGATGCGAACAGCTATCTCTATATAACCAAAGCGGCCGATTACTTCAACCTAGCGCAGGGCTATAAGTCCCTGAAAGAGGCCCTTTCAAATACTAAATGCAGATTTCTGGTCATGAGTTTTACAAGTGACTGGCTTTTTACGCCCGAACAATCCATGACAATTGTAGATGCCCTGATAGCCAATCGTAAAGGCGTAAGTTTTTGCAATATCGAATCGCCATACGGGCACGATGCTTTTTTACTGGAGCCTGAAACACTCGGCTCGTTTATTTCCAGTTTTTTGGATGCAACATATCAATCCGAACCGAAAAGAGAAAGCAGGGGTATAAAAGCAAAGGAAAACGAACGAAAATCTCATATTGAACAGGCCCACCGGGTACGGTTAGATTATGAGGTAATAGAGTCACTGATTAAGCCGAACAGCTCGGTGCTGGACATCGGCTGTGGCGATGGAGAGTTGTTGGCAAGACTTTCGGAAGACAAAAACATAAAAGGTGAGGGTATAGAGCTTGACGAAGAGCTTGTTCTGGATTGTGTCGGCAGGGGATTATCGATTATACAGTACGATATCGAGCACGGACTGGAGAATTACGCCGATAAAAGCTATGATTATGTAATACTATCCCAAACAGTCCAGACAATTAAAAATGCTGAAAAAGTACTATCTGAATTATTGCGAGTCGGCAAAAAGGTAATAGTCAGTTTCCCGAATTTCGCGCACTGGCGATGCAGAGCGCAATTGTTCCTAAAGGGCAAAGCTCCGGTCACGAAACAATTGCCTTTTGAATGGCACAACTCGCCAAACATACATTGTCTGTCATTGAAAGATTTCGATGAATTCTGCAGGAAACTTGGTGTAAAAGTAGATAAAAAGATACCATTGATTAAAACAAGCATTAGTCCTGTAAAATTTGCTCCGAATCTGTTCGCCGAGCAGGTGATTTATGTAACGAGTAAGGAATGAGCTATGGATCAAGAAAATAAATACCATCTGGAGACTCTTGCTTTGCATGCGGGGCAGAATGTAGAATCCGACACGCTCAGCCGAGCAGTGCCAATTTATCAGACGACCAGTTACGTATTCAGGGATTCTGAACATGCTTCTAATTTATTTGCACTGAAAGAATTCGGGAATATCTACACTCGGCTGATGAATCCAACGACGGATGTATTGGAAAAACGGCTGGCTGCTCTGGAAGCAGGGGTAGGGGGGCTTGCTTTGAGTTCGGGCCAGTCGGCAATCTATGTGAGCATTTTTAATATTTGCGGCTCAGGAGGTCATATAGTATCTTCAAACTCGCTTTACGGCGGGACGGTGACGCTTTTTAGCCATACATTTGCCAAGTTGGGTATTGAAGTGACCTTTGTTGATCCCAGTGACCCGGAGAATTTTGCCGGGGCGATAAAAGATAACACACGGCTGATTTATATCGAGAGCATCGCCAATCCGAGAAACAATGTCCTGCAGTACGACAAAATAGTCGAGATTGCACACGATAACGGTATGCCCGTAATCTGTGATAACACCGTGACAACACCAATGCTCCTGCGACCAATTGAATACGGTGTCGATATCGTAGTCCATAGCTGTACGAAGTTCATCGGCGGCCACGGCACCAGTATCGGCGGGGCGATTGTAGATTCCGGCAAATTCGACTGGACAAACGGCCGATACCCGGAGTTGACCGAGCCTGACCCAAGTTACCACGGCGTAAAATATGTCGAGTCCTTCGGTGAGTTAGCATATATCATAAAGGCGAGGACTCAATTTTTACGGGATATGGGCTCCTGTATGTCACCATTTAATGCCTTTTTATTTTTACAAGGTCTGGAAACGCTGCATCTGCGCATGCCCAGGCACTGTGAGAATGCCCTGAGCCTTGCAAAATGGCTCGAAAAACAACCTCAGGTTGGCTGGGTAAATTATCCCGGGCTTGAATCCCACCCGGATTACGCTCTTGCGAAAAAATATCTGCCCGATGGCCAGGGTGCCATCCTGGGTTTTGGAATAAAAGGAGGCAAACAGGCGGGCATTAAGTTTATTAATAATGTGAAGCTGGCCAGTCATCTTGCCAACATCGGAGACAGCAAGACTTTGGTTATTCACCCGGCCAGTACAACTCACCAGCAACTGAGCCAAAAAGAGCAACTGGCTGCAGGTGTGACTGAGGATTATATTAGGGTTTCGGTGGGAACCGAGCATATAGATGATATAATTGGCGATTTTCAGAATGCCCTAAAGGTTAATCAGAGGTAAATAATATGTGGGAATATACAGATAAAGTCAGAGAGCATTTTTTCAATCCGAGAAACGTCGGCGAAATAGAAAATCCCGATGGAGTAGGCGAGGTAGGCTCGTTGGCATGCGGTGACGCCTTGAAACTGACGTTCAAACTTGATAAGGACGGTAAAATAGAAGAGGCAAAGTTTAAGACATTCGGCTGCGCCAGCGCCATTGCAACATCGTCGGTGTTGACCGAGTTAATTAAGGGGAAAACACTGGATGAAGCTGCAAAGGTCACTAACAGGGATATCGCTAATTATCTCGGTGGTCTGCCCGAGCAAAAAATGCACTGCTCGGTAATGGGCAGGGAGGCTCTCGAAGCGGCGATTGAAAATTATCAAGGCGGTGGCAAAAAGAAGCATGAGCTCGAAGGCAGGGTTGTCTGTACGTGTTTCGGCGTGACCGACAAGGAAATTGAAAGAGTCATACGCGAAAACAATTTGACGACCGTGGAAGATGTCACCAATTACTGCAAAGCAGGCGGTGGTTGCGGAGGCTGTCGGGGCGAAATTGAAAAAATAATCGATAAAATACAGGGCGATAAGGCGAAAGAAATGCCCGTGGCTGCACCTCTACGAGCAAGCGGACTGACGAACATTCAAAAAATACAGTTAATACAACAAACGATAAATGAACAAATCAAGCCGGCATTGCGGGCTCATGGAGGCAATATCGAATTGATAGATGTCGAAGGCGACAAAGTAATAGTTGCGTTTCGCGGAATGTGTGCACAGTGCAAACTCGCCGAATTTACAATGAAAGACGTCGTAGAAGCAAAGCTAAGAGAATTCGTATCCAAAGAGCTGTTCGTCGAAGAAGACAAGGAATCGGCGCTGCAACCTCATAATCACTTAGAGTAAGTAATTAGTTTTGTATAGCCTATGTGTTTATTGAGAATTCGAAAACCGGCAATAAAGCAGGAATAAATAAAATGAAAACGATATATTTTGACAATAATGCCACAACAAAAGTAGATGAACGTGTTCTCGAAGAGATCCGACCGTTATTCTGCGAACTTTATGGCAATCCATCGAGCATGCATACATTCGGGGGACAAATCGGCCGCAGAATCTCACAAGCCCGGGAGCAGGTGGCAACTCTGCTGGGTTGTGAGCCTGATGAGATAATTTTTACAAGCTGCGGTACCGAAAGTGATAATACCGCCATAATGGGAGCATTGGCCGCTGTGCCGGACAGACGTAAAGTCATAACTACCAGGGTTGAGCATCCGGCAGTGCTCGCGGTGTGCAGGGAACTGGAAAATCGTGGTTACACTGTTGTAGAATTAAACGTGGACAAACAGGGCCGGCTCAACCTCTCAGAACTGAGTAAGCAGCTCGACGATGACACAGCCCTGGTGACGATAATGTATGCAAATAATGAGACGGGTGTGATATTCCCGATAGAGAAAATTGCCGAATTAGTTACAGGCAGGGGGATAACGTTCCACACCGATGCAGTGCAGGCTGTCGGCAAGATACCGCTTAACTTAAAAAAGAGCAAAATCGACCTTTTAAGTCTTTCCGGTCATAAGCTGCACGGGCCGAAAGGAGTAGGTGTTTTGTTTGTCAGGAAAGGGACTCGTCTGTCTCCTTTTATGTTAGGGGGACATCAGGAAGCGGGAAAAAGAGCGGGGACGGAAAATGTGCCGGGAATTGTCGGACTTGGAAAAGCGTGTGAACTGGCACTGGCCAGTATCGAAGAAGAGAACGAAAAGGTGAAGTACCTGCGGGATAAACTCGAGAATGCAATATTAAAAGAATGCCCGGATTGTCGTCTTAACGGCGATAAGGACAATCGCCTGCCGAACACAACTAATATAAGTTTCGAATATATCGAGGGCGAGGCGATTTTATTAATGCTCGATCAGCACGGCATTTGTGCCAGCAGCGGCTCGGCCTGTACTTCCGGCTCACTGGAGCCCAGTCACGTATTACGGGCGATGGGTGTTCCCTTTACAGCGGCCCACGGCTCTATTCGATTTAGCTTGAGCAGATACAACACCGAAGAAGAAGTGGATTATGCCATAGAAAAAATACCGCCAATTATAAAACGACTGAGAGAATTATCGCCGTTTGTAGCCAAATAACAAACAGGTTTTTCCCATATCGATTTTATGACTTTTGATGAAAAGTACAATTTGCTCAGGCAAATCATAAAAGACTTAAAGAAAGTAGTCGTTGCCTATTCCGGAGGAGTTGACAGCACATTCCTTTTGAAAACGGCCGTCGATGCACTCGGAACTGAAAACGTTTTGGCCTGTATAGGGATTAGTTCATCCCTGCCGAAGTCTCAGTACAATCTGGCTATCGATTGTGCCAAGATGATTGGGGCTAAGGTCGAGGAAGTTCAGGTACAGGAGATTTATGACTCCAAATACTCCGCAAATAATCCCGACCGCTGTTTCCATTGTAAATCGCATCTATACGGACTACTGCAAAATATCGCCGGGGAAAATGGCTTTAATAATGTGATTTGCGGCTCGAATTACGATGATAAGGACGATTTCAGGCCCGGAACAAAAGCCGCCGATGTTTATGGTATTCGTGCTCCGCTGGTAGAAGCGCAGATGACCAAAAAGGACATCCGCGATTTGAGCAGAAAATTTGATTTGCCGACGGCGGATTTACCCGCTTCGCCGTGTCTGGCTTCCAGAATCACCTATGGCCTGGAAATAACACAGCAGCGTTTAAATCAAGTTGAGCAGGCGGAAGAATTTCTCAGAGGTTTGGACCTTTTAGAGTTTCGCGTCCGTCACCATGATACGATTGCTCGAATTGAAGTCAATCCCGAAGAATTACAAAAAATCACATCGGAACCGGCTTGCTCAAAAATAGTCGATAAATTCAAATCGCTCGGTTTCAAGTATGTTACAGTTGACCTTCAGGGCTTCCGCTCAGGCTCGCTGAACGAGTCACTCACAGAAGACCAGAGACAAAGTAATCTTTAATCTCAGTCAAGAGACACATCTTAAAAAAATCTACTCTATTAGCAGATTCACAAATCGAATATTTTTCTGAAATATTTTAAAAGCATATCAACACTCGGATCAGTGATTCTGTTCAGCAAGATGAGGTGGTATGAGAATTTTCTAAGAACGTGACGATATCAACCGGATAAAAAAATTATTCTGTAACTAATTGGGTTAGCAGGAGTTATAAAAAAGCCCAAAAAATGCAGATTTTCCTCCGGGCGCTTTTAACATTTTTTACCACTACATATTTGAAAAGCTTTTTTCACGGGCAAGATTTGATGTAATTTACAGTCTATAATATCGGTTATTTGAGGAAAAATACAGAAAATCGCGATTTTTTGTATCAACAAAAAACCTCACAAATTCGTTATATCTTGAAAGGAGATGATGCCAATGGTAAAATAGGTGAAATATAAAGTATGTCATTTTCGGCTGGCAGGGTGTCTATTCTCTTGTTTTTTATTTACGTTAAGGTTTTTTGCTTATTTAAGGAGATACTCAGATGAGATCGAAAAGATGGAGCTTGTTATGTTTAATTCTCCTGGCAGCAGTAGGTCTAATCATCGGCTCAGGCGTTTGGAGCCCGCATGTACTGAGAGGCCAGGGGCTTTTGGAAGTTGGTGGTTGCAATTGCACATTTAACAAGGTCTGTGAAAACAAAGACTGTTCAAGTAAATGCACAGGGGATAAGTATTCAACATGCACTGGTAGTGGTGGAAGTTCTACTGTAGGTTGTTATGTAATAAATAGCGGCAACCAGTGTGGTAAACATAAAACTACGGGTGAAAATTGCGGTGCTCAAGTTTGTGGTAAGTGCTACCGTTCATAAAACCGTCTTATCAATGACAAAGGAAGCGGCAGCAGTTACTATTTGACCGAATAAGAAATGCTTTAAGAAAAATTAACTTTCAAAATTGGTGGGGTTGGCTGCACATTCGTAACCAACACCGCCAGAGCCTTTCTTGAAAGGATAGTTGCCATGATGTATGCGAAGCAGACTGTGAAAAGGATAGTGTATAAATATATGATAATCCTGGTCTTTGGTACATCGTTCTTCTTGATTGGCGCACAGGCCAATTCCGGGAGCATCACTGCAAGGGATATACTTCAGAGGGCCTTGGAAACAGTCAAGAATAGGCCACCGATGAGGGCCTACGGAGAGGTTCACGGCAAGGTGCATTATGACGATGAAAAAAATGAGGAAAAAATCGTATCCAGGGTCTACATAAGGAATCAGCAGTACGATATTACTCGGGAGAGATGGGAGTTAAAAGACGGTAAATGGATTGAAAGAGGTGAACACAGAGGGATATGGGACGATTCAAGATACACTGCTCGTAGCTGGCAGGCGCCATTTGAGACCGAATTTGGTACTTTGGCTGGTGATTTTCTTGTCGTATATGATGATAAGCCGAGAACTATTGATTGGGCAACGCAAACATATGGACTCAGTGGTACAAACTGGAAGGGTAAACATTTCGCAGAAGAGATGTTGGAATCTGAGACATTACACCTGCGTGCCGAGATGGAGCAAGTCGGTGGATTTGACTGCTATGTAGTGGAAGGTGACACTCCGGATGGTTACAAAACTGTATGGATTGATCCTCAGAACGGTTATCTGCATAGAAAAATGGTATGTGAGGGGGACCTCAACAATCCCAACAACCTACCGGGGAACGAAGTCATTGACGTGGATATCGAATATCTTGATGGGATACCGGTAGTTACCGAAGCAGAACGTTACTTCTTCCATAAGCTCAAGCCTAATGATGGGAATACACCAAATGCAATATGGCACGAGAAGATGTCTAATGTCGTATGGAATCCGGATTTTGAGAGTATGGGTGCCTTCAAGATGGATAAGGTTCCAGACGGCACGCCAGTGATCTACAGAGTTAATGATCTTCATAAAACAGGTGTCGAGTTTCACTGGCAAGATGGCAAAATCGTGCCGAATGTAGACGAAGAGGTTATCGAGCAGATCGATAGAATAACCGAGGAAATTATGGCTAAAGATGAGGTTCCTCCTGCGCCAAAAACTGCCAAGAAAACTGAGGTTGAGCCTAATGAACCATCTGCTACTATGGAAGAACATCCTGATAATGTGGCGACTGAAGGAGAGATACTATCGGAGTCTCGTCCATTCCCAATGCTAATATTAATCCCGATTAGTCTACTTGTTATCGGATTTATCGCCTGGAGAATCTTTGTAATTAAGAGAGGATAGCCATGGAAGGCTTTAATTGCGGAAAAAAACAATCCCTGTATTTCTGTTTTATGTTATTCATTTGTTTATCAATTATCATAATCTGTGGTAGTGCAATTGCAGCAGATAAGAACAGCAATCAAAATCAGTCTAAAACTGCTTCTGCTAAGCTCAAATCATGCAGTTCCTACTGTGGTGTATACTGCCTTTATGCTGTAATGAAATTGTCTGATCAAAAAGTCAACTTCCAAGAATTAGTCAAGCCTGAGTATATCGGCTCACGCAAAGGCAGTTCATTAGCAGAGTTAAAAAAGGCGACAGAAGACTATGGGTTATATGCTGTACCGACAGGCAAGCTGACCAGACGTGAGCTTCGTAATTGTCCTTATCCTGTTATCCTGCATGTTAAATCTGAAATCGAATCCGGACAATATGACCATTATGAATTGTTTTTGGGAATAGAGAATAGTCAGGCAAGAATTTTCGATCCGCCCAATCCAGTTCGGTTGGTTTCATTTGCTGAACTGGCGCCGCGCTGGAGCGGCAATGGATTGATTGTCTCTGCCGAGTCTATTGATCTTAGCATTGTGTTCGCTCCTGCTCGAAAGAGATTTATGTTGTATGCTTCTATTATAATCGCATGTATTCTTGCCTTTCATTGGGCGAAAAGATTGGTACCGGTTACATTACTGAACACTCGAATCAAATTCACGGGTTTATCTATAGCTTAAGCGACAGGATTCGCAATCTTAGCAGTACTTGTCGGGATGTTTTATCATTTTGCCAATGATGCAGGTTTATTAGCTAATACAACAGCCACAGCTTCGATACAAAAAGCCCATCAGGGTAATTTCATACCTAAACTGAGAAGAAAGTTCACAAATTACTTAATAGCGACATCGTCCTTATCGACGCCCGGTTAGCTCGCGATTATAAAGCGGGACATTTGGACGGAGCTATCAGTGTGCCGGTTGATGCTAATGATATAGAGCGTCAGAAGGCAACGGTTGATATTGCCAAAGATGCTCGCATTGTAATGTACTGTCAAAGCTCTGCCTGTAAGTATGCTGAGATTGTGGCGATCAAGCTTATCAATGACGGCTATTCCAATCTCTCCATATACAAAGGCGGCTGGGCCGAATGGAAAGAGAAAAATGGCAGGAAAAAGGAAACATCATCGTGAATATCAATACAATAATGCGACAGAAATTGATGCCAGGCTTTGCACTGATTGTGCGATTAGGTCTTGGGTGCATGTTCATTTACAGCAGTCTGCCGAAGATACGTCAGCCTTATGACTTTCTTGCTAATGTTTATAACTTCGAGCTTGTGGGGCCCAAACTGGGGATGCTCACAGCAATGACACTACCTTGGGTGGAACTATTGGTTGGGATATGTCTGGTTGGTGGCATTTTTGTCAGTTGTGCCTTGCTGGTCAGCATTGGTTTGGGTGCAGTATTTACCTTTGCCTTGTATCGTGGTCTGAATATTAGCTGCGGCTGCTTCGGCTCATCCTTTGCAGACACCATAGGATATTCCACTCTTATTCGGGCATTCGTTATCTTACTAATGAGTATCGCTGCATACCTTTATGTAATTATATCAAGGCCTTTCACCAACAGCAGGGACTTAATCAAATAAAAATGAAACCCATTTACCCGATAAAGACTTAGGGTTGGTGCAATGATTGCAAATTAGCTGCTTAGGAGTTTGTGCCACTTTCGCCCGTCGGATTCTATGAGATTGTCGGCGGCGGGAAAACTTTCTGCTCCCGCGGGATATTGATGCAAGTCGGAGCCGTCTTTTTCCCATGATTCCATGATAGGCGTCAATAACCGCCACGCCGCCTCTATGGCGTCCTGCCGCATGAAAAGCGTCTGATCCGAGAGCATGCAATCAAGTAACAACCGTTCATAAGCTTCCGGGGCTTCGGTGCCGAAGAGGTCCTCATAGCTGAAATGCATTGTCAGTGTGTTTATACAGTTTTTTGAGCCGGGCCGCTTGGCCTGAAAATTCAATGAAATTCCCTCCCTCGGTTGTATTTTTAATATCAGAATATTGGGCGGCATCTCTTCCAAACCCATAGAAGAAAACATCGAGTGAGGGACATTTTTGAATGTAATGACAATTTCGCTATCCTTATCGGCCAGTCTTTTACCTGTACGCAAATAGAAAGGGACGTCCTTCCATCGCCAGTTGTCCACGAAAAGTTTTGCGGCGACGAATGTCTCCGTTTTCGAATCAGGTTTTACGCCAGGTTCGCTGAGGTAGCCTGCAACTTCTTTTCCGTTTACCGAGCCGCTGCTGTATTGTCCGCGAACGATATATTTGGCAAGTTCACTCTCTTTTAAGGGGCGTACTGACCGCAGGAGCTTAACCTTTTCGTCCCGAATACTGTTGGCTTCGAACGAGGTCGGTGGTTCCATCGCCGCTAATGTCAGCATTTGGAGCATGTGATTTTGAAACATGTCCCTGAGTGCGCCGCTGTTGTCATAGTAACTCGCTCGATGCTCAACACCAACCGATTCGGCAATTGTAATCTGGACATGGTCGATATAGTTGCGGTTCCAAATAGGTTCGAAAATCGCGTTGGCGAAACGAAACATCAAAATATTCTGGACGGTTTCTTTGCCGAGATAATGGTCGATGCGATAGACCTGGGATTCTTCAAAACACTGGTGGATTTTATTGCTCAAATCCATGGCACTTTGAAGGTCTCTGCCGAAGGGTTTTTCGACAACCAGTTTTATGTTCGACCTTAAGCTGGCCTGAGAGGGACATGATAATCCCGCCATGCCAAGCTGTTCTACGATTGTGCCGTATAAGAAGGGGGGTACGGATAAATAAAAAACAAGACTTCCATCTACCTTATACTTTTTATTTAGTTCGACAATTTTCGGTGTGATTTTGGCGTACAATGAGATGTCACTGTAATCACCGGATATATAATACAGCCGATTGGTGAAAGATTCTATGTCTTCTGAAGATATATCGGAAGATTTTTTCTGTATTGCTTGTTGTGCATCCTGTCTGAACTGCTCATCCGAAAGCTTTGTTCTGGCTGTCCCCAAAAGATAAAAATGCTCACTCAGCAAGCCGTTCCGGAACAGCCGGAACAGACTGATCAACAGCTTCCTGCGGACAAGGTCACCGGAAGCCCCGAATACTACAAATCCACTTGGCCCGGCGGCAGTCTCAGCACAGATTATCTCCTGCTGGGTTATGGACAGTCCAACTTCCTGCACAATATATTTCCTGAAATTCTAAACTAATCTTCAATCGGCTCAAACTCATCTTTACCCGCACCGCAGTCTGGGCAGACCCAGTCATCAGGTAAATCTTCAAAATCAGTTCCTGCTTCTACATCGTTTTCAGGATCGCCAACGGCTGGGTCATAAATGTATCCACATAGAAGACACTTGTACTTTTTCATTCAATAACTCCTTTATTAATATTTATCCAAATGATACCACTCTGCATTTTCGAGCCAATGCTTAGGTCTTAAAACGAAATCAATGATATTTTCAAGTAAAAAGTAATGTTTCTCTTCCTCCTTCGCCAGTTGCTCGAATAACTTCTTTAGTTCTTCCTTATCCATCTGGACAGCTTTTTCAGTGTAAAACTGCTGGCTTTGTTTCTCAATTTCCTGTGCCTTACTGTAAAGTTCTACCTGCTCCTGATTTGGAGTGAACTCCTCTTTTTTATCTTTCATTTGTATAAAGATATTTTTAACATTATTGAGAATGTCCGTTTCTGCCATTTCATATTGGTCTTTTGCAATTTGTTCAATTGCATGATAATGCTTGACCTCTTCGTCAGCCAATAGATTCATAACCGCCTTAATGGCGGTGCTATTTGTTTGCGATGCAATCCGGCGGTAGAAATTTTCCCCGTCTTTTTCCATTTGCAATGCATATTCGAAGATATCCATTTTTGCCCCTTATATGTTATGTCAATTTTAAGCTTTCCTGCAATGGTTTAGGCTTATTTGCCCAATGCCTGCTTGAGGTCCATCGCATGTTCCTGCTCAACGGCTAAGATGTTTCTTAATTGCTGGGCTAAAGCAAATTCCTTAAGCTGTTCCGCCTGTTCTATCCTTATCTTATATCTTCTTATCGCATCCTCTTCACCGTCCAGGTCCTGGTTAAGCATTTTTTCGTTGTCTTCGGAAGTATGAATTTCGCCCACCTTAACGCTGGGAAAGCCTCCGAGATAATCAATCTGGTCTGCAAGAATGACGGCATGCTGAATCTCTTCATTCGTATGAACTTTCAGCTCTTTTATGATATCACCGTAGGCGGCCCCTGTTATCACTGCAGCATGGTTTATATACTGGATTGCGGCGGAATATTCCAATTCCAAATCCATGTTTAAAAGTCCAATAAGTTTTTTTTGTGTTATAGCCATTATGTAATCTCCAAAATCACTTTTTATTCCAAAAAGCTCGATTAATTCCCGTTAGCTCTGGACAAAATCAATTCTTTCTCTGACTTCGTTGAGAATCCTAATGTGGCGTAACTCTTCTTTAATGATATCGTCGATTTTGTCTTTTGTAATAACGGAAGCAGCAAAGTCCTTTAAGCCGCTATAGAAAACGATGGAATCCTTTTCTTTCTCGATTGCTCTTTTTATGACATCAGCTTTATTTTCTCCGCCGTCAAGTTCATTAACAGGTTCCGGTCTGATTCCGAAAACGGCAAGTCCCGCCATTGCCTTTTTCTCCGGCGGGCTTTCATCGGTTCGGCACTTTCCAGTCTCGGGGTTCGGTTCGGCAAGTTGTTCCCTCATCAGGGCGAAAATCTTTTTGTGTTTCATTTCCCAGTCGGCCAGTCTGAGAAACAATCCGGAAATTTCAGTCTTGTCGAAGATTTTCGCCGCCTTGCGGTAAAATTCGGCACCGTTTTGCTCAATTTGCTCGGCGGTGTCAAATAATTCAAAAGCATTCAATGTGAAAGTCAATGTTCTACCTTTACGAGCTTACTTTGTCGCCGTTGTTACTACAGGCTGTCAAGTTTCTGTTTTAAAACGGCAATGTGGCCCACTTCTTCTTTGATTATTGCATCAACCTTGTCCTTGCCGGCTCTTTGTGAGACACTTTCCTTTATACCAACATAAAAAGAGATGGAATCTCTTTCCAAACCGATAGCCATTTTCAATACGTCTTCGGGGGTTTTTGTCCCGGCTAACTGTTCGACAGGATCGGCATTGGGATCGAAAACATGATCATCTGCCATAACACGCAGGTACATCTGTGCCTCACTGTTAGGGTCAAAAACAAGGGATTCGGCTTCCGTTCCAGATAGTTCTTTCCGCATCTGAGCAAAAGTTTTCTCATGTTGAACTTCCATCTCGGCAAGATCGAGTAATAACTCGCTGACTTTCGGGAATTTTTTTGCTGCAGTGCGGTAGAACTTGATTCCGTTTCTTTCTATCTGTTCGGCCATTTCAAAAACTTCATCAGCATTAAAAGGCATACCCATTATGCTTCTCCTTTAGTTGCAGGTGGTGTGAATACTCTCCGTCCCAGTTCGCGGTCGAGCATAAACATCCCACCCGATGCTTTCTCCATCATTTTTAGTTGTTGGACGTTGTCGTCGGCGGAAGACTCTTCCTCGACCTGTTCATTGACAAACCATTGCAAAAAGCTGTTTGTAGCATGGTCCTTTTCCTGGATTGACAAATCAACGAGTTTGTTAATCAGCCCGGTGACTTTTTGCTCGTGAGCCAGAACTGCTTCGAAAACAGCTAATGGTGAATCCCATTTTGTTGGTGGTCCATCTACCGGTTTTAATAAAATCCTGCCGCCTCGTTCGTTGACAAAATCATATATCTTCATCGCGTGCATCATTTCTTCCTGGCTCTGCGCTCGCATCCATTTGGCAAAGCCTTTTAAGTTCAGGGATTGAAAATAAGACTCCATAGACAAATACAGATATGCCGAATACATCTCTGCGTTCACCTGTTCATTCAAAGCCTTTTCCATCTTTTTGCTAAGCATTGATTATCCTTTCCATAATCCATGAACATTGCAGTGCTCTCTGGCACTAACTGAATCCGCTTCAATATGAAAGACTGCCTCCGGGGCCACTTGCGGCTTGAGGAATTGTCTGTATGCCTTGCCGTCGGCCAGCAGTTCAATCCACTCGATATAATGTTTTTCTTCCATTGGATGAGGTACATCGCCGACCTTTACTTTGTAGCCGCCATCGAATTTTTCAATGACCGGCACATGTTTTTCTTTGCCTGTATCGGCCGTTTTTTCATCAAGAAGCTCCATAGGTTCGCCGCAACAGACCAGCTCACCCACGCCGCCGTGAAGTACTTCTACGATATTGCCGCAAATCGAACATTTGTATATTTGCAGTTGTTTAGCCATCTTCTTCCCCTTTCATTTTTATTATTTTAATTTGTAATTTTTAGCTCTTTATGTTTAGACAAAATTTTGTCGGCCAGGCTATCCAGTGCAGCATAATCATCCTCTTTCGGATGTCCTTTTATCACTACCGGCTCCAGAATTTCGGCTTTAAGATTCGGCATCAATGCCGTTAATTGCTCGACCATTTTGCCACCCCAGCCGTAGGAACCTATAATCGTGGCGAATTTTACCTTGGGTCTCAGGGCATTTGCCAAAAACGCCGCATAAGCTGCACCTGGATGAGGCCCGATTAATACCGTCGGTGAGCCGATGACCACAGTCGCCGCATCTACCAGCGCCATGGCAAGTTTGCCGATATCGATTGTCGCAAGCTCGAACTGCTTTACGGTAATACCTCTTTGCATCAGGGCATCTACAAAATGAGACACCATCTTGGCTGTGCTGCCGTGCATTGAAACATAAGGAACGATTACTTCGTTCTTGACGGTATCGGATGCCCAGTCCTTGTAAGCATCGACAATAAAATCGGGCTGATTATGTAGGGGGCCGTGGCTGGGAGCAATGATATCTATTTCCCGGCCTTCAAGTTTTGCGATGTTTTTATTGATCTGGCCTCTGAAAGGCATCATGATTTCGGCATAATAACGTTTTGCCGATTCATAGACTGTGGCCTGGTCATCCGCGAACAGATTGCTGGTTGCAAAATGGGCGCCGAAAAAATCACATGAGAAAAGTATCTTATCTTCTTTCAGATAAGTCCCAAAAGTCTCCGGCCAGTGCACCCATGGGAGATAAATAAATTCAAGCGTTTTGTCACCCAGCGTAAGCGTTTGGCCGTCATCAACGGTAATAAAACTTTCGTCGTTAATATCAAGCATATCTATCAACATTTGTTTACATTTGGGATTCGTCACGACCTTTGCATCCGGGTACATCAATAGTATGTCGGGCAGGCTGCCGGAATGGTCCTGTTCGGCATGATGACTTATTATATAGTCAATCTTGTTGACTCCGCTCTGGATAAGATTATCCAGAAGCACATCCGTCTTGGTCGGGTCAACCGTATCAAGTAAAGCCGTCTTGTTGCTGCCTTTTATCAGATAGGAATTGTAACTTGTGCCGTCCGGCAGGGGGATAAGCCTGTCAAATAATCTTGCATCCCAGTCAATTGCCCCGACCTCAAAGACATCTGCTTTAATCTTTCTCATCATTTAATACCTTTCAGGGCCTCGAAAGCCTCTTGGTAATCGGGCTCGTTAGTCAATTCATCAACTATTTGTATATATCTGATTGTCCCCTTTGCATCGACTATGAAAACAGCCCTTGCAAGAAGTCGCAGTTGCTCTATCAAAACGCCGAATGCATTACCGAAATCCGCTTTGCGATGGTCCGAGAGTACCTGAACATTTTCCACCCCCGCTGCACCGCACCATCGTTTTTGAGCAAATGGAAGGTCCATACTGATAGTCAGAACGACTACGTCCTTGCCCATAGTCCCGGCCTGCTCATTGAACTTTCTTGTCTGGGTATCGCAAACGCTTGTGTCCAGTGACGGAACCGATGATATCAGGCATATTTTTCCGGCAAAGGAAGAAAATTTGACCGGTGACAAGTCGTTTGTTAGAACTTCAAAGTCCCGAGCCTTGTCACCGACTTTGACTGGATTGCCCACCAGGGTCAGAGGGTTGCCCTTCATTGTGACTACATTTTCATCTTCCATGATTTTACTCCTTATCCCTCACCCGTGTTCATGTTCTTTCGTCGCGGTCTTGCCAAAGTATATAGTATGAAATTCCTCCAGTAAAGACCGTAGTTTTTCTACATTAGCCAAGTCCGTGGTCTGCTTGGCATTCATCGAATAAACAATCATCCCGTGAAGCAGGGTGAGTTTTTTTACATATTCGTTGTAGGTTTTGGCATCGTCTTCGGCCGGCAACTTGATTCGCTGGGCCATAAAGTAATATGTTACGATATGGCTGATTTCATCCGCATGGTCTTCCTTGTTCATAATCCAGCGCACAAGCTGATTGGCATTTTTGGAAGGCTCCGCCGAAAGCTCTACAATCTGTTTCATGGATTTCTCTATTGTCGTAATATGTTCGGCTATTTCGTCAAATCTTGCCTGGTCGTCGTAAATCCCGCATGGTATCTGGCAGTGAGAATATGCCAGTGAAACAAAAATCGCCGTCGAAGCGATGACGCCGGGCAGCAAATATTTTTTCTTGTCCGTGTATTTCATTTTTTTCTCCCCGGTTTCTTTTTAGAAATTTGCGGCTTCCATGTCAAAATAGCTTAGCGGATGCGCACAGGCCGGGCATGCCTTCGGCGGCTCGAGCCCTTCGTGTACATATCCGCAGTTTCTGCAGACCCATCTTACCGGTTTATCCCGCTTGAACACAAGTCCGTCGTTGATATTTTTTGCCAGTTTAAGGTAACGCTGTTCATGGCGTTTCTCTGCGATTGCAATATTGCGAAATACCTCTGCAATTTCAGCGAACCCCTCCTTGTCCGCCACCTCGGCGAAGCCCGGGTACATCTCGGTCATTTCGTAGTGTTCACCCGCTGCTGCCTCTTTCAAATTTTCGAGAGTTGTACCTATGACGCCGGCGGGAAATGCCGCGCTAATTTCCACTTCCCCACCTTGTAAAAATTTGAATTCCCGCTTGGCGTGTTCTTTTTCCTGATTGGCCGTCTCCTCGAAAATAGCAGCTATCTGCTCGTATCCTTCTTTTTTAGCCTGGCTGGCAAAATATGAATATCGATTTCTTGCCTGCGATTCTCCTGCAAATGCAGCCAATAAGTTCTTTTCGGTCTGACTTCCTTTTAGTTCCATATTGTAACCTTTCTTTCTTAAAAACCAATTACACAACCAATCTATTTACACAAATCGCATATTCCTTCAACATAGACTGTTTTCCGCAACACCTTGAACTTCCTCTCAATATATGCCGGAAGCTTGATGTCGTCAAAAGGCTTATGATGAAAATCAATAATCCTTTTACATTTTACGCATTTAAAATGCTGGTGTTCGGCCGTATCTGCATCGTAACGCTTGGCATCGCCCGAACCTTCCACGACTTGAGCCGCACCAATCTCATCGAGGGTCAGCAGCGTTCTGTTTACCGTATCCAGAGATATGTTCGGAAATATTTTTTTAACCTTTTTATGAAGCGCCTCTGCAGAAGGATGCTCATCGGTTTTCAGGAGCTCTCGATAAACCGCTATCCTCTGAGGGGTTACTTTCAGGCCCATTTCTCTGCATCGATTCGCGAACCAGTCGGTTTTCCTGTCCAGTTCGAAACTGCTGAATTTGCTTTTTGCCTTTTTCATAGCTGTTACTATATAGGAATGATTACTAATTGTCAATTGTCTTAAATAAAAAATTTTTCATTTTGTAAAGGTTTATAAATACTTAACATGCAGTAATAGCCCCGAAAAAGAAAATTTTTTCCGGGTCTTTTCTGTTTGTCAATAACTTATAAAAAGGGACTGATTTCCCATGAAATATTAGTAAAATGCGACCTCAAATTATTTAGACAGTAAAAATATTGATTGTTATGATAATAAGCTGAATATCAGAACTTTTTTCAAGGGTCCACAATCATGAGAAAAAGTAAAACACGCCTATCGGGATTAGCAATCGCTTTCACCTTAGTAACGGCACTCATTTCCATAACATTAGCACAGAGCCAGACTGCAAGTACTATCAATATTACCTCGCTTAGATGCGCCGCGCGCACAGATCCGGTCGGCGTTGGCCTGGCCAATCCGAATTTCTCATGGCAACTGAAATCCGAACAACGAGGTACAATGCAATCGGCCTACCATATACGTGTGGCATCAGAGCCGGAGCTTCTGACAAAAGGGACACCCGATTTGTGGGACAGCAGCAGTGTCGCGTCCCGGCAGTCACATCACATAGAATATGTCGGCAAGGCATTAAAGCCGTCACAAAAATATTACTGGTCGGTGCGCCTGTGGGATAATCACGACAACGCAATCGATTGGAGTAAGCCGGCAACGTTTGTCACCGGATTGCTTTCTCCAGACCACTGGCAGGCCAAATGGATTACCGCCAAGCGAACCGATAAAGACCCGTTGCCGATTTTCCGCAAGGAGGTCGAACTCGCCAAACCTGTCAAGCTCGCAGTAACTCACATTTGCGGCCTGGGACATTACGAGCTGCGTATAAACGGCCGGCGCATCGGTGACCATCAAATGGACCCCGGCTGGACGAACTATCGAAAAACTTGCCTGTACAGCTCATACGATGTCACGGAGTCCCTTAAAGAGGGTGATAACTGTATCGCCGTCATGCTTGGCAACGGCATGTACAACGTCCCCGGCGGTCGCTACACAAAATTCAAGGGAACGTTCGGCCCGCCGAAATTAATCTGTCAGACAAATATCACCTTCGCCGATGGCTCAACAAAAGTTGTCACCTCGGACCGGACATGGAAAACTTCGCTCGGGCCAATCACTTTCTCCTGCATATTCGGCGGCGAGGATTACGATGCAAGGCGAGAGCAGCCCGGCTGGGACGAACCGGGCTTCGACGATAGTTCCTGGGATGCGGTTTTAGTCTGTGACGGCCCCGGCGGTAAGCTTGTTGCACAGTACGCACCACCGGTAAAGGTGGCTAATTATCTACCGGCGATCAAAACCGAGCGTCTCGAAGACGGCAGGATTGAGGCTGATTGCGGCCTGAACCTCTCTGCCCGGCCGGTAATAAAGGTAAAAGGACCCGCAGGCAGCAGGTTTACCATGATGGTTGCTGAAAAACGCGGCGAGCCCTGGACTAAAAGAGGAGGCTACAGTCATACTTATATCCTCAAAGGCGTCGGCGAGGAAACTTTCCGGCCGCTGTTCACGTATTTTAGCTTCCAGTATCTGTACATCTCCGATGCGGATTTGCCCGGTGACGTCACGCAACAGGGCGATAAGCCGATACTTATAGAGGCCGGGAGCGAATTTCTAGAACCTATCCCAAAACCTAATGTTAAGTTGTGTTATAAACCGATTTAAGGTC